>CASDWY010000024.1 GCA_949284985.1 uncultured bacterium | reverse complement strand
TTGTTGGGCTTAAAAAAGCCTACTCTCAACTTCAAAATGCTATGAAGATGATTCCTATTACTCAAGGCTGTCCTGCTGGGGATTTTGACTGTGTTGGGTGGAATGAAGGATGGCACTATGATGAAAATGGGCATTGGGTTAGTAACGTAACCAACATTGATGGGCAGGAGTTTAATGGAGATACTTGGAACAAACGTATATATCTACTTTCTAAACAATTTAAAATTAATAAATTGTGTTACAAGGACTCAACTGATGAAACATGTGAAAAAATTGAAAATATTAACATGTGGGGTTCTGATTTTGCTTTTATTACAAATGATGGTATGATTTTTACCTCTTCTGGTGTTGACATCAATGGTTTTAAAGGTCCAAATAAATATGGGAGAGATCAATTTGCTTTTGAAATAACAGACCACTACGCAGAAAACAGATATGGCATTCCTCAAGGCACTATTTTACCTTGGGGCTCAAAATTACATGCTAACTTAGATCCTAATAGAGACATATACTGGCGAAGCAACCCTACATGGTGTACTACAGAAAATGTTAACAAAGGAAACTCGTATGCAGACTACTGCGCAGGACGGGTGTTGGAAGAAGATGCAATGAATTATTAGAAATGGGGCAAATGCCCCATTTCTATATCAATTCTTCTAATTCTTTTATTAATTTTTCATGCTTAGATGCAAACTCCGAACCTCTTGCCTGTATTGCTAACTTCAAAATCAACGGCAAGTTCAAACCTTTACCTCGCTTCAACTGCTCACAATAAAATTCCTCAAAATTATTTGGCATCCGCAAAGACCAATTGCTATCTCCAGATGTTCCAGGACGATTATAAACATCCATCATTCCTAACAAATCCGTAAAGAAAACTTGTACATTTTGCGATTTTGAAGCAAAAAGCTCAACTAATTTTGTTTGAGTTAAAAAATTTGCATCAGTTGTAAGCCTAACAATAGTATCATTTTTAGCCTGCTCATCAAGCTCAAAGAACAAATCTTCAACCAAATTTTTAGCATGAGGGTAACTTTCAGGAGTATTTACTAAATTTTTTGCCCACATAGCAATTGGTTCATTATCATGTGTTCCTACCATTGTCCAACATCTTTCCTCGATATTTCCGCCGCGATAAGGATGATCCGGTTCTTCGGCAACAACAAATTGTGTAAGTCTCATGCCTTGAAGTTTATATTCTTTCATTACGTTTTCTACAGGATAGGTCAATGTTCCTAAATCCTCGCATACAATTGCATCTTTATCCAAACCACATTCCTTTGCAGCAGCAATAACAATTTTTTCAATTAACGCTCCATATTGCTTCACCTGTGCCTTTGTAAGCGACTTAACTCTTTTTTCTTTATCTGCACCAACTTCAAGATTTAAATCTTTCATTGTCGCAATAGCAAATCTCGATAAAAACGGATGCTCCGGCGAAGAATATAATCTGCCTGCTCCCTCTTCTATTTTAGGTTTATGTCCTTTTACATAAACCCAAGGATCAATCAAACCCACAATATGATCAATCCTTACCCCACCAGGATTTTCAGTAAACATCTTCTTATAAAGCTTCTTCATCAGCTCGCCGCCTTTTCCTAGCGAACCATCTTTATTAAACATAGTTTCAGGATTCATAACAGGGAAGCCCCACGCTTGACCATCCTCAGAAAAATAATCAGGAGGACAGCCCAAACACCATCCATCTAAAAAATATGCTTGATACGCCCAAGCATCCCTATCGGAAAAAGCAACTTGGCGATCTGCTATCATTTTAATATCATGCTTCTTAGCATATTTTGCTGTTTGCTCATTTTGTTCAAAAGCAACATACTGACAAAAACAATAAAACTCTATTACATCTTGATATTTTTCTTTTAACTCTTGTATTCTCTTCGCAAATGCCTCTTCCTCTTCTTTATTATATGGATTAAAAAGACGTTTATCCATATCGGATTTCCACATCGGGTAATAATCATTCTGATGCTCTACTATCAAAGCTTCGTACAAAGAATCCTTTTCAAGCCAAAACGCATTTTCCTTTTTAAATTTCTCATATTCTTTTTTATTCTTCTTAGAATTATTAAAATTAACAAAAGCCTCTCTAAGTGCTTTGTCTTGTTGATTAAAAATATAAGAATATGCTGTTTTATTTACATCTTTATTAGGATTATTATCACAAATATTTTTATAAGTATTTTCACTTAAAATACAATCCCACTCTTTTGTGGTCAATTGTTCTAAATCAATAAATAACGGATTAATTGAAAAAATTGTCCCTGTATATGGTGAAGCATCTATCCCTTTTGTTTTACCTTGTGGACCAAGCTGTATAGCATTAAATATCCCTTCTGCAAAATCAAAGACTCTCTTTGCTGCATTAGAATTAGGTGTACCAAACCCTGTATTTTTTCCAATATCTGACGGAAAACTTCCACCATGAACAATAAGCGCAAAATTCTTTTTACCAAGTGCTTTGAGTCCTTCATGTACAAGCTTCTTGTAATGTTTTTTATCTGCTAAAACACAGCTCATCTTAAACTCCTTATAAAAATGCTACTAACTATGTTATTGTATCATAAAAAGCTTATTTTTTTGACAGCACAAATAATTTCAAAGAATAATTTATACATTACCCGTTGTGCTGTTTTTATCATCTTCAAGTTTGCGTATATCAATCTTGGCGTCATTTTCATCAATAGGATACGTCAATATATCAATATCTATATCTATATCAACTTTTGTATCCACCATTTCAACTTCGTTCTTACGATAATCCTTGATTTTTCCATCCTCAAGTTTTACAGACAATTTTTCACTAAGGAAATTTATACTGCATACACGACCTAAACCATCTGCAGTCATAACTCCACATCCAACAGGTGGCATTTCTTTTGCTGCTTCAATATAATCTTTGTATTCATAATTTAAACAACATAACAATCTACCGCAAGTCCCGGAAATTTTCCCTGGTGTAATCGGCATTCCTTGATCCTTTGCAAGCTTGATATTAATACTGTCAAACTTTCTCAACCAAGAACAACAACAAAACGGCATACCGCACAATCCATTCCCCTCTACAATAGAGGTCTCATCTCTTACACCAATATGCCTTAAATCTATCCTTACTCGCTTAAATGTTTGAGTTAAATCCTTCAACAATTCCCTAAAATCAACACGCTCCTGTGCAGTATAATAAAATGTAACTTTTTTTCTATCAAAAGTATACCTCGTCTGAACAAGATTCATCGAAAGATTATGCTTAGCTACAAGCTCTTTACACTTATTAAATGCAATATATTCTTCTTTCTTAATTTCATCAAGTTGAGCTACATCCTCTTTAGACATAACTCTCACCAAAGGAACAGATTCCGGCTTGTATTTCTCCCAGTGCGCAGCAATTTCTGAATTAACAACAAAAACACGAACTGCCTCCTCGCCTTTTTCTGTCCTAACCAAAACATACTGCCCGTTTTCCAGTTTCATCTCACCAGGATAATCCAGTGGATAAAACCTATTTTTAAGCATTTTTACCGCATATTTTATCATTAAATTTCCTATTTATCAGTCATAATAAACAGACTAATCAAATCATTTACCTGTGCAGATTGTTTTTGATAATCACTAACCTGTTTTTCAAGATTTTTAATATTATTTTTATATTCTTGAATGGTAGAAACACAATCCCTGACAGAAGTATTCAACCCATCTTGAAAATTCTGAGCCTCTGATAATACAGTAGACATAGATATTCCAAGAGCTTCCATAGTTTGTCTGATAATTTGTGCTCCAGTCTGTTTAGAAACACCTTGGGGAAGTTGAGTAATTAATCTTTTTAAAACTGCCACATTTGAAGGTATATTAAATTCTTTTACGCTAGAAGCTCGTTCAGAAGAATATTGCTGATCCATATAATTATAATTAACAGAAGGCTGTACTTCACGATATTGCTGAGCCATAACATAAGGAATATCTTGTTCAAAATGGTTTTGAACAGGTTGTTTGTACACAGGTTCAACCCTTGGCTGTAGCGGCGGAACTTGATTCAAAACTTGATTTTGCTCAGACTGCTGCGGCAAAATATCTTCTTCGCTATCAACAAAAAGCTCATCTACTTCATCATTAATTATGTTTTCGACTTCTTCTTTATCAGAAATTTCTTGAACAGGAGTAACTTCTATCTCTGATTGTTTTTTCAAAGCTTCTACAATTTTCTTGCCTACACCTTCGGGCAGTTTATTTTCAGTCATAATTTTCCCTCTTGATTAATCCTAAGATTATTATAATTAAAACATGATAATTTAAAAACAATTAAAAACAAAATGTTAAGAAAAAAAACTTTTTAATAATTGTTTAAAATACACCCATTATTTATTTTTTACCAACTTTGGCTATTTTTTTAACTTTAAAATAAAAAAAACCACCCAAAAGTTGGGTGGGTTGTTTTCTGCATCCTAATGGTCTTTTTTGTGTTTATTATTTAGGAGTTCTATGTTTCGGGTTAGTATAAACTTAATATACTGTTCTCTTATTTAGTGTTTTTTTTACACTTAAATCTTGTGTATTGTTATAATGCTCCAAAAAAAATTTAATGTCAATACTTTTTGTAAAAAATTGTAAACATACTTTTTTCTGCCTCTAAACTCTTGCCATTTTGGCTTAAATGTAATCTAATATAACTATGAATATAACAGTTAAAAATATAAAAAACGGATTAAAAGGAACTATTACCATTCCTCCGGATAAATCTATAAGCCACAGAGCTGTAATGTTTTCGGCGTTAACCGGCGGAAAAACTAAAATTACAAATTTTTCAAAAGGGGCAGATTGTATCTCCACACTTAATATTATTCAACAACTAGGATGTGACGTTAAATTTATTGATGAAAACAACTTAATAATCATCGCACCCAATAAATTAATTACTCCCACACAAGTCTTAAATTGCGGTAACTCAGGCACTACAATGAGATTAATTTCAGGAATTTTAGCTACACAAAATTTTGAAAGTACTCTTATAGGAGATGCCAGCCTTTCGAAACGCCCTATGAAACGAATAATTGAACCTCTTGAACTAATGGGAGCACAAATTTGTCATAATGATTACAGAGCTCCACTAAAAATTTTTGGGAAAAAACTTCAACCAATCAACTATAAAAGCAAATTAGCTTCTGCTCAAGTAAAATCTTGTATTTTACTTGCAGGACTTAATACAAAAGGTGAGACTACTTTCGAAGAACCTTTTAAATCACGTAATCACTCAGAATTAATGCTTGAATATCTTGGAGCTGAAATATTATCTATAGGAAACAAAGTTTCTATAAAAAAATCTATATTACAACCAAAAAACCTTAGCATTCCGGGCGATATTTCTTCTGCAGCATTTTTTATTGCTGCGGCAAGCATAGTTCCGAATTCCGATATAATTGTAAAAAATGTAGGTTTAAACCCAACTCGCACCGGCATCATCGACATTTTACAAAAAATGGGTGCAAATATTGAAATACTTAATAAAAAAATTGAATGCTTAGAAGAAATAGGCGATATTAGAATAAAAACTTCAGAATTAAATGGTGCTGAAATAAAAGCTGAAATAATTCCAAGACTTATTGATGAACTTCCGATAATAGCGGTTTTAGCCTCTCAAGCCAATGGCAAAACTATTGTAAAAGATGCACAAGATTTAAGAAACAAAGAATCAGACCGAATAAGTTGTCTTGTAAAAGAACTAACAAAAATTGGTATAAATATTACAGAGACAGAAGACGGATTTATTATAGAAGGCAAAACCTCTATCAAAGGTGATGCTGAAGTTGAATGTTATCATGACCATCGTTTAGCTATGAGTCTTTATGTTGCAGGGCTAATTGCCAAAAAACCTATTACAATAAAAGAATTTCATTGGGTAGATATTTCTTTTCCTGAATTTTTAAGCTTAATGGAAAAAATTAAAATTTAATAATCTACAACCAACCACCGGCAATAAGATGAGAATCAACTTTATCATAAACTACAACAGCTTGACCTTTTGTAACTGCATAAACAGGTTTTTCGAACTCAAACACCCATTTATCATTAATTTTTTTTACCAACGCATTTTCTTTTTGCATATTATAACGAATTTTTACTTTTGCCTGAAACTCAAGCTGTTCGACGCCTGACTGAAACTTAAGATTATCTGTTTTAATACTTGTTTTATAAAGTTCTTCTTTTGTTCCCACATAAACTATATTTTTTGCGACATCACATTCCAAAACGTACAAAGGACTTTTGTAAGCAACTCCTATTCCTTTACGTTGTCCAATAGTATATTGATGAGCTCCAAAATGTTTACCAATTATTTGCCCCGTCGTCAACATAACAATATCTCCAGGCTTTTCTCCAAATTGCTCAAGCAAATATGTTTTTGTTGTCATTGGTTTTTGAATAAAACAAATATCTTGACTTTCTTTTGATGATTTTGATGGAAGATTATTTTTTTCAGCAATTGTTCTCACTTCCGCTTTTAAATATCCACTAAGTGGAAAAAGCGTTTTTGAAAGTTGATATTGATCAAGTTCAAAAAGATAATATAGCTGATCTTTTTTTTCATCTTTTGCAGGATAAAGCTTAAAAACTCCATCTTTCTCTACAATATTTGCATAATGTCCAGTAGCGACATAATCAACACCAGCTTCTTTAAATGCAAAATCAAAAATCTTACCCCATTTAATCATTTTGTTACATCTAATGCAGGGATTTGGCGTTTCACCTTTTTTATATGAATTTTGAAAATACTGTATAACATATTGTTGAAACGCATCACTAACATCACAAACATAATGTTCAATACCTAAGTAAGCTGCAACTTTTTTTGCGTTCTTTATCAGCTCCTCAGAAGAAGGTGAACAAAACATTTTTCCTGTAATTCCAACAACATCATAGCCCTGTTTTTTAAGCAAAAAAGCTGCAACACTACTATCCACCCCCCCACTTAGTAAAACTGCTACTCTTTTAGGAACTTGCATTCAGATAATACTCCTTGCCTGATTGGGTCAAAGCATACTCAACAACTCCTAAAGCTTCATCAGCATTAAGTATAACAGTTAACAAACCATCTTCAACCGCTTTTTGAACTGTTTTCCTGTCCACCATAATTTTCATTGAGCCATACAACTTACTATTAAGCTGCTTTAACTGAAAAGTATGTTTATTTTCATTCTCATGCATATAATAAGCTGTAATTATTAAATAATCTAACAAACTTTCAGGTTTTATCTCAGATATTATATCTTCATAACTTTTAAAAGACTCTTCAATATAAACAGGATTATTTATTTTTTCTGCCAAAATATTTTCAAAATCACTACTTACATTATTAGAAGAACGTTCATCTGCATTACTATTAGGCTGTGGCTCTTCATTTTTTTCATCCGATTCAACTTTTCCAGCTTCTGCTTGAAATTCAGTTATACTCCTCTCTTCAAAAGAATCTATTAAATTGTTATTATCTGATTGTTCCAAATCATTCTCGTTCTCTTGAGATTTTTCCTCACGCAAATCAGGCTGAAGCAAAGTACTCAACTCTAAAAATTCTTTTTTCTTATTTGCGTACTCTTGCTCTTTTGAGAAATAGTCTTTTTGGGGTAATGGCGCAACATCAAGCTTTGTATAATAAGCATCTCCAATTTTTTCTTCTCTATTTTTTAATTGGGAAAAAACCATACTAATATGTGATATGATAAAATCTTTATCATCACTTGAAATGCTATACTGAATACTATCTCTTTTTACAACAATAGTGTATATTGCCATGTTTCACCATTATTATGAAACTACTTCATTATGCCATTTTTGAAGTTGTTCCCGAATAAATTCCAAATCATCAGACTTAATTTCCAGTTCTATATCACCCTTTTTTAACTTTAAAACATACTCATGCATTTTTATTACCCCTTTATAACTAATCTGTAAAAATTATTGTACAACAAAACTATAAAAGTCACAAACTAAAGTTAATTACCCAAAAGGGCACATCCTGCTATATATCCTGTTGACCAACAATTTTGAAGATTAAACCCCCCGGTAAAACCATCAACGTTTAAGACTTCTCCACAAAAATAAAGATTTTCTACAGGCTTATACCTCATTGTTTTAGCATCTATATAATCAGTATCCACGCCACCTGCTGTAACAATTTCACCGTCTTGTTTTAAAGCGTTAATTTTTACTTCATAATTTGTTAACAACTGTACAATTAATTTCCTTAAATTTTTATCTACTTGGCATGCTTTAAGTTCTTTGTCCACATTAAGTTTATTAAAAACATAACCAACAAAAGAACGCGGCAAAAATTCTGACAAAATATTAACAAAACTCTTTTTCCCGTTTTTGTCTATCAAAGTTCTAAGCGCTATATCATAATCATCATAATTCATCCCAACAAGATTTAAATTTACACAATAAGGTCTATCATAAAACGCGCATAAAGATGAAATTTTATAAGCCAAAGGTCCGGACAAAGAAGTATGCGTAAAAAGCAAATCACCATTAATTTTTAAATTAACAGGCAATTCTGCTTGGATATTTTTTAAAACCAATCCTGAAAGTGAATATAAGGCTTCTTCCGCCACACAAACCGCACATAAAGCAGGACAAGGCTTTATTAATTTAATCCCGACTTTTTTCAAAAGTTCATAATTATTTTTTATTCCTCCCGCAAAAATCAATTTATCAACTTTATAGCATCCGTCAACAGTAAATACTGCAAAATCGTTTTCCAAACGTCTAAAATCAATAACTTTTCTTTTAATAAAATTGCAGTTTTTATTTTTCAATTGAGCTAAAAGTTTAGATTGAACATCCTTAGAACTGTTCGTTTGAGGAAAAATTCTCAAATCATCTTGAACATATACATTCACATTAATATTATTAAAAAAATTAATTGTATCCCCAGTAGAAAACCTTGAAAAAACCGATAACAGAAACTTTCCGCCTCTTGGATAAAATTTAACAAGTTCATTATTATCATATTCACAATAAGCTAAATTACATCGTCCAGCGCCTGTTGGCAAAAGAGTAGATAAAGCAGGTTTATCGTCAAAAAAAGTTACTTCAATATTATTATCTTGTTGCAAAGCTGTAATAGCTGCCATTACACCTGCAGGACCGGCACCAACAATTCCAACTTTCATGTTCTTAATGTCCCATACAAAAATACATCCTCTGGTTCCTGTAATTCCTCATGCAAGCTAATCATAGTTTTTCCAAAAACAGGGTGCTTGTACAACGGTATTAACTCCAAAATCGGAACCAACACAAACGCCCTTTTATGCATAAACTTATGAGGAATAATTAACTCCGGAAGATTAATGATCTCGTTATCATAAAAAATAATGTCAATATCTATACAACGCTGCCCCCATCGAGCTACTCCATCACGAACTCTTCCAAGATTTTTTTCAACCTCTTGACAATGGTGCAAAAGCTCAACCGGAGAAAACTTAGTTTTTGCTTCTATAACTGCATTTACAAACCAAGGCTGATCCTTATTCCCCCAAGGTTCTGTTTCATATAAGGTCGAAGATCTGACAAGACTAAAATCTCGACTGCTTTGTAAGAGCTTAATTGCCTGCTGAATATAAGCAACCCTATCTTCCATATTTGAACCCAGTGATATATAAACTACAGACATTTAACCTCCTGTTATAATATTTTATAATTATTACAGTCCTTTGACAAGGAATTTAATGAGAATTTTCTCAAAATTCTTTACCACAAAATTGACACATGATAAAATACAAAAAAATGAGGTATCATGGACGAACTTTTTTCAAGAAATACAATGTATTGGGGCGAAAATGTCCAAAAAACACTTAAAACTAAATATGGTATAGTTTTTGGACTGGGCGGAGTAGGCGGATATAGCGCTGAAGCTCTTATTAGAGCCGGTATAGGCAAGTTAACCATAGTGGATTTTGACGAAGTTTCTCAAAGCAATATCAACAGACAACTAATCGCACTGCACAGCACAATCGGTATTAAAAAAACAACACTTTTTGAAAAAAGACTTAAAGATATTAATCCAAACGCACAAATTAATATTTTTAATGAATTTTACGACGAAACAAAAAATGACAAAGTGTTTGAAATAACACCAGATTTTGTAATAGATGCAATAGATACTCAAAAAGCTAAAATAAATTTACTTATTTATTGTAAAAATAACAATATACCTGTATTTTCTTCAATGGGTGCCGGAAACAGAATCGATCCAACACAACTTTTTATAGGCGATATCTCCGAAGCCAATACACTTTCTTGTAAATTTAGTAAAAACATCGTTTATAATTTAAAAAAATGCGGGATAGAAAACGGCATAACATGTGTATTTAGCAAAGAACCACCCAAAAAACCCTTAAAAAAAATTGTTAACACAATAAAAACAAATGAAAAAGAAATTAAAAAGTACTCCCCGTCCTCAACACCATTTGTTCCCCCTGTTGCAGGTTATTATTTAGCTTTTTGTGCAATTAATAAAATTATTAATAGTATTGACAAAAAAATACAATAGAATTAAAATTGTTACATAATTTAAATACATGTTGAAATATATATAAAAATTATATATAATGTATTTAAAAAAGGTTAGTTTAAAATACATGGTAAATTTACTTTTATGAAAGGCGGAAAAATGACTAAAAGATTTGGATTTACTTTGGCTGAAGTTTTAATTACGTTGACAATTATAGGTGTAATAGCAGCTATGACAATCCCAACGTTGATGAGTAACACTTCAGACCAAGAGTACAAAACAGGGTTAAAAAAGGCGATTTCTACACTTAACCAAGCCATTACAATGCAATATGCGTTAGAAGGCACCAACATGTCTGACTTCACTACTAATGCTCAGCAAGCTACTGCAGCAGGCGGACTTTTTGGCACAGGTGGGGTTATAAAAGAATTATTCCAACAAAGAATGCAAGTAGTAAGCACAACTAATTCACGTAACGGTAACGCTGCGATATACCTTTCTGACGGTATGGTTATCGAATTCCCAATAGGTTCTAAACTTGATGGTACTCAAGCAAAAGGTTCCGGTATGTCTACTACTTGTGTAGATGATAAATATAATGCAAATACTAACTCAGCAGGATGCTTGTACACAATTGTTGTTGACGTTAACGGTGACAAAGGTAACTGTAACGTAGGTACAGATACAACATACAACAGTGAAGGTAAAGTTAGACCAAAAGATTGTTTCCCAATCAACGTTTATGCTGAAGGTGTAAGACCTGCAAACTTCGTTGGTCGTGAAATTATGTACAGCGGAAAATAATTTTTACTGTAAAAAGTTTGAAAGCCCCAAAATTGGGGCTTTCTTTTTTATATAAAAAGAATTAATAACTCAAAAACATCTCACTTTCTTTTTTATGTTAAAATTTTAGTATAAATTTCAATATAAATAAGGATTTTACCCATGAAAATGTCAAAATTATTTGCACAAACATTAAGAGACTTCCCATCCGACGCAGAAGTTATGAGTCATAAATTGCTTGTAAGGGCAGGTTACATAAGACGATTAGCGAGCGGAATTTATAACTATCTTCCATTAATGTGGAGAACATTAAAGAAAATAGAAAACATAGTTCGAGAAGAAATGGATGCCGCAGGTGCACAAGAGCTTTTAATGCCGTTTGTTCAACCAGAAGAATTATGGCAAGAATCCGGCAGATGGGACGTATATGGCAAAGAACTTATGCGATTAAAAGACCGCCAAGGTAGAGGAATGTGTTTGGGGCCAACACATGAAGAGGTTATAACATATATCGCACGAGAAGGAATTCAATCATACAAACAATTACCTATAAATTTATATCAAATCCAATCAAAATTTCGTGATGAAGTAAGACCAAGGTTTGGATTACTCAGAGGTCGGGAATTTATTATGAAAGATGCCTACAGCTTTGACCTCAATGAAGCCGGTTTGGATAAAGAATACGAGAACATGGCACAAACGTACACAAGAATTTTCAAAAGATGCGGACTTGAAACAAAAATGGTACAATCCGACTCAGGTGCAATTGGCGGAAGCATTTCACACGAATTTATGGTAATTTGCGATAATGAAAACAACGCAGGAGAAAATGATGTTTTTTACTGCGAGCATTGTAACTACAGTGCAAATTCAAATCACGCTGTATCAATTTTGCCACAAACAACTACCGAAAGTAAATACACAAAACCGGAAATTATTGATACACCTAATTGCAAAACAATTGAAGATTTAGCCGCATTTTTAAATATTTCGCCGGCAATGATTGTTAAGTCACTAGTTTATGTGGCAGACAAAAAATATGTAATAGCACTTGTCCGCGGCGATAAAGCGGTTGAAGAAATTAAACTGCAAAATGCCGTAGGGGCAAACGAAATAAGAATAGCCTCAGCTGCCGAAATAAAAGAAATTATGATTAATAATGGTAAAAATGGTGAGGCAGGATATATTAGTCCAATTGGACTAAAAGATATTACAATAATTGCAGACAAGAGCGTTGTGGAATTAAAAAACTTCATAATCGGCTGCAATGAAACAGGAAAACATCTTGTAGGTGCAAACTGGGGTTCTGAAATTGAATTACCCCAAAAAATAGAAGACATAAGACTTGTTCAAGAAGGCGAAATTTGTATTCAATGTAAAGCGCCATTAAAGGTAACTAGAGGTATTGAAGTTGGAAACATATTTAAACTCGGTACTAAATATTCCAAAGCAATGAACGCTGTTTATACGGACGAAAATGGTAAAGAAAAACCTTTCATTATGGGATGTTACGGAATAGGCATCTCCAGAACAGCTGCAGCTGCTGTTGAAAGACACCATGATGAATTTGGAATAAAATTACCTCTTGCTATAGCACCATATCACGCAATTATTATCCCTGTAAACTCAAAGGATCAACTACAAATGAGTACTGCAGAAGAATTATACAAAAAACTTTTAAATGCAGGTATTGAAGTAGTTTTAGACGATAGAGACGAACGTCCGGGAGTAAAATTTAAAGATGCAGACTTAATAGGTTTTCCATTTAGAATAACAGCCGGTAAAGCCCTAACTGATGGCTTTGTTGAACTTAAAACTCGAGAAAATGGTGAAACAATTAACCTAAAACCAGAAGAAGCAATCAAAAAAATAATAAATGCTGTTAAAGCAATAAAATAAATAAAAAGGGCAGAATTATCTGCCCTTTTATTTTAGGTAAAATTATAAACTAGAAATCCAGTTTATTTGGATATTCCACTGCTGCCAGTGCCACCTTATACAAGTCTCTTGCTTTTACTTTCGTTTGTTCATTTGTACCATCAGCAAGTCTCGCAACATCGTTTTCTACAACTATCAATCCGCTTTCAAGACAAAGTTTTTTCATTTTTTCTGCAAAATCTTTATCTTTATTTTCACCAGATACACAGCTGTTATACATATCAAGAACATTTTGTGCTGTAATTGAGCCTGTGAGGTTTAAAGTTGCACCAAAATCATTTGTTACTACGTTGTTATCCAGTTTATCAATTTCTTCAACTAAATCAGATGCTTCTCTAAGCTTATTAAACAACTCTTTATTTTTGAAATCTTCTGTAGTTGTAATACCAAACTTAGCAAGGTCAGCTCTATTAATTGAATTACCACCGGCTGCATTTAATAATCCCATTGTATACTGATGGTAGTTAACACCATCATTATCAGTTAATGCATATGCCGGATGCAAAGTTGTCATTGTACCATCGTCATCGTTTAAGTATACATCCCATGCGTTATTAAGTTCATATCCAACCAATTCAGCATATGCTGCATTTGTTTGAAGTTGCGTTAATTTAGAAGATGTAATTTGTCCGTTTTCAGCAATCATATTTATATCTCTGGTATTAATTGTTATACCTTGATTACCTTGATTAAAGTCTTTACTACCAGTTGTAGTTGCGGCTACTTTGAAGGCAAATGTTACATCAGTACCATCAGTAAAATTACTTAAAAGTGCTTTCAATACCGGATCTTTTGTTTCATTATAAAGTTTTATAATTTCTTCTTGTTTTATTTCACCATCTTTATCAGTATCTGCAGCTTTAAAGAAATCATCAACCGACATAATGTTACCTTCTACAAAGTTCATGTCTACTTCACCATTTTTATAGGTTTCAGTATTGGTCAAATTACCATCTTCATCATAATATTCAGTTGATTGAATAGTATATTCACCTTTTTCCAAATTTGTAAATCTTGAAATTAATGACGTACCATCAGCATTTGTTGTTATGGTAAAGTTTTCATCGTAGTTATATTCTTTGTTGTAAATAACATTTCCTGCTGAATCTGTCTTAACTTGACTAATTGGTTTTCTATTATCTGATGTAATATCATCATATATTGTATCAGTTTTGTTACCTTCTTCATCAATTTCGGTTATTGTGTTATTACCCACATCAGAATCAGAGTCAGATATTACGTTTCCATCTTTGTCATAAGTTGTTTGAGAAATAATTTTAGGATTTTTAGCCGTCACATCATCATATACGGTTACAACTTTTGAACCATCAGCATTTTCAACTGTTTTGCTGTTTGCTTTATAATCAGTAGTTGTTGTTTTGTCAACTTCACCATTATTATATGTGAATTCAATTTTAGACAATGTTTCTGTAGATGATTTTTGAGTAATTGCTTTTGTTGTACCATCCTCATTAGTTTGCGCTACATATGCAACACCATCAATCGTCATGCCAAGGAAGCTGCCATTTTGTTTAAGTCCTTTAATTTCACTATCTGCAGACAAACCAAAAGCATCTTTTACAAAGTCAATTTGAGCAGTTTGCTGTTCTGTTGGTTCTGTAACTGCAACCCAAGAACTTGTAGGCTCTTGCGGTTTATTTTCTACAGGCGTATTATTAACACTTTCAATATCTATAATTGCTTTGTTAAAGAAATTACCTTCTACGTCTGTGTTAACTTCATCTATACCAGCTTCACCGTATATATAATTACCCGTACCTGAGTTAATATAGATTTTATCATCACTTCCCATGGTATCACTTGTATCACCATGAACATTATTTTTATCACCACGAATTTCTATAATATCTTGGTCATTACTTCCAAAATATGAATTTCGATTACCTTGAATTACAACATTAGCATAGTTTTTATCGCCAGTATCATTCATTGAACCAATTACAGTAATATTCCAACCATCTGCTTCAAAGACTGTTCGACCATCTTCTGCTTTGTAATATACAATTGAATTAGTAGCTTCAGTACCAAATTTTTTATACACCTCATATTTGATACCATTAAATTCAATTATACCGTCTTCACTCGTTTCATTTTTATCACTAGGAACAGGTTCATCCTCTGGGAACCATTCCGGTTTTGTAAGAGTATTTTCTATATCATAATCAGTAATAATACCATCTTCATATAAACCATCACCAACTTCGGTATTGCTTTCTCCGTTCACTGTGACGTTATCACCTTTAACATAGAAATTATCATCACCGGTAAAACCTAAACCTGTAGTATTATTACTATCTATGTTAAACATCTCATCATCGCCGCGCCATAGATCGGTAAAGTTGTTATTTCCTTGAATATAAACTTTATCATTACCATTACCCATCAATGCTCTGTTATCATCACCAAACAAATGAACAATATCATCACCCATTGCCATATCTAGTTCGTTTCTTGAACCGGTCATTTGAATATAATCAGCTTGCAATTCACCGGAAATATCCTGTATGCGCCAATCATTACCAACCATGGCAATATATTTTTCACCTTTTTCATTTGTTTTTACTTCATAAGTTAGTTCATTGCCATCAGCACCATTGTTAGTAATCATATATTTATTACCACCAATATTTACTTCTTTTTTAGAACCAGAAGTAATATCATTGATAACTTCTTTAGCATCACCAAGTTGGTTTGTAGCAGAACCTGAAACTTCTTTTATGCCAAAAAAGTTTAAAAATTCTTCCATTACAGTACCAAGAGTATTATCTTCAGTATCGAGTTCTTGAAGTTTAGCTATCATCTCAGCTTCTTTTGCCTTACCTTCATTGTTTAAAGAACCGCCTATATCATAATGACTTTCCGGAAGAAGTGTTGAACCTTCCCGTTGACGAATATATTCTAAAAGTAGTTCATAATCTCCTTCTTGATCCAATTTTGCATGAACATCATTAGCACGCATTTCATCAAAATCTTTAAGTCTTTCTTTTTGATCATCAGTCAAACCTGGATTCGGCTCATATGGTCGAATAGGATCAGGGTTAGGTCCAGGAACATCAGGCTCATCCTTTGTATAATTTGCTAAATAAGCATCAAATGTATCAAAATCAGCTGCAAATGAGGTATCTTCCTGATCAAACTCTTGCCATAATTTTATTAATTCTTCAATAGAAAGATTTTGCGCATCAGACGACCAATTATCACTACAATTTGTCATCTCATAATATTGCATGGTTTTAAAAAGAGTTTCCTCATCATTAATTTTGGAGCCTTCTTTTTCTCCCATCATCTTTTGAATTAATTCGTAATCTTTACTACCAACTACCATTTTGGGAATACCGTTGATATTTGTCATTTTCCATTTCTCCTTAGTTAGGCTGATTATTATATGATAACTATATCGGCACACAATTATTTGTACTTAAGAAAAAAATAAAAATTTTATTTAACATTTCTTCATGATACAACTGCCACAAGGCAATAAAGATGTTTACAAAATTTAATATATGCTTACTAAACTATAAACAGCCACTAACTAAGGAATAACAATACCCTGAACATCTTTTTCTATATTTAAACTGTCTTGAAAACTATCCAAAAGCTCAGCTGCAGTATTTGCAGAATAGAACTTCCCACTAGTTGCCAAAGCTGTACACTTAAGCTGATTTACTGCCTCTTTATCATAAACATCCAATGCAATAACATCTATTCTAAAATCACTCCTCAATTTAACAAGCTCTAATGCGTATGTACAAGGGCTTTCGTCACAATTTTCACCCCCATCCGTAAGCAAAATAATCCTTTTAGGCCCCAAATAAGCTCCAAAATCCTTATTAACCGCTTGCTTTAAAGAATAAGTTATAGGAGTTGCACCACGAGGAGAAAGATTATACATAGAAGCCTGTATAATATGAGTATTACCCTGTTGAGGGGGATTTATTAAAGTTGATGCTTTACAACTATCAAAATATGTCATGCCACTTCTATGACCATAAGCTCTAAACCCGACATAAATATCTTTAGGAATTTTCGGCAATATCTTCTCCAACGTTGTTATAGCAATATCTATTTTGCGTTGACCGTTAATTTTTTCAATCATGCTATTAGAAAAATCAACAATAAACTCTATTCTTTCTTGCGGATTAAACCTTGTTTTTGAATATTCTTCGGGAACATAGACATTATAACTTTGTCCACTAGCTATTGATTGCCTTAGTGTTATGATAAATAATATAATAAATACAAGCCCAAACACTTTATTCATAAGGAGAAAATAATGGAACTGTTCGAAACTATCAATACCAGAAAGACTATAAGAAAATATAAACCGGATACTATCCCCATGGATGATATTGAAAAAATTATTAACGCCGGACGTCTTGCTCCAAGCGCAACCAATTCTCAAAACTGGAAGTTTGTAGTCATAAAAAATAAAGAAATTATTGAAAAAATGAAAAACGCTGTTATTACAGAATATGATAATTTAATAAAATTATGCAATGACAAAGAAATTGCAAATAAAATAAACGGATATAAAAATTATTCTACTTTCTTTACTAATGCACCTATACTTATAGCCATTGTTGAAATAGAAAGACATTCATTTATAACAGAAATAATGAACAAATTAAGCTTTCCTTTAGAAAAAATAAAACATTTACGTCCAGATTCTTCTTTACTAAGCATGGGTGCAGCAATAGAAAACATGAGTCTGGCAGCTCATGCTCTTGGATACGGTTCTTGTTGGATGGTCGCACCTATTATAGGCTCTGAAGAATTTAGTCACTTATTAACTTTAAACAATAATGAACACGTTATATCTCTTTTACCAATTGGCATACCTTTACAAAGTGAAACTTTACCTCCTGCCAAAAAATCACTCCAAGAGGTCATGCGTATAATCAACTAATAAAAATTTAATTTTTAACTCGCCAAAAATCTGGATGAAGCATTGCTAAAAATGGAATTAATTCCAAACGCCCAACAAGCATAGTAATAATAAATATTAATTTTGTAATCGGGTGCAATATAGCAAATGAACCCATTGGACCAAGCTCTCCAAAGCCAGGTCCTATATTACCAAGAGTTGTAATACTACCTGTCAAACCAATAATTATATTTTTCTCTAAAATTGAAACAACAAAAACAGAACATGCAAAAATTAATACATAAAAAATTATAAAAGATAAAATTTGTTTTCCAACATCTTCTGCTACAATTGTTTTATCAATTTTTATAGGTAATACTGCATTTGGGTGAAGTATTTTAATAATTTCCGCCTTTAAATATTTAAAAATATACAATAAACGAACAATTTTGGGTCCTCCTGCTGCAGAGCCCGCACAAGCTCCGGTAAACATTGCAATAAACAAAATAATTTTGGCAACTATAATCCATTTTGCATAATCTACCGATGCAAAACCTGTGGTTGACATTATAGAAATTGTTTGGAACAATCCTTCACGAAATGCTACTGATTTTGAATAAATACCTTCAAAATATAATGAAGCTGCAATTAACAGTGAAAGAATAAGAGTTATTAATAAATAAGCTCTAAACTCCTCGTTTTTAAATAATACGGAAATTTTTCTTTGCACCAAAACCCTATACTGCAGAACAAAATTTGCCCCAGCCAAAAACATAAAAACAATAGTAATCCAAATAATTGCTGTGGAATTATACCCCATAATACTATATTGATTAGTCGAAAACCCACCTGCAGCAAGTGTTGAAAAAGAATTACAAATTGCATCAAAAAAAGGCATGCCTGCTGCTGCATAAAAAACAATTTGCAAGGCAGTTAAAAATATATAAACACCCCACAATGCTGTAGCTGTATGTCTAATACGTGGGGTAACTTTTTCTTCTGTCGGACCTGGTGCCTCTGCATAAAACATTTGACGTCCTGCAACTCTGAACTGCGGTAAAATCGCCACAAACAATACAATTATTCCCATACCGCCTAACCACTGGCTTAATGAACGCCATAAAAACATTGACTTGGGGTAATCATAATGAGTTAAAATAGTTGCACCAGTTGTTGTTATTCCTGATGTAGCTTCAAATAATGCGTCTAATGGCGATAAGTTATAAAATAAATATGGAATCGCAGAAATAAACGAAAATGCTATCCAACTTAGTGCTACTGTAAAAAGAGCTTCTGATTTTTTTATTGCATTTAAAGAATCTATTGACTCTTGCTTTCTGCTTAAAAACAATCCACCTAAAAACGATACTAATGACGCAGTAATAAAAGGGATTAAAGAATTATAATCTTTATAAATTAATGCGCTTATACAAGGTACTAATACCATTACGGATATATATTTGAGAATTATTCCTATAGCACTACTTACAAAATTTAACCTCATAAATTATTCCTTATGAAAATAATCTTTTACCGCTGTAGAATTTTCAGCCATAGTAAATACAATCAAACTATCCCTAGCGCGTACTAAAGTGTCACCTTTAGGTATTATAACTTTTGCCCCTCTGCGAATAATTCCTATAATTGCTTTCGCCGGTAAGCATAAATCCATAATTCTTGTATCCTTAAAACTTTCAGGTATATAAATATCAATAACTTCTCCTTGACCTTGTTCAACTGTCGCAAGAATATCAATATCTGTTTCTATTAAAGTATTTATTATTTCATTAATTGCTGCTTCTTTAGGAGACATCGCCACATCTATACCAACTTTTTCAAAAAGCTCAATATTAGATGATTTGGACACTCTTGTAATAACTTTGTTTACGCCTAATTGCTTGGCTAATAAAGAACATAATAAATTTTTTTCATCATTATTAGTAACACTTATCAAAACATCAAACTCATTAAATTCCTCAGCACGCAAAAGCTCTAAATCCGTACCATCTCCATTAAGAACTAATGTTTTTTTTAAGTTTTCCGTTAAATATTCACAACGCTTATAATCTTTTTCTATAATTTTGGTACGAATATTTGCTCGTTCTAAATCTTGTGCCAACATAAGACCAACATTTCCACCGCCAATAATCCCAGCAGTCCGAACTTTGTTTCCATCTTTAAACATTGAACCCGCTAAAATATCTAAAGACATTGCAGAACCCATAAAAATAACTTTATCTTCATCTTCAAACGTAGTTAATCCTGTTGGTATAAATAATTCGTTATTTCTAGTTATTCCAACAACCAGAGTCTCTTCCGGGAAGACGCAATCTTTAATTTGTTTTCCGAGCAATAAAGAGTCTTCTTTAATTCTATATTCTAACAATCTTGCTTTTCCATGTGCAAAATTTTCAACATCTATAGCTTTGGGAACTGTAATTATTCTAAAAAGCTCCTGAGTAAGTAATTCCTCGGGCCAAATTACACTGTCTATCATTAAACCCGCTTGGTACTCAGATCCTTTTATAAGACTTAACGACTCTATATATTCTTCTTTACTAACAAAACAAGCTGTTTTTGCCATAGACATCCGCTTTACGGTAAGACATGCTACTATATTTGCCTCATCCATGTTTGTACAAGCTATAAAAACATCCGCATCTTTTATATTAATCTTTTGAAGCACATCAATATTAGATGCATTCCCAAAAATAAACTCTATATCAAGTTTTTTAAAATCTTCTGATCTGTTTTCTTCTTTATCTATAACAATAATATCATGATCTTCAAAAAGCTCAGTCGCAAGAAGACATCCTACTTCGTTAGCACCAAATATAACAATTTTCATATTTTACCTTCACTTCAATTATAATCTTTATACTTTAAAAAGAAAATTATTTCAATCACCTTATAATAGATTTTGTATTCTCTAATTTAATTTGACATTCTATACTATGAATTGTATACTTTTGAAGTTATAATTTTATATAAAATTTAAAAGTTTAATGAGTAACATAAAAAACCAACCCAAACTGGCAATATTATATTCTGGGTTTATGGATGAATACATAGAATATTTTTTGAACTTATGTGAAAAACATAATGTTTTGGTAGATGTTATTTTATGCAATAAAGACAAAATTTTTACACAAAAAATTAATAAAATTGCTAAAATAACAGCAGACTTAGACTTCAAAAATCCATTGAAAATTATGGAACTTGATAAAAAAGTTAAGAAAATAACTGAAAATGAAAACTACGATTACATAATATGTGATTCATTTACACTCTCAAATACTGCCGGAATTATGCATTCTCCATCAATAACTAAAAGAATGCAAATTTGCCCAAATATTATATATAAAACAATACATTTTCTAACTCATTTTAATAGAATTATTTTTAATAAGTTTTTTTATAGAAAATGCCCCAAACTATTTGTGGTCTCCTCAATTTTAAAAGATGACTATACTCAAAATATTAACCTGCCTAAAGAAAAAATAAAAGTAGTATTTCCAGGGTTTCAATTTAATCCAAATGCAGAAATACAACATAAAAAAAGAAAAAAAAATGAATTTATAGTAGGAATGAGCGCTAATGGATTTTCCACAAAAGGTGGGTTTATTTTATTAGATGCAATAAAAATATTAAAGAAAAAATATCCACAAATAAAAGCAAAAATAATTTATGCAAAATACGCTAATAATCTTGGAATAAATCTATGCATGAAATTTTGGAATATAAAAAATAATGTAGAATTTTTAGACTTTCAAAATGATATGAATAAATTTTATAATTCATTAGATTGTCTTGTCTGCCCAAGCCTATGCGAAGCTTTTGGAAGAGTCGTAACAGAAGCTATGAACTATAAAGTTCCGGTTATAGTTAGCTCTACAACAGGTGCTAAAGATATAATCGAACACCAAAAAAACGGTCTAATCTTTGAAAGAAAAAAATATTCAGGCAAAGACCTCGCTCAAAAAATAGAATATATTATTCAAAATCCTGATAAAGCAGAATCAATGGCAAATGTAGCCTATGCAACATCACAAGATATTACTTGGGAAAAATTTGCCAAAGATATTTTTTATGAGCTATACCCAAAATTTAATCATTAGGTAAAACTTTATTCAATGCTTTCCAAGCAATATTTAAAAGCTTAGTTATTTCTTTTTCTGTAATAATATAAGGTGTAAGGAAATACATGCAATTGTGCATTGGACGTAAAATAGCACCTAATTTAAGCCCTTCTTTATATATTTTTTTACCTATTTCATCACTATAAGCAAAAGGTTCTTTTGTTTCTTTATTTTTAACAAGTTCAATAGCACAAATCATACCACATTGGCGAATATCACCAACATTTTTATGTAAACGGAATTTTTCTAATTCTTTTGAAAATCTTTGTATTTTAGGTTCGAGATACTTTTCTATATTCATTTCCTTAAGAATTTTCAAATTTTCACAAGCTATACTAATAGCCAAAGGATTAGCTGTATAACTATGACCATGATAAAAAGTTTTAAAACCATCCACATCATCGTCATAAAAAGCATCATAAATCTTATCCGTAGTTAAAGTTGCAGAAAGAGGCATATATCCAGCGGTAATTCCCTTGGCAACACATATAATATCTGGAACAATTCCTGCATGTTCATATGCAAAAAGTTTACCTGTTCTGTAAAAACCCATAGCCACTTCATCATCAATAAACAAAATATTATATTTATCACATATTTTACGCAAATTCGTCATATACTCAGGCTTGTACATAATCATGCCACCTGCCGCCTGAACTAAAGGTTCAATTATTATTCCGGCAATTTCCTGATGATGTTTTTCAAAAATTTCTTCTACAGCTTTTAAACATTCCAAAGCACATGATTGTTTTTCACACCCAAACGGACATCTGTAACAATATGGGCTGGGTGCTTGAATAATATCAAACAACAACGGTTTATATACCTTATGATACAAATCTACTCCGCCTACAGAAACCGCACCTATTGTATCTCCATGATAAGAGTTTTTTAGTGCTACAAATTTCTTTTTTTCCGGATGTCCGGATTGAGCCCAATATTGATATGCCATTTTTAGTGCAACTTCTACAGCTGTTGAACCATTATCTGAGAAAAAAACATGTTTCAAATCATTGTTACACATTTCTACCAAAGATTTTGCAAGTTTTATAGCCGGTTCATGCGTAAAACCTGCAAAAATAACATGTTCTATAGTTTTAGCTTGTTTATACAAAGCCTTATTTAACCTTTTATTAGAATGCCCAAGAGTATTTACCCACCAAGAAGAAACAGCATCTATGTACTTATTACCATCTATATCTTCTATATAAATACCTTTTCCCTTTTTTATAATAATAGGTTTTTCTTCACCTTCATACACCTTCATTTGCGTAAAAGGGTGCCAAATATATTTCAAATCATCTTCTATTAACTGGCGTTTACTATTACCCATGAGCTCTCCTAAATTATTTAATTAATGCTTGAACTTCCTTAAAATTTTGATGTTTTGAAGATTTTAATAATTCAAACAAAACTATTTCAACACACGTAATATTTATACCATTTTGGCGCATAAGCTCAACGCCTGTCTTAAATTCATATTTATTTCTCGAAGCACTGGCATCAGCAACTAATGAAACTTCATACCCTTGATTTTTAAGTGCCATAGCTGTTTGATATACACAAATATGAGCTTCTATACCACAAATTATCACATGTTTTTTACCGGTTTGTTTTATTGCTTCAAAAATATTTTTTTCATCAAGTGCAGAAAACGTTGTTTTTTCAAAATATTGTGCATCTTGTGCAATCACCTCTTTTAAGGGTAATATTGTAGCGCCCAAACCTTTAGGATATTGCTCCGTTACAATAGTATTTATTCCTAAAATTTTTGTACCGTTTGCAAGATTACAAGCTTTTTCAACTATTGAATCTTTTTGTAACATTCCAACTAAGCGTTCTTGAATATCTATGATTAAAAGAATCGAATTTTCAATATTTAACATAATGCCTCCAATAAATATTATACGGAAACATGGTACAGCTGAAAAAATAAATTAGCAACCTAAATTTTTTAAATAGCCTTGAAATTCTTTTATAAAACTAAGCAAAATTTCACTAAGCTTTGTATCGTCAAGTTCATTTAAATCCAAACTAAGACGTTCTTTAGGAAGCACATTTTCAAAATTGTTTGAAACATCAATATTTATTTTAGCAAATCCTGGATAAGTTATCTTTAAAATCCCCTCATATTCGCCCGATTTTAAAATAAAAAGACTTTGATTTTCATCAGAAGACTGCTCTATTGTTGTATTAAAAAGTCTTTCTTCCCATATTTTTTGCATTTGATAAAAAACAGGCGCAATAACATTTTCAAGTTTTTTCAAAAATGCAGCTTGGAAAAATTTAAAATTTTTCTGTCCTACATTTTCATTATCAAGCCAGTTCATTGGCTCTGCCGCCTCTTTTGAGTCGTAAACCACTATTGTATTACCAAGTTCTAAAGCTTCATTAACAGATTTAACAACATTTTTTTCAACTTCATCAAAACTCAAACTATCTATTTCACAAGCCCCAATACTAATTGAATATTCTTCATTTAAAGCAGATTTTATTCTTTCATAGACGGCTATTGCTCCCCTTGAATTTGTCGAAGACAACAAAACAAAAAATTTATCTTCAGTATAAAATCCGATTTTATCGCGATTTCTTGTACAGCTTTTTATAATTGGTCCCAAAATTGCAGGAGTAAGTTGCGTTTTACAATTTATATCAGCAGAGATAATCATTAGAACTGCAGATTTACCATATTTTTGCAAACTTTGTATTTCACTTTCAAAAACCTTTTTTGAATAATCTTTAAGATAAAATCCAGATTCTTTTTGTAAAACATTCAACTCACTTAAAAGTATATTTTTTGCATCTATTTCTCTCAAAAGCTCATTTTTTTTCATACAAGAAATTACTCTGGTAAGAAACTCACCATCAGAATTTTTTATAGAAACAAAATCATCTACTCCGGCATCAAATCCATTAACAATAAAATCTTCGCTCAATTCTTCAGTAACCAACAATATAGGTGCATTAATATATTCAGCCGTAGCTTTTATATTAGAAATAATTCCAAAATCACCGCCATCTTTAAAATCACCAAAAACAATAATAACATCCGGAACATTGCTTTCAATTTCAAATATCGCATCCTTATAGGGTGCAATTTTTATAGAATCCACCTCACGAAGTGAAGAAAGCTTAACTCGTATAGCTTTTCCCAATATTTCATCATCACAAATTATAACTATACTGCTTGCTACCATAAAATATCCCTTTTACTAAGCAGATTATAACTTTATTTTTGAATCATGTAAATATAAAATAAAAAGTATAAAATTTTTTTTATTTCAACCAAAATATACAAAAGTTAAAATTTTCAAACCCTTGCCCATAAATAGTTTAAATAGGCTAAGCCCATAAAACTTGAATTTTTATCTTTTTGTTATAATATTATTAAGAAAGTTTAAATTATATACACAAACAACTATATAAATTTGAATTTACATAAACGAGGATTTTCAATGATTAGAAAGTTAATGACTTTGACTCTGATAATAACAATCAGTTTATTATCCGGACAAGCAAATGCAAGCACTTCTAACCGAGTACCCAAAGTTACAGTAAAAGAGTATATTGTTAAGCATTCTATGGAAATGGGTGTAGATCCGGCTTTAGCACTAAGCATAGCAAAGTTGGAATCAGAATTTTGTCACGAAAAAAGAAGTGCAGGCGGAGCCGTTGGAGTTTTCCAACTTATGCCTTCTACAGCAAAAAAATTGGGCTACAACCCCTATTACGTAAATGACAACATCAAAGGCGGACTTACATATTACAAAATGATGTATCAAAAATTTGGCTCAGTTGAACTGGCACTGGCTGCATACAATGCTGGTCCGGGTAACGTAGCTAAATATAAAGGCATGCCACCGTTCAAAGAAACAAGATCATTTGTTTCAAATATAATGACAGAATATAATAAACAAAAAGCTAATCCCGATCCAGTAATTCACAATGTAAAAAGCAGATCGACACAGCAAGCTCAAAAATCAACCCCAGTAAAACTTATTAAACCGGTATCAGAAACTCATAGCGAAAAAACAACTGAGAACAAAGCTCCGGTTGCACCAAATGTTCTGTCAATGTTTGTAGGTCTGGAAAATATAAGTACAAAGTAAAACAAAAATGTTCAACTTAACAAAAACACACGAAATTACAGTCGATACAGTCATCTTTACTATACAAAATGACAAACTTAAAGTTTTGCTTGTAAAACGTGCAAACGAACCATTTAAAGGGAAGTGGACACTCCCCGGAGGATATGTAAAACTTTCAGAAACATTAGACGATGCGGCTTTGCGTGTGCTAAAAGAAAAAACAAATATTCAAAACTTGTATCTTGAACAATTATATACTTTTGGTAACCCACTACGCCACCCTAGCGCTCGGGTCATTACTGTCGCATACTTTGCTCTTATTCGTTCAGACGATTTAAAACTTGCTTTTGACAAAAATGCCGATGTTACTCAAGTTGAATGGCATGGAGTGTATAATCTGCCACCATTAGCTTTTGACCACAAAGAAATTATTGAGTATGCAGTAAAAAGAATGAGAGAAAGATTGGAATTTTGCCCAATTGCATACCAGCTTCTTCCACATAAATTTACATTAACGGAATTGCAAAAATCTTATGAACTGATTTTGGCACAAAACCTTGATAAAAGAAATTTCCGTAAAAAATTTCTTTCTGCAGATATGCTAAAAGAACTTGATGAATATACAAAATCAGGTTCCAAAAGACCTGCCAGACTCTATGAATTTAATAAAATTACAATTAACTCAAAACGCGGTCATTTCTTTTCTTAAAATTTTTCACAAGGTTTGACAAACAGCTTTTCTATTATTAAAATTTATTAATACGCTTTGACTCATAACAAGGAATTAGAATGTATATTCAAATTGATGAAATAAGAAATGCACCGGCACAAAAACTAAGGATAAATTTCGAAGATACCATAAAAGAACTCGACGAAAATAATCCTATTAAAGCAGATATAACTTTTACCCTTCTTGGAAACATTATTACCGCCACCGGAAGAATTCAAGGTAAAATAAAAAGCACATGCGTGCGCTGCTTAAAAGAATTTAACAGAAATATAGATATAAATTTAAATGAAAAATACATGCTTGGAAATCTGTTTAACGGTATGGACGGTGAAATAGAGCTAAAAGAAAACAATTTTTTGGAAGAACTTGGCGATAAAAAAGAAATAGATTTAGAAGATTTAATTTATCAATCTGTAATATTAAACTCCCCAAATCAGATTGTTTGTGATATAAATTGTGTAGGAGATGAAATGCTAGAAAAATATGTCAAGAAAGAAATCTCCGACCCAAGATTAGATATATTTAAAAATATAAAACTAGAAAAGGATAAGTAAAATGGCAGTACCAAAGAAAAGAACGGGCGCATCAGCTCAAGGACACAGAAGATCAAATTGGAAAGCATCTAAGCCTGCTACAGTAACATGCCCTAAATGCGGAGCAATTGCATTAGCACATACAGTTTGCACAGCATGCGGTTACTATAAAGGCAAACCTGCAAGTATTAAACACGAAGACTATAAAGCAGAAACTTCAGAAGCTAAACCAACTAAAAAGAAAACAACTGCTAAAAAAGCAGAAAAAGTTGAAACTAAAGAAGTTAAAACTGAAGAAGCAGTTGAAACTAAAGAAGTTAAAACTGAAGAAACAGTTGAAACTACTGAAGAAAAAGATGCTGAATAAATTTAATAATATATTCGTATAAAGCGTTAAAACGCTTTATACGAATATTAAAAAAAGAGGGTAGAATATTTTTATGACAAGAATTGCAATTGACGCGATGGGTGGAGATTATGCACCAAAAGCAATCGTAGAGGGAGCTGTATGGGCGGCACACGATTATGGTGTAGCTATTGAACTTGTAGGTAAGGAAGATCTTATCGAAGAAGAACTTCAAAGAATATCAAGAGAAGGCATAAAGCAAAATCGTGCCGGCCTGTTTCAGCATAAAATTAAAGTTGATTTGTCAAAACTTGACATTAAAATCACACAAGCAACTGAAGTAATTGAAATGGGTGAAGCCCCAGGTCAGGCAATTAGGAAAAAGAAGAAATCATCTATTGTGTTAGCGGTAAATGCGGTTGCAACAGGAAGTTCACAAGCTGTTGTAGCAGCAGGATCAACCGGTGCAGCAATGGCATCAAGCTTGTTTGGACTAGGACGACTTCCGGGAATTGCAAGACCTGCAATCGCTGCAACACTCCCAACAATGAAAAAACCGGTTGTCCTTATTGATGCAGGAGCAAACAGTGAATGTAACCCTGAAATGCTAGCTCAATTTGCAATTATGGGTGCTACATTCTCAAAAAGTGTATTAGGTGTTGAAGAACCTCGAATTGGTATTCTTAATATTGGTGAAGAAGCAAGTAAAGGTAATACTCTTGCATTAAATACCTACAAAAAACTTGAAGAAATGGATGATAAAGTCAATTTCATCGGCAATGTCGAAGGAAAAGAACTGTTTTTGGGCGACTGCAATGTTGTAGTTTGTGATGGTTTTGTTGGAAACGTTGCGTTGAAAATCATTGAAGGCTCTTCTTCTATGTTATTTAAAATGATTCAACAAGAATTTAAACAAGATATAATTTCTATAATAGTAGGTTTACTTGCTAAGCCATTTATGAAAAGAATTTATAAAAAAATTAACTATGAAGAATTCGGCGGAGCTCTTTTATTGGGAGTCAAAGGAATTACAGTAATATCCCATGGAAGAAGTACTGCATACGCTATTAAAAATGCTGTAAGAGTTGCAAAAGAAGCAGTAGAATCAGGCGTTAACAAAAAAATATCAGAATTTTATGAAGGATAATTAAAATGACAATACCATCAATGATAGCATCTGTAGCATTCCATGTTCCGGAAACAGTAATAACTAATGAAGATTTAACAAAAATCCTTGATACGTCTGATGAATGGATTACAACCAGAACAGGTATCAAAGAAAGAAGAGTTTGCTCCGGAGAAGAAAATGCAAATGACCTTGGTATTGCAGCAGCCAAAAAAGCAATAGAAAATGCAAAAATTAATCCGGAAGAAATTGATTTAATAATTGCAGCAGCATCAGTATCACACTACGCTTACCCGTCTACAGGCTGCATAATCCAAGCAGCAGTCGGGGCAAAAAATGCAACAGCATTTGACATAACAGCAGCATGCTCCGGTCTTTTATACGGAATGAAAATAGCAAAAGCTTTCATTTCTTCTGGCATGTGTAAAACAATTTTGATTGTTGCAACAGATGCTAACTCAAAATTTATGGATTGGACTGATAGAACCACTTGCGTATTATTTGGTGATGGCGCAGGTGCTATGGTGATGAAAGAATCTATTGATGGAGTAGAAGATATTTTAGAACTTGAAACTGTTTCTGACGGAGAAAAAGGCATGTTTATAAATATGCCAATTTCAGGTCAAAATTGTTCTCTTGTTGAACCAAACAAACAAGAACCATTACATGTATATATGAATGGCAAAGAAGTTTATAAATTTGTAGTAACAACCATGCCAGATGCAATTGCAAGATGCGTTGAACGTTCAGGGCATACACCTGAAGAAATTGACTATCTTATTCCACATCAAGCTAACTTAAGAATCATAGATGCTATGGCAGAAAGACTTGGCTACGATAGTGAAAAAGTAGTTGTAAACATAGATAAATACGGTAACACCTCAGCAGCTAGTATACCTATTGCTTTATGCGAAGCTGTTGAAGAAGGAAAAGTTAAACTACCTTGCAAAGCAATCCTCACAGGATTTGGAGCAGGCATGACCTATGGTACTGCTATTGTAAGACTTCGTGAAGGTATTTGCGGATAATTTTTATATTCATAGTTTATATAATGCTTTGCAAAATAAACACAAGCTGTTTTTTTAGAATAAATTAAAATAAAAAGGAGAAAATTATGGGCAAAATAGCATTTGTCTTTCCGGGGCAAGGTTCACAGTATGTAGGAATGGGAAAAGATTTATACGAAAATTCAGCTTCAGCAAGAGAAGTTTTTGATAGAGCAGATATAGTTTTAGGGAAAAGCATATCAAAAATGTGCTTTGAGGGTCCAGAAGAAGAACTTAAACAAACAATAAACACTCAACCTGCAATTTTAACAACATCAATTGCCGCTTTAGAAGTATTAAAAGAAAAAACAAACATTAAACCGGATTACGTAGCAGGACACAGCCTTGGAGAATATTCGGCATTATATTGCGCTTGGGCATTAGATTTAGACGATGTTTTGAAACTTATTCAAAAAAGAGCAGAACTAATGAATTCAGCTGCAACCGGTTCTATGGCTGCAGTTATAGGCATGCCACAAGAAAAAGTAGAAGAGTGTGTTAAAAATGCACAAGATGCAGGAATAGTATCAATTGCAAATTACAACTCGCCTGCGCAAATTGTTATTACAGGAGAAACTGCTGCAATTGAAAAAGCCTGTGAACTTTTAAAAGCATCCGGAGCAAAAAGAGTAATACCACTTGCGGTTTCAGGTGCATTCCATAGTGCCCTTATGAAAAATGCTGCAGAAGAATTTAAATCATTTGTAGAAAATTTTGATGTTAATGATGCAAACTGTACAGTAATTACAAATGCAGACGCAAAGGAAACAACTTTAGGCAGCGAATTTAAAAAGAAAATGCCTGAACAAATATACTCTTCAGTATATTGGACACAAACTATAAACAAAATGGTAGAAAATGGAGTCGACACAATTGTTGAAATCGGACCCGGTAAAGTCCTAAGTGGATTGATAAAAAAAATTAACCCGGAAATAAAAACCTTGAATGTTTATGATATGGAAAGTCTAAATATCGTATCTGAGGAATTAAGTATAGTAAACGCATAATAATTTTAAAAAAAACCGCTCTTATGGAGCGGTTTTTTTAAAAGCTTAAACTATTAGTTTCCATAAAGTTTCTTTTGGAAATTATTTAAAGCTTCCTGCTGCTTTTTCTTTTGAGCTTCTTGTCTTGCTTTTTTTTCTTTTTCATAAGCTGCTTTTTGAGCTGCTCTTTGTTTTTCAAGTTCAGCCTGTTTTTGAGCCGGAGCGTTCTTTATACTGTCCACTTTCTTTTGTAATTCTGCTTTTTTAGCTGCTTGTTCTTTTTGACGAGCTTCTTGTGCGGCTTTAGCTTTAGCTTTTTGCTCTTCTTGTTTAGCTTTTAAGTTTGCTTTGTTTTGCTCATGAGTGCTTTTTATGGCATTTTTATAACTATTCTTCGTTGCATTCCAACTATCAGAAAAAGCATTAGATGCAGCATAAGAAACACCTGCCGAGACCAAAAGGGAAGAAACCAAAAGTGATACTGCTAATTTTTTCATATCTGTTACCTCCAAATTAATAACAAATTAAATTATAGCAGTAAACTGTCAAAATGTACAAATTTTATTTTTAAAAAACACCCATTTTACATATATCTGTGATATGATAAACAAGCAGGGAGAATAGTTTTAAGGAGACAAAAAATGACAGAAAAAAAAGTTGCACTTGTCACAGGCGCATCCAGAGGAATCGGAAAAGCATGTGCAATTGAACTTGCCAAAGCAGGTTATAGCATTGCTGTAAATTATGCAGGTAATCAAGAAGCTGCGGAAAACACTGTTAAAGAAATACAAAAATTAGGTGTTGATGCAAAAGCTTATCAATTTGATGTATCTTCAAAAGAAGCATGCGAAGAAGCAGTTTCTAAAATTATAGAAGATTTTGGACAAATTGACGCCCTTGTTAACAATGCAGGTATAACACGTGACGGCTTATTTGTAAGAATGACAAATGAAGCTTGGGAAGCAGTAATTAATACAAACTTAAACTCAGCCTTCTATGTAACAAACCCTGTAGCAAAAATTATGATGAAAGCTCGTAAAGGTGCAATAGTAAATATGGCAAGCATAGCAGGAGTATATGGAAATGCGGGTCAAACAAACTATGCCTCAGCAAAAGCAGGTCTTATAGGCTTTACAAAAGCACTAGCAAAAGAAATGGGCTCCAGAGGCATTAGAGTAAATGCAGTCGCACCGGGATTTATTCAAACCGATATGACCAAAGACCTTAAACTCGATGGCATAACAGAACATATTCCATTAAGAAGACTCGGCAACCCGGAAGATATTGCAAAAACCGTAAAATTCTTGATTGAAGATGGTACGTACATAACCGCTCAAGTTATAGGAGTCGATGGCGGTTTAGTAGTGTAAATTATTTTGTAATATATTTGGCAAAATAATCTTTTATAGTATAATAAAATTGTTGGAACTAGTTATTAATTTAAGTATGAGGAAAACACAATGAGTACATTTGACAGAGTTAAAAAAGTTGTAGTAGATCAATTAAGCGTGGAAGAATCTCTAGTAACTCCAGAAGCAAGCTTCACAGCTGATTTGGGTGCTGATTCTTTGGACACAGTTGAATTGGTTATGGCTTTTGAAGAAGAATTCGGATGCGAAATTCCTGATGAAGAAGCTGAAAAAATTGCTACTGTTCAAGACGCTGTAAACTACATCGAAGCTAACTCATAGTCTATCAAGACAAATAGTTTTTACGAGGAGTTTTTAAATTAAATTCTCCTCGTAATTTTAAAACTCAACAATAAGCCCCCAAGGCTACTATCACAAGATTATTAAAAGGGTAAAAAAATGTCAAAAAGAAGAGTTGTCATAACAGGTATCGGAGCTGTAACTCCTTATGGAGTTGGTGCTGATAAGTTATGGAAAAATATAACTGCCGGAGTAAGCGGTATTGATACTATTAAGAATATTGATTTAACAAAACATTCTGTTCACATAGGCGGTGAGGTCAAAGATTACGATCCTTTAGAACATTTTGACCCGAAAGAAGTTAGAAAAACAGACAGATTTACACAATTTGCTCTTATTGCCGCAGAAGAAGCTGTAAAAGATTCAGGCTTGGACATTGAAAAAGAAGCAGACCCATACAGAGTAGGGGTTATTGTTGGAGCTGCAGCTGGTGGTTTCGATACATTTGAAAAACAACACCAGGTAATTATAGATAGAGGTCCAACAAAATGCTCGCCATTTACTGTTCCAATGTTAATTGTTAATATCCCTGCTGGAAAAATTTCTATGAAATATGGCGCCAAGGGTGTTAATAAAGCTATTGTTACAGCATGCGCAACCTCTGCCCATTCAATTGGAGATGCTTTTAGAGCAATCCAATGGGATGATGCTGATGTAGTTATTGCAGGCGGATGCGAAGCAGTTATAACACACCTGGGAATAGGTGCTTTCTCTAGTGCAAGAACTTTATCAAAACGCAATGATGAGCCGCAAAAAGCCTCTCGCCCCTATGATAAAGATAGAGATGGCTTTGTTATGGCTGAGGGTGCTGGTATTTTAATTCTTGAAGAATATGAACACGCTAAAAAACGTGGTGCTAAAATTTATGCAGAACTTGTTGGTTATGGACAAACCGCAGACGCATATGATGTTGTTGCTCCTTGCCCTGAAGGTAAAGGTGCTCAACGTTCTATGGAAAATGCAATCAAAGATGCAGGTTTAAAACCACAAGATGTTGACTATGTAAACACTCACGGCACTTCTACAGGTTTAGGTGACAAAGCTGAATCTCATGCCGTTGCAAGAGTGTTTGGTGATAAGAATGAAAACAAAAAACTCTCTGTATCATCAACCAAATCAATGATTGGTCATATGCTTGGTGCATCTGGTGCTGTTGAATCAATAATTTGTATTAAAGCTATTCAAGATGGCATTGTTCCTCCAACAATTAATCTTGAAAATCAAGATGAAGAAGTTGCAAATCTTGACTACACTCCAAACAAAGCTAAAGAAAAAGAAATAAATGTTGCTTTAACAAATTCATTCGGCTTTGGTGGACACAACGCTTCTCTTGTTTACAAAAAAATATAAAAAATAAAAATATTTTTCAATAATAAAAAGGGGGTCAATATAGCCCTCTTTTTTATTATAATTGATATTAAAATTAAAATATCAACTTTAATTTACGCCATCTACAAACGCTGTAATTTTAGAAATGTTATTTTCAAATTGACTCATTTGTTTTTCCATCATCTCTATTTTTTGCAGCAAAAGCTTATTACTTCTTGAATTTTCATTAGCAGCTGAAACTTGTGACGCAATAAACTCTAACAATGAATTTGTCTCATCGTTACCGATAGGCGCATTAGTTATATTATCTAATTTCTTTTCAAGAGACTTAATCTTTAACTCTTGAACTTCCAATTTATCATTTAACTTATCCAAACCGCATTCAATATCATATAAAAATTTTGAATAATCTGTATCAAATTTTTTCTCAAATTTTAGAGTAAGTTCTGAAATTGCATCTTTAACTCTTGAAATTTCATCAGTTTTTTCTTCCAACTTATTTATATCATACTTAATTTCCTTAAGCGTATCTTTATTATCTTCAACTTGAGCATTAAGCGTATTTATTGATTTAGCCGAATCATCTATCCATTCGGCAAGATGCATAAACGCCTCATTCAAAATTTTATCTGATTTTAAACTAGATAATACTAATGATTTTACATCGCTAATATTACTATTAAGTTGTGAATTATCCAGTTGCAAACATTTATAACCAAGCTCTTCTATAACTTTCTTAAATTCTGCAATATTTTCTTTTAAATGTTTATTAGACTCTTCCGATGTAAGAATAAGTTTATTAGTTCGTTTGGATATACTTGAAATATCTTCTCTAATATCATTAATTGAATCCAAACGCTCAGCCACATCGCTACCATCTTCTTGACTACGCTTAAGAATATTAGTAACATCATTAATTGCCATTCGCATCTTAGCAAGGTCAGTTTCTACATCGGGAAGCGTATATACATATTTACCGGCATCTGAAGTTGTACCTGTAGTTATTCCTTCTAAAATTGTTTTTAAGTTATTAAACTTTTCATCTATACCTTCATTAGAATTCGAATTTTTAACAAGTTCTTGTTTTAATTTACCTATTTCATTCTTAATATCATCTGTATTATCATATATTACATTTTGAATTTCTTCAGATTCTTCGATAAAAGAAATATTTTCAAAAACATTAGCCAGACTTCTTACAAACTGTTCTTTAAGATGTTTTAACTCATCCTTTATGAAGCCTCTGGTTTCTTCTTGGTTAGAAGTAACATCAAGATTTGAAAGAGCTTTAATTCCATCTTGGTAGCGCTCGATAACATTTCTTAAAGATGAATTTTCATCTCTTATAACTCCTTCTATATTTTGAGTTTGGCTTTGTATATCATTAATAGCTACTCTAAGCTCATCAAAATTATCATTAATATCATCTTCATTTGGCATTTCTGATATGATAATATCTCTAATAGCCTCAAGTCTCTTATTTATTATGTCTGAAGATGCATTTACGGACGACGTAATTTCTTGCAACGCATAATCAATATTATTTGAATCCCTAAGTTCTTCAATTTTTTCTTTAAGCTGCGATATTTGTTCTTCTACAAACTTCTTTGTATCATCACTATACTCGCTTAAATCAATATCACAAAGATTATTTAATTCTTTCTGATAATCTTCAATAGCAGCAGTAATTTTTTCTGTATTCTTGTCAAAATACTTTTTTATATCCTCTCCAAGAACATTTATTTTGCTATCAAAAGAACCAAAGTAATCCTCAAATTGCAAAACGACAATATCTTTTACTTTATCAGTTATTGTATCTACATTTGAAATTTTAAGAACAATTTCTTGTATATCATCTTTAATGAAAGAAATTTTATCATCAATTGTATCTTTGATTATCTTAATATTGTCAGAAAAACTTGCTTCAAGATCATTAGAAAGCGCATCCAAAAGATCATCTGATACACCATCGATTTTTTCAGCAATAGATTTAAATTCAGAAGTAATTGCAGAATAATCACTGTCTGTTTTGACTTTAAAAATCTCATCACGCAATAAAGATATTTGCGTCAAAATTTCATTCTTATTACTTTTGCTCAAAGATTCATACAAAGATTTGTTGGAGTTAATATCCGCAACAAGATCTTCAAATCTTGCTGCCAAAGCGGATGTATCAGATAAAATATTATTACAAATTTCAGATTTTAATTCTGATAAATCTATTTCCTTTGCAATATCATTAACTATTCTTTCTTTTATTTCAGAATAACCGACTTCCATTTTATTTTCTATTATTTTAAAATGTTCAGCCGCAGAATCTTTTAAATCTGTTTGTATTTTTTCTGTTTGTTCTTTTTGATTATCAATTTTTTCAGTTAATATTTTATAATTCTTTTGTAATTCATACAACAAATCTTCTTTCAGAGACGAGGTATCCTCATCATATTTAAATAATTTTGTTGTTATTTCATCAATAGATTTTTTTAACTCAAATTTTAAACTTTCTTCAAATTCAGCAGAATTAACAGAATTTTTTTCAAGTATTTCTGTAATATTAGCAAAAGAGGTTCCTAAAACATGTTTAATATCTTCATTAATTTTTTCTGATATTGAGATGTTATTAGCAACACTTTCTTCTAAAGTATTTATATTTTCTTTTAAATGAATTGAATTTGCTTGAAGCTGCTCGAGTGAAGAAATAATTTTCTCTTGATTAGAAGACACAACAGATTCAATATTTTTTGTTATTTTTTCTATATTTCCATCTAAAAGCGAAGCAAAATTGCTATTAAAAGATGAAACTTCTTCCACAATTTTCTTTGCTAAATTAGAAATTTCTTCACCGGTTTTTTCTGTTTTTTGACTTATTCCAACAACTAAATTTTCTACCCCTGCAACTATATCATCCAACCTATCATCGAATTCAGCAAGAATAGAGTCTTTTGTCTGTAAAATACTGTTTTCAACATTAACAAAATTTATTTTATAAGTTTCAATTTCTGATTTAAAACTTTGTATATTTTCAATAATTTCTGATTTATTACTTAAACTGCCGTTAATAAGAGATTCAGAAGCCGAATCAATTCTTTTTAAGCAATTCTGGATAGAACTTTCAAATTTATCAACTACCTCAGACTTTATAAACTCATTACAATCAGATACGATTTTTTCTGAAGCATTAGCAGTTTGCTCAAGTGCAATATGCAATGTCTGAATAGAATCAAGCAACTGTCCTTTATCATTTTCACTTCTATGCGCCAAATCATTTTGAAGCTGCTCAATTTTTTCATTAAGTGCCAAAAGATTTAAACCAAGCTTTTCACCTACAAACTCTTGCATTTCAGATTTAGTTTTGCTAATTAGCTCATCAAGCTCTGTTTTTACACCATCTGCAGAAGTTTTAAGCTCGCTTAATGTATTTAAGAGTTGTTCTATATTTTTTGACGAAGATGCATGCAATCCATTTGTAAACAAAGAAATTTTTTCATTAAACCTCTCAAGTGCATCTTGAAGCTTTGCCTCAAAAATTTGTTTTAAATTAAAGGTTTTTTCGCTTACTGCACCTGACAACTCTGTAATAATTTCATTCTTGTTGCTTTGACTTTGCTCTTGAGCACTTAACAACTTATCATGAATTTCTTCAGAAACTATATTAATTTTAGAAATTATTTCCTCTTTTGATCCTTGAGCCTGCTCTTTAGACTTGTCTATAAGTTCAGTAATCCCAATTATTGAATTATCTATTTTAGTGTCCAAATCTTCTTTTAGTGAATTTATAGATTCAATATTTCTGACTACGTTGTCTTTAATTTTTTCAACACTTTCAAGAACTGCATTTTTTACGCCGGACAAACTCCTATCTAAGTTTAAATTTAAACCTTTAAGATAATTAACAGAATCAGAAATTTGCACTCTAAACTCATCAAAAGCACTTCTTACCGCTTCTGTGACATAACTTTTATCCGTATCATTTATTATTTCAAGTTTTTTCTCAACGTTTGCAGCAAAATTGTTAATCAAACTGTACAATTGCTGAGTTTGCTCAATAATAAATTCATCTTTGAGCATATTTTTATTAATATCACTAATACTATTTTGAAGCTCTGCAGAAATATTTTGCAAACCGGCTATTTCACTTAAAATCTGCTCTTTATTTGAATAGCTGTTAGATTCAATATTATTTGTTAAAATTTCAAATTTATTACTAACTTCAGATAAATTAAGTGCCAAGCTACGTGCAAAATTTTCTTGTACATCATTAAATTGATTTTGAATATTATTTATATGTGAAAGCAAATTACTATAACTTACTTTCATATCCTCAACAGACTCTTTAACATTTTTACTTGTTTGTTCATTATTCTCAGTAACCCTGTTAAGAATACTAAGCAAAGATTCTTGATTAAAAGCTTCAATTTGCCGTTTAAGATCCAACAACTGCTCTTTAACAGATTCATCAAAATTAAAACTTGCAACATCACTTTGAACTTTTTTTACAACAGCATCAATTTGCTCCAATCTGGCAACTAAATCAGCATTATGCAAATCATCTACAGATTTTATTTCATTTTTTAAATCAAATATATTCTTAGCAAAATTATCTGCTGATTCTAAAAATCCTGCTGACATTCTATCAAGAATATTTTTGGCAAACTCTGATGATTGATTTAAATGAATCAAAATATTTGCAATTTCATCTTTTAAATCAAATGTAATCTGCTTTATACCATCATACTGTTGAAGATTATAATCCTTATTAATATTAATAAGGTTAGACACCTCATCTAATTTACTTGTAACACTTTCTAAAATAGCTGCAAGAATTTCCTTACTGGCTTGATTTTTATTAACATCATTCAAAACTGTTTTAATATCGTTTGTAGCTTCCTTTATTAATTCAAACTCAGCAAGCAGCGTACTTTTATTACCAAAAAGATTTTCATTAACTTGGGATTTTGCCTCTTCTATAAGAGAACTCATTGTATAAACTTTTTGAGTAATTTCATTTATAATTTCTTCTTTATTACTTAATGCTATTGATTTTGCGTCCGAAAGACTTATATATAAATCTTTAACACTATTGCTCACAACCTCAATCAATGCATTTTGTGAATTTACAGACTCAAAAGAACGATTAGCAATATTAACAATTTCTTCTTTATTATTTTGCAAAATATTATTTAACAACGTTATTTTTTCTTCAATTAAATTAAAAATTTTATCATTATCCAACGCTGCTTTTGAAGCTTCTGTAATAGTTTTTAAATTTTCTATACTTTCTAAAATTGCCGCCTTATTTTCTACACTGGAATTTAAATACGCAGAAGCTAAACTATCAATTTTATTATTTAAAATATCACTTCTTTCATTAAATACAAATTTTATTTCTTCTGTTTTTATATCAAGTTTTCCACTAAAATCAGCAACCGTTTCAACAAGTTTTTGAGAAAAATCCCTTAATTGAAAAATATTCTCTGATAAATTTGCCCTAAGATCTTCCTGGAACCCATTAATCAAAGATGAAACATAATCAATTTTCCCAACGATAGATGTTGCAATATTATCAAACTTGCCATTAAGCTCAGTCGCAGAACTTTTAGCAACGGTTGAAACTTGTTCCAATGCATTATCAATATATCCAATTAACGAGGATACCTGCTCCTTAAACAAAACTTCATCGACGCCACCATTCGCGCTAACTTTTGAATTAATAGCAGATAAATTTTCATAAATATTGGATAAAGCCATTTTAAAAGCTTCTAGTTTTTCATCTAAAAGATTTGTACTACCTGTAATTTTTTCATTCCACTTATCAGTAATTTCTTGAATTGATGATATTGCTTTCTTTGATAATTCCTCCAAATTTTCCCTTGTTGACAAAGAAGAAATAATAGGAATAAGATTTTTTATTTCATTATTATTTATTTCAATTGAATTTTTTACATCATTTTTATCTGAAACAATGCTTGATTGAATAATTTCAAGTTGTTCTTTTATCTGTGCACTTTCTTCTTTTGAAACTAATGAAGAAATTAACTGATTTAAATCATTAAAATAAGTTTTAAAAGCAGATTTATTTTCATCATTACTAAAAACAGAAAATTCTTTAATTTTATTTACCATTTCAATGGCATAATTTAATTTTTCATTTAATGCCTCTATATCAGCCTTGTTAACCAAAATTCTGATAGAATCTTTTAAAACCTGCATTTCTGCAAGCATAGAAGATACATCAACTCTTATATCCTGTACATCAGCATTCGCAGAAAGATTTGCAATATTAGTAACCAACTCTCCCTGCTTAGTATTCATCACCATAACTGCGCTTATAACATCGTTCATGCCTTTTTGAACAACAGATAAATCGCCTGAAAGTGATAAAATAGATTCTGTCGGTGCATTTATATCTATCAATTTTTTTATTGATTCAAAATTTGAATTTATATCTACAGAAAGATTTTCTATATTAGCTTTATATGAATCAATTTCAGCCTTTATGTTATTTGTTTGATCTTCAAGCTTGCTTTTTATATCAATATTAGTAATATCAGATTGTATTTTTTCAACTGTGGAACTAAAATATCTGGTTTGCACATTTAAATCACGTGAAAAATCTAAAATACTATCAGAAAGTTTAGTAAAAACTTGAACAACTTCAGGTGTTTTAAGTGAATCATTTAAATTAGTTTGTAAATTATTAATTAAGCCTTGAAAAGAATCTAAACGAATTTGTAAAGAATTATAACGCTCATTTAAATTCTTTTTCATTTCTTCAGTAACATATCCTATAAGCTCATTATTTTCGAAATTAGAAATATACTCCAATTTATCATTGATTTTTTCCAATATTTGTTTGGTAAAACCATCAAAAAACACACCGGATTTTGACTGTTGCTCTACCATACGATTTAAGTCATCAATTTTGTTTTCTATAATTTCTAAATATTGATTGTCACTCATAAATTTGCTCTCTAATTACAATAATCCTATTGTAATATTGTAGCAAAAGAACTACTTGATGTGTATATTATTACAATACTTTAAGCTTTAAACAAAATTATAATTTATCTACAAAATTTTTCACTCTTATTAAATCTTTTTTTGTTAAATCTCTAGGTGAACCTTCTTCCAGAGAATGATTTCTTAACAGATATGATGGATGAAAAATAGCCATCGCCTTAATTTCGCCAAAAAGTTCAATCCACTGTCCTCTTATTTGTGAAATTTTATAATCCTGCTGAACAAAAGATTTTAAAGCAGTTGCCCCACAAAGAATAATAACTTTGGGTTGAACAATATTAATCTGCGCTGAAAGATAATCATTACAACAACTTTTTTCAAAATCACTCGGAACACGATTATTTGGCGGACGACACTTTACTGTATTAACAATATAAAAATCTTTTTTTCTGTCAAACCCAACATCAGTCATTAGCTGAGTCAAAAATTTTCCTGCACGCCCAACAAAAGGAACACCTGATGCATCTTCTTCCGCACCGGGGGCTTCACCAATTAACATTATCTTGGCATTAGGATTTCCATCTGAAAATACTTTATTAGTACAAGTCAAACCAAGATCACATGCTTTACATTGATATACAACTTTCTTAAGCTCATTTAAAGCTTTTTCTTTAACTTCAATATTCAAAAATTCTTCATTCCACTTCAAATACTTCATAGATATATGATACAAAATTGACTCAATATCTACCAGAGTGAAACTCAAAGTATTTATAAATATTTACAATCAAACAAATGTAAAACCAAGCAGACTATAATTATTTTTCATATTATGCTATTATAAATAAAAGTAATACTAACAGGGAATAAAATGTTAAGATTTTCAAAACCACATGATTTGCCAGGCACTTTAATTTGCGTAGAAGGAATAGATGGTTCAGGGAAAACTACGCAATTAGCTATGTTGCGTGACTGGGTAAAATCCATAGGTCTTGATGCAATTTATACAGAATGGAATTCCTCTGAATTAATTTCTCAAACGACAAAACTCGCAAAAAAGAAAAACTTACTTTCTCCTCGTACCTTTTCACTTTTGCATGCAGTAGATTTTGCAGACAGACTTGAAAAAATTATTATTCCGGCGATGAAAGCAGGTTTTATTGTTCTTGCAGACAGATATGTTTACACCGCATTTGCTAGAGATGTTGCACGCGGGGTTGACTCAAGCTGGGTCAGAAATATGTATGGATTTGCAATTCAACCTGATTTAACAGCATATTTTAGTGTTCCTGCCGAAGTTTCCCTTAAAAGAATTTGTTCAAACCGCGCACCAAAATTTTACGAAGCAGGCATGGATCTTAAACTTTCAAACGACCCTTACGAGAGTTACATTATTTTTCAAAATCGAGTTAACGATGAATACAAAAAAATGGTTTCTGAGTATAATTTATTTGAAATAAACGCAGAAGAAAGTATACACACAAAACAAACTAAATTTAGAAATGAATTTAAAAAAGTACTGGCTAAAAAGGGAATTTCCATATAATAATGAAAAAATATAATACAAAACATGGATATGAAGGACTTTTAGTTGTAGTTGAAGGAACTGATGGAGCAGGAAAATCAACTCAAATTAATCTTCTTAAAAGATGGATTGAAGATCAAAGCTATGGAGCTATGGTCAGTGAGTGGAAAACATCTCGCTTTATCAGCCAAGTTATAGACGATGCAAAAGAGCGTAATCTTCTTAATCCAACAACATTTAGCCTCTTATACGCTGCTGATTTTGCAGATAGATTAACAAATTCAATTATTCCTGCACTGGAAGCAGGTTTTGTCGTACTTATGGATAGATACAAATATACAGCTTTTGTTAGAGATGTTGTAAGAAATCATGACATGGAGTGGGTCAAAAAGCTCTATGACTATGCCCCTGAACCGGATTTAGTTTTTTACCTTGATATGCCTGTAGAAATTTTATTAAAACGCATTATTGGTACAACCGGATTAGACTATTATGAATCAGGGCGCGACATTGGGCTTAGTCGAGATTTCTATAAATCATTTCAAATTTACCAAAGTCAATGTCTTGAAGAATATAATAAAATGAAATCAGAATATAACTTTATTACTATTGATGGAACACAAAGTATAGAAGAAATAAATGCAATTATGCGAGACCGGTTAAGAAAAATTTTTGACTCCGGAATTTTATCCTAATTTTTACTTATTCAAAACTTTTCAACATATAAATATGCTTTTTAATTGACCATCTTTCCTTTTTGAAGTACGATACCATTAATAAGTTCTTAAAAAACAATTTATAAAGGAGAGTCGAATATGGCTTCAAAAAAATTTTTATTTACGTCAGAATCAGTAACAGAAGGACATCCTGATAAAGTTTGTGATCAAATTTCTGATGCAATTTTAGATGAATTTTTAACAAAAGATCCCAAATCCCGAGTAGCAGCAGAAACAACTGTAACAACGGGCATGGCGTTTGTTTGCGGAGAAATAACCTCAGAATGCTACGTAGATATACCACAAGTTGTTAGAAACACTATTAAAAATATCGGCTATATAGGTCGTGAAGGCGGAGGCTTTGACTATAAAACCTGTGCAGTAATAACAAGCATAGATGAACAATCTCCAGATATTGCAGGTGGAGTAAACAAAGCATTTGAAGCCAGAGACAACAATGCAAATACTTCAACATTAGAAACAGAAGATATAGGCGCAGGCGACCAAGGGATTATGTTTGGTTTTGCTTGTAATGAAACTCCGGAATTAATGCCTCTACCAATAAGCTTAGCTCACAGATTAGCTCTTAAACTTACCGAGGTAAGAAAAAGCAATACCTTAAGTTATCTAAGACCTGATGGAAAATCCCAAGTTTCTGTTGAGTACATTGACGGTAAACCGGCAAGAATCGATACAGTCTTAATTTCAACACAACACGATCCTGAAATTAATGGCAATTCAGATAACAAATATATTCAAGAAAAAATTAAAAATGATTTAATTAAATACGTTATAGAACCTGTATTTGAGAATGATAAAATCAAACCTGACCAAAGTACTAAATACTTAATTAATCCATCAGGAAGATTTGTAATAGGAGGTCCTCAAGGAGATGCAGGCTTAACAGGAAGAAAAATCATAGTTGACACATATGGCGGCTACTCTCGTCATGGTGGCGGTGCATTCTCCGGAAAAGATCCAACAAAAGTTGATCGCTCAGCAGCATATGCAACAAGATACGTTGCCAAAAATATAGTTGCAGCAGGTTTAGCAGAAAAATGCGAAATTGAAGTAGCTTATGCAATTGGTGTTGCAGAACCTGTTTCTATAATGGTTGATACTTTTGGTACCGGCAAAATCTCTGACGATGAAATAGAAAAACTTGTTATTAAAAACTTTGATCTTAGACCGGCATCAATAATAAATAAATTTGACCTGCGCAACTTACCTGCAAAAAATGGCGGTAAATTTTACCAAAAATTAGCAGCATACGGTCATATGGGCAGACTTGACATAGATGTTCCCTGGGAGCAAATTGATAAAGCCCAAACACTTAAAGAACAAGCACAAAGTTATCTTTGTTCGTGCAAATAACTTTTTTTTTAAAAAAAAAGAGGATTCAGTGTGAATCCTCTTTTTTTGCTATAATAAATTTATGAAAGAAATTAAAAAAGCACTTTTTATAAATTTTGGCGGAATCGGAGATGAAATCCTTTTTTTGCCTGCACTTCAAAGCTTCAAATTAAAATATCCAAATGCGGAAATTACTCTTGCTTTAGAACCAAGAAGCAAATCTATCAAAAACTTGTCAAACTTAATTGATAATACTATTCTGATAGACATCAAAAATAAAAACAAATATTTTGAACTGCTTAAACTAATTTTAAATGCAAGGAAAGGTCAATATGATATAGTTATTTCCTCCGGCGGAAATAAAATGATAGCGGTATTATTATTTTTAACCGGAATAAAAATACGAGTCGGATTTGATACTGGTTTACTAAGCCAAAAACTTCTATCAATACCAGTACCACTAATCAAAAATCAATATGCAGCTAAAATGTATCATTCATTAGTAAAACCACTAACTCAAGATGAAGCGCAATATCCCAAAATTGAAATTAACCCTGAAATTACCGAAAAAGAACCAAATACAATAGTTATTCATCCGGGAGTTAGCAAAATGAGTGTTTCTAAAAACATGGTAAAAACTTACTCCCCAAATAAATGGACAGAATTAATTAAAAAACTCCTAAATAATGGAAAAAAAATATACCTGGCAGGTGGCCCCGATGACGAAGAATACATCAGTGCAATAAGTAAAAATTTTCAAAATAATAATGAAAATTTTGTAAACTATTACGGTAAAACAAAAAACATAATGGACTTAGCTAGACTCATTGCATCAAAAGAAGCTTTAATCTGTTGTGATTCTGCACCAATGCATATCGGCGTTGGCGTTGGAACAAAAGTTCTCGCAATTTTTGGTCCCACTGATGAAAACAAACTTATTCCAAATTCTAAAAATATAATCTCCATAACAAACAAAAATTGTAATTGCAGACCCTGTTTGTGGGAAAAACGCAGTACAACCTGTGAAAATCCCTATTGCCTAAATATTGACACAGATGAATTTTTAAAATATTTGTAATAAAACTTAATATTATATACAAAATACATCAATTTTATATAATATGTGTTTTTTATTAAATTATAGAGAGAGAGAAAAAAGAGTATATATTTATGGGCATATTTACTAATGCCGTAAAACAAGGCAACGTTGAATACAATTATGGAAAAAAAGACATCAACACAACGTATAACCTTGGTAATGGCGATCACGTAATAAAAGTTAACGGTAATGGTACAAACGTAACTACAGGCAACGGTCGTGTAGTTATAAAAGCCTACGGGAACAGAGCTATTATAACGACCGGCAAAGGAAATAGCAAAATCCAATCCGTCGGTAATGGAGTAACTATTTCGACAGGGGACGGAAATAATAATATTACATCAATTGGCGATAATACAAAAATTGTCACAGGAAATGGAAATCAAAAAATCACATCACTTGGAGATAACAAAATTATAAAAACAGGTGATGGTGATGATGAAATAGTATTTCTAGGCGATTGCAATGATGTTGATATGGGCAACGGAAACAACAAATTAACCTTCTGGGGTAATGGATGCAATATAAAAGCAGGTGATGGAAATGACTCCATCACAACTTTTGACCAAGTTTACGATAAAAAAGAATACAAAAATATTTCTCAATACTTCATTGACATGCTACCTACTACCCAAAATGAGAAATGGACAAAAGAAAATTCAACACAAATTGATGGTTACACAAAACGTAATTTTTTCCAAGAAAAGAAAATACGCACATACGAAAACACCTACAGCGTTGAAACAATACTAAACCGCTATATAAATGGTGTTCAACAAACCACAATAGATATGGGTAAAGGCAATAACACTGCAAATCTAACAATGGGTTCCGGCTCAAAAATATTACAAACTCAAAAAGACCCAAATGATAAAGATACTACCACAAATACAATAACTTATAACAAGCCTTGGCAAATTCAAGAATCATTAGGGACAAGAACAGAAGTTACAACAGAAACAACAACAAGCAAAAAATTTGTATTTGGTTTTATTGGTTAATATATATTAATTTTTGTAACAGTATATAATTATTATATGTTATTTTGTCAAAAATCTCTCAAAACATGACTTTATATACATGTACACACAAAGAGAGAACTATGGGACTTTTTATAGACGCAATAAACAATAAAGAAGTAACATATGATAACGGTGCAACCGAAATTGACACCAGCTATAACCTTGGCGATGGATATCACAAAGTTAAAATTTCTGGGTCTAAAACTAATTTATCAGTTGGAAAAGGGGACACCGTTATAAAACATTATGGAGATAATTGTTCTATAAATGCAGGTGAAGGTTGGAAAAAGATTACATCTCTCGGTAATAACAAAAATATTACTACAGATACCGGCGATGATGATGTAATCTTTATTGGTGATAATATTACACTTGATACCAAAGGCGGAAACGATAAACTAGCTTTTTGGGGGAACAACTGTGACATAAAAATGGGTGATGGAGATGACTCAGTAACAACATATGATCAGTTGTATACAAAACCACAATATTCACATCTTGCTAACGATTTTATTGACAGGTTGGAAACCGGAACATGGGAAAAATGGACACTAAAATCATCAGATGTTATTGATGTTCAAAAGAAAAAATCTTTCTGCTCTGCTAAAACTACAACATTTTACGAACAACACTACGATGTAGAAACAATCTTCTCCAGATACATTAATGGCGTTGAAAATACAACAATCGATATGGGTGATGGTAAAGATACTGCCAATGTGACGCTTGGACAAGGTTCGTCTATTAAATCAACCACAACAAACGGAATTGATGATGATATAATAATTCAAAATGAAAAATGGCAAATTGATGAATCATTAGGTCATCGAGACGAAGTTAAAATAGTTTCCTCAACAAAAAAATCAAGCGGTTGGAAAGCAATTACTGAATTAGTTGTTGGAGCATTGCTTTTGGTTGGGAGTGTAATTGTCGGAATGTTCTGCATTCCAGCTGCTGTTAGCATAGCTAGTGCAGGCTATGGAATGGTTGGTGACGGCTTCCGCAGAGGCAATAAAGGTGATTAGCCACAGATTCATCCAAACAGGGCTCTAACTTGCTCACGATCGTCAAAGTGAATGGTTTTGTCTTTGATTATTTGATAATCTTCATGACCTTTACCTGCAACCAAAACTACATCGTTTTCTTTTGCTATTTTTTTAATCATAGAAATAGCAACGCCTCTATCACTTTCAACAAAAATTCTTTGAGGATTAATAGACTGTATACCAGTAAGAATATCTGAAATTATTTGCTGCGGATCCTCACTTCTCGGATTATCTGAAGTAACAATTATTTTATCAGACAGTTTATCAGCAATAGCACCCATTTTAGGTCGTTTTGTTGCATCTCTGTCACCGCCGCAGCCAAAAATACATATTAAATTTGCACCCTCAGGAGTAATCTCTCTTGCGGTTTTAAGCACATTTTCCAACCCATCCGGAGTATGCGCATAATCAACAATAACCATAGGATGATTATTCACTATCTCAAACCTGCCTGCAACTCCTGCTGTAGATTCGAGTGTTTCTATAGAACTATTCAAATCTAATTCCGCACAAACTGCCGCAGTAAGAGCTGCTATCGCATTGTACACACTAAACATACCATTCATTTTTAGTTTTATTTTTCTTTTTTCTTCTTGATACTGAAAATCAAAGGTCGCACCTGTTGTTGAAAACTCTATATCAGACGCAACAACATCAGCTGCCTTTTTTATACCGTAAGTTAAAACTTTTACCCCTTTGGGAATAACCTCCAAAAACTTTTGTGCGTATTCATCATCTGCATTTATAACAGCAAAATCTCCTGGTTTTAAACCTTTAAAAAGAATTGCTTTTGCTTCAAAATAATTTTCCATTGTAATATGATAATCCAAATGATCTTGAGTTAAATTAGTAAGCACTGCTCCTTTAAAATGACATCTACCAACTCTATTCTGCTCTAAAGCATGCGAACTGACTTCCATAACTGTAGAATTTATACCGTTCTCAACAATTTTTTTTAAAGTAGCTTGCAATTCTGGCGCCTGTGGAGTTGTATGTTTTGCATCATGATAAGTATCGGAAGAACTCATCTTGTAGCCTAAAGTACCAATAAGTGCACATTTTTTATTATTTGCTTCATATATTTTTTGCAAAAGATGAGTAACCGTTGTCTTCCCATTTGTACCAGTAACTCCAATCAATTCAAGCTTCTTCGACGGATAATCGTATAAAAGCGCTGCAACCTCTGCTATTTTATGACGCGTAGAATTGACTATAATTTGCGGTAATTCTACTTCAAGCTCACGTTCACAAAGCAATGCAACTGCACCACGTTCTTTTGCCATTTTTGCCCAATTATGACCATCTGCATACTCACCTTGTAAACATACAAATAAATCCCCGGATTTCGTTTTTTGTGAGTTATAAGAAATGCCTGTTATTTCAATGTTTTTGTCATAATTCTTAATTTCCTTTGGTTCAACAACCTTTATAATTTCTTCCAATTTCATAATAACCTCCAAAACCAATTTAATTTGTACGAGTGGTTTTTATCATATCATTTTTATTGCTTACTTTATCCGGAGCCAAATTTAAAATACGTGCAGACTGTAGCGCAACTTCTCTAAAAATAGGTGCCGCCACCGTACTACCCCAAATAGCTTCACCAACAGGAGAATCAACTACAACATAGATTAATATTTGTGGATTTGAAGCAGGAAGATAACCGACAATTGAAGTATACATTTTGTTTGTATATCCACTACCTTTTTCTTTGGGTTTTAAAGATGTTCCGGTTTTAGCCGCAACTGTATAATTATCAAGTTTTGCGGGAGATTTCCCATTTTCTATTGCTTGTGATAAAAGACGAGTCATTCTTTGCGCCGTCTGATAACTAACAACCTGTTCTTTTTTTAGCTTTTTCTCAGCCTCTTCAGGAGAATATTTTATTACATGAGGAGTAATTTTAACCCCACCATTTGCCAATGCAGAAACAGCAGAAATCATCTGTATAGCAGTAACAGAAGCACCATAACCATAACCCATCGACGTATGATCTGAAGTTTTCCAATTTAAAAAATTAGGTAAAAGCCCACGAGATTCTCCTGGTAAATCAATACCTGTTTTAGACCCAATACCAAATTTTTTAAGCATTCCATGAAATTCTTGCGGAGACATCATTTGGGCTATTCTTATCGAGCCTATATTACTTGAATGTTCAAGAAGATACACAAGACTAATTAATCCGGGATTAGGATGAACACGATAATCATAATTTTTAATTTCCCAACCGCCAATTTTCATTTTACCGGTATCATTAATCTTTGTGTATTCATTAATCTTGCCCAACTCCATTGCAGACGCAACTGTTAATATTTTAAAAGTTGAACCCGGAGGATATACATCTGTCAGAGACCAATTTTTTATTTGAGTAGCTGTAGCTTTTTTATATTGATTTGGATTATAAGTCGGATAAACAGAATAACCTAATATTTCTCCATTTTTAGGGTTCATAACAATAATAGCACCCCGAGGTGCTTTTTTTGCTTGAACCATTTTAGTAAGCTCTTCTTCACATACATGTTGAATTGCTGTATCAATAGTAAGTTTAACCGTTTTCCCATGAAGCGGAGCAGTAGTAAGCTCCGGACTCGTTGAAAGATTATAAATAATATCACCATCCGGTGTTTTTTCAAAATTTATTTCCTTGCCTATATCTTCAAGCTCCTTTTTAGCAGTATATTCAACTCCCTCTGCCAAATCAGCATCTGTGTTATAATATCCCAAAACATGCGCTGCTAAAGTACCTTGAGGGTAAATACGCTCCGTTTTTTTATCAATACTTATTTCTCTATATCCAAGTTTACGAATTTCATTGGCTGTTTTGCGGTCCACTTCTTTTTTAAGAGAAATAATCGTTTGCTTTTTTGACAGTTCATTTTTAAGCTTATCATAAGGAACTTTTAAAATTGGTGCCAGCTTTTCTGCTAACTCATCAGGTGTATGGTCATAATACTGCGGATGCGCCCATACATTGAATGTAACTTTATCAGAAGCTAGTTTTATTCCGTTTGTATCAACAATTGTACCGCGCATAATATAACCTTTAGCGCTTCTTTGCTGTTTTGCCTTTTGTCTATAATGCTTAAGATCAACAATTTGTACCATAAAAAGATGAATAATTAGCCCAATAAAAAATACAACTGCAAATAACTGCCACATTGTCAATCTCTTATCAAAGAGTTTAAACCTCTGCAATAACCCATTATTTTTTTGTTGCATAACCCCAATCCCTGTTATTGATTAATAGCCCAAAGACCACTTAAAAGACTGTTTTTCATTAACAAGATCCACAGGCAGATTAGTAACTCCTGCACGAGATTCTTGCACTTCAATCACATCTTTTGCCTTATGCAAAAGATTTTTACTTTTCATTGTTTTATCAACATTATAATAAGACTTTAAATTATCCAGTTTATTCTGTAAATCTGCATTTTCATCATTAAGAGCAATAGTTTCTTTTCTTAGTTTATTAAGCGTCATTTCATTTGCCGTCACAAAATAGTAACTAATTAATGAAAATAGTACAAAAAAACCTAATAATATACACAAACTTTTATTTACCTTAGAAATAGCCATTTCTTCATACGTCTTATACTGTGGAAAATACCCTTTTATTATAGGACTAGTTTTATATTTCCAGTATTCTCTATTTATATGATTTTTTGTTTCTTTCCGAATCTCCGGCTTATTTAAAATTGGTAAATTATTCAATTTATATCTCCCAAATGCACCCTGTTTTAAGTGTGCTAATTTTTAATTTCTTATAAAATACAATAAAAATTGTAATTTTATTTTTAAATCCCACATTTTAATGTCTCAATCAATTAGTCATGTGGGTGGTTTAAATCCTCTCAGCTACTCGAAGTTTGGCAGACCTTGACGGTGGATTTTCCCTAATCTCTTTTTCACTTGCACAAATTGGCTTTTTAGTAATGATTTTTAAACTTGGAGGTGGGCAGTCACAAACCGCTTTATTTGGTGGACAATTACACCTTGATGCCATTTTTTTAAAAAACATTTTCACCAACCTGTCTTCCAACGAGTGAAAACTTATGACACTAATTATAGCACCAACTGAAAGCAATGGCATTACTTCCTCAAGAATATTTTTTACATTATTTAACTCTTGATTAACTTCAATTCGAATAGCTTGGAAAACGCGAGTTGCAGGATGTATCTTTGAATTAATCTTTGGGGTAGCTTTTACAATCAAATCTGCCAACTCCGCTGTTGTCTCTATAGGTCTGTTTTGACGTTCTTCCACAATTCTTCGGGCTATCCTTTTAGAAAACCTTTCTTCACCATATTCGGAAAATATTCTCACCAAATCATTCTCAGTGTATGTATTCACTACATCATAAGCACTAAATTCGGCATCTTGATTAAACCGCATATCTAACTTTGCACATTTGGAAAAACTAAACCCTCTGTCTTGTTTTGTTAGCTGATGGTAAGATGCGCCTAAATCCAATAATATTCCACCGGTAATTTTTTCGATACCTAATTTTTGTAAAACTTCTTTAATATTTGTATATGACTCTTTTATTATTGTTAAGTTTTTGTAATGTTTTAAACGTATCGATGCCGCCTCAATCGCATCTTCATCTATATCAAATGAAATTAATCTTCCGTTTGGCTGAATTTTACTTAAAATCAATTCACTATGCCCACCGCCTCCTAGCGTCCCATCAACATATATTTTGCCTGGCTCGCAATTTAGTGCATTGACAGCTTCATTCAACATAACAGTATAATGTTTAAAATCTTTCATTCTTAAATTATATTAAAAAATAAACACAAAGTATATTTATATTTTAGTTTCATAAAATGTTCAATTTATAATAAAAACTAAAGACTAAAACTCAAACTGCATAATGTAATCGTCCATAACATATCCATGCCCAATATCAAAAATCTTGGACTCAATAGTTTTAAATCCCCATTTTTTGTATGCTGCTATAGAATTTTCATTATATTTATTTACAGTTAAAATAATTTTTCTTAAGTTATTTGCCTCGGCTATACTACATAAATATTCTAAAGCTTTTCGCCCAAATCCTTTACCACGTTGATTTTTAAGAAAATATAATTTTGATAAAAACAAATGTTCCTCTTTAATAACAAAAACAATATATCCAACCAACTCTTTATCATTATAAATGAAATAATACTCATATCCTTCATTTTGTTGCTTTTTTATCGCATCAAAAGACTGAAATTTATGTAACATATAATTTATTTGTTCATTAGAAAGTAAAAATGGAAAATATTCATGCCATATATTTTCTGCCAGAGTTATAAATTTTTCAATTGAATTGTCATCTACAATTTTTACATAATCTAACATATTTTCTCCTCCTAACATAAATTAATTATATCACATTAGCCTTGATTATAAATATCTCGATATTTACGTTAAACAGTAAAACGGACATATAATAAAAAAGACTCCGTAAGGAGTCTTATAAATGGTGGGCAGGGGTGGATTCGAACCACCGTACACTTTCGTGAACAGATTTACAGTCTGTCGCCTTTAGCCACTCGGCCACCTACCCATAATATTTTCAAAAGCCTCTGACGGGATTTGAACCCGTGGCCTCTCCCTTACCAAGGGAGTGCGCTACCCCTGCGCCACAGAGGCGAGCTTTCTTTTTATATTATTAAAACATCTCAACACGATATGTTTTATGGATTTCAATGTACTTTTCTAAGATAACAAGCACAAAACCTATAGTCAAGCTTTTTTTATTACTATATTCTTTAGCTTAAAATTAAAACTCCCAAAATATATTATTAAAACCACAGCTAATGCTTATTATCAAAACAACAAAAAAGCCGGTGATAGGAATCGAACCTACAACCTACGGTTTACAAAACCGTTGCTCTACCGTTGAGCTACACCGGCAAATCATATTATTTATGATTACCATTACATAATATTAAGGACATACTAAACTGTCAAGTCAGTTTAAAAATTTTGTTTACTTGCAATCTTTGGCTGCATGAGTGTATAATCAAATAACTAGTTTTATAGAGGATTAATCACATGAAATTAACCGTTTTGGGCGCAGGGTGTTGGGGATTAACACTAGCATGGCTTTTAACTGATAATTTTAACGAAGTTTGTGTTTGGGGAAGAGAGCAAGATCTTTCAGAAGAACTTAAAACTCAAAAAAAATGCTCTAAACCACTTTGTGTACAACTTAAAGAAAAAGTCCAAATCACATCTGATCTTAAAATTGCTCTAAAAAATGCAGACATAATCCTCTTGGTAGTTGCAACCTCAGGAATAAGAAGTGTTTGCAAACAAATTGCCCAAATTGGACTTAATGAAAACCAAATCCTTGTAAATCTTTCAAAAGGATTAGAACTTGATTCATTATTAAGAATGTCTGAAGTTATAGAACAAGAGCTGCCCAAGGCAAATATAGCAGTGCTTTCAGGACCTACACTGGCTAAAGAAGTGCTTGCAGGAATGCCTACATTAGCAAGTGTTGCTTCAAAAGACATAGAAATAGCTAAAAAAGTCCAAAATATATGCTCTGTTCCAAACAAATTTCGCCTTTATACTAACCCCGATGTAATAGGAGTAGAACTTGGCGGAAGTTTGAAAAATGTTATTGCAATAGCAAGTGGGTTTGCCGATGCAATGGGACTTGGTGATAATCTTAGAGGTGCTCTTTTAACTCGTGGCATGGCAGAAATAGTTCGTATAAGCCTTGCACTAGGAGCCAATCCATCAACTCTTTATGGACTCTCCGGTATGGGAGATTTAATAGCTACTTGCTCAAGCCCAATGTCAAGAAATTTCACAGTCGGCTCTATGCTCGGTAAAGGTAAAAAAATTAACGATATTTTAAACGAACTCGGCTCTGTGGCAGAAGGAGTAAAAACCTCTAAAGCTGTCTGTGCACTCGCTAAAAAACTAAATATTGATGCTCCGGTATCAAATGCTATATATGAAGCTGTTTATACCGATATCACACCGGCACAAATTGTTGAAAAATTAATGACAAGAAAACTTAAAGAAGAGGATTCCTATAATTTTCAATAAATGTAACGCTTTGTTAAATTTTCATTTTACACTAACAAAGAAAATATTTTTTGAGATTTAATCTATAGGGTCGATGAAACAAAACATCATACCTGTTAAAATCTTAGAGAGAAACACGATAACCAACAAAACTAATGTTTTGATTTCATAAGGGAGATATAAAAAAAGAACAAATGGTCGATAGTCATTCACTAAATTCTGTAGCTGGTCCAACCTCCGCATTCAATTTTAAAAGCGGAGACATTTCCGGTACAGCAGCAAAAACTTCCGATGAAAAAATGGGTCAGGGAAATGAATATTACGCTCAATATCGCGAAGATGAACAAATGATGCCTGATGAAAGATACGTTGACCGTTCAGCCCAACTTAGAGCAACATTAAATTCTTTAGCAATGATGAATGTTGCAAACATTATGAAAAATGCCAAAAAACCTAAAAAACTAGAAAAAGAAAAAGACAAAAAAGCTTCGAAAAATCAATTCCTCGAAGAAGATTATGAACAAAGCCCAGAAGATTAGTATAATAATTATTAAAATTTTTAATTATTTTTATTTTAATTCTAAAAACTAAACCCCAACTTGAACTCTATTTTCATTAAATGGATTTTTATTTTGGGCATTTAAAATATAATCGCACATTTCTCTCACTGCACCACATCCGCCATTTTTTGTACAAACCATATGAACTCTGGATTTTACTTCATCGACAGCATCAAACGGACAGAGCGCAAAACCAACTTTTTCAATCACACAAATATCAGGCAAATCATCACCCATGTAAGCTATCTCATCATAAGTTACATTAAATTCACAACAAAGCTCATCTAATGCAACCAATTTATTTTTTTGTCCCTCAAAAAGTTTCGTCATACCTAAATTTTTAAACCGATGACGAACAGTGCCATTTGCTCGAGCAGTAATAATTGCAGTAATAAATCCTGCATTGTTCAACATTACTATTCCTTGACCATCTTTGGCATTAAAAGTTTTATATTCCACACCATTTTCATCAAAAGTTAAACTTCCGTCAGTCATCACTCCATCAACATCAAAAGCAACTAATTTAATTTTTTGTGCACGAGTTTTTAAATCCATATTTATGCAACACCTGCTTTCAAGAGTTCATGGACATGTAAAAGTCCTATAGGACGACTATGCTCATCTACTACGACTAATGAAGTAATCGAATATTTTTCCATCACAGCCAAAGCCTTTGCCGCAAGCTCATCCGGTTGAACTGTTTTAGGATTAACAGTCATCACATCTTTAACCGTAAGGTTTTCAATATTTACAAACTTCATCAAAGTTCTTCTGATATCACCATCTGTTAGAATTCCTACAAGCACACCATTCTTATTAACTACAATAACACATCCTAATTTTTTATCAGAAATAATTTTTATAGCATCTCTAAATAAAATGGCATCATCAACAACAGGTAATTTTTCATCTTTTATCATCAAGTCAGTTGCTTTATAAAGAATACCTTTACCCAAAGCTCCTGAAGGATGAAATAGAAGGAAATCTTCCTCAGTAAATCCTCGTTTTTGTAAAAGACAAATCGCAAGTGCATCTCCCATTGCTAAAGTAGCTGTAGTGCTTGTTGTAGGAGCCTTACCCAACGGACAAGCTTCACGCTCAATACTTATATCTAAAGTTACATCAGCCTTTTGTGAAAGAGTAGAATTTAATTTACCTGTCATTGCAATCAATGGTACTCCAAAACGCTTAATCAACGGTAAAAGATTTAACAGTTCTGCTGTTTCGCCACTATTAGAAATTGCAATAACTACATCTTGACGAGTAATAATACCACTATCTCCATGAGTACTTTCTGCCGGATGCAAAAAATATGAAGGTGTCCCTGTTGAAGTGAGTGTAGCTGCTATTTTACGCCCAATATGACCGGATTTCCCCATCCCGGTTATAATAATTCGCCCTTTGCAATTATAAATAATATCAATAGCCTTTGCAAAATCATTCCCAACTCTTTCTTTTAGTTTTAAAATTGCATTTGCTTCAATATCTAAAACTTCTTGCGCTATTTGCTCGAGTGTTTTTGTTTTATCTAAAACCATTGACATATATTTCTCCCCGAATTTCTATTAATAATATTATTATACGACAATCTACATTATTTGGTGTAGTTTCGCATTAAAATTTCAACTTTTCTTAAAACAAATCGATATATATGAGTGGAAAGAGTATCCCTATCAACAAGAAGGACATAATGAACTACCTCAATATACAAAATAATTTTTTAATTGTTTACCCACAAAAAAATGATATTAAAGAAATTATAAATAGTTTAATTAATTATATTTATAATAACGACTGTAAAAAAATGAGTGTAGACATAAGTATGCTAAACATGATAGATGCAATAAAAACCGGAACAATTTGCTCTACATATCATTTTTCTAAATATCCAAATGGTTCACTGGAATGGATTGTTAAAGATATAGAAACTCGTAACTCATTAAAAACACTTGCATTAAAAACAATAAAAACAAGTATAAAACAACCTATTATTAAAAATTTCTATCCTATTAAGCAACAAAAAATTGCTATATTAAGGTAATTATGAAAAAATATATTTTATTAACAGGGGCTTCGGGCGGTATTGGAAGAACTATAGCAATAGAACTTGCAAATGCAGGATACAGGGTTTTCGCTGGGGTAAGAAAACAACAGGATTTTGATTCATTAAACTCAGAACACTCAAATATAACACCTATTTTCCTTAATGTTTTAGATAAAAATTCTCTTCTGCAAGCTTTTAAAACTATAAAAGAATACGAAAACAACGAAACAGAACTATACGCAATAATTAATAACGCAGGAGCTGTCATCGCCCAACCAGTAGAATGCATAAACTTAGAAGATTTAAAATACCAATTCCAAATTAATACAATCGCACCTATTGAAGTTACTCAAATATTTTTACCTCTTTTGAAAAAAGGTAAAATTATTAATATAAGCTCTATGGCATCTTCAGGAATATTTCCTTATATTGCTCCATATTGCGCCTCAAAACGAGCAATGGATATACTTTTTAATTCGCTTTCAATTGAAATGAAAAACAAAGATATTCATATTGTATCAATAAAACCTGGCTCAATTAAAACACCCATTTGGAATAAATCAATTATTAACAATAAAAAAAGTTTTGAAAAAATGCCTTTGCATTTTCAAAAAAAATACAAAAAGGATTTAGAATTTCTTGCTCAAAACGCAAATAAAAACACTTACTACGCACAAAACCCACAAAAAGTTTCAAAATGTGTGTTAAAAGTTCTACAAAAGAAAACACCAAAAAGCTCGTATTACATTGGGTTTGACGCAATAATAACAGGACTTATTGCCAAATTGCCACAAGATTTATTAAATAATATTATTAATTACCAACTTAAAAGAAAATTAAAAAATTAAACGTCACAATTGACTTTTCAATTATAATTTTATAAAATAACAAAATAACATCGAGTTTATTATGAAAAACCTTATACGCAAATCTAAAAATTATAAAACTCATGGTTTTACTTTGGCAGAAGTACTAATTACCTTAACTATTATTGGTGTAATCGCTGCCTTGACTATACCAAATTTAATTTCCAAATACCAAAAGCACGTATTTTACGTTGGAGCCCAAAAAGCATATAATACCCTAACAAACTACATAGCCCAAAGATTTTCTAAAACCGGATGCCCCAGTGGTGACTTTGAATGTGCCGGTTTTGTGGATAACTATTATAACACAGTAGGTTTTAACATAGCTTACCTTGATGGTAAAATTATTAACGATTTTGGTATTGTAAAAACAATTTCCGCTAGCGAAATTAGAGAAAAATACCCATATTACACAATTTCTAATGGAAAAAAACAAAAAAAAACAAATTTTATAGTTTCCACAGCTTACATAACTAAAGACGGAATGCTATGGTATTTTGATGGGAGCCACGTGATTGGCGATGTAATGTCTAATCCCATGTATGTAAATACCGAAATTTCTATCGACACAAATGGGCCTACAAAGGGACCAAACGTCTTAGGCTTGGATGTTGTAACATTTGTTATACTCCCAATAGAGCGCAATGGTGCAAAAGCCGGAATACCATATCCGTTTGGATCAAAATTAAGTCAAATTTCATATGTAAATCAACCCTGCGGAGAAAAGTATATTAACCCAAATTGTACCGCACGTATGTTTGAAAAAAGAAAAATTGATTACTAACCACAAAAAATTAAATATAATAAAAGACCGATTTGTTTAGTTTAAATCGGTCTTTTATATTTTTATTGTTAATTAAATCAATTATCCTTGAATTTTATCAACAACACCAGCACCTACGGTTCTACCACCTTCACGAATAGCAAATCTCATACCTTCTTCGATTGCTACCGGAGCGATAAGTTCAACTTCCATTACAACGTTATCGCCAGGCATAACCATTTCGCCATCAAATTTGATTGAACCAGTAACGTCAGTTGTTCTGATATAAAATTGAGGTCTGTATCCAGGGAAGAATGGAGTGTGACGACCACCTTCTTCTTTAGTCAAAACATAAACGTTAGCTGTAAATTTAGTATGTGGGTTAATTGTACCAGGTTTAGCCAAAACTTGACCACGTTGAATTTCAGTTTTATCAATACCACGAAGTAATGCACCGATGTTATCACCTGCTTGACCTTGATCAAGAAGCTTTCTGAACATTTCAACACCTGTAACAGTTGTTTTCTTAGTTTCGCCGAAACCAACGATTTCAACTTCATCACCAACTTTAACAACACCACGTTCAACCCTACCAGTTGCAACTGTACCACGACCTGTGATAGAGAATACGTCTTCAACCGGCATCAAGAAAGGTTTATCAAGATCACGTTCCGGAGTTGGAATATAAGAGTCGATAGCATCCATCAATTCCCAAATTTTATCAACCCAAGGATCTTGACCTCTTAAAACGTTGCCTGAAGCTTGAGCTTCAAGAGCTTTCAACGCTGAACCTCTAATGAAAGGAATGTTGTCTCCATCAAATTCATATGAATTAAGAAGTTCTCTAACTTCCATTTCAACCAAATCGATATATTCTTCATCTCCTTTGTCGATCATATCGCACTTATTAAGGAATACAACCAACTTAGGAACACCAACTTGACGAGCCAAGAGGATGTGTTCACGAGTTTGAGGCATAGCACCATCTGTAGCTGATACAACAAGAATTGCACCATCCATTTGTGCAGCACCTGTAATCATGTTTTTAACATAGTCAGCGTGACCCGGGCAATCAACGTGAGCATAGTGTCTTGCTTCTGTTTCATACTCTACGTGAGCTGTAGAAATCGTGATACCTCTTGCTTTTTCTTCTGGAGCAGCATCGATTTCATCGAATTTTTTTGCTTGTGCTTGACCTGCAGCAGCCATACATGCTGTAATTGCAGCTGTCAATGTTGTTTTACCGTGGTCAACGTGGCCTACTGTACCAATGTTAACGTGCGGTTTGTTACGTTCAAACTTTTCACGTGCCATGAGATTAATCTCCTTTTACTAATATACTACTTTGTGTGTTTGTTTTTCCTATTTAATTAGGGCAGACTACAACGAGTCTTATTATATCATAGTTGCTCATTTTTTTTTGTCAATGTTTTTTTCATCACAAAAGCATGGAATAACTTTTATTCTAGGCTTTTTACAACTCAAAGAGTAATGTTTTTTTCATTAAATATTTTTATAATGTTGCTGGTTAATTTTAAAAAAGGAGTTTTATATGACTATCCTAATGGAACTTTACAAATGCGAAATTTGTGGAAACATTGTAGAAGTAGTATATCCGGGATACGGAACTTTAGTTTGCTGTTCACAACCTATGGTTAATTTAGTTGAACACACAAACGACGACAACACAGCAGAAAAACACGTACCTGTTTTAACTGTTAATGATTCAGAAAAAATTATTCGTGTAGGAAGCCTTCCTCATCCTATGGATGTTAGTCACTACGTTATGTTTATAGAAGCAATTTCCCTAGATAAAGCTTGGTTGAAAAGAAAATATCTAAAACCAGGCGATGAACCTAGTTTGAAATTTGGAAGTGATGGTGATAAAATGATCACAAGAGAATTATGTAATATACATGGATTATGGAGTAAAACTTATGATTAACGAAAAATTGGAAAAAGCAATTAATGAACAAATTAACAAAGAATTTTATTCTTCATACCTTTATCTCTCAATGGCGTCTTACCTCGCTGATTTGGGATTAATGGGTTTTGCAAACTGGATGAAAATTCAAGTTCAAGAAGAAACTGCCCATGCAATGGGACTTTATGATTATTTAATAGAAAGAGGCGGTTCTGTTGAACTAGAAGCAATTGAAAAACCACAAACAACTTGGAAAAATATTTTGCATGTTTTTGAAGCAACACTTGAACACGAACAATTTGTTACAAAATCACTAAATGAACTTGCTGATGTTGCTGACGAGGTAAAAGACAGAGCAGCGGCTTCATTTTTACAATGGTACATTGATGAACAAGTTGAAGAAGAATCTACTGCAGCTGATATTATTAACAAGCTTAAGTTAATTAACTCTGATGGCAACGCTTTATTTGTAATGGATAAAGATATGGCTGCAAGAACTTTTGTTGCACCTGTTATTGGTTAATTTTTTCATTATACAAAAAGAGAGAAGCAATGCTTCTCTCTTTTTTAATTTTTCTAATCAAATTACTTAGATAACAATTTATTAACTGCAATTGTTAATCTTGATTTCTTTCTAGCTGCAGTATTTTTATGCAAAATGCCTTTGCCAACAGCTTTATCGCAAAGTTTATAAACTACATTTACATTAATCGCTGTGTTTTCTGTATCTTTTGCTTGAGCAGACACAAGTGCTTTTTTAATAGCTGTTTTGATTGCAGACTTTGCTGCAACATTTCTGAGTCTGTTTCTTTCTGCAACTAAAATTCTTTTTTTAGATGATTTAATATTTGCCATAATTTTTTCCTTTTCTATTATGCAAGCTTGAATTAATGACTTTCAAACTAACATCTATTGCTCAGAGGAAGTGAGTAATATTATTCTACATGCTTAAAATTAATTGTAAAGTTCTAATTTAAACAAATTAATAAATTTATTTTTACCCTCTATTTTGACGAATACGCTCCATAATTTCTTCAAATTCTTTTTCATCGAGCGTTTCATGTTCCAAAAGCTCATGCGAAATAACTTCAAGCATATCACGATTTTCTTTCAATAAATGACGTGCAAGGTTATATCTTTCATCAACTATACGCTTAACCTCTTTATCAATTTCAGCGGCAACCTCTTCTGAATAATCTCTTTGATGTCCGAAATCACGACCCATAAATACGTGTTCTTGAGATTTACCATATGCCAAATTTCCCATTTTATCTGACATGCCCCAAGTTATAACCATTTTACGAGCAATATCAGAAACTTTTTCAAGGTCATTTTGCGCACCTGTGGTAATAAAATCAGGACCATAAATAATTTCTTCAGCAACCCTTCCACCCAAAATCATTGTAATTTTGTCCAAAAGTTGTGTTTTAGTGTAAGTTAAATGATCTTTTTCAGGAAGCGTCATAGTAACCCCTAAAGCCATACCTCTAGGAATAATTGAAACTTTATGAAGCGGATCAGCATATTTTAAAATTTTAGCCAATAAGGCATGTCCTACTTCATGATAAGCAGTATTTTCCTTTTCTTCATCTGTAATAATTTTACTTTTCTTTTCAGGACCTGCAATAACTTTATCAATTGCCTCCTCAAGATCCAACATTTCAATATTATCCTTGTTATGACGCGCCGCAAGCAAAGCTGCTTCATTCAATAAATTTTGCAAATCTGCACCTGTAAAGCCTGGCGTACGTTTTGCAATAACCTTTAAGTCAACCGTTTGCGCAAGCGGTTTATTTTTTGCATGCACGTTCAATATTTGTTCACGTCCAAGAATATCAGGTTTATTAATAAAAATTTGCCTATCAAACCTACCAGGGCGAAGAAGTGCATTATCCAAAATATCCGGACGGTTTGTTGCCGCAATAATTATAATATTAGTATTTTCATCAAACCCATCCATCTCAACCAAAAGTTGATTAAGAGTTTGTTCTCTTTCATCATGACCACCGCCCCAGCCGGCACCTCTTTGACGTCCAACTGCGTCAATTTCATCAATAAAAATTATACAAGGTTGATGTTTTTTAGCCTGCTCAAACAAATCTCTAACTCGACTTGCACCAACCCCGACAAACATCTCAACAAAATCAGATCCTGAAATTGAGAAAAACGGCACACCTGCTTCTCCGGCAACTGCTTTTGCCATCAGTGTTTTACCTGTACCTGGAGGCCCTACAAGCAGAACGCCTTTAGGAATTTTGGCACCAAGTTTTAAGTATTTTTCTCCATTTTTTAAAAAATCTACAATTTCAGAAAGCTCTTGCTTTTCTTCATCAATACCTGCAACATCTTTAAATGTAATTTTTACCTTATTATCCAGCATTAATTTCGCTTTGCTTTTGCCAAACGACATTGCCTGAGAACCACCTGCTTGAAATAACTTGCTTATTACTGCTATAAAAATTACAAACGCAATTATTGGAAATAAAATATTTAATAAAATATTACCATTCTCACTTGGTTTTTTTACTGTAACATCTATATTATTTTCCTGCAAAACAGGATATAAAGACGAATCATTTAAAGGTATTTGAGTTTTAATCTGAAGTTTAGGAGGAATAACTTGCGGATTTTTTTCATTTACCTCTGGTTGTTTAATCGGTTCGGCTATAACTGTTTGTCCCTCTATTTCTACAGATTTTATTTCCTTATTTTTAACAAGTTCTATAAATTTTGTATAAGAAACTGTACTTGTACTAGTTACAGGCCCTGTATATAACATTGCTGCAAGAGCTAAAACAAGTAAAACAATTACTATCCATATGCCAGCTGTTTGACTTTTATTCATTTAATTTATTCCTCTACATAATATACTTTAGTTTATTTTACAACCTCACAAAATAAATGTCCATAGGTTAATGATAATAACTAAAAAGGAAACTAATAAATTATTATAAACTAATTTTTTCTCATATTATCAATATCGGCTATATAAAAATAACTTATTAATTGCACCATAAAAAAGTTTAAGTTATAATCGACTTGAAAGAATGAGTTAGAGCTTTTTATGTTAAATATCGAAACTACAATAGAAAGAATTCGTGAAATAATTGCAGATGAGAACTTTTCACAACTGCAAGAAGAACTGAACAATTTTCACTCTGCCGACTTAGCTGAGATTTTTCCAGAGCTTAACGCCGAAGAAAGATTAACTGCTTTTATAAATGTAGATGAAGATAAAGCGGCAGAATTATTAGAATATCTTACTCCACAATACCAAGTAGAGCTTCTCGGGGAAATAGATGAAGAAAAAGCTTCAAGAATAATAATGTTAATGCCACACGATTCAGCTGCTGATATCTTAGGAGATATGGAAGAAGATGAGTCGGAAAGCTATTTAAACAAACTACCTCATAAATTTTCTGATGAAATTAGAGAACTTTTAACTTATAAAGAGGATACAGCCGGCGGTTTAATGAACTCCATTGTTTTAACCGTCCGTAAAGAAATGACTGTTGAAGATGTTTTAAATTACATTCGAAAAGAAGCCGAAGAAGATAACATGGAACTTTATTACATCTATGTTGTAGATAAACATGGCCATCTTTTGGGTGTTGTTTCTCTTCGTGACCTTCTAACTTCTCATGCAAAAGTAAAAATTGAAGAAATAATGATGAGTGACATTGTAAAACTACACGTTGATGATCAACAAGATCACGTTGCTGACATTTTTATGAAATATCAATACAATGCACTACCTGTAGTTGATTTGTATAACAGATTAAAAGGAATTGTCACTTGGGATGATGTTTCAGACATTGTTGAAGAAGAAACTACAGAAGAAATTTTACAATCATCAGGTATTACAACAGCCGTAGTTGATGAAGATGAAATTCTTTCAGGAAATATATTTAGAGCAATTAGAGCACGAGCACCTTGGTTATTTATAACATTAATTGGTGAATTTATAGCAGTTAATGTGGCTGATAGATTTGAATTTGCACTACACGCACTCCCTGTAATTGCAATATTTATGCCACTTTTAGCAGGTTTGGGCGGCAACATAGGCACTCAAAGCATAACCCTTATGGTTAGAGGACTTTCTACAGGACAAGTTACTATGAACTCTGCATTACACCACATTGGACGTGAAATGTTGGTAGGTTTAATGATAGGGCTTGTTTTTGGAGTTTTGGTGACACTTTCCACTTGGGGTTGGCAACACCATATTGAACTTGGACTTGTTGTTGGTTTATCTATGGTTGTCAATATGACACTGGCAACTATAATCGGAACTGTAGCACCTTTCTTGCTTAAAGCAATGAAAATTGACCCAGCAGTTGCATCCGGCCCTGTTATTGCAACAACCATTGATGTAATAGGACTGGCTATATATTTTAGCATGGTTAGTATATTTTTGTTGGGAGTCTTTAAATAATGCAATATAAAGGCATACATATTATCCCAAAAGTTCAAGTTCAAGACAGAGACTCTTTATCACTTGTTTATACTCCAGGCGTGGGCTCAAGTTGCTTGGAAATTAAAAAAAATCCAAAAGCAAGTTTTATTTACACTAATCGGATTAATTCGGTTGCTGTTATTGCAGAAAATTATGAAAAAGCACTACAGCGAGCAATTTTTCTTAAAAATATTTTACTTATTGATGCATACCCGCTTTGTATAAACGATATGACAAAACAAAATTTAGAATTTGTTGTAAATAATATTGAACCAAACTTTAACGCAATTGATTTAAGCTGTATTGAAATGGAAAAAACAAATCTAAACTTTAATGTTAATATTCCCATACTTTTAGATCATGCGGAAGATTTAAGAAAATTTTTTGGCTGTATATCAAGAACAGCTTTTTTACCAAACCTAGAAAAATTTGAAGGTAATATCAAAGAAAAATCGCTTCAACTTAGAGAATTTTTTGGCGGCGTATTAGAAACAGAATTGAGTGAAGAACCAACAAAAAAACCTGTTGCGATTATTTCCGACGGAAGTGCAGTATTAGGTTTTGGCAATATAGGCGCGGAAGCAGGACTGCCTGTTATGGAAGGGAAAGCCGTACTTTTTAAAACGCTTGGCAATGTTGATGCAATGGCATTATGCATAAAAACACAAGACTCGCAAGAAATAATTAAATTGGTTCTTTTGCTAGAAGATTCTTTTTCCGGAGTAAATCTAGAAGACATTTCAGCACCAAGATGCTTTGAAATAGAAGAAACTTTAAAGCAAAAAGCAAAAATTGTTATTTTTCATGATGACCAACATGGTACAGCAATTGTTGTCCTAGCTGCACTTTTAAATGCACTACATTTAGCTAAGAAAAAAATTGAAAATGTAAAAGTAGTTTTTTCAGGCGCAGGCGCAGCTGCCCAAGCAGTATGTAAATTATTTTTAAAAGCAGGATTTAAAAATATAATTCTTAACGATATTAATGGAGCAGTTTATAGCGGACGCAAAGAAAATGATGAACAATTAGAAAAAATATCTAAATTGACAAACAAAAACTGTATCTTAGGTTCACTTAAAGATACCATCAAAGATGCTGATGTATTTATTGGTCTATCTGCTCCAAACCTTTTAACCCCAGAAATGATAAAAACAATGGCACAAAATCCAATTATATTCGCGCTGGCAAACCCAACACCAGAAATAAATCCAAATGATGCTAAAGCTGCAGGAGCATTTATTATCGCAACAGGAAGAAGTGATTTTGAAAATCAAGTTAACAATTCTCTTGCTTTTCCGGGACTGTTTCGAGGAGTCTTAGACGGAAACTTATCTCAAATAACAGACGAAATGAAACTTGAATGTGCATTTTCCATCGCCTCTTTAGTTTCTGAAAAAGAACTCAATACTAAAAAAATTATTCCAGATCCATTAGATTTTCGTGTTCCAGAAGTTATTGCACAAAATATCACAAGATAAATTTTTGTTGTATTATTATAAAAAAATGAGGATTAATTATGTTTGAAGTTAAAATCGAAACAAGCTTTTCCGCTGCACATCATCTTTTAAACTACAAAGGAAATTGTGAAAATCAACATGGACATAACTGGAAAGTAGAAGTATATATTAAAGGTGAAAATCTTGATAAATCAAACATATTAGTTGATTTTAAAATCCTTAAAAAAGAAGTAAACGCAATCATCGACCTACTTGACCATACAGACATTAATGAACTTGAACAGTTTAAAAATATTAGTCCAAGCAGTGAGATAATCGCAAAATTTATTTACAATGAAGTAAGAAAAGTTTTTCCAACAGTATCAAAAGTTTCTGTCTGGGAAACACAAAACTCTTGCGCAAGTTATTTTGAGGAGTAATTATGCCAATTTTTCAAGCAATTTTAATGGGTTTTATTCAAGGTCTAACAGAATTTTTACCGGTCAGTTCTTCCGGTCATCTTGTATTAACTTCCAGTTTATATAAAGTTTTTACAGGTGCAGAACTTATACATAATGGGCCACAAGAAGCATTTTTTGATATAATTTTACATGTCGGTACCCTTGTTGCTATCTTTGTATATTTTTGGGACGATATTATGCAAATCTTAAAAGCCTTTATTAAAGCGTCTAAAAATAAAGACTTTACATCTAATGAAGCAAAACTGCCTCTTTTTATAATACTAAGTACAATTTTCACTTTGATTGTTGTTTTCCCATTGAAAGATATTGTCGAAAGAATATTAACAGCACCTGTTTGGGTAGGTGTATTTTTAATACTAACATCAATCGTTTTGTTCTCAAGCGAGAAGATTTCAAAAAAATTTGCACAAAAAGAAAATAACATAACTATAAAACGTTCAATTTTAATAGGATTAGCACAAGGATTAGCAATTTTTCCAGGTTTATCACGCTCAGGCATGACTATAGCAACCGGGCTTGCAACCGGGCTTGATCGTGTAAGCTGCGCAAAATATTCTTTTTTGCTTAGCATACCTATTATAGCTGCAGCCTCTTTGTTGTACCCCTTAGTAGAAATTGATTACCACCAATTTATTAACTTTGACTGGACTTCAATAATCGCAGGATTCCTGGTTTCTGCTGTTGTTGGTTATTTTTGTATAAAATATTTTATTAAATTCTTATCAAAATTTTCAATGAATATTTTTTCTTATTACTGCTTTATAGTTGGTATAGGCATAATTATAGGGTTTAGCTTTTTTGTATAATAATTATTTAACATTATTAGTTAAATAATTAAAAATTTTCTCTAAAATAACAGGTGAAAAAGCATAACTGTTATCTGCAGGAGTTATTCTTATCATAGATATTTTATTATTAACTGATGTTATAGACGCTAAAAGCGCTTTATTCCCTGCTTCAAAAGAAATATAACCTGTACGTGATTGAATTTCATCCAATTTATAATTATTATGATTAATAGCTGCTAATGTAAGATAAAATAAATTATCTACACTTGTATTGTATGCTCTAACGCAGTTTTCAAAATTTGTATTAATTGTAGCAGGTTTAGGCTCAGAAGTAACTCTTGGAACAGTATTGCTTGGAATAACAGGCACATCTGCCATACAAGGACTAAAACAAAAAGCCAAAAATAAAATCAAAAAAATTTTATTTTTCATCATCAACCTCCATCCAACTTGAACCTACTTGCATATCAATTTTTAATGGAACAAGAAGTGGTTGATTTAATTCCATAGCTGATCTTACAATCTCTTTAACCTCATCCAGTTCAGTCTTTTCAACCTCTAAAACTAATTCATCATGAACTTGTATTATCATTTTTGATTTAAGATTTCTTAATTTTAATTGTTTGTAAACTTCAATCATTGCCATTTTAACAAGATCAGCCGCCGTACCTTGTAAAGGCGCATTAATAGCTGCACGTTCCCCAAATTCCTTTATTTGATGATTAGATGAAGTCAACTCATTTTCTAAATATCTTTTACGCCCATATAAAGTTTCCACATATCCATGCTCATAAGCCGATCTTACGGATTCATCCATAAATTGCTTAACCCCTGGATATGTAGCAAAATATTTATCTATAAAAAGTTGTGCAGCAACTGGGGTAATATTCAAAGTTTTAGACAAGCCATATTTCGTTTGACCATATATAATACCAAAATTAACAGCTTTAGCCTTATAACGCATTTCCTTTTCTACACCTTCTAACGGCACTTCAAAAACTTTGGAAGCAGTAATGGTATGAACATCTTCATCTTGACAAAAAGCCTCTATTAAAACATCATCCCTGGAACAATGTGCTAATAGCCTTAATTCAATTTGAGAGTAATCCGCTGAAAGAATAACATAATTTATTTTATCTTTTGGCACAAATGCTTTTCTTATACGATTTCCAACTTCTGTACGAATAGGAATGTTTTGCAAATTAGGGTTTGATGAAGACAATCTGCCAGTAGCAGTAGCCGCTTGATTAAAACTTGTATGAACTCTATCATCTACAGAACTTGTTAATAACGGCAGTGCATCAATATATGTTGATTTTAATTTTTGATAATGCCTATTTTCTAAAATTAAACGTACAATCTTATGTTCTTCGGCTAACTCTTCAAGCACTTTAGCACTTGTAGAATAACCTGTTCTTGTCTTATGTTTAGTTTTTGTTTTCAAACCCATTATATCAAAAAGAACTTCTCCTACTTGTTTAGGTGAATTTATATTAAAAGAAACACCTGCAATTGAACGTATTTTTTTATCAAGAATCATCACTTTTTTATCCAATTCTTCAGATAATTCTTTTAAATACTCTTTATCTATAGAAACACCTATTCGCTCCATATCTGCTAAAACATATACAAGCGGCATTTCTATATTGTAAAATAACTCTAATTCTTTTTCACTTAAATTTTCAACCCAATAACGAGTAAGTTCAAGTGTTGCAAAAGCATCATCACAAGCATAATCTGCTGCATCTTCTATCAAAACGCTTTCCATAGTATAAGCAGATTTTCCTCGACCAATTAAAACTTCTATATCTTTCATTAAATAATGTAAATGTTCCCCGGCTTGATTTTTTAATCCATGCTTTCGAGAAGAATCTTTTACATAACTCGCAATCATTGTATCAAAAATTACATTATCTAAATTTACACCATAACGACTAAAAACATTTATGTCATATTTACCGTTTTGCGTTGTTTTATAAATACTCTTACTTTCTAAAATCGGTGCCAATTTTTTTAACACATACTCAATATCAAGTTGATCGCCAACTTGATGTCCCAAAGGAATATAAAAAGTTTTTGTTTTGTTCTCAGCATTGCAATCAATATGAACCCGATTATTTTTAGCAACTATTTGAGAATTAAATGCTACAGATATCCCAACCAAATCTGCATCTAACGCATTTATATTATTTGTTTCTGTGTCTATTGCAAAAAATGATTGCGATTTTATTTCTCCAATTAATTCATCAAGGTCTTGTGAATTAAAAATTATTTTTTTAGTAAAATCAAAATTTGTCTTACATTGCTCTTTTTCCTGTACCGAAAATAAACCCAGTTGCATTTGCCCAGATTGTAATGCTGTTAAATCTTCATCTGTCGGAAGTGATAAAATAGAACTATTATTTTCTGCTAAAGAAAAAGGTTTAAGAATTTCTTTTATATTCTTCAAAAAAGTAAAAAACTGTATTTTTTGGAAAAAAGCACCTACCTGATCAATATCCGGCATTTCCAACTTAGTTTTTTCAAAATCAAAATTAATATCAACGTCTGTTTTAATTTTTGCCAAAAACTGACTTAATCTGGCAATTTCAACCCCCTCTTGAACCTTTTTTCTAATTGCATTTTCCTTGATTTCATCTGAATGTGCAATAATTTGTTCCAAATTTTCAAAACGATCTAAGAGTTTAACTGCTGTTTTTTCACCTATTCCCCTAATTCCGGGAATATTATCAGATGTATCACCTCGCAATGCTTTGTAATCAACTACTTGAAACGGATAAACCCCAAGTTTTTCATAAACTTCATTCCACCCATATTCTTTTAAGACACCTTGAGAGGGAATTAAAACTTTCACATATCCCTCTTTATCAATAAGCTGAAAAGAATCTTGATCCCCTGTCAAAATTATTGTTTTATGACCAAGTTCCTTTGCTTTCCTAGCAATTGTACCAATAACATCATCCGCTTCATATCCTTCTTTGGTATATATAGGAATATTAAATGCTTTCAGTCCTTCTATAATAACTTGCAACTGACTATGTAGTTCATTTGGCATACTTTCTCTATTAGCTTTATATTGGTCATACTCCTTAAGCCTAAATGTTTCCCTACCAACGTCAAATGTAACCGCAATTGCATTCGGTTTAATCTTTGTATTCTTAAGCAGATCAAAAATTGCTTTAAAAAAACCATAAACCGCCCAAGTTGGTTGATTATAAGTTGTTTTCATCGCGGTTCTTTCTAACGCAAAATAACTCCTAAATGCTAAAGCGTGACCATCAATCAATATCAAAGTTTTTTGTGTCATATACTTCTCCTAAACCCGCTAATGCAATTTTAGAGTAAAATTTTGAATATATCAAGCAATTGCCGCTTTAGGTTACAAAAATTATTGAATATTAACAGAATTACCATGAACAGTAGATGTAATTAAACCTGTTAATTTAACTATCCCCACATTATGAAATGTTTTTATCATTTCACTTAAAGTACTACCTGTTGTTAAAATATCATCAATGATTAAAATATTTTCTCCATTATAATTTTTATCAAAGACTTTAAACGCATTATGTAAGTTTTCCTGCCGTTGTTTGGTTTTCAATTTATATTGAGGTTTTGTTTCTTTTATCCGCACAATTAAATCTGTACAAACATCCCACCCGGTAAGTATCGCGAGCTCCTTTGCAACTTCTTCCATATGATTGTATTTTCTTTGTTTATATCTTTTTTTATGAAGCGGAACCGGAACAATTAAATATTTTACATTTAAAGTATTTATTTTCCTAAAATATTCATACATAAATCTAGCTTGATATTTAGCTAATTCTTTTTTACCATGATATTTTATTCCACGAATTAAACGCTGCATTTCTTTTTCATAAAAACAACAAACATAAATGTTTACACCTAAAATTTTTTGAATTACACCAGGAGCAAAAGGTGCTATTTTATCATAACATCTTTGACACATAAGCGCATTTTCATGACTTGAACCACAAAAATAACACTTTTTCTTATAGACAAAATCTAATATTTTTATTAAAAAATTAAACATTACTTAATTATATGATAAAATGAAAAAAAGAAAGAGGAAAAAATGAATATAATTTTAATGATTTTATTAATAAGTTTACTAATATTTGTTCACGAACTTGGACACTTTATGGCTGCTAAAATGTGTGGAATTAAAGTTTCAAAATTTGGTTTTGGCTTGCCATTTGGACCAACATTATATGAAAAACAATTTGGCGATACAACTTTTTATATTCATGCATTTCTTCTTGGAGGATATGTTTCATTCCCAGATGACGAAAAAGACAGCGGCTTACCAGATGATGCTCCGGAACTTTTTAAAAATAAATCTGTAGGTCAAAGAGCTTTTGTCGCTGTTGCAGGAGTCAGTGCAAACATTGTTTGCGCAATAGTTTTAGTGCTTTTTACGGCATTTGTTTGGGGAAAACTTCCATCAAATAAATATGAAGTCTTTGTAACTAAAATAATTGCCCCAAAAGGTGCATCAGTATATGATTCAGGATTGAAAGTCGGTGATAAAATTTTATCTATCAACGGTTCTGAAATAGTTCACCCTATACAAGTTAATCTTTTTGCCCAAGCAAGCAAACCATTTAACGGTAAAGTAACTGTTACAAGAGTTAACAGTCAATATGAAAAAATTAAAAACCTCAATCCTCATATAACGTTGGAAAAAATTATTCCTGTTGGTACTAAAATAAATCTTCCTCCCTTTGATGACGAAGAAGAAGTGAAACTGTCAAGAAGTGAATTGTTCGGAATTGAATCAAAAAACAAAGACAACACTATATTTTTATCACAAGAGCAAAAAAACCTTAGAGACAAAGTTTTAAACAAAAAAACATTCATAGCTGATGGTAAAACCACATTAAAAGACGTTGCAATTGCAACATCTGATACAAGAACCCCGATAAATATAATTGTTAGTCGAAATGATAAAACAATAAAACTAAAAAAAATATATACTGATAAAAATGGCATGATTGGCATTGAGCGCCAATATAAAGAACTTTTTAAAGATACTAAAAATCTAAAATCCGGGATTATAAACTCTTATAATTACCTATACTCAAATACAGAAACAATGTTATGGAGTTTAGGACAAATTTTTTCCGGAAAAATTCCAATAAAAGATTTACATGGTATCGTAGCAATAACAAAAGTTGGCGGAGATGTAATTGAACAACAAGGCTTATTTAAAGGCTTTTTATTAACGGCAATCATAAGTCTAAATTTAGCTATAGTAAATCTTCTTCCTATTCCGGCATTAGATGGCGGACATTTAATGTTTTTACTTATCGAAAAAATTCGTGGACGTGCTATTAACGAAAAAACTATTGAAGTTATTGGAAACACAGGATTTTATATATTAATTATTCTTATGGTATTAATCGTATTTAATGATATTTGGGGATTAATTACAAACAAATTTTAAATATAAATCAAGTAAACTGTTTACACATTTCAATAAGATTTTTTTGCCAATCGTCTACTTTTTCAACATAAAATTGTGCACCGCGTTCTTTACAAATTTGCTTATGTTCTCGTTTGTTAGAGGCAGTCATTATACCGATTACAGATTTTTTCGAATTTACTTCGTTAATTTTAACAATTTCATCCAACAGCAAAAAACCTTCTCTCTCAGTTGGAATAAATAAATCCAAAACAACTATATCAAAATGTTTCTTTTTATATTTTCCTATAGCATCATAAATTTCTTGAGAAGAAGTAACCGAATAGCCTTGTTTACTAAACAAAACACTTAATTGATAAGTTATAACACCTAAATCATCTACAATTAAAACACTTTTAAGAGCACTATCATTTGCAAATGAACCAAAAGTATCTTCTCTTTTAACAATCATAGAATTTAAATTATTTGCTTTTTCAAGGACTCTTTTCATATCCTCAAGCGTAACCACCTCTTTACTTGGAGGTAACTCTCCTGCCAAAGAATATAAACATTCTAAAAATTCTTCATCTAATTCAATTGTAAATGTCTCGTTCATGTTACCTTCATTATTTCTTAAACTGCATTATATAATCTATTTAGTTTTTTTAAACCGTTTTTTTGAACTATTTTTAGATACAGAAGATTTAGAGTCAGAAGGTTCTTCATAATTACTTAAATTAAACACTCCAGCCATAAGAACATCAGCGTATTTATCTTCCAAATGTGCATAATCAAACAATATAAAACCATTGGAAGATAGTTTTCTTGTTTCATGCACTTGGCGCAATAAATCATCTGTTGAACCACCCATAAATATTACAAAAAGACCTGGATAAATATTTGTTAAGTGAGAAGAATTCTTCTTTATATCATTTATCAACAAAGCTGCGGTTTGTTTATCACAAGTTAAAATAAGCGGAGTAAGACCATCTACATAATTATAAACAGTCCAACTTCTCCAATCCTGCATTTTAGTATCCAAAGCTCTTTGTCTATCAGGAAAAACAACTGTTGTTAACATTATTTTATTAGACTTAGTTAGTTTTTTTGTTTCTCTTACAAAATTGGTAATTTTATCTTGTCTATATTTAGACCACTGAAACCACTCTGTAGTATCTTTTTTAATATCTATAGGATCTATATTATATAATTTTTTAAATTCATTACGTGCATATTCAGTATACCCCCAGTTAGAATCTTCATAACCATTAAACTTAGCTTGAATACTTTGAGGGTACCTTATATAATCAAGATTTATTCCATCTGGCTGATATTTATAAACAATTTCCACCAAAAGTTCATGTAAATATTGCTGCACCTCGGGATTAGCAGGGTCAATAAAATATCCGTTATGTTCAGAAACAGATGGAACAGGGTCTTTTGAATTATATGTAGCTCTTGTTTTATTTATCCATTGTGGATAAACATTCAAAACGTTGGTCTCATCTGTAGTTTTATAAGCATTGCCTACATAAAATGTTTCAAACCAAACATGAACCTTTATATTTCTTTTATGAGCCTCTTTTATCCAAACATAAAGCGGATCAAATCCAATAAATTCAGAGCGTTGGGAAGCTACTTTATACTTTTTTAAAACAGCAGAAGGATAAATCGTTTTCCCATGAAAGTATGTTTCTAAAAAAATATTATTTATACCTATTTTTTCCAACCTATCCAAAGTTGCAATAATTTGATTTGCATCTTTTTCAGAAGGTCTTATCCAAACACCTTTAAACTCATTAGGATAATAAGGCAAAGCCGTTTCAATAGCTTTATTTGCCATTGCACTTGCCATTGCCGCATATTTTTGCACATTTTTACTATCTTTTTCTGCACGTTTTAAATTTTGTTTCGCTTTTTTCAAATAATCTTCTGTATCGCTTCTATCATAACATGGATTGTTAAGCTCATAATAATGCATTATTGACATAACTTCTTTTATTTTTTCTTCTGCACCAAAAATAAAACTTTCCGGAGTAATTCTTATTTTAAGAACCATATTTTGAGTATCAACATAAACCTTTGTTCCAATTGTTATATTTTCATTTATCCAATTTTTAGCTGAACCATGTCCACTAATTACAAACCCATTTGCAGGAATAATAGAATCCGCGCCATAAAGTTGAGTTACAATTCCATTTACTACAATTGCTTCAGAGCCAAATTCATTGGTTCCTGTTCTATCTGCATAGTCCCTAGTATATATAATAAGTTGATTTGCACCCCTTTGTCCCGGATAATAAGCTCCGGATGCATTGTTGGCAATAGTTGGATTAATTTTATTAATTTTTCTTGATGCTTCTTTGTAAATTATTTCATCCCCATTAAATGGAATCTGATTGCTTAAAACAGCATTTTGCGCAAATGACGCTAAATGAGTACTTGGTAGTAAAAATATTGCTATTAATATACTTACAAAGAGTTTTTTCATATTATTATTTTATACCTGATTTTATATATTGGTATCCTTAGAATTGCCTATATTTTTTATATTTTTATAGCTTTTCTTATTTCATAAAAGATAAAAAAATTATTTTTAACAAATATTAGAATTTTTTATGTATTTCTTTGATTATTGGGTTTTTTTATTATAAATTATTTATACAAGGTAGAAATAGAGAGAAATACTATGCAAATTACATCAATGAAAAGCCATAAATGCGGCGAATTAAGAGGAAAAAATATCAATGAAGAAGTAAAACTTTCCGGTTGGGTTTCAACTATAAGAGATCTTGGCGGTATTATTTTTGTTGAACTTAGAGATCGTTCAGGATTTTTTCAAATAGTTGCAGATCCTCAAATAAATCCAGAAGTTCACAAAGTATTTGAAACTTTAAAAAATGAATTTGTTATAACTGTTGAAGGTAAAGTTTCTGTCCGCCCAGAAGAAACATATAATGCAAAATATCCAACAGGTGAAGTTGAAATGTATCCGGAAAAAATTACTGTTCTTTCTAAATCAGAAACACTTCCGTTTGTTTTGGATGATGAAAATGTTTCAGAAGATGTAAGATTAAAATATCGTTATTTGGATCTTCGTCGTGAACCAATGCTAAAAAAACTTCAACTTAGACATAAAATAGTTTCCGCTATTAGAAATTATCTTAATAATCAAGATTTTATGGAAGTTGAAACACCAATATTAATAAACACAAGCCCAGAAGGTGCAAGAGATTACTTAGTTCCGTCAAGAGTTCATGAAGGAAAATTTTATGCACTTCCACAGTCACCTCAAATTTTCAAACAACTTCTAATGGTAGGTGGAATTGAAAAATATTACCAAATTGCAAAATGTTTTAGAGACGAAGACCTACGAGCAGATAGACAGCCTGAATTTACACAAGTTGACCTTGAAATGTCTTTTGTTGAACAAGATGATATTATCAACCTTGTAGAAGGGCTTATAGTAGAAGCTTTCAAGCAAGCAGAAGTTGAAGTAAAACCACCATTTAAACGAATTACTTACAAAGAAGCAATGGAAAAATATGGTTCAGATAAGCCAGACACTCGTTTTGGTATGGAATTATTTGATATTTCCGATATTCTTATGAATTCTACTTTTGATGCAATAAAAGATGTTTTACAAAATGGTGGAACAGCTAGAGCTTTAAAAGTAGAAGGAATAGCTAACTACTCAAGAAAAGAAATGGATGATATAAGAAGTCTAGCAATTTCATTTGGGGCAAAAGGTCTAGCTTGGGTCACTTTTATGGAAGATGGAACCGTTAAATCACCAATCTTAAAATTTTTAAATGAAGAACAAATTGAACAATTTAAATCACGCGCTAATGCTAAAAATGGTGATATAGTTTTCTTACTTGCAGACAAACCAAAACTTGTTTTCGATGTATTAGGCAGACTTCGTCTTCACTTCGGTGAAAAACTCAATCTCATTGATAAAACAATTCACGATTTACTTTGGGTTGTGGACTTCCCAATGTTTGAATTTTCAGAAGAAGAACAAAGATTTATGTCTGTTCACCATCCATTTACATCGCCAAATCTTGAAGATTTAGATAAAATGGAAACTGATCCGGGTAACTGCAGATCTGTTGCTTATGACATCATTTATAACGGAAATGAATTAGGTGGCGGAAGCGTTAGAATTCATGACAGTGAACTACAACAACGTGTATTTAAAGCGTTAGGTCTTAGTGAACAAGATGTTCATGAAAAATTTGAATATCTTGTAAATGCCTTTAAATATGGAACTCCACCACATGCCGGTCTTGCAATTGGTTTAGATAGATTAGTTGCACTTTTAGCAAGAACTGATAGCATCCGTGATGTTATTGCGTTTCCTAAAAATTCTAATGCAAAATGTCTTATGACTGACGCCCCTGGACATGCTTCTGAAGAACAATTAAGAGAACTACATCTTAAACTTAGAGAAAAACCAATGACAAACAAATAAGTTTAAATTAAAACTCTGATTGACTTTAAACCAAATATGTAAACATATGTTAAGCAAATATTGCTCTTTTTATATACAAAAGGGCAATATTTTATATAAGCATTTTTTTATATAAATGTAAGATAAACACAACTCGGTTAAGACCACCCAGAGAGAATTAAGAGAAATTTAAAACACACATTTATCACCACACTTTCACACACTTCACACACAACGAGGAATGTAAAAAGATTTCATTCCAGGAGCCTTTCAAAAAGGCTCTTTTTTTTATTTTTTATTTTCGTGTAAAAATTTTTGTTATATTATGGTGTTATAAGACCCAAACATATAGCAGGAAACAAAATGAATAACGAAAAAATTAGAAATATAGCCATAATTGCACACGTTGATCACGGAAAAACAACATTAGTTGATTGTATGCTAAAACAAAGCGGTGCTTTTAGAGAAAATCAAGTTGTACAGGAACGAGTTTTAGATAGTAATGATCTTGAAAAAGAACGAGGAATAACAATATTATCAAAAAACATTGCCATAAATTATAAAGGATACAAAATAAATGTAGTAGATACCCCAGGTCACGCAGATTTTGGTGGAGAAGTTGAGCGAGTCTTAGGTATGGTAGATGGAGCATTGTTAATTGTAGATGCAGCAGAAGGTCCGATGCCACAGACAAGATTTGTACTATCTAAAGCTTTAGAACTTGGAATAAGAGTTTTAGTCGTTATTAATAAAATTGACAAACCCGCAGCAGATCCCCATAATGCATTAGATAAGGTTTTTGATCTTTTTACAGAATTAACCGAAAATGAATATCTGCTAGATTTTCCATATATTTTTGCAAGCAGCTTACAGGGTTTTGCCAAAAAAGAACTCGAAGATGAATCAAAAGACATCACTCCACTTTTAGATGCAATTATAGAATATATAAATCCACCGGTTGGTAATGAAAATGAAACATTACAGTTCCAAGCAACAACTCTTGATTATAATGATTACGTAGGAAGAATTGTAACCGGAAGAATTGTAAATGGAAAAATTAAATCTCAAGAACAAGTTTCATTAATAAAAGCAGACGGTTCAATTGAGCGTGGAAAAATTGCAAAACTTTACGGATTTGAAGATCTTGGCAGAATTGAAATTGATGAAGCATCTGCAGGAGACATTGTTGCTATTGCTGGATTTCCTGAAATTCAAATTGGAGAAACAATCTCGTCTTTAAATGAACCCAAGGCTCTTCCTCTTATTCACGTAGATGAGCCAACCTTGCAAATGAATTTTTCTGTAAATAACAGTCCATTTGCAGGAACTGAAGGAAAATTTGTCACCAGTCGACAAATAAGAAAACGACTTTACCATGAACTTGAAAAAAACGTAAGTTTAAGAGTAGAAGATACAGATAGCACAGATGTCTTTAAAGTTAGTGGACGAGGAGAATTACATCTTAGTATCCTTATTGAAACAATGCGAAGAGAAGGATATGAGTTTCAAGTTTCAAAACCACAAGTTATATATAAAACTATTAATGATATACATTGTGAACCATATGAAAAACTTGTTGTCGATGTCCCGGAAGAATACGCCGGAAGCTGTATTGAACGCTTAGCAGGAAGAAAAGCTGAAATGCTTTCTATGCAAGTTTTAACCAATCGCTCTTATATGACTTTTATTATTCCTGCAAGAGGTTTAATTGGATTTAGAAGCGAGTTTATAAGAATTACTCGAGGCGAAGGTATAATGTATCATACATATGACAGTTATAAACCATATGCAGGCGATATCCCTCGCCAAAGAAACGGATCTTTAGTTGCTTTTGAAGATGGTGAAGCAATTCCTTATGCTTTAGCACAATTTGAAGATCGTGGGGTATTTTTCATTACACCAAAAACAAAAGTATATCGCGGTATGATTGTTGGAGAATGTAATAGACTTCAAGATATTGCTATAAACGTTTGTAAAACAAAAAAACTAACAAATATGAGAAGCGCAACTGCTGATGTTATGGTTACACTCCAAGCTCCACGACTAATGTCTCTTGAAGATTGCTTAGAATATATTGAAGATGACGAACTCGTTGAAATAACCCCTAAAAATGTAAGAATAAGAAAAGCTAACTTAATAAAAATTACTTCTAAATTAAATCCTTAACCAATTCATTATTTAAATTATTTTTCTTTTGGAAAATTTTTATATTTTTTGATGAACTCCAAAAAAAATATTAAACTTTTGTACAAGTCGTATTAATCAATATGTTTGTATATTTTAATTTTTTGTTTCAACTCTGCGTAATGTAGAAGTTTCAACATTAGTATCAATTGCAAAAGCCTTAGCAAAAAGCAAAATTCTAATCTTTTTTCTAATAATTTTTTTAAATGTGCATATTAAATAATGGTAACTCTTAAACATAATTAAAAATTATTTATAAAGACAGCACCCTGTCGCAAAATTTTAACATCATCATTTACCGCTAAAACAACTGTAGATTCAAGCCCTTTAGCCTTATCGCTTTCTTCCGGGAGAACATAATCAACAAAATTTCCAATGTAGGTTAAAGCTTCTCTATAATTTTTTGCAGATGGCATACCTGAAAGATTTGCACTAGTTGTTGCTAATACATGTCCTTCTACATTTTCACAAAGAGTTTTAAAAATTTCATTATTTGGAATTCTTATTCCCACTGTATTCATACCGCTAGTTATAAATTCCGGAGTTTTGTCTGACTTATTAACAACAAGTGTTATTGCTCCTGGAAAATATTTTCCTGCAAGATTTTTTGCTGTTTGGGATAAATTCTCTACGTAGGGCAAAAGATATTCTAAAGAATTAGACATTAATATTAAAGGCTTAGAACGATTACGACCTTTTATTTCATAAATTTTTTCTACAGCAATTCCCGAATGCGGTAAGCAGCCTATACCCCAAACCGTATCAGTAACAAAGGAAATTACTCCATCTTTTTTCAAAATTTCATTTATTTTAAACATTTTGCCTTAATCCTATTTAAAAGCTCATATGCATACTCAACTTTAAATAACAAAACTAATATGCCATAAACAAGACAAATTATCAGAAGCATAACAAAAAGATTTATTATCAACGGCAAATTCAAAGAAATAATTAAATTATAAAAAACTAAACAAACTAAATAAGTCAAAATTGATATAAAAAACATTTTTGTTAAATCTACAAAATACTTTCGCAAACCAAAACTCATTTTTTTCCTAATTAAACATCCAAGAATTATTGCATTCCACAAAGTAACAAGAGACGTTGACAACGTAATACCACCAATCCCAAGAGTTGGAACCATAAACCAATTTAATAAAGCTTTTAAAATAATAGAGCTGAAAGCAACATAAAAAGGCGTTTTAGAATCATTAAACGCATAATAAACTCTAGTAATTGAATCTCTAAAGACATAAGGGAGAAGAGAAACAGACAAGAATAATAACGCCTCAGAGACCATAAAAGTTGCGTCAGAACCAAATTCGCCACGCTCAAACACAAGCTTTACTCCATCATAACCAAGCAAAACAATTGCTATTAAAATTGGAAAAGTTGCAAAATTTAATAACCCAACACCCTTATTAAAATAATATCTTATTCCATCATAATCTTTATCAGCAACAAGTCTTGAAAACAAAGGGAATAAAGGAACAAGAAAAGCAGTTACTAAAATCCCAACAGGAAACTGAAAAATTCTATTTGCATAACCAATCGCAGACCAAGCTCCTTCTTTAAGCGACGAAGCAAAAAACATATCAACATATATATGTATTTGTCCAACCGTAGAACTTAAAATAGCAGGAAAAAGTAATTCAATTATATTTTTAAATTTTTCATTACAAAAAAAATCAAAATTTGGCTTAAATCTAAAACCCAATTGCCTAATTTTTGGTAGTTGAAAAAGAAACTGACAAACCGCACCTACTGTTGTAGCAACAGCAAGCATAGTTCCATTATCGTCATTTTTTACAAGAGAAATAATTATAATAATTGCTAAGCTCATTAAAATAGGAGAAATATTAGGAATCATAAATTTTTTATATGAAACTAATATTCCATAATAAATACCAACAATACCTCCAATAACAAAAACCGGTGACATAATTTTTAAATGCTGCGAAGCTAAATTAACAAGCTCATTAGATCCATTTGAAATTATAATGTTCATTATTACATCCGAAAACGTAAAAATAAGCACCCCTAATATAACAAAAACAATTAATGTAGCTGTTAAAAACGTATTAAAAAGTTTATTTAACTGCTCATCAGCCTTATTTGCACCGGCAGGAATAAGTTTAGAAAAAACACTCACCACTGCACTATGAAAAGGTCCCCCAACACCGCCTAACAATATTAATGCCAAAGATGGTATTTGATAAGCATAAAAATAAGAATCTGAAACAAGTCCTGCCCCATAAAAATTTGCAGTAACTATATCACGCAAAAATCCAATTAATTTACTTATCACAATTACAACTGCAATCATCCAAGCAGACTTTAAAAGGCTTTCTGATTTTTGTGCGACATTACTTGTCATCTCTTATTCCATACAGTTCAATAAAAACTTTAACAGATTTACTTTTATTATTATCTAAAGGATAGAAAAAATACACTTTATTATCCCCTTGCGTTAAGTATTGTGAAATATCAACAGAATACTTTCTGCTAAGACTTGGTTGTGCTTTTAAATTAAACTCTTTACCATTAATAACAACTTTCATTTCTATATATGAAAATTTATTTTCAATTATTAAATTTGCGTGTTTTTTTTCTAAAAAGAAGTCATACAAAGCAATATTATTTTGAAAATCACTATTAAGCTCTATTGGTACAAGCACAAGTTCTATATCAGAATAATAATGCTGCAAAATCTCATCAAAAGTTTTACCTTTTTCTGCCATAGCGCTTGCTCCAAATTGGCTCATTCCAACACCATGACCATAACCACCACCATAGGCTTTTATATTAACAAGGTTATTATCTTTATCAAATTCCTGTTCGAAAATTACATTAGCACTAGGCAACGCTTTGCCATTCATTTTAAATAATCGGCGAATAGTAAGTTCTTTTTCAACAAAAAACTTTGTTTTATCTGTAATTATTTCCATAGAAATAATTTTTCCCGACTCTCCTCTTTTTACAACTTTAATTTCTTTAAGTACTCCAAAATCTTCCGCAGATTTTAATTCCGGACTTGCATACCCGGATTTATAAGCCGCTGATAAACCTGATTTTAGAACTTTTTCCAACTCCTCTCGGGTCCATTCTCTTGTCCATCTAAAATAAACAGATTTATTATCATATGTATCTGGAGTTGACTTATAAAAATTTCTTGCATTTTCTTCATTGCTTAAAGTAGGAGTTTTTTTATTATCAGGTACTGCTTTTAAATAAGGATATGTTTTTCCATCTTTAGGTAAAAAAGCATTTTCATAACTTTCTGTATAACCTCCCGCAGTAGAACTATATAATGCCAAAATAATATCATTTTTATAAAAAGCAACTAAACCTCTTGTTTCATTAACAGCTTGAGTTGCTAAAGGAGATTCTGTATTAGCACCAAAATAAACTTGACAAGCTACACTATCACAAACATCAAACTCGTGGTATTTTTTTTCTCTCGGTCTAAGCGCATAATTCCTTGCTGCAACAGCTTGTGCCTTTAATGCTTCTAATCCAAATTTTACAGGCATTTCATTTGGCACAACTCCAAGCAAATATGTTTCAAGATTAAGAACATTATTGGTTAAAAACATATTTTCTTTACATTTTGGTTTAACAAGCTCTATTTTCCCTCTATACAATGCCGGTTTCCCTGCCCTTTTTAAATTATAAATACCTAAAAATCCATCTTTTTCTGTACTTAGAACAAGTGGTGGCTGTATATTCTTTTCAATCAAGTTTTTTTCGTCATATAATTCAAACAAATTATTTTTTATTAAAACTTTAATAGGAATATTTGGTTCAACAACTTTAACAATTCTTCCTGTATTTTTTTCGATGATTGTTAATTTTTTTGTGGCATAAAATGTATTTTCTTTATAATAATAACGCTGAAAACTATTATCACTAATCCCAACACTGATTAAAGGATTTGGGGTCATAGGCTCACAAAAAGCTTGTCCAAACGACAAAATTAAAGAAATTAACAACATTAAAATTTTATATCGCATAACTTGTTTATATTAAAACAAACAAAAAATTTTTACACGACTTTAAATCTTCTGGTCTTTAATTCATAACGATCTTGCATACTACTTTCTTCTGTAGGATAAATGCAAAAAGACTTATCATATTTCAGAAGATTAATAACAGCGTGCATATCAGCCTCTAAACTACATAAAGAAAGTTTATTTTGTTCTGCGACTTTTTTTAATTCATTTAACGCCGTAGTTTTAACTTCCGATACATTTTCCATATTAACAACAACTCTTTTTTCAAAATTCTTTTTAACACATTCATTAAGTGCCTTAATATCTTCTTGCTTAAGTTCTGTAGTCGATGTTTTTATTATTAAATTCTCATCAAAATCCCTAATATGAATCATTTCCAATCCCAATATTTTATTTTACATACTTATTTTAACAATGTTTATACTTTTTTGGAATTGACTTTTAGTTCATACTTTCTTCAACTAAAGTTTAATTTAAGGAATATAAAGCTCCATATTTTTAACCCTATATCTGGGTATAACTACTTTAGCATCTTCACATAAAATTTTTACAAAAGTACTATCAACATAAATAATTGTCCCAGAATATTTTATACTTTGTCTGGAAATTAATCTTTTTCTTGCAAGAACATTATCTTTATATATAGGACTAGGTTTTGCACGAACTAAAGTAACAAGATTTCCATTACTTTTAATTTGAATTAAGCCATCTGTTATTCCTTCAATTTTGCCTGTAACAACAGATCCTCTACTATCATATATTGAATCTGCTAAAACAAAATTATTAACAAAAAATAATATTAAAAATAATAAAACTAATTTTTTCATACAAAAAGCATAACAGATTTATCAAAATAATTCCAGAAATTAGTATAAAAAAATAACCTAAGGACTAATGAAATAATCAACATTTTAATAAACACTACACCAATAAAGGAGAAATTAAAATGATAAATTCAATACAAGGAAGTGAAACCGAAAAAAACTTAATGATTTCTTTTACAGGAGAATCTCAAGCCAGAAACCGCTATACATTTTACGCATCAATAGCGAAAAAAGAAGGTTATAAACAAATTTCTGATATTTTTCTGGAAACAGCTAACAATGAAAAAGAACATGCAAAAATATTTTTTAAATACCTTGAAGATGAACCTGTAATAATCACTGCAAAATTTTTAACAGGGCTTAAAGATACAAAAGAAAATTTAAAAATTGCCATACAAGGGGAACATGAAGAAAATTCAAATTTATATCCGTATTTTGCTAAAGTTGCAAACAGTGAAGGATTTCCAGAAATTGGTGAAACCTTTAACCAAATATCTATTGTAGAAAAGGCTCATGAAGAACGATACAAAAAAATATTAGACAATCTTGAAAAAAATATTCTTTTTAAACGAGATATTAATGTTGATTGGATTTGCACAAATTGCGGATATAAAATAAACAACAAAGAAGCACCTCAGAAATGTCCTGCGTGCAAACATCCTCAAGAATATTTTGAACTTTGGTGCCCAAATTATTAATATTAAAAAACCGGTAACCCCGGTTTTTTTATTTCTGGACATAAAATTATGTTACCTGTAAAATAAATAAGTAATAGAGCCAGTATGAGGAAGAGATTAATATGTATAACGTAGCCATAATTGGTGCCGGTCCAGCCGGAATTTTTGCAGCTTTAGAAATTACTAAATTAAAACCAGAGTGGAAAATCATTCTTATAGAAAAAGGACAAAAAATTGAAAAAAGAAAATGCCTATTAAGAGAAGGTTATGAAAAATGTCCTGGTTGTAAAAAATGTGGTTTGTTATGCGGTTGGGGCGGTGCAGGTGCATTCTCTGACGGAAAATTAACTCTTACTCCAGATGTTGGTGGAAATTTAATTGATTATATGTCTCGTGAAAAAGTAGAAGATTTAATTGATTACGCTGACAGCCTTTACCTAAAATTTGGAGCAACTGATGAAGTTTTTGGTACAGACAAAAAAGTATTTCAAGAACTCGAAAGAGAAGCTTCTTTGGCAGAATTAAAACTTATTCATTCCCCAGTAAGACATCTGGGCACAGAGAGAAGTCTTGATGTTTTAAAAGGAATGCAAGATTATTTAAACGAAAAAATTACAATCCTCAATAATGTTTCTGCTAAAAGTTTAATTGTCGAATGCGAACAAGTAAAAGGTATAGTCCTTGATAACGGTGACACAATAAATGCAGAATATATAATAATTGCTCCAGGTCGTGAAGGCGCAGATTGGCTTACAAAAGAATTTGATAAAAATAAAATTGGATTTGTAAACAATGCCGTTGACGTAGGTGTTCGTGTAGAACTCCCGGCACCTGTTTTTGAACCATTAACCTCTAAATTATACGAATCAAAACTTGTTTACTACTCACCGACATTTGGAGATGAAGTTCGTACGTTCTGTATGAATCCAAATGGTGAAGTTGTTCAAGAAAATTACAACGGAATTTCTACAGTTAACGGTCACAGTTATGCTGAAAAAACTACTAACAATACAAATTTTGCTTTATTGGTAAGCAAAAAATTTACAGAACCTTTTAAAGAGCCCATCGCTTACGGTCAACACGTAGCAAGCTTAGCAAATATGCTTGCCGGAGGTGTTTTAGTTCAAAGATTTGGTGATTTGCTTGAAGGAAGACGCTCTACTCCTGAAAGAATTAAATCCAGCATAATTACACCAACTCTATCATGCGCAACACCAGGAGATTTAAGCTTAGTTCTTCCTTACAGACAAATGCTGAGTATAATTGAAATGCTTTATGCATTAGATAAAATTGCACCAGGAACTGCGTCTAGATATACTTTGCTTTATGGTGTTGAAGTAAAATTCTACTCTGCAAGAGTTAAATTATCAAATGAACTTGAAACTGAAGGAGTAAAAAATCTTTTCGCTATAGGTGATGGAGCAGGGGTTACAAGAGGACTTATCCAAGCTTCCGCTTCAGGTATTCATGCTGCAAGAACAATCTGCACAAGATAATGTAAATTTATGTAAACTGATTTTTTATAATTAACAAAAAGAGTAATTTACAGATTTTTAAAAAAAAGATATAATACAAAAAAAGGAGAGAAGCATGCCTATTAATCCTATCACTTCTGCAAACAGTTCTTTTGGTAAAAATAATAATTCAGAAAATAAAAAAGTATTACTTAGCACTTCTGCTGCAGGTGCAATTATTGGTGCGGCAGCAGCAAACTTTAGCAAGATTAAAACAAATCCTGAAAATATTGATAATTTTGTTAAAACAATTGAAGAAAAATTACCAATGTCTTCTGATACAAAAACCGAATTACAAAGATTAAAAGAAACGATTAAACAAGTAAAAACCGAAACAAGTAATAAGCTTCAAAATCTTGGAATTACACCAGAAACAAAAGAAATTACTGTTGATTCATTATTAAAAAATATAATTCACCCGGATCAGCCAGATAAGACTATACAAGGACTTGCTAATGATATTGAATTTATCGAAGGAGAAGCTAGATCCTTAAAAACTCAATTAGGTAAAAATGCTCAATATAGAGAAAAACTTCAATTAATAAACGAACGCAAAAACATCAAAAAACTTATAGAAGAATCTGTTGACGGAAAAATTGATGCTAATAAAATTAGAAATATTTATTCTACCCCAATACAACAAAATCCCAAAATTAGTGGAAATGTAAATGTTTTTAATGCATTAACCAAAAAATTTAATAAACAAAGGCTTGCACTTTTCACTGTTGTTGGCTTAGTTCTTGGTGCTGTTGTAGGGTCTTTTATCAAAATTAACAATAAAAATAAATAAATTCTAAGCTAATATCCATATTTAGGTTTTTTGGCAGAAGATACAAAATCATCATCAAAAAGCCGCTCAAAGATAATATTATTTAATTCTTCTGTGGTATAAAATTCTTTGTCGTTTAAAAGTCTTTTGTACGTAATATAAACCGGTCTCATTTTTATTCCATATACCAAAGCACAATTACTTACCCAAGCTTTAAAAAACCAACTTACAGGCGGTTTTCCTATTTGTGATAAGTATTCATATGGAACAATTATTTCCTCATTTCTCAAAACCTGCCATCTATAAAGTTTTTGTAATTTATAAACATAAATTTGTTGAAGTTTTAACTTATAATTAAAAAATTTAATATTCTTATAAACATTTACCATTGGAAATGTATAAAAAACAAATAAAATCATAAATATAGTTATTAATGACTTCATTTTTTCTTTATTCAAATTTTTAATTATGTAACCAAGTAAAATATTTATACATAAAATAAAATTCAATCTTGCAAAAATTATCAACTCATTAGAATGAATCCAATATTGACCACTAACATAATAAGTTTTTCCACATAAAATTAAACTATATTGAAAAAATAAGGTACCAAAAATTATTGAAAAAACAATATAAATATATTTTTCTTTTTTTTCATTTTTACCAATTACAAACCAAGTAATTAAAAGTAAAACTATTAAAATAAAAATTAAATTTATTGAAAAATAATCTACAAACAAAATTTTGAACATTTTATAAGAATAAGACATAAAATTGTTTAAAACAAAATCAATCATATTTCCTTCCGGTAATCTTTCTTGTCTTATTGCCGTAAATCCCGGTAAATTAAAATGTACAAAAAGACTTAAACAAAAAGAAATTAAAAGATATTTAAAACGATTAAAAATTTTCTTTAAAAGTTCAATTGAAAAATGTTTTCTTTCCTTAAATAAATAATAAAAAATTAAAGAAAAAATAATAAAAAAGCTAGGAATATTTACAAAATGACCACAAAAAGCTAAAACTACGCCTATAACAATATCTCTTTTTTTTGTATTTTTTTCAATTAAGCTATCATCAATAAACGAATTAAAAATAAAAAACCAACAAATAAGAAATAATATATAGTTAAATAAATAACCAAAATGCTGATTATAATTAATTATTATACTAGCGTCAAAAAGAAACAAAAAAGAAAATATAGAAATAATATTGAACAATAAAACTAACAAACTATATTTTATTTTTCTTCCCAAGTAAAAAAAGGAAACCATTAAAAAGAAAAATATTGAAAAATTAATTCCTCTTATTATCTGACCAAAAATATTTTGTTGAAAATGAAGATGGAAAAAAGATGGAACTAAATGAGCCCAAAATTTCATAACAAACCAACTCCAAATGCGTCCATGATCAGCATAAAAAAATTGCAATATCATATTTTTCGAATAAAAAAAGGATTGAAAAATATCATCATCCGTATAAATATCATTTTTCAAAAAAATTGATACAAAAACAGCAACCAATATTAAAACTGTATAAAAACAAACTTTTTTCATAATAATCTCTTACGAATATTAAAACACAAAAAAATCCTAAATTATTAAAAACTTAGGATTTTTTAGTATTAATTAAAAAATTTAACTAGCCTTTAATTTGACCCATAACTTCTTCAACAAAGTTATCTTGTCTTTTTTCAAGACCCTCACCAAGCACATATCTTGTGAATGATTTAATTTCCATTTTTCCTGAAATAAGTTGTTCAATTGTTTGATTAGGATCTTTTACAAAAGGTTGTTCAAGTAAACATCTGTGAGCCATAAGCTTGTTTACACGACCTTCAACAATTTTTGCTCTAATTTGTTCAGGTTTACTTGCCAAATCTTCTTTACCCATTTCAATTCTGGTTTCTTCTTCTATCACAGAAGCAGGAATTTCAGCTCTTGAAACAAATTCCGGTGCAGATGATGCTATGTGTAGACAAATATCTTTAAGTAATACCGCATCATCAGAAGTAGCATTTAATAAAACACCTATTTTAGAATTATGAATGTAAGTTCCGATATTTCCTTCATAACAAATAACTCTTCTTAAAGTTATTTTTTCACCAATTGTAGAAATTTTTTCTTTGATAATTTCTTCAACAGTTAAACCATTTGAAGTTTTTGATGATTTTAACTGTTCAACATCAGAAGTTTTTAACTGAGCAGCAACCTTTGCAATTTCATTTGCAAGAGCTTTAAACTCATCATTTTTAGCAACAAAATCCGTCTCACAGTTTATTTCAACCATTGCACCAACACCATTTTCAACATATGATGCAATTACACCTTCAGCAGCAATTCTGTCCATTTTTTTATCCGCAGATGCAATACCTTTTTGTCTAAGATATTCCATTGCTTTTTCCATATCGCCATTATTTTCAACCAATGCTTTTTTAGCATCCATCATACCTGCACCGGTTTTTTCTCTAAGTTCTTTAACTTGAGCAGCACTAAAAGTCATTTTTTATCTCCTTTTTTATTATTTAATTTGGATAAAACCAAAAATTTTGGTTTTATCCAAACATATTAATTATTAAACTTCAACTTCAGATATTTCTTCTTTAATTTCTTCTTTAACTTCATCTGTTATACCTGCATCTTCAGCTTTAATAGCTTCAATTTTAGATGATGTTTTAACAGCTTTAGCTTCTCTTAGTTGTTTACCTTCCAAAGCTGCATCAGCAAGTTTAGAAGCAACTAACTTTATAGAACGAATCGCATCATCATTACCTGGAATAATATATTTAATTCCGTCTGGATTAGCATTTGTATCAGCTAAACAAATAACAGGTATATTTAATTTATTTGCTTCTTGAATTGCAATAAGTTCTTTTTGTTGATCTACAACAAAAACTATATCAGGCAATCCTCTCATTTCTTTTATACCACCTAAAGACTTACTCAATTTAGATAGTTGTCTTGTTATTTGAGCAACTTCTTTTTTAGGTAATTTTTCAATATGTCCTGAAGAAACAAATTCTTCTAATTCTCTCAACTTATTAACTCTGGAACGAATAGTTTCAAAATTAGTAAGCATACCGCCGAGCCATCTTTTATTAATATAATAAATACCTGCTTTGTTAGCTTCTTCTTTAATAACATCTGTTGCTTGTTTTTTTGTACCTACAAACAAAATGTTCTTTCCACGAGCAGCTGCATCTCTAACAGCAGTACATGCTTCATCCAACAAATCTACAGTTTTTCTTAAATCAATTACATAGATTCCATTTCTTGCACCAAAAATATACGGTTTCATTTTAGGGTTCCAACGTTGTGTTTGATGTCCGAAATGTACTCCGGCTTCTAAAAGTTCAATTAATGATGCCTGTGGCATAATTTTCTCCTTGTCTTAACTAATACGCACAACCTAAAAAACACCATTTATATAAATTTGGGTTGAATTTATACAAACTAAGCAAAAGCCTATCGTATTTTTTAGCTTGCACTAATAATGATAATATAAACATGAAGAAATTTAAAGAAAAATTAATTTTTCTTAAATATTTTTTAAGTTAATAAACTGATTTTCTCTTGAAATTGCAACTTTTCCTGATCTAACAAGTTCTTTTATTCCCATAGGACGTAAAAGTTCAATAAGAGAGCTTATTTGTCTTGAATCACCAAATGCTTGAATTGTATATGTTTTATTAGTAACCTCAATAATTTTTGCATCAAAAATTTCTACAATTCTTAATATTTCAGATCTCATATCATCTTTTGCTGTGACTTTACATAAAATTAATTCTCTTTCTATATGATCAAGTGAATTCAAATCAACTACTTTTAAAACAGGTATAAGTCTATTGAGTTGTTTTGTAATTTGTTCAACTACATCATCATCTCCATGAGTTATAACAGTAAGACGAGAATAATCACTATCTAGCGTAGGCGCAACTGTCAAACTTTCAATGTTATAACCTCTTCCGGAAAATAAATCTGAAACCCTTGAAAGTACACCGGATTCATTTCTTACTAAAACTGATATAGTATGTTTCATTTCCAACCCTCTATTTTATTTGTTTGATTTATATTGTATCATAAAAAACAAAGCTAAATATTTTTAGGTAAAAAATGATTAAAATTGGTTTAACAGGTAACATTGCTGCTGGCAAATCAGAAGTCGGCAAAATTATTAAAAATTTTAATATTCCTATTATAAGTACAGATATTATAGGACATAATTTACTGGAAAATAACGAAAATATAAAAAATTTAATAATACAAGAATTTGCTAATTTTGATATACTAACAGAAAATAAAATTGATAGAAAAAAACTTGGAAAAATAGTTTTTTCCGACATAAACAAAAAAAATAAACTGGAAAAAATAATACACCCTGCTATTATTAAAGAATGTTTTAACTTTTTTGAAAAAGAAAAATCACATGATTTTTCTGTAATTGAAATACCTCTTTTGTTTGAATGTAATTTTGAATATTTATTTGACAAAATTATACTTGTGTATGCAAACGATAATATTAGATTTGATAGAATAAAAAAACGTAATAATTTTGATGACCAACATATTAAAAATATTATGCAATCACAATTAAATCAAGATATAAAAAAAGAAAAATCAGATTATATAATATTCAATGAAAATAAAACTTTAAAAGAATTAAAAGACGATGTAGAAAAAATTATAAAAGATTTAAAATGATATTAAATAATTTTTCAAAAATAATTAAAAAATCAAAAACAAAAAAATATGTAAAAGTTCTAGCTTTGTGGTTAAAAAAACATATATCAAGACCAGCTAAAAATAAAACCGACAAAATTATTCAATCCGAATGCTGGTATGCAGAAAATAAATACGGAGATTTTTTAATAATTCCAAAATCAGAAACCGGAAGAAATTTAACAAAATCACTATACAATTATGTACAAAGTTTGGAAAATTTAGATGTTTCAAGATTTTTGCACAAAAATAAAAATAAAAAAATGTATTAATGTAAATAACTTGTATAAAAGTATAAAAAAGTTTTTTACATCAAATACTTTTTTATGTAGAAAAAATTTTTTTATACATAAAAAAATAATATTAAACTATTTTTAAAATATATTTCTACAATTTCTTTACAATTAAAAAGCCAATAATATTAATAATTTCGAAGATTTTTATACATAAAATTTAATGTATTATTACTATTATTATTTTTATATATTATTATTAATATATATAATCATATAAAAAGAGGGATAAAAAATGATTTTTACAATCGAAAAAGAATCTTTGCTTAATAACTTGAGAATTGTTGAAAAAGCGAGTTTATCAAAAGGTATTCAACCTGTTCTTTCTAATATATTAATTGAAGCAAAAGATAATGAAGTACAATTTTCAGCTACAGATCTTGATTTATCTATAGTAACTTCAACTACTGCAATTATAGAAAAAGAAGGAGCAGTTACACTTCCAGCTAAAAAATTAAGTGATATAGCTTCAAGACTGCCTGATAAGCCAGTTATTTTTAATATAGATCTTTCATCAAATGTAGCAAATATAAATTGTGGTAATTCAAAATTTGAAGTTGTAGGTATATCTGCTAGTGAATTTCCACCTGTTGTTTTTAAAAGTGATATAGAAAATAAAGAATCTTTTGAAATAGAAGTAACTCCGTTTGTTAAAGGTATTAAACATACTGTATACGCTGCAGCAAACTATGAAAACAGAAATATAATAAGTGGTGTATTTTGTTCTATAGATGGAAAAAATCTTGAAATGGCTGCAACAGACGGAAATAGACTTACAAGAATTATAGAAGTTATTAAAAATGATGAAAGTAAGAAAAAATCTTTTGTTATACCTTCAAGAACACTTCAAGAAGTTTTAAGAATAGTATCATTAATTAATGATACCGTTTTGGATATTTATGCGGATAATTCTCGTATTATAGTTAAAACAAATTCAGTTATTCTTTCTTCAAGATTACTTGATGGAGAATATCCTCCATATAAACAACTTATACCAACTTCTTTTGCTAAAGAAGCAACAGTAAAAAGAGAAGAATTAATTAATGCACTTGAAAGAGTTTCTGTAATGGTTAATGAAAGAACTAATATAATTAAATTTACTTTTAATAAAGATACATTAACGCTTAAAGCAGATACACCGGAAACAGGTGCATCAGAAGATGTTATTTCGATAGAATTTTCTGATAGTGAAGAATTAATTATAGCATTTAACTATAAATATGTTTTGGATTCATTAAAGATAATGGAAAGTAAAAATGTAAAAATAGGCTTAGGTGGTAGTTTGTCAGCTACTATATTTAAACCGGATTCCCAAGAAGATTATCTGTGTTTGATTATGCCTATTCAAATAAGATAAGAGGGGAAAAAATGAAAGTTTCAGTTAGAGTGCCAGCTACGACTGCTAATTTAGGTCCTGGATTTGATAGCTTTGGTATGGCATTGCCAATTTATAATGAAATAACAATTGAAGAAACTGTTATGCCTGGAACAGGCATTGAAATAACAATTTTATCTAATAGTCAAGAGGAACTTAATATAATGTCTATTCCTACTGATAAAGAAAATATTGTTTATAAAGCAGTTGAACTTCTTTATAATTCTATTGGACAAAATCCTAGTGAATTAAAAATTACAATAAAATCAGATATACCAATAGCAAAAGGTCTTGGTAGTTCATCTTCTGTTATAGTAGGAGGATTATTAGCTGCAAATGAATTGTTAGGAAGACCAGCTGATGAGGCAGCACTTCTTTCTATAGCTGCTGAGGTAGAGGGGCATCCGGACAATGTTACTCCTGCAATAGTTGGTGGAACAGTTATTTCTTCTTTAGAAGAAGATGGAAGCGTAGTTTATAGAAAACTTAATTGGCCTCAAGAATGGAAAGTTATGGTTTGTGTTCCTGATTATGAATTGGCAACTGATATTGCAAGGTCTGTAATTCCAAAAGAAGTTCCTTTAAAAGATGCTATTTTTAATGCAAAACATTGTGCAATGTTTGTTCAAGCTGTTACTACTAAAGATGAAGAATTGATGAAAATTGCTTTAAAAGATAAATTGCATCAACCTTATAGAATGAAACTTGTTCCTGGTTTGAGTGAAATAATTGAAGCTATAAAACATGAACCTGATGCATTAGGTTGTGTTTTAAGTGGAGCAGGGCCGTCTGTTCTTGTTGTTACTAAAGGTAATTCACAAGAAAAGATAAAAGATATTGTTAGAAATACCTGGGCTAATTTGAATGTAAAATCTGATATTCATGTTTTGAAAGTAGAAGAAAAAGGTGCCTGTGTTTTGGATTAATTATGGGCAGATTTTTTGATTATGCTGTTAATACAGGAAAATATAATATGGAGTTTGATGAGCATCTTCTTAATGAAAGTATTTCTAAATCAATAAAAACTCCTATTTTAAGATTTTATGGTTGGTTTCCGGCATGTGTTTCTTTAGGAAGAAATCAAAAAGATAATATTGATTATAGTTTTTGTAAAAGTGAAGATATTGATGTAGTAAGAAGAATTACTGGTGGGAGAGCATTGTTGCATGACAATGAGCTTACTTATAGCTTTGTGTGTCCTGTTGATTTTTTAGAATTAGGACAAAGTGTTATTTCATCTTATAAGGAAATATCAAAAGCATTAATTTTGGGTATGAATAAAATTGGAATTGATATAAATTTTCCAGTTAGTAAAAATGTTAAAAGTTCACCTCAATATTGTATGTCTTTATCAACAGGTGCAGACTTAAGTTATAATCAAAAAAAAATTATTGGGTCTGCCCAAGTTAGAAAAATGGGTTATATTCTACAACACGGTTCAATTTTAATTGATGTTAATTTTGATTTAATAAAAAAATTATTTCACGAGACTGCTAATGCCGGTGAAATAACTTTTTTAAATGAAATAGATAATAGTATAAAATTAGAAGAATTAATTTATGCTTTAAAATTAGGTTTTGAGCTTAATTTTAATCAAAAATTTGTTAATTAAAATTACATTGGAGATATGTAAAAATCTTTTTCTGAAATAGAAGCAGTGCATTCTAATGCTTTTTGCAAGAATTTTTCTATTGCTGATTCAACTACTTTTATTTCTTTTTGAAGTTCGCAATAATTTTTTTCTTTGCTAACCATAACAGCTGTTTTGAATTTTTCATAATTTTTCATAAATGTTTCCTTAAATTATCCCTATTATATATTGGTTTATTTGTATTATATATATCGGTAATATTAAAATAAACTTTATAATTTAATTGTTAAAAAGTTACAAAAAGAAACAAAAGATAACTCTATCATGTTTTCAAATAAAAATATTTATACTAAAATTTAATCAAGGAGTGGTTTAATGAAAGGAAAGAAACTCACCCTATATATATTTATAGCTTTGGTTTTGGGTATATTTTTTGGAGTATGCTTTCCTCAACAGGCTGAAAAAACTCAGTTTTTAGCAACAATATTTTTAAATATGATTAAAATGATAATAGCTCCTTTATTATTTGCTACTCTTGTTGTAGGTATAGCAGGGCATGGTGATGTTAAAAATCTTGGTAAAATTGGCATAAAAACTATAGTATATTTTGAAATAGTAACTACAATAGCATTAGTTATAGGACTTGCTGCCGGGCATATATTTCAACCGGGTAAAGGTTTTTCTGTAGATGTTAGTAGTTCTCAAATGAATATTGTTCAGACAATGGCTGAAATACATCATCATGAAACTCTTTCTCAAATGATTATAAATATGTTTCCAACAAGTATAGTTGAAGCTATGTCTACAGGAAATCTTTTGCAAATAGTAGTTTTTTCTATTTTCTTTTCAATTGCAATATGTGCAATAGGAGAAAAAGCAAAACCTGTTTTAAGTATTTTAAGCTCAGTTTCAGATATAATGTTTAAATTTACGGAAATAGTTATGTATTTTGCACCAGTTGGTATATTTGGTGCAATTGCATCGACTATTGCACATAATGGATTGCAGATTTTGGGAACTTATGCAAAGGTTATAGGGATACTTTATGTTTCTTTGATTATATTTATTTTTAGTGTTTTGATTATTGCATGCAAAATATGTAATGTTCCGTTTAGAGGACTTTTATCTGCGATATATGAACCGGCGTTATTAGCTTTTTCGACAGCTAGTTCTGAGGCTGCATTACCAAAAGCTATGGATATAATGGAAAAATTTGGAGTACCTAAGAATATTGTCGGGTTTGTGATGCCTACAGGTTATACTTTTAATCTGGATGGAAGTACTTTATATTTAGCATTGGGAGTTTTGTTTTCTACTCAAATTGTAGGCATAGAATTAACGCTACAGCAGCAAATATTTGTAATGATAGCACTTATGTTAACTTCTAAAGGTGTTGCAGGTGTTCCTAGAGTTTCTTTAGTTGTTATGGCTGGTACTTTATCAACTTTTGGATATCCTATTATAGGTGTGGCTATACTTTTAGGTATAGATCAAATACTTGATATGGGAAGAACTACTGTTAATCTTATTGGAAACTGTGTTGCTACTGTAGTTATATCTAAGTGGGAAAATGATTTTAATTATTCTAAAATGTATCAATTTATAGCTAATAATAAAAAGAAACAAATGATTTTAAAAAAAATTAAAATGAAAAAAGAAAATAAAATGATAAATCAGTTATAAATTAAAGTATTTAAATTAGCTAGATGTCTATAATAAAAAATTTACTCCTGTGCAATTATATAAAAAAACAGGAGATATTATGAAAGAAATTATTTTTTTTGATTCAAATGAAAAAGATAAATCTTTTTTTTCTGAAAAATGTATAAATAAATATAAATGTATTTTTGTAAGAAAATCTTTAAAAAATTATATTGATTTAACAGAAGAAATGAAAAAGGCAAATGTTATTTCTTGTTTTACTCTTTCACAGTTAAATAGTGATTATTTAAAAATGTTTTCTAATTTAGAATTAATAGCATTAAGATGTGTTGGCTTTAATAATGTAGATATTGATTATTGTAAGAGAAAAGGAATAAAAGTTGTAAGTGCTAAAAATTATGGAAATAGGACAGTTGCAGAATTTTCTTTTGGTTTAATTTTAAATGTTTTAAGAAATATTTCAAGGTCTTATATTAATTTAATTAATGAAACTAATTTTAAACCAAATTATACTGGCATTGAGCTTTATGGCAAAACTTTGGGGATAATAGGAGTTGGAGCAATAGGTGCTGAATTAGCCAAAATAGCATATAATTTTGGAATAAAAGTGTTAGGATATGATATTGTTAAAAATAAAGAGCTTGAAGAAAAAATTAAAATAGAATATGTATCATTAGATGAACTTTTGATGAGATCTGATATTGTTTCACTTCATTCACCTTTAACTAAAAATAATTATCATCTTATTAATGATGAAAAATTAGCACTTATGAAAGAAAGTGCAATTATTATAAATACAGCAAGAGGAGAATTAATAGATACAAAAGCTCTTTATAAAGCTTTATCTTTTGGAACCATATTTGGAGCAGGACTTGATGTTTTAGAGTGTGAAGAAACAATAAATGATATAGAATTAAAATACGACATGGATTATCTTGACAAATATGCTATAAAACAAATATTATTAAACCACGAGATAACGAAGTTAGAAAATGTTGTGGTTACTCCGCATATTGCTTATGATACAAAAGAAGCAAAAAAAAGAATTCAAGAGATTACTTTTGATAATATTGAATCGTATTTTGCAGGTAAATTAAAAAATAACGTATATTAAATGACATTATTAGATATAAAAAATTTAAATTTAGGTTTTAACCTGTCAAATGGTTTTAAGCAGGTATTATATGATGTTTCTTTATCCGTTAATAAAGGAGAGATGCTTGCTATTGTTGGAGAATCAGGATGCGGAAAAACTATAACAGCAATGAGTATTTTAAAACTTTTACCAGATATAGCAGAGATTAAATCTGGCAAAATTTATTTTAAAGAAGAAGATTTATTGCAAAAAAGTGATTTTCAATTACAAAAAATTAGAGGGAAAAATATAGCTCTTATTCCTCAAGATCCGATGACAGCATTAAATCCTCTTTATACAATAGAAGATCAAATTTTAGAAGTTATAAAGTTACATCAGCCTAATATAAAAAAACCTCGGGAATTAGCAATAAGAGCACTAAAAACTGTAAAAATTCCAAATGCAGAAGAACGTTTAAAATCATATCCACATGAGTTATCAGGTGGTATGAAACAAAGAATTATAATAGCGATGGCTCTTTCTTGTAATGCAGATTTAATAATAGCAGATGAACCTACAACAGCGTTGGATGTTACAGTACAAGCACAGATAATGAAGCTTTTAAACGATATTAAAAAAGAAAAAGAAACAGCAATAATTTTAATTACTCATGATTTAGGACTTGTTGCAGAAAATGCAGATTATGTTGCAGTTATGTATGCAGGTAAAATAGTTGAATATGCATCTAAAACTAAATTGTTTGAAAATCCATTACATCCTTACACTAAAGCATTATTTAAGTCTTTACCTAATATGACATCAAATAAACTTATACCAATAGAGGGACATCCGCCTTCAATTAATGAAAAAATAAATGGTTGTTTTTTTCATCCTCGCTGTAGTTATGTTATGGATTTATGTGCAGTTAAAAGTCCTATTCTTTTAGATATAAAAGGAACACAATGTGCTTGTTGGCTTTATGAAAAAAATACTTAATTTACATTTATTGTTTATGCTATAATTTAGTTAAAATAAACACGCGGGAGTTGAAAAATGAGTCAATTAAGAGATAAATACGAAGTTGTAATAGGATTGGAAGTTCATGCACAACTTAAAACAAAATCAAAAATATTTGCTCCGGATGGAATAGAATTTGGTAAAGAGCAAAATACTCAAATAAGTCCAATTACATTAGGAATGCCTGGTGTTTTGCCGGTTTTAAATAAAGAATGTGTAAATATGGGTATATTATTAGGTTTAGCACTTAATTGCTCGATACCTCAGAAATGTAAGTTTGATAGAAAACAATATTTTTATGCTGATTTACCAAAGGGTTACCAAATTTCACAATATGATGAACCTATTTGTGTAAATGGTTATATAGATGTCAAAGGGAAAAGAATAGGTATAACAAGAGCCCATTTAGAAGAAGATGCAGGAAAACTTGTACACGCAGGTGCAGATGGTTTGGCAGGTTCAAGTTATTCTTTAGTTGATTTAAATAGAGCAGGAACACCTTTGTTAGAAATAGTTTCAGAACCTGATATGAGAAGTTCGGAAGAAGCAAAAGATTATATGGAGGAGCTTCGTAGTATAGTAAGGTATCTTGGGGTTTGTGACGGAAACTTGGATGAAGGTTCTATGCGTTGTGATGCAAATATTTCAATTATGCCAAAAGGATCTAAGGAATTTGGAACTCGAGCAGAGATTAAAAATGTAAATTCTTTTAGAGCATTACAAAGAGCAATAGAGTATGAAATAGATAGACAAATAGAAGTAGTTGAATCTGGAGAAAAAGTTGTTCAAGAAACACGCTTGTGGGATGATAACCAAGGTGTTACAAAATCAATGAGAGGTAAAGAAGATGCTCATGATTATAGATATTTCCCGGAGCCGGATTTAATGCCATTGGAAATTTCTCGTGAGTGGGTTGAAAGTATAAGAAAATCAATGCCTGAACTCCCTGCACAAAAAAGAATTAAATACCAACAAGCAGGTTTGAGCGAGTATGATGCAAATGTAATTGTCGATCAGATGGAAACAGCTCTTTTTTACGATAAAATGTTGGATTTGGGTGTTAATGCAAGAATTGCATCAAATTTTTTAATGGGTGAAATTACAGCTTATTTGAAAGAAGAACATTTAACTATAGATCAAACAAAAATTACTCCAGAAAGTCTTACAAAATTAATTAAATTAATAGAAAATGGCACTATTTCTAATAATATTGCTAAAAATCTTGTTATGACATTGGTAAAAGAAGGTGGAGATCCGGAAGAAATTGTTAAAAAACAAGGTTTGGGAGTTATATCTGATCAAAATGCAATTAAAGAAATTTGTCAAAAAGTTGTAAATGACAATCCAAATCAAGTTGCAGCTTATAAAGGTGGAAAACAACAATTATTTGGATATTTTGTAGGTCAAGTTATGAAAGAAACAAAAGGTAGAGCTAACCCTCAAACAGTTAATAGTTTGCTTAAAGAAATTTTAGGATAAATTTATTATAAATATAAAAATAAAAAGAACACTAATTATTTTAGTGTTCTTTTTTTATATTATAGCTATTTAAGCTTCAATTTGTGCAAGTTTTTCAAGTTTAAGTTTTTGATCGTGTTCAATTAAGAGTTCAATAAGATCGTCGAGTTCACCTTCAATAACAGTCCAAACATTTAAATTTTGACCTATTCTGTGGTCAGTTAAGCGACCTTGAGGAAAATTGTAAGTTCTAATTCTTTCAGAACGGTCACCTGTTCCAACTTGTGAGCGTCTAAGATCAGTTATTTCTTGCATTTGTTTTTGAACTTCTAAGTCATATAATTTTGCTTTTAAAATTTGCAAAGCTCTTTCTTTGTTTTGCAGTTGAGAGCGTTCTTCTGTACAGAAAACCATTAAACCGGTTGGTTTATGTACTACACGAACAGCAGTTTCTACTTTATTTACATTTTGTCCGCCAGCACCACCGGATCTGCATGTTGAAATATCTAAATCGTTTGGATTTATATCAATTTCTACATCATCAACTTCTGGCATTACAGCAACGGTTGCAGTAGAGGTATGAACACGTCCTTGGCTTTCTGTTTCAGGGACTCTTTGAACTCTATGTACCCCTGATTCATACTTGAGTTGTGAATAAATGCTATCACCTTTCATGGAAATAACAACTTCAGAAACGCCTCCTGCTTCACATTCATTTATAGAAAGGATTTGAGTTGTCCAACCTTTTTTGTCGGCATATCTCATATACATTCTCATCAAATCGCCTGCAAAAATATTGGCTTCGTCACCACCTGCACCACCTCTTATTTCTAGCATAATATCTTTATCATCCATTGGGTCGCGAGGTAAAAGTAAGACTTTCATCCTTTCTGAATATTCTTCTATTTTTTTTTCATTTTCTTCTATTTCAGATTTTAAAAATCCTCTCATTTCTTCATCTTTTTCAGATTTTAAAAGTTCTTGAGCATCTTTAACTGCTTTATCAGCTGTTTTAAAAGCATGATAAACTTCAACTGTTTCTTCCATAGCTTTTCTTTGTTTAGAAAGATCTCTAAATTTGTTGTAATCTTGAGCAGTTGCGGGATCAGAAAGAATTAACCCTAATTCATTATATTTTTGTTCAATTTGAACAATTTTATCAATCATATCATTCATTATAATATCCTTTAATTTGTTCTTGTTGCCATTCTACCACAAGATTTATCTTCATCACAGTATCCTAATCTTTCACATTTTGGTACAAGGTAAGGTTTTAACCAAGGTTCTTCATTTATTAGTTCTTTGCACATTAGACGAACTAAAAGTCTTATTTCATCTTGTGCTCTTGTGCATAGGCGAAGATTTGCTATATGAATTAATTCTCTCAAGTTAAGACTTACAACCATTGATGATGAAGTTGCATTTGGCAAAACAAATCTTGCATCTTCTGCAGGAATACCGGATTCAGTTAGCAGGGTGTAAAATTCAGAAATTTTACCCATAAACTCATCATATTTTATTTTCAATTCTTGATTTTTTTCGATAGTTGGCGGTGTTAAGTAGTCAAATTGACCTTTTTCTTTTACATATCTTTGTGATTTTTGAGAAAAAGATGCATGCCGGTGTCTAACAAGTTGATGTGTACATGCTCTTGAAACATTTGAAATAGCAAATGAAACTTGAATATGTTCTATTGTTGAATAATGTCCTGAAGAAATTACACGACTTATTAATTTTAGCATTTTTTCGTTATCTTCAGCTTTATCATAGATATTTATAGGTGAATCAGCACTGTAGCAAGTGCGACATGCTGTATAAATTGTACGAAGCATATTTTCGGGTTTAGATATTAATTTTACAATTGGTTTGTTAGTATTTTCAGACATAGTTTCTCCTCAATAATAAAATTATTGCCCAATTTGGATAAAAAGGGCAATAATTTATAAAAAAGTTCACAATAGTATACACTATTTTTTGGATTCGTATCTTTTTTTGAATCTTTCAACACGACCTTCAGTATCCATAATTTTTTGGCTTCCAGTATAAAATGGATGGCATTTGTTGCAGATTTCAACTGTAATATTGTCAAGAACAGAACCAGTTTCAATTTCGTTTCCGCAAACGCATTTAATTTTCATTTTTTTATAATCTGGATGAATTCCTTCTTTCATTGCAATTTCCTTTCGTAAAATTAGTTGTAAACCATTATAATCATGTAAATTTTTATTATCAAGAGGCATGATATTTTTTGTAAAAAACTATGAATTTAATTCAACGTATTCAGGGATACTAAGTACTTTTTTATCAATATTTGATTCAATTAATCCTTTTTCTAATCCAATTATACATCCGGGGCAAGAGGTTAAAACATATTGTGAATTGGTTTTTTGTATATTTAATGCTTTTTCTTTAGAAATTTGTGCTGATATTTTGGGAAAAGATATGCAAAAATCTCCGGCAAAGCCACAACATACATCAAAGTCTTTCATTTTTTTATAATTTTTAAAGGAATTAAATAAATATTTATTTATTTTTTCTTTTTTATCTCTTAAATGGCAAGGCAAATGATAAGTTATCGTAGACTTGTTTTTAATATCTATGGAGGACAAAAGTTCAGATATATCAATAACTTTAGAAGAAAATTCCTCATTGTATTCTTTAAGCGCAGAATAGCATGTTGCGCAATCACATACAATATAATCGCATTCTTGATTTAATAGTTTTTTATTATAATTTTTAAGTTTTTGATATAAAGCAAAGTTACCTTTATATAATGCAGAAAGGCCACAGCATTCAAAGTTTTTTTGTAAAACTTTTATTCCTTTTTTTTCAAGAAGATTTAATGTAGCGTTTTTAATAGAAGGATTTATATATTTTGTGTAGCAACCTTCAAAATAAATAACTTTTATTGATGAATTTTGTCCTGTTGTTTTTTTTCTTTTTACATTTATTTTTGAGATTTTATCAAAAATAAGAAAAAAATTGCCAAGTGTACCGAATTTTTTAATTAATTTGTTTATTTTAGGCACTAATTTTGAAAAGTGAGTTAATCTGTAAAAATTAAAAATAAATAAAAAAGCAAACATTGTTAGTTTAAAGAAATTATAACGAATAATAGGAAAAATTATTATATTATTTTCTTGTTTCGCTGTATTTATAATGTCTGTAGCTTTTATTGAACTTGGGCAAAAGTCATCACAAGCTTTACAGTTTAAACATAAAGAAAGAGCTTTGTTAAGATTTTTGGTATATTTAAGTTTGCCTTTAATTAAACCAAGCAAGAGGTTAAATTTTCCTCTTGATACAACAGTTTCAATTCCTGTCATTTTATAAACAGGGCAAACAGACTGACATAGTCCGCATTTTGAACAAGTTTTTAAATCTTTTTCATAGTCTTTAAGTTTTTTCATATTAATATTGTATATCAAAAAATATATTCAATTATTTGTTGTGTTGCAATATATTTTAATAAGGATAAAATGGTATTATTGTGAAATTGAATTTACGGTAAATAATTTATATGAAAAAATTTAAATTTCTTAATATATTTGAGGATGGGCTTTCGTCTTCAATGTTTGTGAATATTATTGCTTTTTTAATGTTTTCACTACTTTTTACAGTGGTATTATCTTCTAAATATTTTTTATTTGAAAATATTATTTCTTCTGACAATACTAGCAAGCATGACATTATTGCAACAAAAACTATAGAGGTAGTGGACACGTTTAAAACCGAGCAACAAAAAAAAGAAGTTGCTCTTAGGATAGAACCAATTCTTACGCCTGCAGAAGATAATTATATTAAAAATAATCTTACAAGTCTTGTAGAATCTATTGTTCAAATAAGGCAAAAAAATACTCCGGCAAGTGTTAAAAAAGAGGAATTAAGCACTCTTTTTGATTTAACAGATAATGAACAAAAAGCATTTGTAGTTAATTATTTTCTTTCAACAAATCAACAACGTTTTGATGTGATTAAATTGAAGGCTCAACAAACTTTAAATGCGGTTTTAAATGAAGGTGTAACAGAAAAAGATTTTGAGAAACAAAATATTTCCAAAATAATAGTTCGTAATGCTGGTCATGATCTTACCCGTACTCAAATAAAAATAATAACTGCACTGTTAGAGCAGGTTATTATGCCAAATATGATAGTTGATGAACATGCTACTGAGCTAGCTCGAAAAAACGCAATAAGTGCTATTCAACCTTATACGGTAACATTTAATAAGGGAGATAAAATTGTTTTTGAGGGTGAACCGATTACTAAACTTAAAAGAGATGCGCTTTCAAAAGCAGGATATCATGTTTTAGAATTAAATTATCAAGGATTTATTGGTATATTTTGCTTGGTAACAGTTGGCATGCTGTCTTTAATGTATTATTTGCAATTTTTTGAAAAGTCATTTTTAAACAAAAATTATATTTGGTTAATGTCTTTAATGTCTTTGTTTGTAACCGGTTGTGCGGTATTATTACCGGATGATCTTTCGGTTTATTTGATACCATTTCCGGCATTTGCAATTATTTTAGCAATATTTACAAACCCAAGGGTTTCTTTTTTAACTTCTATTTTGCTTATTACAATGACATCTTTAACTTTAAAGTTAGATGCTGCTTCAATGGCGATTTTTATAATAGTAGCATTAATTTCTACTGTTTCAATTGCTAAAATTAAATATTCCAGACGTTTTGATCTTGTAAAGACAGGCTTTGAAGTTTCATTGGTAATGGTTTTATTGATTTTAAGTGTTTATTTATTGGAAAAATGTCTTGTAGATGTAGATATGTCTGTTTTAGTTAGAGATGCTGCCTCTGGATTATGTAATGGTATTTTGAGCGGAATGATAGCATTAGGTTCACTTCCATTGCTTGAAAGTGTATTTAAAATTATTACTCCATATGGATTGGCAGAACTTGCTGATACAAATCAACCATTGTTAAAGCGATTAAATTATGAAGCCCCAGGGACGTATGATCATAGCTTAAGGTTGTCACATTTATGTGAAGCAGCGGCGGAAGCTATTGGGGCGGATCCTATTCTTGCGCGTGTTGGTGCGTTTTATCATGATATTGGTAAACTAAAAAGACCATTATTTTTTGTTGAAAATCAAACATATTTTGGCATTGAAAATCCTCATACAAAACTTAACCCAAGATTAAGTAAAATGGTTATCACAGCTCATCCTAAAGACGGTATTGAATTAGCTAAGGAATATGGTTTACCGCCGGTTGTTCAGAACTTTATACTTCAGCATCATGGTGATTCTTTAGCAAGTTATTTTTATAATCAAGCATTAAAAGAAGAAGGTGCAGAAAATGTTTCAGAAGAACAATTTCGATATACCGGTCCTAAACCTAATATGAAAGAAACGGCAATTCTTATGCTTGCAGATGCAGTCGAATCAGCATCAAGAACATTGACAGAGCATTCTCAAGAAGCTATTGATGCGATGATTGATAAATTATTTAGAGAAAGATTACAAGACGGGCAATTGTCTGATTCACCGTTAACTCTTAAGGATTTAAAAAATATTGCGGCAACTTTTTCAAGAGTTTTAAGAGCAGCTCATCATCAGAGAATTAAATATCATCAATCTGCAATTCAAGAATTAGAAAATAAAATAAAAACTAAACAATCACAATTTTTTATTGATTCTTCAACAGGAATAGATAACGGAAAATAATATGACAAAGTTAAATATTTTTATTGAAAACATTTATGCACTTTTTGAGATAGATGAAAAAAAAATTTTAAATGGTTCAAAAAAAATAACAAAATATTTTTTAGAGAATAAAAATATATTAACAAAAAGTTGTCTTAATTCAGTTGAATATAAATCTATATGTTTTGATATAGTTTTATGTGATAATGAGAAGATTTGGGAAATAAACAAACAATATAGGAATAAAAATAGACCTACTGATGTAATAACTTTTGCTCTTTTTGCCGATAGCAAACCATCAGAAAGATTTATTTTTGATGGAGAAATAAATTTGGGAGAAATTATAATTTCTTTAGATAAAACAAAGGAACAAGCTGAAGAAAAAAATCATTCTTTTGGTGCGGAATTGTTTTTTTTAATTTCACATGGCATAATGCATTTGTTAGGTTTTGATCATCTTAATGATGAGGACTTAAGTTTTATGCTTGAGGAACAAAAAAAATCAATGGAGAAAGTTAATGTCAAAATATACGCATAATAATTTTTTTAAATCTTTTGCAACAGCAAGAAAAGGCTTAAGTTTAGCGTACAAAGCACAAAGAAACTTTAGAATACATATAATAGCCGCAGTTATTATATCTGCTTTAGCACTTTTATTGAGGTTTGATTATGTAGAGTTTTGTTTATTATTTTTTGCTATTGGTTTTGTTATGGTAGCAGAGTTATTCAATTCTGTTATAGAGTTTGCACTTGATGCTTTTTATAAAAATAAATATTCAAGACTTGTAAAAATGGCAAAAGATATGGCAGCAGGCGGTGTTTTGGTCGCTACAAGTATAAGTATTTTAATAGGTCTTATTTTATTTGGTAATAGAATTTTTGTCGGTTAATACTTAAAAAAACATTAAGATGCTTGGTTAATAATCTTTATTAAGCTATAATGAATAAAGGATGTATTTTTGTTTTTAAATTATGAGGGATATATATAATGCAAAAAAACAATAACGAAGAAATTAAAATAGATAAAACTTCAGAAAATAATCCATTTAAAGATACAGAATCAGAAATGCTTGGTGAAGAAGAAAAACAAGAAAATGACAAAGTAGTTGCTGATGAGAAAACAGAAGTTGATGAAGTAACTAAAATTAAACAAGATTTTGAAAATTTAAACAATCAATATTTGCGTCTTGCAGCAGATTTTGATAATTATAGAAAAAGACAAGAGCAAGAACGTGAAAGTTTAATATATTATGGTAAGACAGAAGCTTTTAGTAAGCTTTTAGAGGTTTTAGATAATTTTGATCGTGCAGAAAAATCTTTAAAAGAAACAGAAGATATTAACTGTGTGAAAGAAGCTTTTGATGTTTTGCACAAACAGATTACAGATTCATTTGAGAAAATGGGATTATCTGTTATAGAAACGGTTGGAAAAGACTTTGATCCTAATCTTCATGAAGCAGTAATGCAAACACCAACAAATGATTATCCAGATCAAACAATAATTGCAGAATTGCAAAAGGGTTATAAACTTGGGGATAAAGTTCTTCGACCATCTTTAGTTAATGTGGCAACAAATTAATAACAACGGAAAAGAAGATGACAGTGGATTATTACGAATTATTAGAAGTTTCGAAAACAGCAACAAAAGATGAAATAAAGGCAGCCTTTAGAAAAAAAGCTCGAAAATATCATCCGGATATTAATAAAGCTCCGGATGCAGAAGAAAAATTTAAAGCTATAGGAAAAGCATACGAAACATTAATGGATGATGAAAAACGTTCAGTATATGATCGCTGGGGAGAAGAGGGCTTGTCTAATGCTGGTTATAGTTCGCAAGGTCCTTTTGATGCAGGTTATGGAAATTTAAATGATATTTTTGAAAGTTTCTTTGGCGGATTTGGTTTTTCTACAGGTTATAATCAAGATCCAAATGCACCTCAAAGAGGTGGTGATATTCGACTGGATTTAGAGCTTGAGTTTGAAGAAGCTATTTTTGGAGTTGAAAAGGAAATAAAAATTGACCATCTAGAAAAATGTGAGGCATGTAATGGAACAGGAACTGAACCTGGTTCAAAGCCTGAGGTTTGTCCAACATGTGGCGGCTCCGGCAGAGTTCAACAAGTTACTAATACAATTATGGGACAGTTTACTCAAATAAGTACTTGTCCAAATTGTGGTGGCTACGGTCAAAAGATTACAAAGCCTTGTAAGGTTTGTAATGGTTCAGGCAGTGTTGAGCATGAGAAAAAATTGAACGTAAAAATTCCTAAAGGTGTCGATAATGGAGCTAAAATAAGAGTTGCACAAGAAGGTGATGCCGGAAAAAATGGTGGTCCAAGTGGCGATTTATATATAGTTTTGTATGTTAAAGAGCATAAATTTTTAAAACGAAAAAATGTTGATATATATTCAGAGATTGATATTTCTGTTCCGCAAGCTGTTTTAGGTGATGAGATAAATATTCAAACGCTTGATGGTGATAGAAAAATTTCTATACCACCAGGAGCAGAAAGTGGTAAAATAATTACCTTAAAAGGTGCGGGTGTTCCTTATATTAATAATCCTACAAAGCGTGGAAATCATTATGTTGTCTTAAAAATTGTGACACCAAAAACGCTTTCAGAAGAAGAAAAAAAATTATATTCACGTTTGTTTGAACTTTCAACAGGAAAAGAAGTGAACGAAGAAAGCATTTTAAATCGATTTAAAAAAGCGCTGCATAGTTAAAAATTTGAGATAGGAAGAAGCATGAAAAAATATTTAATTTCATTAGTGATAGTAGTAGTAATGTTATTTGTGCAGCCTGTGTTTGCAACTCAACTTCCACCTGAAATTAAAAATTATATTCTACAAAATTCGCCTAATGCGACTATTCGTTTTGATGGTTTAGTTACACTTCCTGATGGAACATTTTATTTACCTTTAATTCCTGCTATTTCAGTAAAAGATGCTGAATTTGGGGTTAAATATACATATCCGGCAAACAAAACTTTTGCTAAAAAACCTGAAATTATTATATTTAATAATAATTATTGTTTGTTAAAGCTGATAAAAGAAAAAAACAAAGGACTTACAGTAACTGAACTTCAAGATTTACCGATAGAAGTTCGTTCCGGAATATTGCCGCAAGATTTGCTTGTGCCGAAAGGGTTAGTCCTTCCTGACTCTTTAATAGGAATTTTAGGCAATTTGAATATTCCGCTAAGTTCTAATTTACAAATAGATTCTGCTAAAAAAAACAAACAATCTTTGGCTCAAAAAGATGAGTTACCTAAAACTCCTCAAAAAGTCAATGTTATTCCGCAATTGCAAGATAAACAATTTTTTATCACAAATTTTAATTCTAATTTTATATATATAATGCCTTCGGATTTAAGAGATGTTCAATATACTCTTAAGCTTGATAGTATTCCAAAAACGGTTAAAGATATTTCGGGTAAATTTCTACTAGTAGCGACAAATGGTAAAACTTATATAGATGTAGTGGATATTCAGAATGAAGAAATTGCTAAACAAATTGATTTGGGTGTAGAACCTGACGAAATTATTTTAACTAAAGATGAAAAACTGGCATATGTTGTTTCAAATAAGAGTTCTAATTTATATGTAATTGATGTTCCATCAATGACATTAACTAAACAAATACAAGTGAAAGGTTTACCGGAAAAAATCAATTTGTCTGTTGACGAAACAAAATTGATTTATCAAGATAGTTCAAGCGGAGATATATATTCTGTTGAGCTTAATAATAATTATGTTAATATTTATCAGTGCAATGTTGCCAATGCTTCAAAACTTGCAATTCTTGATGATAAAATATATGTTTTAAGTAGAACAAAAAACGCACTGAGAATTTTGCCATATCAAGAATTTATAATAGAAAAAAATGAAGAAAATCAAGAAGTTCTTGGTTCTAAAAAATCTTTTTATATTAAAAGTGCTTTTATAGCAAGAGGTTCTGCTACAAAAAACTTTTTTAAAAAACAACAAGAAGATTTAGAAAAGTTAAATTATGTAGAGAATGGTGAAACTGTTTCTACCTCAATAAAGCCGGTTGATATGCTTTACGAAAGTGGGAAAATATTTATTCTAAGTGCTTTAACAAATTCTATAGATATTTTTGATCCGGTGACAAATAAAATTGAAAGGAATGTTACTCTGGGGGTTTCCGGATTTTCAAATAAATTTAACAAAATTAAGAATAGTAATTTAGTTTTGATAACTAATGTTGTAGAAAAAAAATATGTAATCTTTGATTTAGATAAACAAGCTGTTTTGCAAGTAAATCCAATAGATTTGCAAATGACGACATTAACGGTTGTGGATAAAACTGATGTTCAAAAAACTACATCTCCATCTTCGAAAAAGTTAGCACCACCTAAATCATACTCTAAAGAATCTACTTCGGAGTCTTTATAATGAATAATATTGTAGAAGAAACTCTTTGTAAATTAGAAGAAACGCAAACAGATTTTTGGAATGTTTCTAGACAAAGTGGTAATTTTCTTAATATGCTTGTAAAAATTGCAGGATGCAAAAACGGTTTAGAAATAGGGACATCTAATGGCTATTCCGGGATATGGCTGGGATTAGCGTTTAAGGAAAATAAAGGTAAGCTTTCTACTATTGAGTTTTGGGAAAAAAGACAATGTATTGCTATAGAAAATTTTGAAAAATGTGGTTTAGCAGAAGTTATTAATCCTATTTTGGGTTCCGGAGTTGATGTTTTAAAACAATGGAAAGATCCACTTGATTTTGTTTTTTTGGATGCTAATAAAGGTCAATATATTGAATTTTTTCAATTAGTTGATAAATATTTGAAAAAAGGTGGAATTATTACTGCGGATAATATTACGTCACACCCTCAAAAAGTTCAACCTTTTGTTGATGCAATAAAAAATAATGAAAAATATCAAGTAGAAATTTTGGATTTGCCTGCTGGATTGTTAGTTGCATATAAAATTTCAGATTAAATTTATTTTACTTTTATTTCATTAATTTTTTTTGTAAAATAAGAACAAAAAAAGAGAGTGATATATGAATAGATTTTTTGGTTTAATTGGAATTGTAGTTATTTTGGCAATATGTTTTTTGATGTCTAACAATAAAAAGAAAATAAGTTTAAAAACAGTAATTTCGGGATTTTTATTACAGATTTTGTTAGCAGTATTTGTACTTAAAACAGTTCCAGGGCAAGTAATATTTTATAAAGCGGGTTTATTTGTAGAAAAAATATTAAATTTTGCAAATCAAGGCGGAAATTTTGTTTTTGGTGCATTAACAGCTAAGCCGGAAAAACTTGTAGAAGTATTTGGTGTTGGCGGTGATTTTATTTTTGCGCTTAAACTTATTCCGACTATTATATTTGTACTTATTATAGTTAATATTTTGTATTATATAGGTGTAATGCAAAAAATAGTCTATATATTTGCTAAAATTATGTATAAAATTATGAACATTTCAGGAGCTGAGGCACTTTCAAATGTTGCAAGTGCTTTTGTAGGACAAGTAGAAGCTCAAATTATGATAAAACCATATCTTTCAACAATGACAATGTCTGAGCTGTTAGCATCAATGACCGGTTCAATGGCATGCATTGCCGGCGGAGTTATGGCTATGTATATAGGTATGGGTATTCCTGCGGAGTATTTGCTTTCTGCAAGTATTATGGCTGCGCCGGGTGCTCTTGTTGTTTCTAAGATAGTTTTTCCCGAAACAGAAGAGTCTCAAACAAAAAATGATGTTAAAATAGAGATTAAACAAAATTATGTAAATCTTATTGATGCGATTGCTCATGGTGCTTCTGATGGTATGCGAGTTTCAATAAACGTTATAGCAATGTTAATTGCTTTAATTGCTCTTATTCATATGATTGATTGGGTTTTGGGTTATATTGGATTATTTTGGGTAAATATTTGTCATTTACCTGCGCAATTTATAGGTATAGATTTTTTGCATTTGTCTATGAAAGAAATTTTGGGTGCTGTTTTTTCAGTATTTGCATATATAATGGGTGTTCCGCTTAATGAGTCTTCTATAGTTGGTTCGCTTATGGGTACTAAACTTGTATTTAATGAGTTTATTGCTTACATGGATTTATCTGCTATCCAATCAACGCTTTCACCTAAAAGTATTATTATTGCTACATTTGCTTTGTGCGGATTTGCCAATTTAGGGTCTATAGCAATTCAACTTGGTGGTATTGGCGAGCTCGCTCCAACTAGGCGTAAAGATTTAGCTTTATTAGGCTTTAAAGCTCTTATTTGTGGAACTTTTGCTTCATATATTTCAGCTTGTATTGCGGGAATTCTGCTTTAATATTAATATAATTTTTTAATTATTTTTTGTATTTTGTACAGTGTATAATACTTGAACCAACAGCTTAACCAGTTAAAGTTGTTAATTGTATATAAAAATTCTTTGTTTTCTTCATCAAGAAGATTATTTTGATTAATTTGGGTTATTTCTTCGTTCAAAAAAGATTTAGTTTGGTTCAAAAATTCTTTCTTAAGCATAAATTGTACATCAAAAATAAATTTTATTTTTAAAATCCAGACCATATAATTTTCATAGGTTTCTTGATAATAACTATACAAATTTGTGTCTTTTAAGATGGTTTTATATTGTTTAAGAACTTGAAATAAATCGAAAATACTTCGGTTTTTTTTCATTTTTGTTACAAATGAATTGGGTTGGCCAATTCTATAATAGTAAAGAGGTTCTTTTATAACTGCAATTTTTTCTGTTTTAAACAATGTTTTATGATGAAAAATCCAATCTTCAAAATGAATATTTTCCGGAAACCGGATATTATTTTTTAATAAAAACTCTCTTTTATATGCTTTGTTTACCGAGGATAGATTATTGTAAAATATGTGAGAGAAATCTTTATGCGAACAAAGGCTATATTTTTGTAATACTGGATTTATGTTATTGGGATGAAAAAAAGTTTCTCCATTAAATTTTTGTTTTTTGTTATCAAATAATGCACCGTTAAAACAAAATATATCACAATTAGTTGTTTGGGTGTAATCCAAAATAGTGTTTATTAAGTTTTGATTAATCCAATCATCTGAATCTATGAATAAAACATATTTTCCTTTTGCGCAAGCTAGTCCTTTATTACGAGCGGCTCCTGCTCCTTTATTTTTTTGATTAATAATTTGTATATTTTCATTTTGATTTTGATATTTTTTGAGAATTTCAAGTGAAGAGTCTGTTGAGCCATCATTTACACAAATAATTTCTATATTATTATTTGTTTGGCTGAGAATAGAGTCAAGACATTGTGGTAAATAATTTTTGGTGTTGTAAACTGGGATTATTATTGATAATTCTATATTTTCTGTCATAATTAAAATTTTATCTCCATAATACAATTTTTACAATCAAATTTTAGTTTATATTTTTTTCCTGTTTCGTCAATTAAATATAGTGGTTCTTTAATTTTTTTCCCGTTTTTAGAGCATAGATTTAATGAATAACGAATGCAGTGTTTAGTTGTCATAACGGTTTTATCTTTAAAGTTTTTTTGAGTTGGATGTTCTAAACCATATTCAATAATTTTTGCGCCGCATTTTTCATAAAATTTTTTCGCAAGCTCATTTGTTATGTTGTATTTATAATCTAACATTTTATTATAAATTTGTGGGTAATTTATTTGTGGTTGTTTTTTTATTTTATAGTTTTTTTGTCTTATTTCTTGGAAATCTTGTATTATTTTACGTCTTATTTCATTTATTTTATTAATTTGAATAAAAGGTATTGTTGTAGCTTCAAAATTTATATCTGTTACGATAAATTCTGTATCACCTGTTTTTGATAATTGTTTTTTAATGTTTTCTGTTGCTTTGATTTGATTTTCAGCTTTTTCAAATTGGTTTGGAATATTAATGTTTAGGTCATTGTCATAAAAGTCTTTAATTTTAATTTGAATGTGTTCTTCGTTAATTTTTACATCTATAGTGATTGGGATTTTTCTTGTGGGTAAACTTTTTTCGAGTTTTTTTATAAATTTATAGTCAATATTTTTATAAATTTTTGTTCCTTGGGCGATATTTTTTAGTGAAGTTGGTGTGTAAATTCCATTTATGCTTTTTTCTATTTTGGTTCCACATAAATTATTGTCTTTGTCAAAAAAAGTTATGCCGTCATTTTGATTTAATTCTCCATTACAAAGGGTAAAGGAAGTATTTTTATAAATATTTTTTACTGTTCCAACTAATTCTCCGATATTTTTAGGCGAGAGAAACGATGTTATGTTTGTGTTTCTGCCTTTTAAAAAATATGAACAAAATCCACGATTGAAAGTTTTATTTAAGTTAGGCACAAAATCTTTGATTGAGACTCCTTGTGATGAACGTTTTAGATTGTGTTTTATTAATATATTGTCTATTTTTTCTCTATAAAAACTTACAGTATTTTTTATATAATTTTCATCTTTTAAACGTCCTTCGATTTTAAATGAGGTAACTCCTGCCAAAATCATTTCTTCTAAGTAGTCTGATACATTTAAGTCTTTTAAACATAAAAGATGTGTTTTATCAATAATTTTTTTACCTTCTCCATCAATAAGAGAGTATGGTTTTCTGCAAGGTTGGGCGCATTCACCTCTGTTTGCCGAGCGTCCGCCTATTGCGTAGCTTAAATAGCATTGTCCGCTATATGAGACGCACAATGCACCATGGATAAATGCTTCAAGTTCTATATTCGTTTGAGCTGAAATATTTTTAATTTGTTCTATTGAAAGTTCTCTTGCTAAAATTGCGCGTTGAAATCCTATTTCTTCAAGAAATTTTATTTTTTGAATATTCGAGTTGTTGCATTGTGTGCTTGCATGAAGGTTAATTGGTGGAATATCAAGTTCTAAAATGCCCATATCTTGAATTATTATTGCGTCTGTGTTCAGTTCGTACAATTTTTCAATTAATTTTTTTGCGTTTTTTAATTCATTGTCAAATAGAATTGTGTTGAGAGTTACAAAAACTTTCACATTGAACTTATGTGCATAATTAATAACTTCTTTTAAATCTTCTAAGGAATTGCAAGCATTTTTTCTTGCTCCAAAGTCTATTGCACCTATATAAATTGCGTCTGCTCCGCAGTTTATTGCGGCAAAAGCACATTTTTTGTCTTTTGCAGGAGCAAGTAATTCTATTGGTTTTTTGGAGCTGTACATATGTAGAGTATAGGCTAAAAATGTAGTTATGTAAAATATTTGACCTTTTTAAAATCTTATTTACACTGTATAGTGGAGTATCTTATGAAAAAATATTTATTTTTAATAACAGTTTTATTGTTAACAGTTAATTGTGCGTTATCAATGCCGATGAGTGCAACAGTTTCACAGGATTATGATTTGGGCTTTGAGTCTGTAGTTAAAAGAAAGTTCAGTGAAATTCTTAAGTTCTCTAAGATATTTGAAAAAAATGATGATATTTTTTATCAAAAAGGTTATAGACCAATTTATATGCTTTCTATTAAAGAGCTTTATTATCAAGAACCTGTTGTAAAAAGTAATATTGAAAAAAGAAAAATTCCTAATACTTATAATATTTCTTTTGCTTCTAATAATGTAAAATCTACAGAAAAAGTTTCTTTTATTGAAAGAGAAAAATTTAACATTACAGATATTGAAAACATAGAAAAAGATGGTGATTTTAATAAAATACAAAATAGATATAGAAAGCTAATTGTTAATAATCCGGAAAGAATAGAACTTTTATATAAATATGCGCAGTTTTTATATAAAAATAGTAAATATAAAGAAGCAATAGCGGTTTTGAATGATATAATTTCAAAAGATAGTGGATTTGTTTTAGCCTCTTATACTCTGGGAAATATATATTTTGATTTAGGTGAATACAAAAATGCTATAAAAGCAAATTTAGCAGTTATAAAGCGTAATCCATATTGTGCTGATGCTTATTATAATATAGCTTCTGCACTTGAACGAATGCAAAAATTCAGTTTAGCAATGGACTATTACCAAAAATGTTTAAGCATAAATCAAAATGATATTCAAGCACAAAAAGCAATTGAGCGCTTGGAGCAAATTACTTATAATAAATAGGTTTTATGCATATAGTTTGGTATGAATTAATTTATTCATTTTTTAACTTGTTTGTAATTTCTTTAATACTATTTTGAAGAGATGTGTTGGATTGCATATCTTCTTTAATTTTTTCGTAAGAGTATATGATAGTTGGATGTCTTCTAGCAAAGAAATCACCAATTTCATTTAAACTGAAATTTGTTAATTCTCGACAAATATATATTGCAATTTGTCTGGCATTTGCAAGTTTTTGGGATCTGGTTTGTCCTTTTAGGTCTTTAGGTGAAAGTTTGTAATATGAAGCTACAGTATTTAATATTTCGTCGAGAGTGATTTGTTTTTCTGTCTCTGATATTTTAAGAATTTGTTTAACACTTTCAACGTTAAGTTCAATATTACATACGCCAACATAGGCAGTTACTCTATTATATGCGCCCTCAAGTTCACGAACATTGTGTGAAAATCTTTTTGCTAGAAACTCTATAACATCTAATGGTAAAGATATTTCATCATTTTTAGCGAGATTACATAAAATAGCCATTCGGGTTTCTAAATCAGGTGGTTGAACATCCACCATCAAACCCCATTCAAATCTGCTTCGGAGCCTGTCAGGAAGATTTTGAATATATTTTGGCTCTCTGTCTGAAGTTATTACAATTTGTTTTCCGGCATTGTGCAAGGCTTCAAACGTGTTAAATATTTCTGTAACGGTTCTTTCTTTGCCTTCGATAAATTGAATATCGTCAATTAACAAAACATCAATATTTCTGTATTTTTGACGAAAAGCAGACATGCCTGAGTTTTTGTCCATGCCTTTGTGAATAGAAGAAATAAGATCATTTACAAATTCTTCTGTTTTAACAAATTTTATTTTAAGTTCAGGATGTTTGTACAGTACATAATGACCAATGGCTTGCATAAGATGAGTTTTACCTAATCCGGCGCCACCGTATATAAATAATGGATTGTATTTTTCTCCTGGGGTTTTTGCAACAGACATGCTTGCCGCATAAGCAAATTTATTGTTATCACCTACTACAAAATTTTCAAATTTGTATTTTAAATTTAATTTTGGAGCAGATTGCATTTTTTTAAGATTGTCGTATTTTGTAGAGGGATCTTTTAGTAATTTTTCTGTATTTTCTTCTTTGGCAAGTAATTTTTGTAATTTTTTGTTTTGTTTTTGTGCAAGTTTTTCATCATAAATGATATTAAATTGTGTTGGTTTACCAATTTCTTTTTCAAGTGCATCTTCAATGAGTGAGTTGTATTTTTTTAAAATTTGAATAGAAAAAGATTGACCTGTTAAAACTGAAAATTTTTCTTCCTCATATGAATGCGGCAAAAGCGGCAAAAACCAGGGTTCAAAACTGGATGCAGGTATTTGTGGCTTAAGTTCATCTATTACTGATGACCAAATTTTTTGTATTTCAAGCATGTCCATGTTTATAAGTTTACTATAAAAAATTAGTCGCATGAACTAATTTGTAAATTACTTGAAATATAGTTATTAACGTGTTAAAATTTCTACAGAAGGATATTTATGGAAAGGGACAGAAAATGCGCGTAAGTTTAAACACTATGTCTATGAATAACTCTCAGCCTCTACGTTTTAGCGGTTGTTGTGATAAAAAACCTTCCTTTAATAATTCTTCTGTTGTCCAGTCCAATAAAAAGAATATTGATTACAAATTAGAATATAAAAAAGCTCAAGCGCAGCTTGATTACCTTTCAAAAAAATATGAAGTCCTCTGCAATGTTTGTGCTTTGGGGATGAATCCAAAGTTTAAATAATTTTAAAATAAAAATTTAAAGAGGTTGTTTATGTATAATAAAATGAAAGATTTTCAACTTTTGTTGTTTGGAATTGTTTTAGTTTTAGGGATGCTTTGTAGTGCCAAAATTATTGTTGATAATCTTTCACAATCCGGAATTACAGTAACCGGTTCCGCATATGAAATTGTTAAATCAGATAGTGCTACACTGGATCTTAGTATAAATACAAGAAATGCTGATAAGGCAGTTGCTTATGCTCAATTAAAAAATCAAATTCCCGCAGTAGTGGCATATTTAATTGAAAACGGAATTAAAGAAGACGAAATTACTGTTAATACACCTCAAAATTATTCATCTAATAAATATACATCGACAGGTGCAGCTACAAATGAGATTGCATATTACAATTTTAGTCAAATTGTTTCTATTAAATCTCAAGATATAGAGCTTATCCAAAAGCTTTCTATAGATGCGCAAGCTTTATTGGAAAAAGGTATAAATATTAATACGAATAGACCGGAATATAACTATTCAAAACTTGCTGATTTAAAAATAAAACTTTTGGGTGAAGCAACAAAAGATGCTCAAATGCGTGCTACACAAATGCTTAAGGCGACTAATAATAAACCGGGAAAAATAAAATCTGTGAAAATGGGTGTTTTCCAGATTACTGCACCAACTTCAAATGAAGTTAGTGATTGGGGTATTAATGACAATTCAACTGTAGAAAAGAAAGTAACGGCAGTTGCAAATGTTGTTTTTGGTGTTAAATAATATAGGTTTATTCATAATCCCAAATATAAATGTTGCCGCAGTATCTGCATACGGCATGGCTGTTCATAAAAGCTAAATCTGGTTTAAAGGTATAGCCGTCCACATGAAAAATAAGTTCTCCGTTTTTATCTGTTTCTTGACTAAATTCTTTTTTTCCCTCGTAATCAGGGTTGAATATTAATTCGTATTTATCTATTGACTTGCAGCTTCTACATCTAAACATATTATAACTCTTTTATTTTTTTTTCTTTAAGTTTTTTTGTTTCAAGGTTTTTGTACAAAATAGTACAACAAATACTTCTTAAAGGTAGAGTATAGCCAATAATTATTATTTCTAATAAACTGGTTGCAATTGATTTAGATAATTCTTGTATTGCAATTTCATATTTTATTTTTGAATTAATAGCAGACATTATTGTTTGTATTGTTGTTTGAGTTTCTGCAAGTGGAAGATTTTTGCAAAAAGCTTCGATTGGTATGCAAAGATATTTGTATAATGATAATTTTTCGAAAGCAAAATCAATTAGTGATGGCAAAATATTGTAAGTAAATAACCATAATAAAAACAAGACAAATGTTACCTTTAAAAAATTTCCTTTTACTGTTTGAATACTTTTTTTAAATATTTCTATGACATTTAATCCTTCTTCTAATGCAAAAATTTGAAATACAAGACTAAAATATATCATTATTATTAAAAGAATTATCCAAAAAATCGGAATAATACCTACAATAAATAATAATGAAAGAATTAACATTAAACCCAAAAAAGTTCCAAGGTTTCTTGTTACAATATCATTATGAATATTTACATCTTCAAATTTTGCTCCGGAGATAATGTTATTAGCCATTGAGTTTAGGGCCCCAATTGCTACAAGATATTTCCAGCATGATGCAATAAATAAAGTAAATGATGGAGTAATTATTAAAATTAGTAATATAAACATTACAGAAACATTATCCAATGAAGGATTGATGGAGATTATTTGATTGATGTGTGATGCAAATAAATATACTGTTGTAAAAATTAGAATTATTCCTATAATTTGTCCTAAAACCGGAAATGACATGTAGTAGATAAATTTATCAATATTTTGTAAATATAATTTTATGCCCTCAAAAAATATTTTAAAAGCACTTATAATTGTAAATTCTTTTTTCTTTGCCATTTTTAATTTCTCCATTTATAATATATTTTATAATAAAATTGGTATTTTTAAAATAATTATGCAAAATATAAGAGAATTATTATTAAATTTTACGCAGGATGATTATAAAAAAGGAGTTAATCTTCATATTCATACTGTTTTTTCTGACGGGAAATCGACGCCTGCAGAAATTTTATCTCAGGCGCAATCATTAGGAATGAAAAAAATTGCAATAAGTGATCATAATACTCTTGGGGCATACTTAAAAAACAATCTCCTAAATAATGAAATGGTTATTCCGGCAATTGAGTTTGATTGTTGGTATATGGGATGTTTAATACATATTTTGGGATATGGGATTGATGTACATAATAAAGATTTACAAGCCTTGTGTGCAAAAACAAAAGCCGGAACGCAAGCAGATATTGTAAGATTATTTTCTTTTCGGGATCCTAAAAAAGTTATTGAGGCAATACATAACGCAAAAGGTGTGGCAATTTTGGCACACCCTGCTTGTTACTGGGTTTTTAGTTTAAATTTTATGGTAAAAAAACTTATGAAGTTAGGTTTGGATGGTCTTGAAGTTTATTATTTATATCGTCGTCATAGAGGGATAATTAAATTTCATTCTGCAAAAAAAGTCGCACGAATTGCAAAAAAGTATAATCTTATTGCAACCGGTGGTACAGATGAACATGGAGTTTTAAAAAAATGAGAATATTAAATCTAATAAAATTTTGGATGAATAATGCGAGATATTATTCATTGGGACAAAGTGCTTGGGCGGCTTTTGCAGCAATAATTATGGCAATGTCGTATTCTGATGAATTTAATTTATTATATGCTTTAATTGCTCTTTTAGGAGTTTTAGCTGCGCATTTAACTGTGAATCTTTTGGATGATTATTTTGATTATAAGTCAGGAAGTGTTAATAAACGTAATGAATTAAAAAAAGATGTTCGCACTGGTAAGTGCACATATCTTTTAGAAGGTAAAGCCACATTATCTCAGCTTTTTATATGTGCAGGAGTTTTTGGAATTTTTGCTTTAATTTGTGGAGCATATTTATTTGCACAAAGAGGATTGCCGATTTTGGTTATTACTTTTATAGCATTTATTTTAGGATATTTTTATTCTGCTCCGCCGTTTTGTTTTAGTTATAAAGGCTTAGGAGAAATTATTGTAGGACTTATGTTTGGTCCATTGCTAATGAATGGTGTTTTTTATTGTGCTTGTGGAACTGTTAGTTTAGCAGTTTTAATTATGTCTTTTGCTTTGGGCTCTTTGGTAATTAACATATTATATGTTCACTCTTTAATGGATATGAAAATAGATAAAGAAATTGGTAAAACTACTTTGGCAACAATTTTGCCAAATAATTTTTTAAGGTTGGTTGTTTTGGTATTTTTTGCAATATATCCATATTGGTTAGTCGCAGTTGGAGTTTACAAGCATTATATGCCTAAATTTTTGTTGGGTGTTTTTATTACGATACCGCTTACTTTTGCTTTGATAAAATTGATGATTGATTATCTTTATGAAAATAAAAAAGAATGTTTACCTTGTTGGTGGATGGGAAAAATGGAACATTGGGAAAAAATTAAATCTGCCAATATAGAATGGTTTATGATTCGTTGGTTTTTGGCTCGTAATATAACGATTTATTATAGTTTTATTGTATGTTTAGTGTATTTTATAAAAAGTATTGGATAAATGAAACAATTTTTTTATTTAATATGGTGGTATTTTCAGGTTAAATTTTTGGGTAAACAAAAACCCTTGCAGACGGTTTTGTTTATTAATAATGAATGTAACTTAAGGTGTAAACATTGCTGTATTAATAAAGATAAAACAATTATTAAAAGCTATGAGCAAATTAAACAAGAGTTAGAATATTCATATAAGATTGGTTCGAGATTTGTTGATTTTGAAGGTGGGGAACCGACTTTGTGGCATGATAAAGAAAAAACATTTAACGATTTGGTTTTTCTTGCAAAACAAATTGGTTTTTTTTCAACAACAGTTACTACTAATGCACAAAATTCTTTTGATGATATTAAAGCAGATCATATTTGGGTTAGCCTTGATGGGATTAAAGAAGCACATGATGCAATACGCGGTAAGGGTACTTTTTGTCGTGTAATTGAGAATATACATAAGTTTGGTGTAACAAATTCTAAAAAAGTTTCTGTTAATATGGTTATAAATAAGTTGAATGAAAATTTCGTTGAAGAAACTATTCGTTTTGTATCAAAACAACCATATATAAAATCAATTTCTTTAAATTTTCATATGCCATATTATGCTACAGATGATCTTTGTGTAGAAGATAAATTAAAGATTTTGGATAAAATAATAAAGATGAAAAAATGTTCTTATCCTATTATGAATACACTTAAGGGGCTTGAAGAGTTAAAAAAACCACAAACCTCTAAATATTGTTGGATAACTAATTTTATTATGCCGGATGGGCTAAAATATAATAAATGCCAAGGTGCGGAATATGACTTATGTTCTCAATGTGGCTTGGGCATGGCAACAGAAATGAAAAATTTATATAAATTTAGTTTAGAAACTGTTTTTGCAGGGATTAAACTGAGATTGTTTAAAAACAAGTAAGCTGTAATTGTTTATCCTAATACATCATACGTTTAATTGAGTATATAAAGTTATATTCATAACATTGTATGATTTATATTTCTTAACAATGAATATAATAAAACTATACTCCTTAGAGAACGATACACATATCCCTAATCTGAACAGCTATGAACCCTTAATTCATAGCTTTTTTTTAATTATTAATAATCATTAATAATTTTAAATTTTAAAGCAATTTTTGCTATTGACGATTTTTATTGTTGGCGGTACAGTTAGATTATGAATAACCTTGGAAAATTAAATCTTAATAACCGTTGGTGGCGCCTGTAGTTTTGTACAGGTTTAGTTAAGTATTTAATTTGCAATAAGCCTGTACACAAAGTTGTAGCAGGTTTAGTTGTAAAGGTTTAAAAAATAAAATGTCAGTTAATTTAATAAATACATTATCTCAGCCCCTCAAATCAACAATTCAGTTTATAGCGCATCAAGAACGTGCGTCTGGGCTTTCTACGTCAAGATTTATTCAAGATACTGGAACATGTCTTGTTCCCAAAGCAGTTTTTTCCAGAAGTAAAGCGGATCTTGCAGAAAATGCTTTTCTTGAGCTTACACAAGGAGCTGTTATATATTTTCTTCCTGCCATCCTTGGGGATAAAATAGCAAGGAAAATATTTTCTAAAAAACTCGATGATTGTGCAAAAAATCTTGTTGCGACTCCGGCAGTAGAACTTATTAAACAAAAAAATACCGCAAATGCAAAAGTTTTACCAGTTAAAGCGGCTATAGCATTAAGTGCAATGGTTATTCCTATTGCTGCTTTTGCCCTTAGTTACTTTAAGAATTTGTTTACTTTAAAAGTTTTTAAAACCGGTGATTTTAATAATATTGCAAATTTAGAGAATGTAAAAGAAGATCATGCTATGCATGAAAAAGTTCGTAAAGGAGCGTATCGTGGAATATTTGCATCAATAGCTGCTTATACAGCTTGTTTGGGTTCAGGAATATTAATTGCTAAAAAAGGTGCTAATTCTAAATTTTTGCAAAATATTAGTGAGTTAATTCTTGCTCCGGGGTCTAAATTGTTTAAAAATAATGAAAAGAAAAGGAATTTTTATAATAAATATTTTAGTTTAGATTTTGCTTCAGATAAAGGCAAATTAACATTGAGTAAAGGTCAGTTGACCTCATGTGTTCTTATTGGCGGATTGGGATATTTTGGTGCTTCGGCAGATAGAGGTAAACAAAACTTTTTGGAAACTTTATTTAGACTTCCTGTAATTGGTTTTTATGTAATTACAGGAAGTGATTTGTTTGAAAAAGGCTTTAAAAAAATGCTTACTAAAATGGGTAAATGTAAAGAACTTATAGGTGAAAATTTAGAAACACCAGCGGTTGAAAAGCTTGAAGAAATTGCAAAAAAATTAGCAGTTAAAAATGGTACTGAAATAAAAACAGAGTTTAAAAAACTCGCTAAACAAAAGGCTCTGGTTGCAGGGGTTCCATATGTATTTAGTATCGGAATAATGGGCTTTTTTGTTGCAGGTATTTCTAACCTATTTACAAGATATAGACATGCTAAAGAAGCCCAAAAAATGCCTGTGAGAATTAATTTACCATTGTCATCAAAAATACAACCAAATGTTTTTAAAGATTTTTCAATTATGAAATAAAGAATTAATAAAGATTGTATTAAATACACTTGCAAATTTTTATTTATGTTTTATACTATAATTGTGAAATAAATCACGAATAAAACAAGGAATAAATACAATATTTATACGGGCCAACCAAAAAGGAGAAAAAAAATGGTGGTAAAAAGTAAAAAAAATGTAGAAAAGTTGGAAAAAGCACTTCATCAAACTTCTGAAGTTTCTACACTGGAACAATTGGAAATTTTAATTTCCAAAGTAAAAAAAGCACAAAAAATTTATGCTACTTTTTCACAAGAACAAGTAGATAAAATTTTCAAAGCAGCTGCTACAGCAGCAGACAAAGCGCGTATTCCGCTTGCAAAGATGGCTGTTGAAGAAACAGGCATGGGTGTTGTGGAAGACAAGATTATCAAAAATCATTTTGCATCAGAATACATTTATAACAAACATAAAAATGCAAAAACTTGCGGTGTAATAGAAGAAGACAAAACAAATGGAATTAAAATTGTAGCAGAACCTTTAGGAGTTCTTGCTGGTATAGTTCCTACAACAAACCCGACATCAACAGCAATTTTCAAATCTTTAATAGCGTTAAAGACAAGAAATGCAATAATTTTTTCACCCCACCCAAGAGCAAAAAAAGCTACAATAGCAGCTGCAAAACTGGTACTTGATGCAGCAGTTGCAGCAGGTGCGCCGGAAGATATTATTGGTTGGATAGATGTTCCATCAATAGAGCTTTCAAATGCACTTATGAAACATCCATTAATAGATGCAATTCTTGCTACAGGTGGTCCTGGAATGGTTAAGGCAGCTTATTCTTCAGGTAAACCGGCATTGGGCGTAGGTTCTGGTAATACTCCTGCTGTTATTGATGAAACTGCTGACATTAAAACTGCTGTTTCTTCAATTCTTATGTCAAAGACTTTTGATAACGGTATGATATGTGCGTCAGAACAATCAATTGTTGCGGTTAAAGACGTATATGAAGAAGTAAAAAAAGAGCTTGAATATCGCGGAGCATATATTTTGAGTGCTAAAGAAGCTGAAAAAGTATCTAAGATTATACTTACAGAAGCAGGTTCTGTAAATCCGGCAATTGTAGGTCAACCGGCATATAAGATTGCTGAGCTTGCTGGTGTAAAAGTTCCGGAATCAGCAAAAGTAATAGTAGGTGAAGAAACTGAAGTAGCAGTTGAAAATCCGTTTTCACATGAAAAATTGTCTCCAATTCTTGCACTTTACAAAGCAAAAGATTTTGAAAAAGCAGTAGATATGGCGCATGATCTTGTTCTTTTAGGTGGTGCAGGTCACACTTCTGTTTTATATACAGATGCAAGAACTCAAGACAGAATTAATTATTTTGCAACAAAACTTCCTACAGGCAGATTATTGATTAACTCTCCATCATCTCAAGGTGGTATAGGAGATTTATATAACTTTAAATTAGAACCGTCCTTGACATTAGGTTGCGGTTCTTGGGGAGGTAACTCTGTAAGCGAAAACGTAGGAGTTAAGCACTTGTTGAACTACAAGACAGTTGCTGAAAGGAGAGAAAACATGCTTTGGTTTAAGGTTCCGCCAAAAGTTTACTTTAAAAGAGGCGCTATTGATTTGGCTCTCCGTGAACTTGAAGGTAAAAAACGTGCATTTATCGTTACAGACAGATATTTGTTTAATTCTGGTACAGTTTATAATATTACTAACGTATTGGATGAAATTGGTGTAGATTATCAAATTTTCTTTGATGTAAAACCAGATCCAACATTATCTACAATTAATGAAGCAATGAATATGATTCGTCCATATGAACCGGATGTAATTATTGCACTTGGTGGTGGTTCTCCTATGGATGCTGCTAAGATTATGTGGTTAATGTATGAACAACCTGATACTGTTTTTGAAGATATTTCAATGAGATTTATGGACATTAGGAAAAGAATCTGCAGAATTCCAGAGCTTGGTAAGAAAGCAACAATGGTTGCAATTCCTACAACCTCAGGTACAGGTTCAGAAGTTACACCGTTTGCAATTATTACAGACGATGAAACACATGTTAAATATGCAATTGCAGATTACGCATTGACACCAAATATGGCTATTGTTGATCCTAACTTTGTAGACACAATGCCAAAAGGTTTAACTGCAGCATCTGGTATTGATGCATTAGTTCATGCTATTGAAGCGTATGTTTCAGCGCTTGCAACAAACTTTACTAATTCAAATGCGCTTGAAGCAACAAAATTAATTTTCAGATATCTTGAACGCTCTTACAAAGAAGGAGCTAATGATCCTATTGCAAGAGAAAAAATGCATTATGCTGCAACAATTGCAGGTATGGCGTTTGCAAACTCATTCCTTGGCTTGTGCCACTCAATGGCTCATAAACTTGGTGCAATGTTCCATGTACCGCATGGTGTTGCTAACGCATTGTTGATTAGCCAAGTTATTAAATATAACGCAACTGATTGTCCGAAAAAACAATGTATATTCCCACAATATAAGTTCCCGAATGCAAAAGCTAAATATGGTCAAATTGCTGATGAACTTAATTTGGGTGGAAAAACAGATGATGACAAGGTTGAATTGTTGATTAAAGCAATTGAAGATTTGAAAGAAAAAATTGAATTGCCAAAATCAATGAAAGACTGGGGTATCGACGAAAAAGAATTCTACGAAAAACTTGATGAAATGGTAGAACTCGCATTCGACGATCAATGTACAGGTGCAAACCCTGCATATCCGCTTATGAGTGATATTAAACAAATTTATATAGATGCTTATAATGGTAAAATATAGTTTGTTTTAATATAAAAATCAAAAGCGAGGCTTTTTTAAGCCTCGCTTTTATTTTATGTGAACTAATAATTCATCGCATCTTCTTCTAACACCCGTCCTGTGCAAGCGCCTCGCCCATACCAATCAGTACCAGTACCTTTATTAACATTTTCAGTTGTACATTGGTTATTATTTCTCCAGTAGTATTCTTCACCATGTATATCAGCCAATAATTTTGAGCCCAAAGGTAGAATGATACCTTGATAGGAATTCCAAGGGGATGAGTTAATTTCAAAGGCGAATTGATCACGTCCCCATTTATTTGGACCTTTAAAACCATTGATGTCAACACCAGAAGATGAAAAAATCATACCATCATTTGTAATAAAAGCAGAATCAAAACTCCATGTGGGAATATTTTCAATTTTTTTACATATTTCATCAGTTGAGCCCCCGTAACACAATTTATTAATTTTAAACTGTTTAGATAGAAGATATGTACGTTTGTTGTATATACGTCCATTAAACTCCTGCCCCTCAATGTTTGTGGCTTTATCCCATTCATCATTCCACCCTGCACAGTCAAAATCTCCAGCAGGACAACCTTGAGTAATAGGAATCATTTTAACAGCATTTTGAAGTTGAGAGTATGCTTTTTTAAGCCCGACAACGTAGGTATGTTTTTGGTATTTAGAGATTAAATTAGGAATAGTTAAAGCAGCGACAACACCAATAATAGTGAGAGTAATTAAAGTTTCAGCTAAAGTAAAAGCAGCTTTTTTTAGGCTAAACTTATTATATTTAATAAGTTTTTGATTTACATCAACTGTAAAAGCTGTTTTAGTACCGCTTGTTATATAACTGTCAAAGTTCATATGATACCTCCATATTCAAACAATATTTAACTACATATGTGAACAAAAGTCCACATAAAAAATCAAGCCTAATCACTTGGCTTGAAAAACAACTTGCTAAATCCTTAAAACCCTTGCTACGACTTAGTATCGGGGGGGGGGGCAAGTTAAATGTACAATGGGAGTGTGTTTTAACTCATTAATTATATTAAAATTAAGGTGCATCAAAACTCTCCTGTTTAAGTATTACTTTTCTATTTTACAAAACTTTTGTGAAAAAATCAATAATATTAAAATTTATTTTAAAAGGTTTAATTATAAAAGATTAACAATTGAATTTTAGAAATATATTATTTTTTGTTAGGTTTTAAATATTTTTTCAAAAAGCTTACTAAACTTATGGGAATACAATCATATTAGGTTTATATTATCAAATAGGCTAATTGGTATGAACATTGACAAAAATTTTCATATTATTAAAAATAAAATATGAAAAAAATTTGTGTGTTATTAGTTCTACTTTTGTTTTCGATAAAAGCTTGTGCTGAAGTTGTTTTGCAAGGTGCAGCTGAATATAATGTTCAAAGTGCTTTGAGCGAGGTTCAAAGTAATGTACAATATAGAATTAGTCCAAAATTGTTTGCAGCAAGGCTTTTAGATTATGAGACTGAATTTAATAAAAGAGCTTTGTTAAAAGGAGAAGTGGAGTTAAAGGATAGAACTTTGGCTATGTTTTCTGTAGGAACATATGGGGTTGTTTACAAAAATGATCCTTTGCATGCTTATTATTATTCTAATAATGGATTGTTAGAGTACGTTGACGTAAGAACTGGTGTCGATTATCCTTATAAGTCCTATCAATATGATATTTCCGGGCAGTTAGTTAATATGGGTTTGCGACTTTCTAAAGCCGAAACATACATATATGATAAAGATGGTGCGCTTATTGCTCATTGGATAGGTCAAAATGGTTATGATGATAGGGGAAGAGTTATTATGACAAGAAAGTTTCTTGAATAATTAGTTAAGTTGTTCTGTTGCTTTTTTTAATTCAGTTTTAATCATTTTTATGGGGATTGTAAGTGTATCGTAGTTTTTTATTGATTCTTTAAGATTTAAGATATAATTTGAAATATCGCCATTTTTTTCTGAAATTTTTGCAAAAAGATAGTATAAATCTCCACAATAGGGGTTTTGTTGCAATGCTTGTTGTATAATGTTTTCTGCTTCAATTATACGGTTCAATTTATATAAAATTCTTGCGTAAATTTTGTAAGCGTCAATATCTTTTGGGTTTAATTCTATTGTTTTTTGCAAGTATTCTATTGTTTTTTCATATTGATTTTCTTTATATGCCATAGAAGCAAGATTAAAGTATGCCCAACTATAGTCGGGGCAATTTTTTATAACGTGTGAATATTGTTCTTGGGCTTCAATTTCTTGCCCTGTTTTTTGTAATTCACATGCCAGATAAAAACTGGCAAGAATATCTTTATTGTTTATGCTTAGGGCTTTTTTAAAGTAATTTATTGCAGAATTCGAGTCATTTTTGTTTCGATAACAAACACCTAAGTTAAAATATGTGTTGGCATCTTCTGAGTCATGTTCAAGTACTTTTTTAAAATAATGAATTGCTTTGTCTGTTTCGTTTTTTTCAAGGCAAACATAGCCCATGTTATATAAAAAATCTGGTTCTTCCGGTTCATAATTAAGTGCTGCAGTATATGCTTTTTGAGCTTGAGTAAAATTTTTTAATTTATCCCAAGCAATACCTAAATTGTAATGTAGTCTTGCATCTTCAGGAAAAACACTTGTTAAATAATTAAGTTGTTTTATAGCTTCTTCATTGTAACCTTTGTCCATTAAAGCTATAGTAAGTTCACGTCTTGCTTGAAAATTTGTTGGATCCTCTTTTACAATTTTGGTTAAATTTTCGATTTCTCTCATATTATCCATAAAATTATTTTAGCAAATGATATGAAATAAAACAATTTTAAATTTTGATAAATTTGCATCCGGGGTCTTCTTTATCTATATAACCGTCAAAATCATTATCTATTCCATCTAAGCAGGAGCCTGGGGAATCCGGGCTTTCTGCAGAGGGATTTTTATTTAGCCATTTTTCCGGTATAGAATTCCATAGATATAGAAAATGTTTTCTAAATGTTTGTACAATTTGTTTATTTGTCAGAACAATAATATTTTCATCATTTTTTGAAGTTCCGCTTTGGGTTAAATTCATTGAGCCTAATATTGCAATTTTATCATCGACTACAATTGATTTTGTATGCATTTTACCTGCTTTGTTTTCAACTTTGACGGTTATATTATTTTGTCTAAGATCATTGTGAATAGTATATTTTCCTTTTGCGCTTGTTGCATCTATAATAATTTTTATTTCTACATTCCGTTGCTTAGCTTTAATTAGTGCAGATTTTACATCGTGATTAGTAATTATAAAAGATGAAATGTAAATGTATTTTTTAGCATTATTGATAAGTGGAATTATTTGAGTGTTTATTATATCGTCTTTAGGTGAAAAATAGACGGATACAGTATTTATAGGGTCAATTTTTATATTTTCTTTGTTGGTAATTTTTTGTTTTATATAATGGAATTTTTCATTGTACATTTGTTCAAATTCTTTAAGATAAATATCAGCAAGTATTTTTGAACTGGAAAAAACTATTATATTAGCGTTGAAATCAGCTAGGTCGGTTTGAGAAATATTTGCCGAACCAAGCCAAATAGCTTTTTTATCAAATATAAAAAATTTGTTGTGCATAATTGAATTGGTATATTTTGAATTTTTAGTGGTTTCTCCAGGAATAATATGGTTATCTGTTTTATAGTTTGGAAGAAGCTTTTGAACCTTTGCAACATCTTCGTAAATATTTTCTCCCTTTGTATTGGCATCTGTTACCCATCTTATTTTTACTCCTCGATTTTGTGCTTGAATTAGTGCATTTATTATTTTAGGTTGGTTTGATATTCCATATATAGCAAAATCAATACTATTTTTTGCAGCATTAATTTGGTTTAAAAGTACTTGGCAACCGGGTGTAAGACAGTTATTATCTGGTTTTTGACGTTTATTAAAATCTGTAAAATAAAAGTTTAGTGAGCCGGAGGTAAAATCAAAATTTTTTAATGAAAAAGAATTGATTGATTTTTCATATAAATTATCTGAATTGTGCAATAAGCAATAGGGGCAAGGTTTTGTGTTTTGTGGTATGTCGGCGACCCTTATGGCTTTTGCTTGTTTTATGTTTTTTATATATGGACAATTGATTTTGTGCAGCGTGTTTGTTTTAGTATTTAGTATTAAAATTTTTTCTTTGTAAATATTGTTTTTATGTTCTTTAAGTTTTACAAAATTCATTTCTTTTTTATAAAGTGATTCTTTTTTTCCATTTGTTCCAAGTCCTTCGTTTAAAAGTATTGTTGCTATATCTTTATTATCAAGATAGAGTTTTGCTTTGGAAAATGGTTTATTTTTTGTTGCGGCGATATCAAAAAGTTCTACACCAACTTTTTTGTTTGCAAAATGTTTTTGAGAGAATTCTTTTGCTAAGATACCTATAGCTAGTGTTTCCCCTAAAGATAGTCCTGTAATTTTAGTTTGATAAATTGTTGTGTAGTCTTGTGTGTCATGAAAAATGTTAACGTCATATAATTTGACCAATTCATTATTGTCAATTTTATTATTGTTGTTAAAATCTATATAAAATTCATCTGAGTTAGCAACTTTTAATATTTTGTATTTTGGGAGTTCTGTGTATCTTGTTAAGTTAAACAAGACAAGCATTGCTAATATTAAAATAGATGTAAATAATTGTTTAGTACTATTTCTCATGTATGAATTATACTTTATGAAAAAAAACCTGTCTAATAGATAGTTTATCTTTATACAAATTTAATTTGATTTGATATGATTATATTGTAAAATTTACTAATAACGAAGATAATAAATGAGGATTTTTATATGTGTGGAATCGTTGGTTATATTGGTAATAGAGATGTAGTTGATGTTTTATTAAAGGGATTAACTAATCTGGAATATAGAGGATATGATTCGTCCGGTATAGCTTTGAATGATGAGGGCAATATAAAAATTTTCAAGGCGTTAGGGAAATTAGGTAACCTTAAGGGTTTACTAAAAGAACAAGAAAAAAATATTATAGATCCTGTTGCCGGGATTGGTCATATAAGATGGGCAACACATGGATCTCCAACAGAAGATAATGCACATCCGCATACTTGTAATTGTGGGAAATTGGTTCTTGTGCATAATGGAATTATAGAAAATTTCAAAGATTTACGCGAAGAATTGATTAAAAAGGGTTGTATATTTAAATCACAAACTGATACTGAAACAATAGCACATCTTGTAGCTCAAGAGTATGATGCAGTTAAAGATTTAAAAAAAGCTGTTACAAAAGCTGTTAAGAGATTAAATGGAGCATATGCAATTTGTGTAATGTATAAAGATGAACCTGATAAAATAGTTGTTGCAAGAAAAAATGCGCCATTGTTAATAGGAATTGGGCAGAATGAACATTTTATAGCATCTGATATTCCGGCAGTAATTGAATATACTTCACAAGTTGTTTATTTAGATGATATGGAAGTCGGCGTTGTTAAAAAAGATGAGTTTCATGTATATGATGTTGAAGGAAATGAAGTAAATAAAAAAATTGAAAAATTACCATTTGAACCTGTTGCGCTTTCAAAACGCGGATATAAGCATTTTATGCTTAAAGAAATTCATGAGCAGCCTGATGTTATTAGAAATGTGTTAAATGGCAAATTGTATGATATAGATGAAAAAATTATTTTAAATGAAGTAAAGATTGATAAAGAAACTCTTAAAAATTTGCAGCGAATAGAAATTATTGCATGCGGAACGTCACTTCATGCGGCAATGGTTGGTAAATATTTAATTGAAGATTTTTGTGGTATAGCGGTTGATGTAGAGGCATCAAGCGAATACATTTATAGGAAAACAGTAACAAATGAACATACATTGGTAATAGGAGTTTCTCAGTCTGGAGAAACGGCAGATACTATTACAGCAATTAAGCAGGCGAAGAAAAAAGGTGCGCATGTATTAATTATTACAAACAGACCGGATTCTGCTATGGCACGTGAAGCAGATAGTTTGATTCCAATTAATGCCGGTATTGAGGTTTCAGTTGCCGCAACAAAATCTTTTACAGCTCAGTTAATGTCTTTTTATATGTTAGCAATGTTTTTAGCTGAAATTAAAGGTTCTGTGCCGAAAGATATTTTAAAAGAATTAAAACACGATATTATTCAGTTACCCACATTGATAGATGAGATTTTGACACACAAAGAGCCAATTCAAAGATGTGCTCGTTTGTTTGCAAACACAAAAGATTTTATATATATAGCAAGAGGAATAAATCTTGCTACAGCATATGAAGGTGCATTGAAACTTAAAGAAATTAGTTATATTAATGCAACAGGTTATCCTGCAGGGGAACTTAAGCATGGACCTATTGCAATGTTAGATGAAAGTATGCCTGTGCTTTCTATTTTGATGGAAGGCAAGGTTTATGAAAAAATTCTTTCAAATTCAGAAGAAGCAAAAGCAAGAAATGCAAGATTGATTGCTTTAACCTCATCTCAGGATAAAACATTAGATGATTTATTTGAAGTTGTATTAAGAATACCTAAAGTGAATGAGTTATTGTCACCGGTTTTAGCCAGTGTACCATTGCAGCTTTTGGCATATTATATAGCAGAGTTTTTGGGCAAAGATGTTGACCAACCGCGTAATTTAGCGAAATCTGTAACGGTAGAATAATGAAAATTGTTAATTCTGAAATAAGCTTACCTAAAACAAGTAATTTGAATAGTGCCTATATAGAAGAATATTTAGATAAAATGGGTTTAATCTTTATTCGTTGGGCAATAGTTGCGGTTGAAGAAACGAATTATAAAGTCAATGTTTCTCATTGCGTTGATGTTTAGTCTTGCATTTTATAAGCAAATTGCAAAAAATTTCCCATTAAATTTTCATTCCACACCTGTACATCTTTTGGTAAATCTAAAACTGTGGGGGAAAAATTCCAGATATATTTAATTTTTGCGTTGACAATCATTAGTGCAGTGTCTTGTGCGGCTTCTCTTGGAACAGTTAAAATTGCCATGTCCGACTTCATCTGCTGGGCAAGTTTTTTAAACTCTTTTATGGAATATATTTTTTTTCCATTAACAATTGTTCCGATTTTTGTAGCATCTGTATCAAATAAAGCTAGTACGTTTAAACCATAATTAGTAAAATTATCATATTTAGCAAGCGCCATTCCTAAATTTCCAGCACCTATTATTATAGCGTTTTTTGGTTTTGTAAAACCTAAAGTTTTTTCAATAGCAGCTTTAAGTTCTTTTACAAGATAACCAACTCTGCATTTTCCGGAATTGTTTAAAAAACTAATATCTTTTCTTACTTGAGAATCATCTATATTTAAAAGTGATGCAATTTGCGGACTTGAAATTGTTTCTATATTTTTGTTAATGTAATCTGTTAATATACAATGATATAAAGTCATTCTGCTGACTGCTTTCTCTGAAATTTTTTTGTTCATAATTCCTCACAAAAGTATTGTAATACAAACAGTGAAAAAAATCACAATTAAAATATTATTAATTGTAAAAATTACAATTAATTTTTTTCGAAGAAATAAAAAATGTGTTATTATAAAAGACGCAAAAAAGAGAGGGAAAAAAAAATGACAAATACGTATCTTGAAAAAGTTTTAAACAGTGTAAAAGAAAAAAATAGTCATGAACCTGAGTTTATTCAAGCAGTGGATGAAGTTTTATCGACTTTGGAAAAAGTAATTGATAAGCATCCGGAATATGAAAAAATAGCTATGCTTGAAAGACTTGTAGAACCGGAAAGAATTATTTCTTTTAGAGTTCCCTGGACAGATGATAAAAACCAAGTTCAAGTTAACAGAGGGTATAGAGTTCAATTTAATGGAGTTTTAGGACCATATAAAGGTGGTTTACGTTTTCACCCAAGTGTTAACCAAAGTATTATGAAATTTTTAGGTTTTGAACAAGTATTTAAAAATGCTCTTACATGCTTACCGATAGGTGGTGGTAAAGGCGGTAGTGATTTTGATCCTAAAGGTAAGTCTGATGATGAGATTATGCGTTTTTGTCAGAGTTTTATGAATGAGCTTCAACGTCACATAGGAGCAGATGTCGATGTACCTGCAGGAGATATAGGAGTTGGTTCGAGAGAAATCGGATATCTTTTTGGACAATACAGAAAGATTAGAAATCTTTATGAAGCAGGCGTTCTTACAGGTAAAGGTCTTGATTACGGCGGATCTTTGGCAAGAAAAGAAGCTACAGGTTATGGTTTAATTTACTTTATGCGTGAGATGTTAAAGGCTAATGGAGAAACGCTAAAAGGTAAAACAGTTATAATTTCAGGTTCTGGAAATGTAGCTATTTATGCTTGTGAAAAAGCTCAAGAATATGGTGCAAATGTAGTAGCAATGAGTGATTCAAATGGTTGTATATATGCGCCAAATGGAATTAAACTTGATGCTATTAAAGAAATTAAGGAAGAAAAAAGACTTAGAATAAGTGAATATTTAAAATATGATTCATCTGCAAAATATATAGAAACAGTTGACAGACCGGCAATTTGGAGTATAAAAGCAGATGTAGCTCTTCCTTGTGCTACTCAAAATGAAATTGATTTAGAGTCAGCAAAGAAATTGGTTGAAAATGGTGTAATTGCAATAGGAGAAGGGGCTAACATGCCTACTAATAAAGAAGCAATTGACTATTTCTTGAATCATAAAGTGCTTTTGGCACCTGCAAAAGCAGCTAATGCTGGTGGAGTAGCAACTTCTGCATTAGAGATGAGCCAAAACAGCATGCGTTATTTTTGGTCATTTGATGAAGTCAATGAAAAGCTTGACGGTATTATGACCAATATTTTTGAACAATGTCAAAAGGCAGCGCAAGAATATGGTTTTGGTACAAATTATGTTGCTGGGGCTAATATAGCTGCTTTTAGAAAAATTGCAAAAGCAATGCGTTCACAAGGTATTATCTAATATTTTTTATTTAATACTGGACAGAATAAAATTTTTATATTATAAAATAAATACACGTTCACGTGTGATTCCTATCTGCCCTGGTGGTGGAATCGGTAGACACGTTGGACTTAAAATCCAATGAGACTAATACTCTCGTGCCGGTTCAAGTCCGGCCCAGGGCAATTAAAACCCCATTTTGGGGTTTTTTTGCAATTTTTTCTTTATTATCTTTTAAACTTATAGTACAATGAAATTGAGAATATAAATTAAAAAGGAATTTTATGAGCAATAAACGTATCTACTTTGTTGATGTTACTAATAGAGATGGTGTTCAAACATCAAGATTAGGGTTGGCAAAGTTGCAAAAAACTATAATAAATTTAATGTTGGATGATCTTGGTGTAACTCAATCAGAGTTTGGTTTTCCAACAACTAAGCACGAAATTAATTATCTCAATGCCAATTTACAACTTGTAGATAGAGGAGTGATAAGCAGGACAAAGCTTTCTGGTTGGATGAGAGGAATTGTGGATGATGTTGTTAATTCTTTTCAAAATGTTCCAAGGCTTCAGTATGTTAATTTGTCGGTTTCAACTTCTGATCAGATGATTCAAGGGAAATACGGTGGGAAAAAAACAAGAAAAGATATTATAGAAACAACAAAAGATGCAGTAAGTATGGCTGGGACATATGGAGTGCAGGTTATTGGTGTAAATGCTGAGGATGCTTCTCGTACAGATATAGATTTTTTAATAGAATTTGCAAATGAAGCAAAAAAAAGTGGTGCAAGTAGATTTAGATATTGTGATACTTTAGGATATGATGATCCGCAAACAGCTTATCAGCGTATTTTGGAAATTGCAAAAGAAACCCAGATGGATATAGAATTGCATTTTCATAATGATTTAGGTATGGCTGTTGGAAACTCTGTTTTAGGTGCTAAGGCAGCTATTGATGCTGGGGTTAATGCATATATTAATACAGCAATAAATGGTATGGGCGAGCGTGCAGGTAATGCAGATTTAATTTCATGTTTGCTAGCAATACTTAAATCAAGTGGATTCAGTGGTAAATATCAAGTAGATCCTCAAATTGATCTTTCAAAATCTTGGAAACTTGCTAAATACACAGCTTATGCTTTCAATTTACCTATTCCAATAAATCAACCTGCAGTAGGCAGCAATGCTTTTGCTCATGAATCAGGTATTCATGCTGATGGAGCGCTTAAGGATCGTAGAAATTATGAGTTATATGATTACGAAGAGCTTGGTAGAGGTGAACCGGAAATAGTTGAAACAGGGCGGATGATTACTACTGGTGAATATGGTGGTATTAAGGGGTTTCGTGATGTTTATGAAAAAATGGAGCTTGAGTTTAAAGATGAAGATGAGGCGAGAAATATTCTTGAACTTGCAAGATATGCAAATGTTCATACTCAAAAACCTCTTACGCAAAGTGAGTTAAAATTTATATATTATTATCCTGATATAGCGGCGAAAATTATGACGGTAACTCCATATTATATACCAACCGGGGCATTGAAGCATCGTGTTGATAAGAGCGAAAAAACAATGCCGCATGTTATAGTTTAAGGAGAGAATATGGGACAAACAATAGCAGAAAAAATTATTTCAGCTCATGCTGGGCATCAAGTTAAAGCAGGAGAATTGGTTATAGCGAAAGTTGACGTGGCTGCAGTGCAGGATGGGACAGGTCCATTAACAGTGCAGGAATTTAAAAAGCTTGGTAAAGATAAGTTGGCAAATCCTGAACGGACAATTTTATTTATTGACCATGCCGCACCCAGCCCAAGGAAAGAATTGTCTAATTCTCATATGGTTTTACGAGAATTTTCACGTGATTATGGCGCTGTACTATCAGATGTTGGTGAGGGGGTTTGTCATCAACGCTTAATAGAGACGCATGTTAACCCTGGAGAAATTCTTGTGGGTGCAGATTCACATACATGTACTTCTGGTGCGCTTGGTGCTTTTGCAACAGGAATGGGATCTACTGATATTGCTGTTGCTATGGCATTAGGTAAAACTTGGTTAAAAGTTCCTTATACTTTTAAGGTTGAAGTTGAGGGAGAATTTTCAAAAGGGGTAAGTGCAAAAGATTTAATTTTGCATTTGATTGGAACAATTGGTGCAGATGGGGCAACTTATCGTGCATTAGAATTTTCCGGTTCAACGATTGAAAATATGTCTATGTCAGATAGATTTACTATTGCGAATATGGCAGTAGAAGCAGGTGCAAAAGCGGGGCTTTTTGTAACAGATGAAAAGACAAAGGCATACTTAAAATCTCGAGGACGTGAGGATAAATTTGTTCAAATTGAACCTGATGCAGATGCTCAATATGAAAGAGTTATCAAGATAAATGCTTCTGAGCTTGAACCTACAGTTTCTTGTCCGCATACTGTTGATAACATAAAATCAGTTAGTGAGTTAAAAAATGTTAGTGTGCAGCAGGTTTTTATTGGTACTTGTACAAACGGAAGAATAGAAGATTTGCGTATAGCAGCTAAAATTTTAAAAGGTAAAAAAGTTAATAAGGGCACTCGTTTATTGGTTGCACCAGCTTCCAAAGATGTTTTTGAAAAGGCATTAGGCGAAGGAATAATAAAGACTTTTGTAGAGGCAGGAGCAGCTATTGTTACTTCCGGCTGTGGACCTTGTGTTGGGGTTCATGGCGGAATTTTGGGTGATGGTGAAGTTTGTTTAGCTACACAAAACAGAAATTTTCAAGGTAGAATGGGTAATACAAAAGGTTTTATATATCTTGCATCGCCGGCAGTTGCTGCTTATACGGCTATTAAAGGGTATATTGCAGATCCGAGGGAGGTTTTATAATGAAAAAAGGTAAAGCATTTAAGTTTGGTGATAATATATCAACGGATCATATAGCACCAGGGAGGCTTTTTCATTTAAGATCTAACCTTCCTGAGTTCGCAAAGCATGTTTTAGAAGATGCGGACCCGGAATTCGCTTCTAAAATGAATGAGGGAGATTTTGTTGTTGCAGGGAATAATTTTGGTTTAGGTTCTTCAAGAGAACATGCTCCCCAAATTATTAAAATTGCAGGTGTGGGTGCTGTTTTGGCTAAAAGTTTTGCACGTATTTTTTATCGTAATGCAATAAATATAGGGTTGCTTTTGATAGAATGTGATACAGATAAAATTGATGCCGGAGATGAGCTCGAAATAGATATAAAAGCTGGTTTTGTAAATAATATAACTAAGAATATTAAAATTGAGATTACACCCCTTCCAGATGTTATGATAAAACTTTTAAGTGAAGGTGGTTTGATTGAACATATTAAAAAACACGGTGATTTTGATTTAGTTTAATATGGAGAAATAAATGCATAATATAACATTAATTCCTGGAGATGGAATTGGACCTGAAATTACGGATGCGGTAGTTGAAATAATTGAAAAAGCCGGTGTTTTAGTGAATTGGGATGTCCAAACAGCCGGGGCAGATGTTGCTGAAAAAGAAGGAACGCCTCTTCCAACAAGAGTTGTAGATTCGATTAAAAAAAATAAAGTTGCATTGAAAGCGCCTGTAACAACACCTATTGGTAAAGGGTTTCGAAGTGTAAATGTTCAACTTAGAAAGGAGTTGGATTTATATGCTAATGTACGTCCATGTAAAAATATTGATGGTATAAAAACCAGGTTTGATAATGTTGATATTGTTATGTTTCGTGAAAATACGGAAGATTTATATGCTGGTATAGAACGACAAATCGATGATGAAACAGCTGAATCTATAAAAATAATTACTAAAAAAGCTTCTATTCGTATATGTGAATTTGCGTTTGATTATGCTTTAAAATATGGTAGAAAAAATGTAACAGCTGTTACAAAGGCAAATATTTGTAAGCTTACTGATGGTTTATTTTTGCGCTGTGCGCAAGAAGTTGCGGCAAAATATCCTCAAATTGAATATAAGGAAATTCTTGTAGATAATCTTTGTATGCAATTAGTACAAAATCCTGAAAAATTTGATGTTTTGGTTTTACCAAATTTATATGGTGATATAGTATCAGATTTGGGTGCAGGTTTGATAGGAGGGCTTGGAGTTGCGCAAGGTGCAAATATAGGTGAAAATTGTGCTGTTTTTGAGCCTGTACATGGTTCTGCTCCAGATATAAAAGGACAAAATAAAGCTAATCCAACAGCGCTTTTGTTGTCTGCTATTGAGATGCTTAAATATATTGGCGAAAATGATTCTGCTCAAAAAATTGATTTTGCCTTAAGAAAAACGCTTAAAGAGGGCAAAGTTTTAACAATGGATTTGGGTGGTTGTGCATCTACTAAAGAATTTAAGGACGAAATTATAAAAAATTTATAAAATAATTTATTTTGCTTATTGTCAAACCAGCGGAAAAAATAGATAATATCAGTATAATTAATGAAGGCAGATATGCAAAATTTTTCACCATTAGGTAATTTTATAAATTCTTTTTTAAAGCAGCAGGCAAGTCGTGCGGCTTCTAATATTGTTGTGGGAGCTAATTCGACACTTCAAAATACAGCTTTAAATTCAACATTAAATCAGCCTTTGATAAATCAGCAAACGACTTTTCAACAAGCTAATCTTAATACTCAATTTGCTTTAGCTCAAATGGAAAATACAGAGCGTGCTATTTTGATTAAGGATTTACTTAATCTTCCATCTACACTTCAAGAGCTTATTGTTTCTTTACAGGATTCAAAAGCAGAGGCACAAACTAATAAGATTTTAACATTGCAAAATATAAATGTTACACAACTTATGCAACTTATACAAACTAATGGAAAAGAAGCATTAGCTAAAATCATGCAACTTGCAGGGATGTTAAATAAGATGGGAAATGTTGAAAATAAACAATTGCAGGAGCTTCAATTTATTGTGAATGCTTGTATGCCTAATGCAAATACAACAACTACTCAATTTATGAAGAATTTAATATTACTTTATTTGCCTTGGTTACCTATTGGGGAAAACAATAATTTTGATATGGAGTTTTCTTCTAGTGAGGAAAAAGAAAATAACGAAGACTCTGATGATACAATTACTATTCTTATTCAGACAGAAAATTATGGCAATGTTAAAGTTCTTATTTTGTTAGAAAATACGAATAAAATTAATCTTGTTGTTAATTGTGCTAAAATATTTCCTAAAGAGCAGCTTTTAGAAAAACTTAAAATCAGTTCAAAAGAATTTAAGTTAGAAACACAAGTTGCTGTTAATGCATATGAAACTGCGGAAAAAAATAATTTAGATAAAACTCAAAAAGTTCATATGAGTGGTGCAACTGTTATGAATCCGTATATTTTGTTGATGGCACATGCAGTTATTCGTTATGTTATAGAAATAGATAAAAGCAAAACTCTTGTTGATTCTAGGAAAAATGCTATTAAGCAAAGTTAGTTAAATGTTAATTGAGTTTCAATTTGTTTTTTTTAATGTACTCATTTATAATACTAAAGTGATGAGATTTGTTTTTGTTTTAATTTTTATGCTAGTTCCGGTTTTTGCTTTTGCTCAGGATGATTTTGAAGCCGGTAAGGTTGCATTTTATAAAGCGGATTATTATAACGCTCAAAAACTTTTTCTCAAAGAACTTCAAAGAAACCCTAACAATTATTCCTGCCGTTACTTTTTAGCTCATACATATGTTTATAATGATGAAGTTATAAAAGCAAAACAGGAATATAGCAAAATAATTACTTTTGCACCAAATAAATCATTGCAAAAACTTGCTATGCAATCAATGTATAACCTCAATAACGTAAAAACAACAAAAGATAATATTGTTCCCAACATTTCTGATGGAGAAAATTATTATGATAGTATAAAACTAGATGGGAATTATGTTAAATGGAAAAACTTTCCTATAACTGTATATGTTGAACCCGGAAATTATTCTTATCTTGTGAAAAATGCATTTGCTAATTGGCAAAAAGCTTCTGGAGGCTTTGTTAAATTTGAATTTGTAGGAAATATTAACTCAGCACAAATAAAAGTTTTTATGGTTGATAAACTTTCTAATATTTCTTTAGATAATTATGAATCCGGGGTAGCTGTAATTAATGCCAAAAATAATATTATCTATAATGCAGATATCAAGCTGCTTGAATTTGATGCAAAAACAGGTGAAAGATTATCTGATGATGTAATTTATGCAACGTCACTTCATGAGGTAGGACATGCTTTGGGTTTGCAAGGACATAGTCCAAATAGTAATGATATTATGTCCGCAATTATGAATAAAACTTCTAAAGTTATATCTAAAAGGGATTTGAATACTTTAAAAATGCTTTATTCATTAAAATAAATAAAATATAAAAAGGGCCTTTAAAAGCCCTTTTTATTTATACTTTTGCAGTAACTTTTTCTTCTTCTTCAGTTTTAGTTTTTGGTTTCATATGTTCTTCAATAAAACCTGTATTAAAATTACCGCTGATAAAGACGTCATTTGTTAATACTTTTTTGTGGTAAGGTATAGTTGTTTTTACCCCGGTAATAACAAATTCATCTAATGCTCTAAGCATTCTAAGTCTAGCAGATTCACGACTTCTGCCCCAACAGATGAGTTTACCGATCATAGAATCATAATAAGGTGGTATAGAATATCCGGTGTATACATGAGATTCTACACGAACACCAAATCCGCCAGGAGCGATATAACCGTTAATTTTACCAGGACAAGGCATAAAATCTTTATCAGGATCTTCAGCGTTTATACGGCATTCAATAGCGTGTCCTCGGAGTTGAACTTCTTCTTGTGTGCAAGAAAGTTTTTCTCCGCTTGCTACTCTAATTTGTTCTTTTACTAAGTCAAGATTAGAGACCATCTCTGTTACACAATGTTCAACTTGGATACGAGTATTCATTTCCATAAAATACCAATTTCCATCGTTATTAAGTAAGAATTCAACAGTTCCAACACCTTCGTAGTTAATAGCTTTTGCTGCAGTAACAGCTGCTTGTCCCATTGCTTCACGAGTAGCTGCATCAATTGCCGGAGAAGGAGCTTCTTCAATTAGTTTTTGATGGCGTCTTTGAACAGAACAATCTCTTTCACCAAGGTGAACAACGTTTCCGTAACTGTCTGCAACTATTTGTACTTCTATATGTCTTGGATTTATTATATATTTTTCAATATAAACGCCAGCGTTACCAAAAGCTTTTTCTGCTTCAGTTTGACAAAGAGTAATAGCTTCGACCAATTCTTCATCGGTATTGGCAATTCTCATACCCTTTCCACCGCCGCCAGCAGTAGCTTTAACGATAACCGGATAGCCTGCTTTATTAGCAAACTCAATAGCATCTTTGGTATTTTCTACAAGATCTGTTCCTGGAGTGGTGGGAACATTATGTTCTTGCATTGTTTTTCTTGCTGTTGCCTTATCGCCCATAGCTCTCATAGCTGCGGATGATGGACCGATAAACTTTAAACCGTGGTCTGTACAAACATCAACAAAGTCTGCACGTTCTGCCATAAATCCGTATCCCGGATGGATAGCGTCAGCACCGCTTGTAAGTGCAGCGGAAATTATCGCAGGAATATTTAGATAGCTTTGTGCCGATGCGGCAGGACCTATGCAGTATGCTTCATCTGCAAATGAAACGTGTAAACTGTCTGCGTCTGCTTGAGAATATACGGCAACTGTTTTTATTCCTAATTCTTTACAAGCTCTAATTATTCTTAGTGCAATTTCGCCTCTGTTAGCAATTAATACTTTTTTTATCATTTTATTTTATCCTCTTGGTGAATAAGCATTTCAATTGCATTATGACATGAATTATTCAACATACATTAATACTTGACCATACTCAACCGGTTTACCATCTTCAACAAGAATTTTGGTAATTTTACCGGAAACTTCAGATTCAATTTCGTTCATAAGTTTCATTGCTTCTATTATGCAAACAACTTGTCCTTTTGAAACCACATCACCAACTTGTGCAAATGGTTTTGCACCTGGAGATGGTGAACTGTAGAATGTCCCTACCATTGGGGAAAGAATAGGTGTTCCGGTTTCTTCTGAATTGTTTTCTGATTGTATTTCTTTGGTTTCCGGTGCAGAAGACGCTACAGGTGCTGCTTGTATTGCAGCAGGCGCTGTAACTGCTACTGTTTGTGCAGTAACCATTTCTTTTTCTTTTTTGAGTAATATTGCTTTGTCTCCGTCTTCAAGTGCGAGTTCTGTTAATTGTGAGTCAGAAACTAATGTTACTAACTTTTCTATGTAATCTAAATCAAATTTCATATTGTTTCCTTTTTTTAACATTATTATACTCTATCTAAGTATTCGTTAGTTCTTGTGTCAACTCTAATTTTATCACCGTTAACGATAAAGAATGGAACATTAACAACAGCACCTGTTTCAAGAGTTGCAGGTTTTGTTCCGCCTTGTGAGGTGTTACCTTTTTCTGATGGTGGTGTATCAACAACTTCGAGTTCTACATGGTTTGGAATATCTACTCCGATAATTTTTCCATCATGGAGAAGAACGCTTACTTCCATATTTTCTTTAAGATATTTAACGCCATCTCCTACTGAAGCTTCTGGTATATTTAATTGTTCATATGATTCCATATCCATCATAACAAAATCGTTTGCTTCTTTGTATAGATATTGCATAACACGTTTGTCTAAAGTTGCTTTTGCGACTTTTTCACCTGCACGAAATGTTTTTTCTACAACTTGACCTGTTTCTGCATTTTTAAGTTTTGTTCTAACAAAAGCTGCGCCTTTGCCTGGTTTTACGTGTAGAAATTCAACAACGCTCCAAAGTCCGTTATCTATTTCTAATGTTAACCCGGTTTTCAAATCATTTACTGAAATCATATTAAAATCCTTATTATACTTATATGACATCAAATTTTATCACAAATATAGACAATTTTTCATAATTCTAACGTTTTTGTAATATTTATTTAGCAAACAGCAATAAAAAAAATTTAGGAATTTTGGTTAAGGAAAACAGATATTTGACGTATTTTAAAAAATTTGTCAAAATAAAGTTAATTTTTTTAGGTGAAAGTATGGTGAATATTATTAAAACAGATCAAATTAGCGGTAATTTTATGCAACGTCATAAAAATTTTGGAAAATCAAGAAATAATTTTGCAAGTATTAAATTGCAAAGTATTTCCCACAACCATCCGACTTTTGGTTCGGCAGTTTTATCCAGAGTTGTTTTGCGAAATGTTCTTTCTAACGGTGATATTTATTTTTCTCCATTAACTAATAAAGATAAAGGAGTTATAGGGGTATATAAGAGTTTGGCTCATAAAATATCAAATTTAAAAGATGTTAAGTTGCTTCATAAACTGGCAAGTGCAATTAGCGATTTTAATATGTCCAAACCTATTGTTGCTTCTACTGTAATAGGAACACGCTCTGATTTTAAAAGATATTTATTAACCGGTGCGGATGCAGAAAATGTAAGAACTTTGGGCGCAAAATTTTATTCTCAAAAACTTGATTCAAATCTTTTTAAGGATACTGTTAGTAAAAAAATTGTTAATAATCCAAAGAATAAGGTGTTTAACGAATTGGGAGATGAGTTGGGCATTGATTTGATTGTAGAAAATTGTAAAGGCAAATTAAAGCTTGTAGATATTGAAATTAGTACAGCGAGTAATATAAGCAAGTATAAACCGCCAGTAATAAAAGCTGTTTCGGTTGATCCGCCTGATACCCCATTGAAAAAATCTGTTTCAACTGTTGGTGTGAAAAATGTTTCTGATAAAAAAACAGAAGATGCACTAGTTCAAACCACATTTGATTTTTTGGAAGAAATTAAGCCAAAAATCAAAGACAGGTGGTCTTATGAAAATAGTTAATAAAATTTGTGAATTTTTTAATTATTAACTCAATTGCATAAATTATTAGTTTGCTCTGTAAAATATATCTTATATTTCAAATTTTTGGCTGAAGCAAGTTTTGGGATAATTCACTTTATATATTATGCTTGGTTTATGTATAAAAGAAGTTAGTTTCTATTTGCACCAGCCGGTAAATATGCTTGTGGATAATGATAATCTTCTTTAAAACCGGTGTATCTATACATTTTAATTGCGCCAAAATTATCTGTTTCAACGCTTGCGTTTATTTCTGATATGTTTAAAAGTCCTTTTTGTTTTAATTCAAAGCTTTCTTCTACAGCAGCATGAACTAGGGCTTTGCCCAAGCCTTTTTTCTGATGCTTAGGAAGAATTCCTACTAAAGGAATATTAGCAATGAGACCGCCAGTAATGTTTACAAAGCATATTCCAACTATTTCTTTGTTATATAAAATTATTTTTGTTGCTTGGGGTAAAAATTCACCGTATGTTCCATCAAGAATTTTTCCAACAACGTCTTCACAACCTTCTTTTGTTAGAAATCTTGGATCAAAAAGTGCATCTGAAGCTGTTTTGAAGGATTCATTAATGATTTGAGCCGCAGTAGTTGAATATTCTTCAGACCAGTTTGCTATTGAATAACCTTCAGGTAGATTATTATGGGTGGTATTTTTTAGCACAGCAATGCTGGAAATATCATCAAACATAAACCTTACAACGGCAAGACCGACTAGTTTAAAACCATAATGAGTAATATCGCATACAAAATCATCTTGTTTTCCAAGAAGCGGATAGGTTGTAGTTTTTTGTTTTATCAACTCTTTATTTTCTTCAAGAAATCTTTCAAGAAGAACTTTTTTCTTAGGAATAAGATTTTCTTCTCCAAGGCAATGAATTATATTTAGTTCTATAGAATCTGAAATTACGGTAGTTGCTGCTAGGAAAGCAGTTGGAATTTCTTCTTCGGTAAGAATTATACATTGGAATAATTCATCTTCAACAGCTTTACAAAATTCTTCGCAAGTAAGTGGGTCAAGTTCAAATTTATATTCGGTTTTAGCTTTATTATAGAAATCATTATAAACTCCGGCAAAAATTTTATAATGCTCGGGTTTAAGATTTTCAGTTTTATAAATCATAATATTAGCCATTAATGAACCTCATTTCCTAGTAAATGGTGCATTCTTTCTTTTTTAGTGTGGAGGTATTTTTCATTGTAAGGAGTTACGCAGGAAGCAACTTGAACTCTTTCAACTATTTCCAAACCGTAACCTTCAAGACCTATAATTTTTTTAGGGTTATTAGTGATTAGTTTAAATTTATTATACCCTAAATCTCTGAGAATTTGAGCGCCAATCCCATAATCACGCAAATCAGATGGGAACCCGAGAGATATATTTGCTTCTATAGTATCTTGACCGCATTCTTGAAGTGCGTAAGCTTTAATTTTGTTAATAAGACCTATTCCTCTGCCTTCATGCCCTCTTAAATAAACAACAGCACCTTTACCATAGTCATTTATCATTTTCATAGCGGCATGCAATTGGCTGTTGCAGTCGCATTTTAGGCTTCCAAAAGTATCACCTGTAAGGCATTCTGAGTGCATTCTTATTAATGGGATTTTATCGGAGTCATCTTCTTTAACAAGGGCAACTTGGTCTATACCTGAAAGATGGTCCTTGTATCCGTATATCTTAAAGTCTCCGTATTGTGTCGGTAAATTAGCAATAGCTTCTCTGCTAACAAAATTTTCTGTTGCTATCCTATATTTTATGAGTTGTGCTACAGTGATAAATTTTAAATTATATTTATCTGCAAATTTTCTTAAATCATCACGGCGTGCCATTTTCCCATCATCATTAAGAATTTCGCAAAGAACCCCTGCCGGAGTTAAACCTGCGAGCTTAGCTAAATCAACAGCGGCTTCAGTGTGTCCTGCTCGTTTTAAAACGCCGCCTTTTTTAGCAATGAGTGGAAAAATGTGCCCTGGTCTGCGTAAGTCATTTGGACGTGCGTCATTTGCACAAGCAACTTCTATTGTTTTGGCGCGGTCATATGCAGAAATCCCTGTTGTAACACCGTATTTCGGATCGGCATCAATACTTTGAGTAAAGGCTGTGCCTTTTACGTCAGTGTTATTGCTGACCATTTCTGATAAATTAAGTTGCTCAGCTTTTTCTTGAGTTATTGGCATACAAGTGAGACCACGACATTTTGTTGCCATAAAGTTTGTAATTTCCGGCGTAATCTTTTCTGCAGCACATATTGCGTCACCTTCATTTTCACGATCTTCGTCGTCTGCTATTATAATGATTTTGCCTTGTTTAAAATCTTCAATTGCTTCTTCTACAGTATTGAAAATTTTTTCTTTATTTGTGTTATCTTTTTCCATTTTATTTCCTGACTATATTTGTTTTCTTTTATAGAAAACCGTTTTCTTCTAAAAAACTTTTTGTTATCTTAGTAGTATTATTGCCCACTTGTAAAAATTTTTCAACATATTTGGCAATCATATCCGTTTCGATGTTTACAATATCACCGGAGTTAAGTTCTTTAAGGTTAGTTTGTTCCATTGTATGTGGAATAATCTCTACAGCAAATACTTCATTTTCAATATACGCTATGGTGAGGCTTATTCCGTTAATTGTAATTGATCCTTTATAAATTATGTATTTAGCTAATTGGGGTGTTGTTTTAAAAAATAATTTATTAGAAAAACCATCTGCTTTTGAATATAAAAATTCAGCAGTTCCATCTATATGCCCGGAAACTAGATGCCCATCAAGTCTTGAATTTAAGTTCATGGCTCTTTCAAGGTTTACGCAAGTTCCGGGGGTTAGATTTTTAAAATTGCTTATATTTAGGGTCTCTTTACTTGTTTGAACGGTAAAAGAAGTTTTTGTATATGCAATAACTGTATGACAAGCACCGTTTATTGATATGCTTGCACCTATGGTGAGTTCATTTGTTATTTTATTGCATTTGATAGTTAAAACAGCGCCGTATGTGTTTATCTGTATGCTTTCTAATATACCTGTTTCTTCAATTAAACCTGTAAACATATTTGTAATTTATCATGACAATACATTAATTACCAGAGTTATTAATATTAATATTAAAATTGTCTTTTACAAAAATGATTTTGCCGGCTTCTTTAAGGGCTTCGAGGTTTGATGGATTAGTCATTTGTAAAAACTCTGCTTTTTTTTCTGCGTTTATTTCAGCAGAGGTGTTTCTGTATTTCTTCTCAAGATTTATTCTGAAAAAACTGAAATGATGCATACAAATCATAGAAAGCATGCAAATTTTTTTATATTGTTTGATTGGAATTTGTCTGGTGGGATCAACTAAAAAAGGCATAAACGAGAATGCATTAAGCTTAAATTTTGTGAATTTGTTTATTTTGTAAATGAATGGCACAAAATACTTTGCTACATCAGCTTCTCTGTAATTTTGAGTGTAGTAATTATAAATATTACAGAAACTATGTGTAATATTGTGTTTTATAATAAAATCTTTTGCTGCTTTAAATTCATCTGGTTTATAAAATTCGTCTGTATCTATTGTCATAAAATGTGTACAATTTTGTTTTTTTGCAGCGTTAAGTCCTAAATTTCTTTTATTAAGTTCGTTTTGCTGAGTTTTAAGTTTCAAGTTGGGTTCAAATAAGATTATTTCGTCAATCAAGCCTTTTGATTTTAAATTTAACAAGAGACTTTCAAGATTGTCATTACAAGGTTCTCCTTTCCAAGAAACTTTTTGCCAGACAACATTTATATAATCACAGTGTGGTCTTATTATTTTTATAGAGGATTCTAAAAGTTCCTCTCCGTCCCATACTGAATAAGAGGCACCAAGCTTTATTGGAAAAAATTTTAAATAAGCAGCATTTAGCTTGGATTTAATTCTGCTTATTAAATTATTTTTAAAAAACTTTATAATTATTGGCTTTGTATTATTCATAATAATTCAAGTCAAAGTATAACATGCGAACTCATATTTTTGGTTGAATTTTAGTGAGACTTGTAACAATATTGTAATATTTTGATATAATAAAATTACTAATGCACAAACATCCTTATACATGAAGTAAGGGTAGTGATAAAAGGAAGATGTTATGGCAATGAATCTTGTAAACTTTTTTATGCAGCCACAAGCAGTTGGTAATGTTAATTTGTCTCCGGCACTTGAGTCTGCAAAGTCTTTGGGTAATCCTTTTATTTCTTCTTCTTCTAATCTAAAAAGTGAATTTTATGCTAAAAATAAACCTGTGCAAGGTGGTTATTTTGCCGGATACTACAATGGAAAGCCTAATATTGTAGGGCAACGTTTGTTTATTGAAGTTTAGTATTTTGTTCCAGTTTTTTTATATAATTTTTTAGGTCAGTAATTTGTTTTGGTTTTAAATATTTAAACTGTCCACGTTTGAGCCCGGAAAGGTCAATATTTGCGCAAGAAATACGTTTAAGTGAAACAACGGGATGGCCTATAAAATCGAGCATTTTTCTAATTTGTCTGTTTAGTCCTTGGTAGAGAATTATTTCAAGAACAGTGTTTTTGCCTTCGTATTCAAGGATTTGGGAGTCAGCATAGGCAATCTGACCTTTTTCAATTTCTATCCCTTTAGCCATAGTTTGCAAGTGTTCAAGATTTACTTTTCCTTGAGCAACTACACGGTATATTTTGGGTACTTTTACTGAAGGGTGTGTGAGTTGATTTATTAAATCACCATCATTGGTCATAATAAGGAGTCCTGTTGAATCTTTATCAAGTCTGCCAACTGGTTTTAAATGATGAACTTCTTTGGGGAGAAGATCATAGATTGTTTTTCTGCCTTTTTCATCATCCATAGTTGTAATGTAGCCTGCCGGTTTATAATAACGGATGTAAGTAAGTTTTTGGGTTAAAAGAGGTGTGTCATCAATAAATATTTTATCTTTCAAGGTAATGGTAAAACCTAATTCTTCCACAATTTTTCCGTTAACTTTGACTCTTTTGGCAAGGATATATTCATCAGCTTTTCTTCTTGAGCAAAAGCCGCAAGAAGCAATAAATTTATTAAGTCTTATTTTATCCGTCATATTATTTTGTCTCCATAGCTTCAGACGGTTGATCCACAGTTTCTTTGTTAATTTGTTTTACGTAGACTTCATCAAACAAAACTGCTAAAACGGCGGCTATTGCCGGAGCTAAAATAACGCCCCAAACATCTAAAAATTCAGCAGCTACAAGAAATGAAAGTAAAATAACAAGCGGGTGTAAATCCATAAATTTACCAAAAATTAGTGGTCTTATAAAATTATTAGAGATCCATTGTGCAATTATATAAACGGCGACAACTCCGATTATGATTCCCCAGCCTTGTGAATATGCCGCAGAGACCGCTAACAATGTTGCGATAATAGGACCAACAATTGGTACGATATCTAAAATTCCTGCGATTAAGCCAAGAGCAAGGGCATATGGAACTTGTAAAAGCATAAGTCCAAGCGCAGTTACTATGCCTACTGAAAGCATTGATGTACTTTGTGCAATTACAAAACCTCCTACTTTTGTTGTTATTGCAGATGCAACTGTTGCCGCCTTGTTTCTTATATCTTGCGGAAATAAGCTTAAAAACCAGTTTCTCATTTGTGATTTGTCATTGAGCATATAGAAAACTATCATTGCTATAATAAACATTATGGCAAAAGCTCCGACAACGCTTACTGAGGCAGAAATCGCTTTTTGAATGGTATTGCCTATTAGTTCTGTTGAGGGTTCCGGTATGTTTGAGGTGTCTATAAAGGTGGATAATTTTGTTCCTAAAAATGTTTTTGTTGCTATAAATTCTTGGATGGCTGTAATTTTTTGTGGTAACTCGGAGATTATTACATTAATTTCTTCAAGCAAAATTATTCCTAAAGGTACGAAAGCACCAATTACTACAGTAAAAAATGTTATCAGTGAAAGTGTTGTTGCAATTGAGCGTTTCATATATTTCTGTAATTTATCAACAAGCGGGTTTAAAGATGCGGCAATAACAAAAGATGCAAAAACCAGAAGTGCTAATGCTTTTACTGTTATAATGAATTTAATAACAAAAATAATTAATACAAAAAATATTATATTTTTTATAGTAATTCTTTCTTTTAATTCTTGCATAATGCCTCCATTTTTTTCTAATAATTATACTTTATATCTGGTTAAAAGTCTATTTTATTAGTTTTTTACAGTATTTATTTATAGAACAAATAGAGCAATTGGGTCGTTGTGGTTTGCAAATGTTTTGTCCATGTGTAACGAGCAAAGTGTTAAAATCCATCCAATATTTAACAGGTAGTTTGTTCCTTAATACCATTTCTGTTTCGTTTGGTTCTTTTGTTTTTACATAACCAAGGCGATTGCATATTCTATGAACATGAACATCTACACAAATTGCAGGTTTACCAAATCCTTTTGCCATAACGAGGTTGGCTGTTTTTCTGCCAACTCCTTTGAATTTTGTCATTTCTTCAATGCTTTCAGGCACTTTTGAGTTATATTTTTCAACGATAGTTTTTGATATTTCTAAAATTTGTTTGGCTTTATTTTTGTAAAATCCTACAGGATAAATAGCTTTGGCAAGTTCTTCTTCTGAAACTTTTAGGAAGTCTTCGGGTGTTTTCCCAAGTTTAAGCATGCGCAATGTCGCAGGATAAGTTGTTTTATCGTTTGTTCGCAAACTTAAAATACAAGCTATTAGAACTAAAAATGGATCTTTAAATTGTTCCATAAGCTGTACAAAATCTGTTCTTGGGGTATTATCATTTTTTAAATTTTTTACTATATTATCTATCATGACTTAATTATACCTTTAAGGCAGTTTATGCACAATTGTAGTGTAGTGTAAAATAATTTTTCAAAATTTTAAATGTTTGTATTAATACAGCATTTGGGAAATTAAACAGCAAAAAGCGCCTAGCTAACTAGGCGCTTTTTATTGTTTAACAAACTATTCAACAACAATAGCGCTAACAGGGCAAGCTTCTGCTGCTTCTTTAACACAATCTTCGTTGTCAGCAACTGCTGCTTCGTTAACAACAGCTTTATCTTCAATTGTGAATACTGCGTCGCAAATTGATTCGCAAGCACCGCATGAAATGCAATCATCTGTAACTTTTACTTTCATTTTGTTCTCCTTTAAGTTAATTTATTCACCACCATTTGGTATTTTTATTATACATAAAAATCCAAAAAATTAAAGCAATTATTTAAGTTCCCAAAAAGTGCCTTCTTTGGTATCTTTTAGGCTTACATTTACTTTAGCTAGAGTAGTTCTTATAAAATCAGCTGTTTCCCAATTTTTTTCTTCTCTAGCTTGGTTACGTACTTTTATGATTTTTTCAATAATTTGTTTTGGTTCTTCAATTCCATTTAAAAAATCAAATTCATTTAATATTGGTGAAAGTTTTTCAAATAATGTATTGTTATCAATTTCTATATTTGAAAAATCAAATCCAAGTACTTCTGCTAATTTAAGCATGGTTGAAATATTTTTTTCTGCATCAGATTTGTTATTTTCATCTTTTGCTTTATTTGCAAAATTTGCCAAATCAAATAATACCGAAAGCGCTTTGGCAGTATTTAAATCATCGTTCATTGCGGTTTTAAATTTGTCAATAGCTTTTTCGTCATATGATTTATTGATATTATTTTTACCGATAAATGGAATAACATTGTTAACAGCATTTTGTAATCTTTGGGCACCTGCTTTAGCTGCATTTAAAGATTCATCAGAAAATTCAACCGGCATTCTATAATGATTTGTGAGAATAAATAGTCTAATGGTGTTAGCATTATAGTTTTTAAGCACATCACTTATAGTTAGGAAATTACCTAAAGATTTAGACATTTTTTCTTTGTTTATAGTTACAAATCCATTATGCAACCAGTATTTTGCAAATTGACAGTCGTTTGCGCATTCTGACTGAGCAATTTCATTTTCGTGATGAGGGAAAAGCAGGTCTGCTCCTCCGGCGTGAATATCAATACTTTTATTTAAATATTTGCGTGCCATTGCTGAGCATTCTATATGCCATCCGGGACGACCTATACCCCAAGGGCTTTTGTAACCATGTTTTTCGTCTTTTTTCCACAGCGCAAAATCAAGCACGTCTTCTTTTTTTGTAGAAGCCTCCACCCTTGCCCCTGCAATTAAATCGTCAATAGGTTGTTTGCTAAGTTGACCATATTTAGGGAATTTTTTAACTCTAAAATATACGTCTCCATCAGATTCGTACGCATAGCCTTTTTCAATTAAAAGTTTTATTATTGCTATCATTTCGCCTAGGGTTTTTGTTGCAAATGGTTCTATATCTGGTTTTAAATTATTTAATTTTTTCATAGCATCAGAAAAAATATCATAGTATTTTTTTGCAACATCATCTGGTGAAATTTTTTCTTTTTCTGATTTAGCAAGAATTTTATCATCAACATCTGTTACGTTGCGGCAGTATGTTACGTCGTAGCCTAAAAATTTTAAATATCTGTATAAAACATCCCAAGTTATATAGCATCTTGCATGCCCAAGATGTGGGTGATCATATACTGTTGGACCACAAACATACATTTTGACTTTATTTTGTTCTATTGGTGAAAATTCTTCTACTTTGCCTGAATACGAGTTGTATATATTTAACATTCGTTAAGCTCCTTTAAAATTCCTTGTGTAATTTCAACAGTATCAGTTCCTAAATTTTCTAAAACTTTCATTGCCAGTGAAGTTGGTTCTTTTGTTATTGCCCAAAGCAGGTTTGCAGAAGATATCATTTTTAAACCATGTTTTTTGGCTTTTTTAGCTGCTTTTTCTAATATTAATTTTGCGTGTTTGCTAAAAATTATTTCTGTATCTGCATATTTGTCACCATAGCCAATAAGTTTTTCAACTTCTGCACGAGCGTCTTTAATGTTTATTCCAAGCTTAGAAAGAACTATTGCTCCTGCTCCGGTACTTTCTGCAATTAAGCCAAGTAATATTAATTCTGAACCCACAATGTTTCTGCCTAATCTTCTTGCTTCGTTTTTAGCAAGTCTAAGTATAGTAAGTGTTTGCGGCATTTGTTTTTCTATTGGTTTGATAATTCTATGTGCAAAATCATCATCGTTTACTTTAAGAGCTTTAAAAATATTATAGGCTATTCCAGATTTTGCTTTAATTACTCCAAGTATAAGGTGTTCGGGTTTTACTGTTGCTTCTCCTAATTCTTTTGCCGTTTCTATTGCCAAAAGAATAGTTTTAAATGCGTTAGGAGTAAAAATAACTTGTTTTTCTTCAAATTCTGCTTTTCTTGAAGTAATTTCTTTTAATTTTTCTGCAAAAGATTCAAGGTTTATATTATATTCTGCCATAATTTTTGAAATATTTGAGTTTTGATCTTCAAGTATAGATTGAACTATTTGTTCTGTACCTAAAATTTCGTAGTTTGATGCGGTAAGTTTTGCTACTGCATGTTCAAAAATACTTTTTGAATCAGGTTCTTCTATAATTGAAAGAACCTTTGAGTATTCTTCACTCTCATATTTTTTAGGCAAAATACCTTCCGGATGTTCATTTTTTTTAATTTTCTTTTCAAACAATCTTCCTAAAACAGATTTTGCTTTGTCTGTATCAAAGCCAAGATCTTCCAATATGTATGTGATAGGGGATTTGTTTTCTTTTATTAATGACAAGAACAGATGTTCAGTTGTAATCGAGCTGCTTTTTGCTTTGCGTGCCAAATCAAAACTATCTCTAAGAATAGCTTTTACGCTTTGTGAAAAATTTGCTTTGTCAGTTTTTTTGTCTGATTTTTTTTCTTTTAGGTTAATTTCTGCAAGCTTATTTATTTCTTCCAGAGAAACTTTAGACATAGTAATTAATTTTGTTGAAAAACAATTTTTTTGTTCTGTAAATGCCATAAGAATATGTTCGGGATAAATCTCAGAAAATCCGTTTTCTTCGGCTTTTTTTTGTGCTGTTGTAACTATGTGTAAAGCTTTTTCTGTAAATTTTTCAAACAAAACAAATACCTCATTATGCGTTTGAAATAATATTACAATAAATATCAAACCTTGTCATTATAAAGTCAAATAAAATTTTGGTTAATTAAGTTTAGCAGTTATGAGGTTTTGGCAGTTTGTTTTTTACGTTTAGCTTGTTTTTGTGCTTCTTTTTTTCTTTTTTTGCGGCGCATAAGATCAACAAAAGCTTCCAATCTTGTTAAGTAGCCTGCTTTCCCGGTTTGTTCATCCATAATTAGTGTTAAGATGGGTATTTCGCAATCTTCTCTCATTGATGGAAAAATGTTTTGTGAAATTATTTCTGGCATGCAGGTAAATGGGCTTATGTGAATAATGCCATCTTTACCTTGATTATTAGCAAACATAACATCTGAAATACATTCTAAAGCATCACCGCCAATATCTCTTTTTAAATATGGTTTTGCAAGACGAAAAGCTCGTTCAAGATGTGTTTCACCTTTTTTAAACCATTTTGGGATAATGGCGTCTTTTAAGAAGCTGGAAATAGTAAGTGTTCTTCGTGTTTGAACGCCCATTTTCCCTAATTCACGTTCAATATTCTGATTTGCGAAGTAATCCAAAACAAGAAAAATTTCTCCTGTTAAATCTACGTATAAAATTTCACGATTTTTTTCAATTTTGGTTTTGCGTATTTCTTCAATAGCTTTCTTTTTAGCTTTAGCAAGTTCTTTTGTTGTATTTGCCTCATCTATAATTTTTAATGCACGATTAAATGCCTTTTCAGCCGAGCCTGGAACTATTTCTCTTGCTCTGTAGTATGAAAAAGTTTTTTCAAGTCTATCAAGAACAAAAACTTTTCGTACAGCAATATTTATTGCTTTTATTATCGGTATTGGGTTTTTTATTCCAGTTAATTTTGTTAAAAATTCATACATACCTTTGAAGCCGTCATAAAGCTGTAATTCGATATAATTGGCTTCATATCCTAAATCCGTAAGGGCATGTTTAATACTGCTACCGTATTCACCAAGTCTGCAAATGCCAGGAGAACTAATCATAGCAACGTAATCCGCACCACCCTCTATAGCTTCGATAAAATTGCCTAATATTAGCTTATATGGCAGGCATATTGCTTCTGGACTATTTTTTGTACCAAGTGAAAGAGTTTTTTTGCTTGTGTATGGTGGAATGAATGGTTCTACTCCAATTTTACGTAATGCTGCAGACCAAACAATAGAAATAGTTCCCATGTGTGGAAAAGCAACTTTAATTTTTTTCTTTTCTTGATTATCACTCATGATAGCGTCCGAGCTTTATACTTTTAAAATGTAGCCGCCATTGTTTGCGTTTTCAAGTGCGTCTTCTTCATTAATTTTGTTTCTTAGATTTTTTATGTATTTATATACGTAGTCTCTTGGCAAATCAAGAAGTTCTGCTAAATCTTTTGCGTAAACTATAGAATTTTTATGAACAAGAAAATGATCAAAAACCAATTGTTCTCTTTCAGTTAATGGTTTTTTGAAAGTTACTTTAATATCAGAATTATCTGTTGTAACTTCCAGTTCTACAGGTGATGATTCTGTTTTTGCAACTTTTTTTGATGTTTTTTCTTTGCTTGGTTTTTTTGCTTTTGTTGGTTTTTTTGCCGGTTTTTCTTCAACAACTTCTTTTGTTAAAACTTCTTTTGGTTCATCTGTTTTAATCGTAGCTTCTTTAACCGGTTCTTTGTGGATTGGTTTTACAATTGTAATTTCTTTTTCGCGGAGAAAAGCCTTTTGTGCAATTGTATTTATTTTTTCTGTTTTAATCTTGTAGCTTTCGTAGACGAGCACCGGCTCTTTTTCCAAAACTATATCTACAATATCTCTTGTTTCTTTTTCCTCATTAATGACCTTTCCAAGTCTAGCAGCAAATTCCTCTAAAGTGATTTTTTCTAATGAGCTTCGCCATTGTCTGATTTCTTCTTTGCTCAAATATTCTGGCATTTTAAATCTCCTTGATTTTAAATTGTTGATTTACGGTATTTTTAAAATCCAACTTTTATAAATGATTATATTCGAATTTAGCACAAATCAACAGTTAAATCTCAAAATATTTAACAATTTAAACAAAATTTTAGAAAGGTTTACAAAATACAAATAAGACTTGACTAAAAATCATATTTGTAAATTAGGTAAAAAAAATACTTGCCCGTTAAAAAAAGCCAGATGTATCAGCAAAATTAAACAATTGTTACAAAACTTAAAACACTTTAGTTAGTGGTAAATGCATGTATAGTGCATGTTTCCATGTTTAGTTTTGCCCCAAAGCATGTGTTTATGCATGATTAAGCAAGCGGAAAAGCTTGTATATAAGTACAGGACGTCGTTATCGCTTTTGTAATATTTCTTCATGATTATCTTGTAAATGAAAAGTTTATCGATATAATTAAATTAAAGTCGTGTTGAGATTGAGTTTTCCAAGCATGGCTAGGGGAAAATATAAGTTATTAGGGATTTATGGATATATTTATTTCTAAATATAATTGGGAGGTTATGTAAAAGTGTTGAGAAGCAGAGATATGGGCAGAGCAGTAGCGGTTAGACGTTGGACAAATACAGCTTTGGAATGTTATAAACGAGGATGTGTTTGTGAGGGTTGTTTTTATACGGATTTCTTTAATGGCAGCTCACAAAAATGTCAAATGAAAGCATCTGTTTTGGAATTGGTTAGAGTTCTTGGAAAACCGGATGTTGAGCTTCAACAAATGCTTTCAGAATAATTTATAAGTTCTTAAATTTTTTATGACTTATTAATTTAGCTGCGTTGAGTAGTCTTAATTTTTCAATGTTTAGTGGGGCAGAAGAAGAATTATTTATGATACGCAGGTATTGAGCAAATGCTATTTTGTTGGTATTTTCCATATTGATACAATCATCTTCTAAATCAAAAAATTGTTTTTTGTCAGTTAAATTTTTGCCGGTACAAGTAATTTCGAGCCATTTTATTTCTCCGGTTTTATCATTTAATCCTGCAAAAATTCTGTAGTCTTCTGTGTTATCAGCTTTAGTAACTTCAATTTCCGGGCCGGGTTTATTTGTAATAAGAATTGGTGAGGTATATTGTAGATGGTTGTCCAGCTTGAAGTTTGTATCGTTGTTTAATTCTTGGGGGAGTAGCATAGCTGCTGCTTGAGCTTGTAATTCGATAGTATTTATACCGAGTGCACTGAGAAAATATGTTGGTGCCGGAGCAGATGCTTTTATGAATATTGCATTAGAGTCTTGATTTATTTGGATATCATCAATTTGAGAGTATTTTGCTCCGTTTGTTTTGGAATATAAAAATACTTTTTTGGCAGTTGTTTCAGCAGCATTATTTTTGATTTCTGCTGCTGCAATTAAGACTGTTGTTTCTACAGCAGTTTGGAGCTGCGCTCGAGCTGCTGTTATCATTGAAAAATCTATTGCAAAACCACAAAATACAAAGAATATTATAAAAAATGCTATTATTGAAACTAAAACATTGCCCTGTTTCATTGCAATTCTCCTTGATCAGGGGTAGTTTGAGGTTGAATTTTATTTAATTCATTAGTGGAAAATCCGTTTTTGTATGTTCCGATTTGTGGTTTTTGAATTGGGAAAACGGATGCGGAATTCATTTGAATATTTTTTAATGCAGGCAAAAACGCGAAAGAAAACCCAGGCTTGTATGTATAACTGCCTATTACGACAGGATAATCCTCAACGGTTATTAATTTTATATCTAAAGAATTCAAGTTTGTAATTTTATTTTTTTTCATATCAGCGAGAATATATGTTTTTACTGCATTTTCATAATCATAATCAGTGCTATCGGCTGCGCTTGCGCTTAAGTATGCTGAAATGCTTGATTTTATAGCATTTGAAAACACCAAATGAGCATTGAAAGCGAATGCAAATTCTGTTAGGATTACAAAAAATGCGATTAAAAGCGGAGCTGCCAGCATAAATTCGGTTATTTGCTGTGCTTGAAGTTTTTTCACTGTTCATTACCTTTTTGATTTTTTTGTATTTGTGATTTTTTTATAAAATTTTGAACATCTTTAGGGATTTGAATATTTTGTAAGCTAAACATGTATTTTTTCAAATCAGCAATATTTTGTTGTTCTTCTAAAAGATCTTTTTGAGGAACAGCTATAGAGTTTTTAACATTTTCGAATTCTGAAGTAACTTGTTTGTTACTAATTTTTAAAATAATATCATCTAAGTCTGAATTGTTAAGTGAATATTTGGCGGCTATTTGTTTTGGGGTTGCGCCGTGAGGGAGCCTGTATAGCCATAGAAGTGTTGCGATATCGTTTTGACCAATTTGAGTAACGCCATATTTGTGAGGTACGTACATTATGTCATTTGAAAATGGGCTATGTCCAAGACCCAAGGCGTGTCCTATTTCGTGGATAATTGTGTGATAGACTTCGTCTTCGTGCATATATTTTTTACAGACGTAACCATCAGAAATTCCTATTTCTATTTCTGCGGAGTAATATCTAAAAGAGTCATCGTGGTTCCAAGTGCAGTGTCCTAAGGATTCTCTATTGACTCGTCTCCAACTTAAGTTTATTTGAGAATCATAAAGTGCTCTTACAATTTGAAATTTTATAATTCCGCCTGAAACTTTTTCCCATTCTCTAAGGGCGCGCATAACCATTGCATGATATTTTTCTGCTTCGTGTGCTACGGAGTAAAATTTGCAAGGCTCGATATAGAACTTTATTGGCATTGTGTTTTGAGACCATCGTGCTATTCGGCCTTTGTTTAAACTTTGCTGTAAGTAAGTAAATTTTTTCATAGTTATGATTAAAATTTATCATATAATTTAAGCTTGTTCAATTAGGCTTAAACAATCGCAATATTTCTGCTTTTCCATGATTGACAAAGTATTTTGTCTGCGATAAATTAACATTACTTGTATTAGATAGGTTGATTGTCCCTAAATGCTTGAAAAAGAGCTGCAATCCCTTAAAAACGAAAGGAAATTAATATGTACGCAATAGTAGAAACAGGCGGTAAGCAATATCCTATGACTGAAGGAAGATATGTGGATATTGAACTTTTAGAAGAAGCAAAAGATGCAAAAGTTGTTTTTGATAAAGTTGTTATGTTAGTTAACGGCAAGAAATCAAAGGTTGGTCAACCATACGTTGCTAAAGCAACTGTTGAAGGTACAATTGTTGAACATGACAAATCTAAAAAAGTTATTGTTTATAAGCAAAGACCTAAAAAAGGTTATAGAAGAAAACAAGGTCACAGACAAGGTTTTACAAGAGTAATGATTAATAAAATCAGAACTTCTGCACCAAAAGCAGCAAAAACCGAAGATGCGGCTGTTGAAGAGTAAATTAATTGATATAAGGAGATATAGAAATGGCTCATAAGAAGGGTGTAGGTTCAACTAAAAACGGTCGAGATTCCGAAAGTAAGCGACTTGGTGTAAAAAAATTTGGTGGTGAATCTGTATTGGCAGGAAATATTCTTGTTCGTCAACGTGGAACAAAAATTCATCCGGGTGTGAATGTTGGTATTGGTTCTGACGATACATTATTTGCACTTATTGATGGTGTTGTTAAATTTGAACCATACAGAAGAACCAGAAAACAAGTTAGCGTGTACGCTCAATAGAGTTTTCGTCAAGAATTAAAGAAACCGCCTTTTAAGGCGGTTTCTTTGTTTTAAAAAATTAAAAATCTAATAATTCATCGCACCTTCTTCCAAAACTCTGCCTGTGCAGAATTGTGCATAATGATTTCCTTTGTTAGCATTTTCTGTAGTGCACCAGTTTGTATTTCTCCAGTAGTTTCCATAATAGTTGTTTTGGTGTAGATCAGCAAGTAATTTTGAGCCTACAGGAAGAACTGTGCCTTGAGGAATACCATATCTATTGTAGGATTGTATAGTAGTAAATATAAATTTATCTCTTCCCCACTTATTAGGACCTTTAAAACCGTTTATATCAATACCAAATGATGAATAAATCATCCCATCATTTGTAATGAATAAAGCAAAACTGGTGTCTAATATGTCTCTAGCTTTAACACATTCTGGTTCAGTTGAGTAGTCGTAACATAATTTATTAATTTTAAACTGTTTAGATAGAAGATATAAACGTTTATTTTCTAGATCTCCATCAAACTCCTGCCCATCAATGTTTGTGACTTTGCCCCAGTCATTCCACCCAACACAGTCAAAATCCCCAGCCGGACAACCTTGAGTAATAGGAATCATCTTCATAGCATTTTGAAGTTGAGAGTAGGCTTTTTTAAGCCCAACAACGTAGGTATGTTTTTGATAGCTAGAGATTAAATTAGGAATGGTTAAAGCAGCAACAACACCGATAATAGTGAGAGTGATTAATGTTTCAGCTAAAGTAAAAGCGGCTTTTTCTAGATAAAACTTATCAAAAATAGATTTTTTAGTATTAATTTTAACTGTATAAGCTATTTTAGTACTGCTAGTGATATAACTGTCAAACTTCATATGATACCTCCATATTCAAACAATATTTAACTACATATGTGAACAAAAGTC
>CASDWY010000023.1 GCA_949284985.1 uncultured bacterium | reverse complement strand
CCAAGGGCTTGAAAATCAATCATCCCGATTAGCCAATGTAAGGCTAGCTATCGCAAAGCCAACATTGGCAAACAAATCCTGTCGTTCCGATTTTTTTGGCTGTTGTTTCGCAGGTTTCACGATGATGATTTTCTACGCCGAGGGCTTGAAAATCAATCATCCCGATTAGCCAATGTAAGGCTAGCTATCGCAAAGCCAACATTGGCAAACAAATCCTGTCGTTCCGATTTTTTTGGCTGTTGTTTCGCAGGTTTCACGATGATGATTTTCTACGACTCAAATTTTATTAAGTATTTTTTTGATTTGGTGTGAATTCAAGTTTTTTAGTTTCAGGATTGTAGGTCCAAGCGCTAGTAAGTTTGTAAACTTTAAAATTAGAACCCTCACCGTGAGCTTCTAGCCATTTCATGTTATCAGTGTGGTCGCTCATTGCTTGTCCATTACCGTTAGTAATGCAAATATGTCCCGCTCCGTTAGGTTCGTTATCATTTTTATATACAATAATTCGACCAGCTGGTAGATCCTTTAAATCGTCAGGTTTTACATCAAGACTTTCGAATTTTTCTTTGTTGTTCTCAAAATAAGAAATAGCATTTTTTGCATTTCCTTTTGGCATATCTCCATAATCTTGAATGACACCTGCAGACCAAAGAGCGTGTTTAACCCCTGTATAGCAGTTTCCGACTGTTTTTATGTCTTCTGCTACCGCTTTGCCGTATTTTGCAAGACATATTTCTTCTTTTGTTGTATTTGATTTGTTTACACCTTTATTCTCTTCAGCTTTATATGTTTTTGCAAAGTTTTTGTGCCAAAAGTAGCGTAAATTTTCAAAGACTTCATATTTGGGTGCAGTTTTAGTTGTTAGTTCTCCTATCTCAACATCATTTGTGCTGCTTGAAATAAATTCGTCTGTAGATATTGTTGAGGCAGACTTTATTTCTTTCGGTTTAGTTGCTAGTGGTGTTTCAGTCTTAATCCCTTGATATTGATTATAAATAAATGATTGTTGAGTTATAAATTGTGTACTCAAAAATATCCTCCTTATTGAAGTGTTATAATTATAAAAAAAATTTAAATGAAAAAATTGCGTATTAAATAAAATTGCTTTTTTTTTTGCCCTCTGTTACAATATTTGCAGTGAAAATTAAACAAAAGGAGAATTAGAAATTAATAAAGATACAATTTTAATGAACGAAGAAATTACCTCAAAAGAGGTTAGGTTAATAGATGATCAAGGTAATAATCATGGAGTAGTCCCTACGAGTAAAGCTCTTAAAATGGCAGAGGAAAAAGATTTGGATTTGGTAGTAGTGTCACAAAACCAAGAGCCACCTGTTTGCAAGATTATGGACTATGGTAAATATAAATATGATTTGGAAAAAAAGGCTAAAGAAGCTAAGAAAAAGCAGCATGTTGTAAGTATAAAAGAAATAAAAGTTCGTTATAAGATTGATACGCATGATTATTTAGTAAGAATAAACAGTATTAAAAAATTTATAGCACAAGGAAATAAAGTTAAAGTAGTTGTAATGCTTAGGGGTAGAGAAATGCAGCATAGCAAGTTGGCTTTTGAACTGGCAAATAAGTTTATAGAAGATTTGAAGTCTGAGCCGCTAGTTGTAGAAAAGAAGCCATCATTGGATGGGCGGAATGTAGTTATGTTTTTTGCTCCGCAGTAGTTAGTATAAAAAGCTAAGACGAACGATGCGCAGATTTTGTTTTTAAAGAATCATAGCTAGAATCATTAAAATCATCCCTCCGATTTGCACCCCTGTGCTAAGGTGTTGCATGAGTTTATTTTCTTTATATACTTGAGAAGTTTGCTGAGCGTTGGCTATAGTTGCAAGTCGCTCAAGTCTAAGCTCATTGGGTTCTGATGTAAATTCTTTGTGCAGAATTTTCTTCTCCAATCTGGAAAGCCGTTCGTTTGTAGTATCAGTTGGGTAGGACTTGCCAAGAAGATTTTTTTCGAGGCTAAGTAAGGTTGCACTTGTATTTGGATTAAGTTGTGATTCCTGTATATGGATTTGACCTGATGAGGCTCTTGGGTTGCCCTTTGTAGTGGGGCTGTAGTAGTTGTATTCATCATTATTGGCCATATAATCATCAAAGGTCTCCTTAGTTTGTTTTGGCGATATAGGTTTAACAAGAGCAGAGAGCTTCTCTACTCTGTCACTCAATGAACCTTGTGAGATTTTTCCGTAAGCTTTTTTTTCAAGCCGGTCAAGCCGTTTGTAAATATTTTCAGTTTTGTATGTTTGTTTGAGCAATATTTCTTCCATGTTATCTACGATTGGGTATTGTGCGCTTGGGTCTGTTGGTTCGTTTGAATAATCTTCATATGAAGCATTGTTTGTTGGGTTGTTAGAATAGTTTTTTGCTGTTGCATTAATGTCAAGACCAAGATCTGTGTTGAGTTTTGTCAATCTTTCTTTGGTAGTAGATTTTTTGGGAAAACCATATACAAATTTTTCAATTTTATTAAGTCTTTCAGAGTCTTGAAGTTTTTGGTTTTCGTAGCCAAAAATATGGTTTTCAATCAATGCAAGATTTTGCGTGGGAGTTAGAGCAAAACCTTGCAAATTTAAAAAAAATATTGTTAGTAGTGAAAATAATGTTTTAAATTTTTTTTGTTTCATAATAATTATTTATGGTTTAGATTGAAAAATTTTGCATTAATCTTAAATGGAGCATTTTCTTTAAGAAAATGCTCCATTTTTTTATTAGATAAAAGTATAAGTTTGTGATGTTAGCAAGTAATATATTCTAATAGAGTTCTTACAGAAATACCCGTAGCACCTTTAATAAAACCTTTGTATGGTTTATCGAGGAAAGCTGTTCCAGCGACGTCAAGATGAACCCATTTTGTTGATTTTATAAAGTTTTTCAAAAAAGCACCTGCAACAGAAGCACCTGCATATCTGGAACCGGTATTTTTCATATCAGCGATATCGCTTTTGAGCGAATCCATGTGTGCATCCCATATTGGAAGTTTCCAGAATGCTTCTCCTGATTTTTCAGCAGACTTTTGTATTTTTTCAATAAGATTATCGCTGTTACCCATAATTCCGCTTGCAAAATGACCCAATGCAACCATACAAGCTCCGGTTAATGTTGCGACATCAATAATTTCATCTACATTTAATTCTTCTGCAAAGCAAAGCGCATCAGCGAGTGTTAGACGACCTTCTGCGTCTGTGTTGTCAACTTCAATAGTTTTTCCGTTTTTTGCGGTTAAAATATCACCGGGTTTATAGGAGCTTCCGTTTAGCATGTTTTCACAAGCTGCAATAATGCCGTGAACTTCAATATTTGGTGCGAGTTCAGGTAGAGCTTGCATTATAGCCAGAATTGCAGCTGCACCGGACATATCGTCTTTCATATTAAGCATGCTGGAGGGTGGTTTTATATCGTATCCGCCGCTATCAAATGTAATCCCTTTACCTATTATTGCAATTTTTTTTACGGATTTTTTGTTTGGTTGATATGTCATATGAATAAATTTTGGAGGTTGATCGCTGCCTTGTCCTACTGCTAAAAAAGCTCCCATTCCCATTTTTTTGCAAGCTGATTTATCGAATATCTCGGTTTTTATGTTTGGTAGGTTTGTAGCAATTTCGGCAAGTTTGGTTGGGGTTGCATATTGCGCAGGTTCATTACTAAGGTTTCGTGCAAAATTTGTAGCTTTTGCCAAAATTTCTCCTTTTGTAATTCCAGATTTAAGTTTTTTATCTGCCCCGGGGTAGTTTATGTTAATACTTTTAAGTGTTGATGTATCTTTTTCTGATTTATATTTATCAAAGGAGTATTCTCCAAGAATAAGTCCTTCTGTTATTGCTTGAATATTTTCAGTATTAGCTGTTTCATCAGGAAATGCGATTGTTGCGATAGAAACATTTTTAAAAGATTTAATCTTTTTTGCGATTTCCATTGCTGCTTGTCTAGCTTTGTCTGAGTTAAATTTTGCTTTTTCTCCAAGTCCTATTATTAAGATTTTAGGTGTAGTAATTTGCCCCAAAGTAGGGAGTGTATAGCTTGAGAGAAATTTGGGTTTGAATTTTTCTTTACCTAGCACATAAGTGCTAATAGTTTTGTTCATAAATTTTTCTAATTCTATATATGTTGTATCTTTAGTATTTTTTTCATCAAAAAGACCAAGTACAACAAGGTCAGAATTGAGTTTTAGTGCTGATTCCGTACTTAATTTAATATTCATAGAAATGTCTCCTATATTATTACTTAAAAAATATTATAAGATATAAACGCATAAAAAAATCGGTCTGTTTGACCGATTTTTTAAATTTTTTTGAATTTCACTAAACTGCACGATGAACTTTATTTGCTCTAATGCAAGATGTACAAACTTTAATAGTTTTAATTGTTCCATTTTCATTTACTTTAATAGATTGAAGATTTGGATTTTGTCTATGTACATTTTGTTTATGTGAAAAAGAGATTTTAGCTGCTTTAATTGGTTTTTTACCGCAGATTGCACATTCTCTGGACATGATTATTTCCTTTCTGTATTGATAGTGTAAAAACATCATACCGTAAAAAGAAATAATATCAAGATAATTATGAAAAAATATTAATAAAAAGGTTGTTGATGTGGATTGACGATGTGCTTTTTAAAATGTTATTTTATAAGTATGAAAAAATTAAATTTATTAGTTAGTATTTTTTGTTTGATAGTATTTGCACTAAAGGGAGTTTGTGCGGAGCCGGTTAAAATTATTTATGTTCATGGTGTAAATGCTTATGATGCGCAGGAGGTTTATGAAGAAGCCGCAGGATTAAATAATGCTTTTAGAGGTCAACATTTAGGTGATGATTATTATTTTAGTGGTGAGTATGAGGTAGTTATATGGGGAGATTTATTTAAAAAAGATGTTGAGTATGATATTTATGAGTCGGGATTGAAATCAATAAACACAAAGTATAATAATCAAAAAATTAAGAGTACAACGGATTTTGATGGAAAATTGCTTAATCCTTTTTTGCCTTTATATGCTGTAAAAGATAGTGGTTCCGGCGGTTATGCTGTTTATTTTAGGAATTTGATTAACGATTTTTTGTATCAAGTTTTTTTGCTTAAGGATTCTCCTCAAAAAGAAGATATAGTTTTGAATAGGATCCAAAAAGCAGTTGATAATACTGATGGCAAGTTTGTTTTGATGTCGCATAGTTATGGTGCAGTTGTAACATTGGATTTTTTAGAGTCCAGAATAATGAATAATCCTGAATTGTCTGCGAAGTTTGCAGGGATGATTACTTCTGCTGATGTTAATACTACGTTTAATGCGTATAAATGGTCTGAGACTTTTAAGGATAAAGATAAAAAAACTTTTGTAGATTATATTATAGAAAATAGAAAGTTTTGGATTTGTTATAACCATAGAAACGATATAGCTGCAACTAATTTACCCGAAATTATATTGAAATATGATGCGAAAGGTAAAGGTTTTATTGTTAATGGCACAACTCGGGCAAATTATGCAAGACGTTTAAATCTGTTTGGTTTTGACAATAATATGGTAAGTGCGCATCTTTGGATGGTAAGACACCAAAAAGATTTTGCAAAAAAAGTAGTTGCTTTGTATGATTCAGTTGTAAAATAAAGCGTATTGAATTAAAACTTGAAAAATTTTTTTGAGCAAGTATTATAAATGGAGTTGCTTGTCTAGCTGCATTTCGGCTGAATAAGATATGATATTGATAAATGAATAAATGCGCCCGTAGCTCAGCTGGATAGAGCGTTTGGCTACGAACCAAAAGGTCAGGGGTTCGAATCCCTTCGGGCGTGATTTTATTAAATTAGTGAATGATATTTGTTATATAAACAGAGTTGAGATTTTATCTGCAACTTTTTTGTTTTTAAAAAGTTAAAAGTATCTTTTGGAAAACGTTTATGGTTGTTTGGTTTGATTAAAATTAAACGGTATTTTATGTTATAATTTTTATATGAAAAAGATTTTGTATACTGAATTTGAACAGATTGGAGAAGCAATGAGTGAGTTTATTGCTTCTTCAGCGCTATGTGGAAAATTAAAAAAATATAATTTGAAAAAAGTTTGGGGGCAAGTCGTAGGAAAGCGTTTTGAGTCAAGGTCATACCCAGCACTAATTGTTAATAAAGTTTTGAAAGTTGCTTGTGCAAATTCACAAATAACAAGTGAACTTGTTATGTCAAAGCGTATGATTATGCTAAAACTTAAACCTTTAGCTCAAAAAATTGGTCTTGAGATTGAGGATGTTATATTTTCACATAAAATTTGGAATCCGCAGGATAATTAATTTGAAAAATTTGCAAAGGAAATAAATATGTTTTGTGGTAACAAAGCAGTTGCATCAACGTATTCTTTGTTTAACAGTGCGTCTAAAATTCCGTTTATTTCGTCTGGATTAAATAAATAACTTAATAAGCACTGTTCGTTAATATTCATAAAAGTCCCTTAATCAATTTGTTTTGGCTTGTATTTATAATAAGTATCTCAAAATTTTGCTAAAAAAAATCAATTAAAAGTTGATTTTAATGGAATGATTTAGCTTATACGGAGGATTGATTGAAAATATCTAGTCTTTTGTAATGAGATAATAATTTAAATAGAGTGCGATTATTAGCCATATAAAACAAGAAAACAGAATGAAATTATGCATTTTTTCTTTTTTTAAGAGCAAAAGGGCATAATATAACATGCAAATTAGAATAAAAATTAAAAGTTTTGCCATTTTTTCTCTGATTAAATAAATTAATAAATATAAACGAAAAATCAATAGTAAATTTAAAGATTTTTGTTTAGTTTGTTTTTTTGATAAAATAATAAAAAAAAGAGGAAAATATGTTATTAGGTGTAAATATAGATCATGTGGCAACATTAAGGAATGCAAGAGGTGGAATAGAGCCAAGCGTGTTGAATGCGGCATTAATATGTGAAAAATCAGGCTGTCATGGAATTACAACACATTTAAGAGAAGATAGGCGGCATATAAAAGATGAGGACGTAAGGACTTTGTCAGGAATAATAAAAACGCGATTAAATCTTGAAATGGCGGCAACAGAAGAAATGCAAAGAATAGCGCTTGATATTTTGCCGGATTGTTGTTGTATTGTTCCTGAGCGTCGGCAAGAAGTTACAACAGAAGGTGGACTTGAAGTTGCAAGCAGATTAAACATGATGAAGAAATTTATTAAGCCGCTATCTGAAGCAGGAATTGTAGTTAGCCTTTTTATTACACCTGATCATGAACAAATTGAAGCAGCAGCAGAGGCAGGAGCAAAGTTTGTAGAGCTTCATACAGGAGCTTATTCTGAGGCTTATGGTAAAAAAAATGAAGAATACGAATTTAATAGGCTTTGTTCAGCAGCGAAGTTGGCCCAATCTTTAGGTCTAAAGGTAAATGCCGGGCATGGGCTTAATTATGAAAATGTACATAGAATGCATCAAATTGATGGGCTTGTTGAATTAAATATTGGGCATAGCATAATTTCCAGAGCCGTCTTTACCGGTTTGGAGCAAGCTGTTAAGGATATGCTAAGTTTAATAGCATAAAAAATGGGCGAGGGCGTTGTGAAAACGCCTCAAAAGTCACGCCCATTCTAAAAAAATTAATTCAATACCATATTAAATCTGCATCTTGGATTAAGTTTTTCTTGCAGAGCTAATCCGGCTTCAAGGTCTTCTCTTGAAACTGCATTTAGAGAGATAAGAATTTCTCCTACATATTCACTTCTTGTTTTTTGTAAGTCAAGTGCTACAGTAAGTGCTTTTTCTGTGATTTTCCCAGCCATCAAAAGAATTTCGCCGATTTTAAGGCATCTTTCAATATCATTCCAATCATTAATGTCATTTAGGTTTCTAGCCATTTTTTTACCTCGTATTGTAGTCTTCCATCTTCAAAGTGTATATATATATAATTCCCATTTTGATGAGTTTATAACAGATTTTCTTTAAATTGTAACATTTGGAAAAATTTGTTTTTTTTGATGATAGAATTATATTAGATAATTATTAAGCTGGAGGGAAAAAAGTGCAAGAAACACAGCAGCAAACACAACATTCTACACAAGAAGAAAATATAAGAGCAAGTCGTATTCAAAAACTTGCGGAATTAGCAGATAGAGGGATAAATCCATATCCTTATTCGTATGACAAGAATGCATCAGCAGCAATGCTTCAAAAGAAATATGCAGATTTGCCGGCTGGAGAAGAAACAGAAGATAAATATTCAGTTGCCGGTAGAATTATGGCAATGAGAAATTCCGGTATGTTTATAGACTTACAGGATGATTCTGGGAAAATTCAAATTTTTTGTCATAAAGAAAATTTGCCGGAAGATAAAGTAAAGCTACTTAAATTATTGGATGTTGGAGATATTGCAGGTTTTAGCGGAACAATAAGAAGAACTCCTCGTGGAGAGCTCTCTATAAAAGTTACAGATTATAAGCTTTTGACAAAATCTATCAAAACACTTCCTGAAAAATATCATGGGCTTACTGATGTTGAAACAAGATATCGTCAACGTTATGTTGATTTAATTGTCAATGAAAGTACTCGTGATACTTTAAGGAAAAGAAGTCTTATTATACAAAAAATTAGGGAGTATCTTGTAAAGCTTGGATTTTTGGAAGTAGAGACTCCAATGTTACAAACTCAAGCTGGTGGAGCTACGGCAAGACCTTTTGTTACTCATCATAATGCATTAGACATGGATATGTATATGAGGATAGCACCTGAGCTATATTTAAAAAGGCTTTTGGTAGGCGGAATAAGCGAAAAAGTATTTGAGCTTAACAGAAATTTTAGAAATGAGGGTATTTCTCCACGTCATAACCCGGAATTTACTATGGTGGAAATGTATCAAGCTTATGTTGATTATAATGACATGATGGCACTAATTGAAAATCTTGTAAGTTATGTGGCACAAGAAGTTTTGGGAACAATGAAGATTACTTTTCAAGGAAGAGAGATTGATTTAACTCCGCCTTGGGATAGAAAAACCATGCTAGGAGCAGTAAAAGAGTATACAGGATTAGATTTTAGTGATGTGTATTCGCCGGAACAAGCTCGAGAAATGGCACAAGAAGTTGGTGTTGAAACAGAAGATACTGACAATTGGGGTCAGGTTGTGGAAAAAGTTTTTGAGGAACGAGTAGAGCCTCATTTGATTCAACCAATACATATTATAGATTATCCACGAGAAATATCACCATTGGCTAAAGTTCATCGTGATAATCCGCGTCTTACAGAGCGTTTTGAAACGAGAATAAATGGTTGGGAAATATGTAATGCATTTTCTGAGTTAACAGATCCGCTTGATCAAAGAAATCGTTTTGAATTACAAGCTAAAGCTAAGGCAGAAGGCGATGAAGAGGCTTGCGGAGTTGATGAAGATTTTATTAATGCATTGGAATATGGCATGCCGCCTGCAGGTGGTTTGGGTATGGGAATTGATCGTTTGGTAATGTTGTTAACGGATTCTCCTACAATCCGAGATGTAATTGCTTTCCCAACAATGAAACCTCTTTAAAAACAAATATTTTGAAAAAGCGCGTACCTGTTGAATTTTTGGGGTACGCGTTTTTTTTTACGACAAAAAAATCCTTATAAAACAACCATTTGGGGGATAAAAAGTACTTGCCATTTTTTCAAATTCAATTATAATAAGGAAGTAGACTAAAAAAGGAGTTTAAACCATTATGAACAAAGAAGAATTAGTACAAGAAGTTTCAAAAAAAGCTAAAGTTACTCAAAAAGAAGCTGCTGAAGTTGTTAATGCTTTGATGGATACTATTCAAGCATCAGTAGCAAAAGGTGTAAAAGTTACTTTGGTTGGTTTCGGTACTTTCGAAGCTAGAAAAAGAGCAGCTAGAACAGGTCGTAACCCACAAACTGGTAAAGAAATTAAAATTGCTGCTAAAACAGTTCCTGCTTTTTCAGCTGGTAAAAAATTCAAAGATCTTGTTAACAAAAAATAGTTTTTGTTATGATTTAAAAGCGCCGCGTATTACGCGGCGCTTTTGTTTGATAAATTTTATAAAATTAATAATTCATCGCATCTTCCTCTAACACACGTCCTGTGCAAAATATTCCATACCAATCTCCTTTGTTAACTGTTTCTGTAGAACATCTGCTACCATTTTTCCAGTAGTGATGTGATTCCTGTGTGAGTTCAGCATATAATTTAGAGCCTATCGGCACAACAAGGCCTTGATTGTAAGGAGGACTGTAGCTATCATAGTTAGATCTTATTATATCAAACATAAATTGATCTCTACCCCATTTGTTTGGGCCATTAAAGCCGTTGATATCAACACCAATAGTTGATGAGGTTCCAGTAATAATCATCCCACCATCAGCAATGAACAATGGGTCGCTTGTGTGCAATAGTGCTGTTGCTTTAGTGCATTCTGGATCAGTTGAACGACTGTAGCACAATTTATTAATTTTAAATTGTTTAGAAAGTAGATATATTTGTTTATTGAGTGCACTTCCATTAAACTCCTGCCCATCAATGTTTGTTACAGGAGTGTTAACCCAATACCCATTTTCATAGCGGTTTCCTTCATTCCACCCCGCGCAATCATAATCTCCAGGTGAGCAGCCTTGAGTAATAGGAATCATCTTCATAGCATTTTGAAGTTGAGAGTAGGCTTTTTTAAGCCCGACAACGTAGGTATGTTTTTGGTAGCTAGAGATTAAATTAGGAATGGTTAAAGCAGCAACAACACCAATAATAGTGAGAGTAATTAATGTTTCAGCTAAAGTAAAAGCCGCTTTTTTAAGATTTAACTTATTATATTTAATAAGTTTTTGATTAACGCCAACTGTAAAAGCTGTTTTGGTACCGCTAGTAATATAACTGTCAAACTTCATATGATACCTCCATATTCAAACAATATTTAACTATACAAGTGAACAAAAGTCCACACAAAAAATCAAGCCTAATCACTTGGCTTGAAAAACAACTTGCTAAATCCTTAAAACCCTTGCTACGACTTAGTATTCGGGGGGGGGGGCAAGTTAAATGTACAACAGGAGTGTGTTTTAACTTATTAATTGTATTAAAATTAAGGTGCATTAAAACTCTCCTGTTTAAGTATTACTTTTCTATTTTACAAAACTTTTATCTAAAAATCAACTATTTGTATTTATAGGAGATATTAAAAGAATTTGTGCGTGGTAAGAAATTAGCTAACCGTATGAAGTTTTATAAAGTTTGTTGTTTGACCGGGGATATATGGGACTACGCCTGTTAGAATAACTTTATCTCCATTTTTTAAACCAAGTTGTTTAAGGATAAGTTTATTAGTTTCGGCTATAGATTTTTCAGATATTTCTTGATGCCAGTTGTAATGAACAGGAATTACGTCGCGGCAAAGGTTAAGTTGGTTGCAGACGATTTTGTTGTTACAAAGTGCGTAAATTGGTACACTTGGCTTTGCCTTGCTAAGGAGTGCCGGTGTATAGCCGTTAGTTGTGTATGCAATTATTGCTTTAATAGGTAAGTTATCAAGCATGGAAATCATTGCTTGGCACATAGCAAATGCTTCGTGGTTATCAAATTCTGCCATTTTACGAGAATAGTAGTTGTGTCTTATGATATTATTTTCTTCCAAATTTCGGGAGATTTTTGTCATCATTTTTACCGCTTCAAGAGGGTATTTCCCAATAGAAGTTTCTCCTGAAAGCATAATCGCATCTGCACCATCAAGAATTGCATTTGCGACATCTGATGCCTCTGCTCTTGTCGGTATGGGTTGCTCAATCATTGTTTCTAGCATTTGTGTTGCAACAATAACAATTTTATTTTTTGCATTGCTGGCTTTGATTAATCGTTTTTGAACTGATGGAACGTTTTCTGCGGATATTTCTATCCCGAGATCACCGCGTGCAATCATTATACCGTCAGCAAGTTTTATTATTTCGTTAAAGTTATCTAATGCTTCCGGTTTTTCTATTTTAGCTATAATAGGAATATAACCTCCATACATTTCCATACAGTGTTTTGCTTTCAGTACGTCTTCACTTGTTCTAACAAAAGACAGCGCAATATAGTCAACATTCCATTCCATTGCACGTTTAATATATTCGATATCTTTTGGTGTTATTGCAGAAAGGCTTGCTGTTTTTCCCGGAAGATTTAGACCTTTTCTTGGTTTAAGGAGTCCTCCGCGAACAACTTTTGCCTTTACAGTGGTCCCGTCTGTAGAAATAACCTTTAACTCCAGTTTTCCGTCATCGAGATATATTTTATCGTCTGTTTTTACATCCTTGGCAATTCCTGCGTAATCTACAGGAATTATATTTTGAGAATGTTCATTACAGTGTTTTAAAAAAATTTCGGTATCTTTAACAAGCTCAATAGGTTCTTTAAGTTCTCCTATTCTGATTTTAGGTCCTTGTAAATCAAGTAGCACTGCGGTATTTGTATTGAGTTTTTTAGATACTTTTCTTACAAGATCTATGCTGGTTTTGTGTTCTTCCGGTGTTGAGTGTGATGAGTTTACTCGAAACATGCTTGTACCTGACAAAATCAGGTTTTCAATCATTTGTTCATTGTTTATAGATGGACCTAGTGTAGCTACAATTTTTATACCGCTTGATTTTAACATCGTGTAATCCTTATAAAATCTTTTTGCTAATTCATTTTATCATATTAAAATGTAAATAAAAGCCCTACATTTTATTATTTTTAAATAGTAATTAACAGCTTTGGCATTGAGCGCAGCTGAGGTTTAAGTATTCTTTAGCCTCGCTCATTCTTACTTTAATTCTACCGTCTACAGCTATGCCTTCACCTGTTGCTTCTGATATTAGCAATGGGTTAATATCAAGCTCGTCAATAAATTTGAAATCATTAACGAGTTGAGATAAACGAAGCAGTGTTTCTTCAATTTGGTTAATTTGGGCAGGCTTTGTACCTCTTGCACCTTGTAAAAGCTTATAGGCTTTTACAGATTTTACCATTTCAGCTGCATCAATATCAGTTAATGGAGCAATTCTAAAGGTAACATCTTTTAGCGCTTCAACAAATACACCTCCTAGCCCAAACATCATCATTGGTCCGTATTGAGGATCGGTTGCAATACCACAAACCATTTCGCGGTTACCTTTAACCATTTCTTGAATAATAACACCTTCAAGACCGTCAAGAAGTCCTTTTGCTTCAAGTCTTTCAAGAAGACCTTTATATTCTTTACGAAGTTGCTCTTCTGAACGAATATTAACAACAACACCGCCAACATCTGTTTTGTGTGAAGTTGTTTTTGATGTCATTTTCATTACAACAGGATAGCCGATTGAGTTGCCTAAATTTACAACTTCATCTTCGTTAGTTGCCAGTCCGTATTTGCAAGCTCTAATTCCATATGCTTGAAGTACGTCAATTGATTCTAAAGTTGTTAGTTGGTCTCTACCTTCTTTAACAGAATTGCGGATAATTGATTCAACTTTTGATCTGTCTACATCGTAGCAAGGAATTTTACCTGCAGGTTTTTGCATCCATTGACGTTGTTGATCAAGTCTGGCAAGAGCTTCTGCAGCTTCTTCAGCGTACATATAAAATGGCATATTTACATTCATGTTTGAAATTTGTGTGAAGAAATCACTTGTCGTCATAAATACACCCAAAATTGGTTTAGATGGATTTTTTGCTTTAATTTCCATTAATGCTTTTGCAACGTCTATATCTTTTAGTCCTAAGAATGGTAAGTAAATTACCACAATCATATCAACATTTTCATCTGCAATAACTGTTTCAAGTGTTTGAGTGTAATGTTCAATAGGAGCAGAGGCTATCATGTCAATAGGGTTTTTAACTGATGCAGCAGAAGGAAGAAAACTTCTGAGTTTATCTTTTGTAGCATCAGTGATTTTAGCCATTTCCATTCCGCTTTCACAAATTGCATCAGTTGCCATAATTCCTGGCCCACCGGAGTTTGTAATTATAGCTACTCTGTTTCCTTTTGGAATAGGACAGTTTGAGAAAGCTTTTGCGTTTGCAAAAAGATTTTTTAATGAAAATTCTCTAATAACCCCGGATTGGTTTAAAAGTGCTGCTGCAGCTTTGTCAGCTCCTGCAAGAGAACCGGTGTGTGATGATGCTGCTGATGCTCCTGCGGCTGAACGACCAGCTTTTAATGCAAGTATTGGTTTTTTCTTTGTAATTCTTGAAGCAAGTTTTCTAAAGTTAGATGGATTTTGGATTGATTCCATGTATAACAAAATTTGTTTTACATCATCATCATTTTCCCAGTATTCGAGCATTGTTTCTGCGTTAATATCTGCTTGGTTGCCGATAGAAACAAATTGAGCAAAGCCAAGGTTTAGGTCTTTTAGAATATTTAAAATACCTCCACCAAGTGCACCTGATTGAGAAACAAAACCAATATCTCCACGTATTGGAAGTGATTCAGCAAATGTTGCATCCATCATTATATTTGGGTTTGTGTTAAGAACACCAAGACAGTTAGGACCAACGCATCTCATACCATATTCGTGTATTTTGGCTAGAAGTTGTTTTTCCAGTTCTGCACCTTCCGCTCCTGTTTCTTTAAATCCTGCTGTTATTATGCATATACCTTTGATTCCTTTTTCGTTACATTGATCAATTGTGTCAAGAACAAATTTTGCATTTACAACAATAACAGCAAGGTCAACTTCTCCAGGAACTTCTGATATTGAAGTATAGGCTTGAAAACCTTCTATTATGCCTCCTTTAGGGTTAATTGGATATATGCTTCCATTGAATTTGTAATCTCTTAATCTTTGCATGATTTCTGAACCGATAGTTTTCGGTTTTGTTGATGCACCTATAACCGCAATGGATTTAGGTTTCATAATTTTGTCTAAAACATTTTGTGTCATTTTTTTGCCTTTCTTTATATTCGTATTTTTAATATTAGTATCCGTTATCTAACCACTCTCTGTTACGAAAATTTGCACCTATACTTTTTGCAATTTCTTCACAGGCTTTTGTGTCAATTTTATAGTTTTTGTATCCTGTGACAACAGACAGGGTAGTTTTTATTCCTGCATTTGAAGCTAATTTTGCAAAGGTTTTCATTTCTTCGTATGCATTTTTAATTTTTGGTTGTGACAATTTGTTATAAAGTTCTTCATTTTCGGCGTTTAAACTTATAGAAAATTCATCAACTAACCCTTTCAATTCCTCAATAATATTTCTTTTATGAATATAATTACCATGTCCATTTGTATTAACACGAATTTTGGTATTTGGGTAGTGTTTTTTGACGAACGCTGCAACATCTTTAAGAACTTCAATTTTTATAGTAGGTTCACCGTATCCGCAAAAAGTTACTCCTGAATCTATTTTATCTTCAAATTTTGTTAGTTGTTTGATTACGTCTTGGGCAGAAATATCTTCAGTTGAAAGCCACATATTGGAACCAACAACATCATCTTTTAGTCCTCTTATGCAGAAAATGCAGTTATTTGTGCACATATTGGTTAAATTAATATAAATTTTATTATCCAACAGATAAACTAAATTGTTCTCAACCATTTTAAACCTCTTGGCTTAATTTTCGCATGAGCATATTGGATAATCAAGTATTTTGATTATTAATTTTAGATTAATTTTTTACTATTTTTTTTTATAAATATGTTATTATATTTATATTGATGACAGTTTAGGAGAAATATTATGGCTAATCCTGTTTTAGAAAATGTTATGAATCGTCAAAATGACTATATTAGTTCAATGCCGATGACAGTTAGTGGTACGCTTAATAAACTTTTCGTTATGTTTTTGATACTGTGTGTATCTTTTGGCGCAATGTTTTATCAATATTCACTCGGTTATGTTGATAAAGTTATGCAGTATGGAATAATTGCTGCGGTAGTTGGAACAGTGGTGGCTATGATTATAATTTTTGCACGTAAAGCTTGGAATTTATTGGTCCCTGTTTATGCGTTTTGTGAGGGGGCTTTTTTGGGTTCAATTTCTGCTGTTTATAATGCGCAGTTTGATGGTTTGGTTTCTCAAGCTATTATATTAACCTTTTTGACAATGTTTTCACTGTTCTTTTTGTATAAAACAAGAGTTATTAGGGTTACGGAGCAATTTAGATCTACTATTATGATTGCTACGTTTGGTGTTGGGCTTTTTTATTTGGTAGCGATAATTTTATCATTTTTGGGAATATCTCTTCCTGTTTTTTATTCTTCTGGACCGTTGAGTATATTGTTTAGTGTTGTAATTTGTTGTATTGCTGCATTAAATTTGCTTTTAGATTTTGATTTTATTGAAAATGGAGCGATAAACGGTTTGGATCGCCAATATGAGTGGTATGGTGCATTTGGTTTATTGGTTACTTTGATATGGTTGTATGTGGAAATACTTAAACTACTTGCAAAACTTCGAGACAGGTAGTAATTCATATGGTTTCAAACGTTAAAACTGCCGCTGTAATTGGGTTAGAGAGCTATGAAATTTCAGTTGAAGTTGATTTAAATTTGGGCGTTCCGTCTTTTTTAGTTGTGGGGCTTCCGGATTTAGCGGTAAATGAAGCAAAGGAGCGTGTTCGTTCTGCCATAAAAAATTCCGGGTTTCCTTTTCCCGGGAAAAAAATAATAGTAAATTTGGCGCCTGCTGATATAAAAAAAGTGGGGTCGTGTTATGACTTACCAATAGCAGTTGGGATTATGGCAGCAGATGGAATTTTGCAAATTGAAGCCGCTGATGAGTATGCTTTTATTGGTGAGTTGTCGCTTGATGGCAGTTTAAAGGCGGTTGATAGTGTACTTCCTACGGTTGCAGGCTTAAAAAAACTTGGTATTAAAAATGTAATTGTACCTGCTGATAATAAATATGAAGCAGCGTTGGTCTCGGGTGTTAATGTTTATAGTGCAAAAACGCTTTGTGATGTTGTTAATCATTTTGCACAAGATGAAACTCATGTTGGCTTAGAACGAGTTTCGGTAGATATTGGTTCATTGTTAAATAATGTTCATGATGAATATAAATTTGATTTTAAGGATGTAAAAGGTCAAGTGAAAGCCAAAAAAGCTCTGGAGATTGCAGCTGCTGGGGGACATAATATACTTATGGTTGGACCGCCAGGTTCAGGAAAAACTTTATTGGCAAAGTGTTTTGCTTCAATATTGCCTCCATTAGAGTTAGATGAAGCACTTGAAATTACAAAAATTTATAGTATTTCAGGTCTTTTAACAAAAGATCGACCGCTGATAAATAGCAGACCTTTTCGTGTTGTGCATCATTCGGCATCTGGGATTGGAATAATAGGTGGGGGTTCTTCTCCAAAGCCTGGTGAAATTACGCTTGCACACAGAGGGGTTTTGTTTTTGGATGAAATAGTAGAATTCCCTAGAAATGTTTTGGAAGTCTTACGGCAACCTCTGGAGGATGGAGAGATATGTATTTCAAGGGCAAAAAGTGCTGTAAAATATCCTGCTGATTTTATTTTGTTGGCATCTATGAACCCTTGTCCTTGTGGGTATTTGGGAGATTCTCAAAAAGAGTGTGTATGCAATGATTTTCAAATACAACGTTACCGCTCAAAACTTTCCGGACCTTTGCTTGATAGGATTGATATGCAGATTGAAGTTCCAAGACTTACTCCGGAGGAGCTTGTAGGTATGACTGCGCCGTCAGAAAGCTCTTTTGATATTAGAAAAAGGGTCGTAGCTGCAAGAAATATTCAAATTGCAAGGTATAAAGAATTTGGAATTTTTACTAATTCACAACTTACTCCAAAACTTGTTAAAATGTTTTGCAAAATTGATGATGACTCGGCAGATTTTATGAAGACAGCGATAGCTAAATTTGGACTTTCTGGGCGTTCTTATGATAGAATTTTGAAGCTTTCAAGAACTATTGCTGACCTTGATAAATCTGAGAAAATTCAAATAAAACATATTGCGCAGTGTCTGCAATATAGAGAATTGGTAGGAAGTGAATATTAGTCTATAAGTTGGACTGTTATATTTCTTACTCTTGGTTTGTTATCAAAGTCAACCAGAACTATTTGTTGCCAAGTTCCCAGTTGTAATGCACCATCAACCAAAGGAACAGAAAAAGAATTGCCAATTAAGGCTGCTCGGATATGAGCATGTCCGTTGCCGTCGTGCCAGGTATCATCATGATGATAAAATTCTTTCGAAGGTGCAATTTTGTCTAATGCATTTGGAAAATCTTTTAATAATCCTGGTTCGTATTCTATTGCTGTAATTGACGCTGTCGAACCGGCTACATAAATATGTGCAAGACCGTCTTTAATGTTGTGTTTATAAACTTCGTTTTTTACTTTTTGAGTGATATCAATAATGTCGGTAAATCCGCGTGTATTGATTTGAAATTTTCCGTTTCTAATACTCATTTTTGCCTCTTTTGATTTATCTTACTTTGTTTTCGTTACCGCTTAAAAGACGTTTAATATTTTCTCTGTGTAGATATATTATGTAAATTGCACCTATTGTGCAATAGACTATATACGCAATTGGTTGATGTAGCAGATACATTAGCATAGGTGAAAGACTCAGTGCAATGATTGAGCCTAGCGAAACATATCTTGAAATATAAGTAATTATTCCCCATATTATGGCAATTAAAAGTCCAACTTGCCAGCAAAGAGCAAGGATTGTGCCAACTCCTGATGCAACGGATTTGCCTCCTGTAAATTTTAAGAATATGGATTTTGAATGTCCTATTAATACAAAAATGGCAGCTGCAACAGCTAAAATCCCTGTCGTAGTATCAAAATGTTTTGCTAGTATAACAGGTACAGCTCCTTTTAATGCGTCTAAAAGCATTACACCAAAAAACCATCCTTTGCCCAAAACTCTTTTCACATTTGTTGCTCCGGTAGAACCCGAGCCAATCTTCCTAATATCTTCGCCTTTTAAAAGTTTTACTACAATATACCCGGTTGGAATTGAACCTATTAAATAGGCAATTATAACTGTTAAAATGATGTACAATATTTGATTTGACATTAATCTTTTTCCTTTCGTTCTCTTTCTGTGAGTTTTATTGGGGTTCCCAAAAAACCAAATGCCTCTCTGAGTTTATTTTCAAGATATCTGCGATAACTTTCAACAAGTAAATCACCATTATTTACAAACATAACAAATGTAGGCGGTTCTGCTTTTACTTGAGTTGTATATAAAACTTTGAGTCTTTTACCATGTTTTGAGGTTGGTGGGTTCATTGCAACAGCTTCAGAAATAACTTTATTTAGTACGCTTGTGGAAACCCTTTTAGTCCATTCTTTGTGAGCTTCGATTGACTGTTTATAGAGGCTAACTAACCTTTGTTTTGTTATGGCAGATATAAAAATTTTAGGTATGTAACTCAAAAATGGAGCTTCATTTTGTAAATTTTTTTCATATTTTTGAGGAGAGTTTGTTTGTTTATCTTCAATTAAATCCCACTTGTTAACAGCAAGAATCATTGCACGTCCTGCTTCAAGAATTGTTTGGGCAATTTTTTTGTCTTGATCACTTAATCCTTCTTGAGCATCTATAACTAATACAGCGACATCACAACCCCTTATAGCTCTTATTGCTCTGTCAACCGCAAATTTTTCAATTCCCCAGTCAACTTTTGATTTTTTTCTTATACCGGCTGTGTCAATGAGTAAAAATTCTTGACCTTCATATTTTACTTTAGAGTCAATGCTGTCTCTTGTTGTACCAGAAATATCCGACACTATAACTCTTTCTTCTCCAAGTAAAGCGTTTACTATGCTTGATTTGCCTGCATTTGGTTTTCCTACAATTGCAATTTTTATTATATTATTTTCGACTTCTGCTTTGGAGTATTCGAAATTTTTTGTAACGGCATCTAGAATATCACCCACACCACCATCACCATGTAATGCTGACATAGCAATAGGTTCACCTATAGCTAGTTCATAAAAATAAGCTATGTTATTTGCTTGGTGTGGTGAATCAATTTTATTTACTGCTAAAAAAATCTCTTTTTTGCTTCTTCTTAAAATATTTGCTATATCAAAATCTATAGGATTTATTCCGTCTTTACCATCAACAACAAAAATTATTTTGTCTGCTTCGTCACAAGCTATTTGTGCTTGTGTAAAAATATTAAGCATTATTTCATCTTCGTCACCGGGAATAATTCCACCTGTATCAATTACGGTAAAATGTTTATCTTGCCATTCAACATCAAAATATATTCTGTCGCGTGTAACTCCTGGTATATCGTCAACTATGCTTTTTCTTGTGCCTATAAGTCTGTTAACAAATGTAGACTTTCCTACATTTGGTCTTCCTACTATCGCTACAACTGGTTTTCTTTCCATTTGTTTCCCTTTATATTTTTTCTTTTTATTTTATTACAAATTTTTTGATTTTGCACTTTTATGATAAACTTTTGCTTAAGGGAGACAAAGAATGCCAAGAAAAAAAGTTATTGAAATAGTTTTGGATACAGAAACAACTGGTCTGGATTATACAAAAGAAAGAATGGTTGAATTTGCAGCTGTGCGTCTTGAAAATGGCGTTATAAAAGATAGTTATGAAACTCTAATTAATCCGCAACAACATATTAGAAAGTCATCTATTGCTATTCATGGAATAACTGAAGAAATGGTAGCTGATGCCCCTACTGAAGAAGAAGTTATGCCTAAAATTCTTGAGTTTATTGGTGATTACCCGATTGTAGCTCATAATGCTATTTTTGATTATTCATATATAAATGAGGCGGCTAAAAGAACTACAGGAAAAGGTATAAAAAATGCTCGTATAGATACAGAGTTTATGTTTAAAGAAGTTTATCCTGATTTGATTTCTCATGGTTTGGATAATTTGATGAAAAAGTTTGAAATTGATATAAAAGACAGACATAGAGCAATGGGTGATACTTTGGGTCTTGCTCTTGCATATCCAAAATTAAAAAAACTTTATGACAAAAAATATGATTGGCAGATTAAGCAAATTAATAATATTGATTATCTTTTTGAAAGATATTTGCGTATTCAGCAGGCAATTAGTACTATGCAATGTGAGTTGCAAGATTTGAAATCTATTTTTAAAATATATTTCGAAAAAGGAGGAGAGGATATAGTTTCTCCTACTGGTGAAATTCTTACTTATCAATCTAAGCATGGATTTGGGTATGATTTTGAGCAAATAAAAGATATTTTAGAGGATATTGGAGCACTTAAAAAAGCCGTTAAGCTTAATAATGGTTTTGTAGATAGGTTAGTTGGCGGTAGGAGTCTTGATGATGATATTAGAAACAAGATAAAAGAAGCCAGACAAGATTTTTCTGAGGTGCGATCTGTACAAATTATAAAGAATCCAAACAATCATTAAGATTTGTAAATATAATATATACGATTTAAGCAATTTTATATACTTAACCTACTTTATATATATAAGAGTTTATATATAAAGTAGAGAAAAATGACAAGTATTAAAGCACTAAATCAATATGAAAACCAATTAACATTTGAAATGTTAGAAAGCAAGGAATTTGATCCAAATTCTCAAGCGAAAGTTCAAGGAGTAACTTTGGAGCTTAATGAGACTGCTGATGATGTTGTAATGTTAAATGGGGATAATATAAGTATTAATGCAAAAGAAGGAAATAATACAATTTATGTTTCCGGAGATAAGAACGTGGTTAATGCTGGGGATGGCAACAACCAAGTAGCCCTTTGGGGAACGAATAGCACTGCTATAACCGGAAAAGGCAATGACTTTATGTATATTGATGGTGAAAATTTAACAGCTACATCAATATCAGGTGATAATATTTTCCGTGCTTATGGAAACAATAATATGGTTATCAGTGGAGATGGTGATAACGAAGTAGGTTTGCTTGGAGATGGAAACAAGGTTATCCTCAACAATGGCAATAACTACATAGCATATTATGGAAATAATAACCAAATTAATACTCGTAAAGGTAATTCTACAGCAATGACTTTAGATTTTGCTCTTTTAAGCAGTGATAGATTTGCTGATATGGAAGACAGATGGATTGAAACTTTAGATTATACTCATTCATCTGAAAAAATACCGGTAAATACAACTTATGATTATTCTTGTTGTACTAACGGATATTATACAGCATTATCAGAGGAAGATCTTGCTTATGCAGAAACAATAGATATGGGAGCAACCAGAGATAATGGTAGTCCAATATATGTTATAGGAGCTGATGCAAGCGGTGTTGCAAGAATATATGAATATTCTTATACACATGGTGGAGTAGATTATTACTATCCACGAGGTGAAGAGGGTATACAAACAAGCAAAGTGGCTATACCGCTTGCAAATATTTCTACCCAAGAAGCTTCATACAGTAAATATGATTACTACAATATGAAATATTATACTAATTACAAAGTTGAAGGTGTTTCTGGAAACCAAATTTACTTTGGTGATGGAGATAATACCCTTAAGCATACAGTTGCTGATAATACTAATAAAGTAGACTTGGCAGATGCAACAACAGGTCATACTTTGGAACAACAGACAGAATATACATTTGCAGATACAAGCAAACAAAGCTTTACAAAATACGAAAGAGTTACAAAGACATTCTATGTAGTAGTTTCATAATAAAGAGAGTTCCATTAGATAATATAGAAAGAGAGAAAGAGATGACAGCAGATTTCAGTTTTTTGAATTTAACAGCACGAAAAGATGTTCAAGGTGCAAGTCAAACAACAAATGCAAATCAAACGCAGAAAAACCAAAACGCAAACAATGACAAAGATGCATTAAAAACAACGGATGTGTTTACTGCGGCAAAAAATGGTATGCAAGCTCAAAATCAAACTAAAGGTGTTCTAGCAGGAGGTGACTCCGGTTTTGAAGGAACTAATTTGTTTGGCGATAGCGGTTTTGGAGATACAGTTTCATTCTCAACCAAAAATAACGATAAACAAAGTACTTCATCAGCAGGTTTTACAGGTAAAACAAACACAAGTGTAAGTTTTGCAAATAATGACAGTGAATTAAAGGAAATTGCTGAAACACTTGGTTGTGAAGCAGATGAAGATACTATTAAAAATAAACTTCAATCAATGTCTCCAGAGGAATTGGTAAAACTTGATGGAGATACATTAGATACAGCTGCTGATTTGGGCTTGATTAATATGAGTGATGTTGAAAAGAAAATCGGTTCAGAAGGCAATAATAATGAGAAAAAGGATGATGAGCAAAATAAAAAGCTAGAATTTGGAACATTTACATCTGGCAGTGAAGTTTAAAAAAAAGCTACTTTTGAGGCAATGCAAAGAAATTAGGGAATAGGGAAATTAAGAATAAAAACCGTCTTTTGAGGCGGTTTTTATTTTAGATATTTTTAGTTTTAATTGAAACAAAAAAGACCACTAAGATTTGTGGTCTTTTTTATGCCGTGCCACTGCCTATCGAAAACAACAATCAAGGGTTGCAAGCATTTATATCTCCATTTAAAATCAGTATCACCCGCAAATTACGTCTTAGTGCTGCTGTGTTCCCACTCTGACACGGTTCGACGGTTTACGCCGATATTGTTTTAAATATCAACAATATAAAAGTTGTTTGCCTTGCTTGTAGCCTCCTCACGGCAGGCTCTGCACCTTGCTGAGCGTTCAAGTCGAGAGATCCGCTACGTCCCCGTGGAGCACGGCAATTTATAGTTTACATTAAACAAATTTTTATCGCAATTAATATTTTTTATGTTTCTGTATGTGGGGGAGAAACTATTAGTACAGTGCTTTTTACTTTTTCTAATACACGTTTGCTTGTTGAACCTAACAAAAATTCTGATAGTTTGTCTTTTGAGCGTGAGCCCATTACTACGAGGTCTATTTTTTCTTTTTCGACAGTATCAATTATTGTTGTACTTGGTGAACCTATTAAAGTGTATTCATTTTTTGCTTTAAGATTGTGTTCTTTTAGCATTGCGTTTGTATCTCTTAGTACGTTTTGTGCAAAGCAGTTACGTTTTTTTAGATAATCGTTAAACCATTCTTTATTGCTTGTTATTTCCAGTGGAAGATTTGTAATATCTTCCATTACGGTTATTATTTGAATATCTTTATCTTTAAAATTAAGTAAGGATAAAGCTTTTTTTATTGCAAATTTGGAATTTTCTGAGCCATCTGCAGTTAAAAGAATTTTTTTGTTTGGTCGTGTTTCTTTACTTACAAAAACTGGGTCTTGGGAGTTATTTACAATTTGACGAGAAACTGAACCAAGCCAGCTTTTTATACCTTTTTTGCCATGAGAGCCAAGTATTATAAGTTCGTATTTGGTTTTTTTAGTATGTTTTATGATTTCTTCGCTTGCACTTCCCCAAGCTTTTTTCAGTTCACCAACGTTTAGTCCCTTTTCTTTAATTGTTTTTGAGGCATGGTCGAGAACTTTTATTGCCATTTCGTCATATGTATTAATAAAGTCTTGCTCTGGATATGACATGTACATTGGATAAAAATGCCAGTCTATAACACATAAAACATCTATTGTTAATTCTTTACAATAGTTTTCAAGATTATCTAGTGCATAAAAACTAATTTCTGAGCCGTCAGTGCAGAAAAGTGCTTTCATATTTAATCCTTTCTATTAGTTGATTTAAAGTGTTATAATTAAGTTATCAGATGTAATAAAAGTTTTTATTGCCCGGACGGCTATTTTTTTATAGTATAATAAGTATAAGAGTTAAAGTGTGAAGCTAAATGAATGTAGAAAATAAAGTATCAACTATTACAAAGTTTAATATAAAGGATTTTATGCCTTTGATTGAAACTGTTGTTAAGGTTGAGATAAAAAAGTTTAACGTACCGCATTTGATAGAATATTCAGAGTTGCTCAATATAGGTATACAAGTTGTGCATACTCTTGCTAAAACTTCTAAAATGGAATGTTTTAATAATTCGTACATTTCTACTGCAATAAAGTGGGCAATAAGAAACGAGGTGCGTCGCAGGTATAAATGGTATACTCTTAAAACTCAGACAGTTAAACTAGATGATGAAAATCATGAAGAAATTAGAGAGGCAGTTTATAAAACTATTCTTTCTGTAGATGAGCTTGCTGATGCTGAAAATCCAACTATTATTAAAGATAGTAGGAGAACTCCGCTTGAAAATGTTGAGTTGGCAGAGCTTAGTTGTGTTTTAAAAGAGGCTATAAATAAACTTCCTGCTCGTGAAAAAGAATTGTTAGAAAGTAGATTTTTTAAGGAAAAGAAGTTACGAGAAATTGCGGATGAGTATGGAATTTCGCAATCCAGAATTTCCAGGATTATTCAATCAGGGCTTAACAAACTCAAGAAAGAATTGCAAAAAATGGATTTTGGTGAATATTAGATTTTTGTTTTATGCTAATTTTGTAAAATCATAGTCACTAAAATCTATATTATAGTTGTAATCTAATGCCGGATCGTTAATAGCTAAAAAAGAATTGTAAGTTAATTGATTATTGGGTTGGGCTTGAAGTTGATTTGTATTAAGATTTTGTTGAGCTAATTGCATTTTTTTATCTTGTTGTTCTTTTTTAGCTTGATTTTCTGCAGTTTTTTCGCTGTAAGATTTGCCAACAATAGTTTTAGCAATTTTTCTTGCGCTCCAGCTGCCGATGATACCACCAACCAAGGCTCCAATTGCACCGCCTATAGCAGTACCTATTCCTGGGAATATTGCTGTACCTATTGTAGCACCTGCTGAACCGCCGGCTTTTGCGCCTACACACCATCCGGTTGCGTCTGCGGCTACTGTTACGGCAGATTTACCAAGTTGTTTTATTCCTGTACCGGTACTTTCAGAAAATGCCGGTAATATTTCAGTAAATGTTTCAATAGCTCCTGAAATAACTGCCATGCCTTTAGCGCCACCGGTTTTTAATGCATCTTTAAACCAGAATCCTGCTTTTGCTGTTGTTGTTGTAGCTGTAGAGGCTGCTTTTGCTGCGGACACAGCTGCTTTTTCTGCCTTTTTTCCTTCATTTAAAACAGATTCTATTGATTGAATTCCTTTTCCTGAACCTGTTATTTTTTTAAAACAAGATGAGAAAAATCCTGGTTTTTTTGCAGCTTTTGTTAGTGCTTCAAGTTTTGCTGCTTGTATTGCTGCTTGTGATGGATTATTTGTTTTTAAAGCTTGTTTATATTGTTCTAATGTTTCTTTTAGTGCTGTTTTTAATTTATCTGTTTCTACTGGAGATCTTAAGCCTTTTTTTAATATTTTACTGCTTAATCTTTCTGTATTAAATAAAGTTGAAAAGGCTTTTTGATGTTCGCTTGAGGATAAGTTTTTGAAAGTGTCTACGGCATAAAGCTCTTTAAAAGCATTGTTTGCATTTTTAAGACTTTTGTATGTGTTTGTCGGGTGTATTAATTTGGGAAGAATTTGCGTACCTCCCATAATAATTCCGCTCCCCATAAGCTCAGAGCTTAATGATGGTTCGTTTCCTTGGTTTATTTCATATGCATCGGCAAGTTTTGCACCTGTATACATTGCGTATTGCGGAGATAATGATTGTGCACTCCCAAAAGTTTGGGGATAGTTTAAGCACGATAATGTATTTGCCATAATTTTACCTAACCATAAATAATTCTAACTACCTATATATATAAAAATGATTTTTTAGGGAATAATTGTTTAATATCATACAAATGTTACATAATATTTACAAAACTCATTTATTTATATGATTACTATTATTGCTTAATAAATAAAATTATAAGAAGGGATCCGTCGTCAGTAAGTTCCCGAACGTTCGAAATAAATCTTGGGATAACAAATGACCAGTGAGTTAGATCACAATTCGTACAGTCACATAAAAAGAGTCTCTGATGAAGAGTTAGAGGCACTTTGGGCTTCTTATTTAGCGGACAAAACGAACAAAGTTGTGCGAGACAAACTTATTGTTCAGTATATTTATCTTACCAGATATGTTATAGGGCGGATTAAGGTTAATTTACCCCCATCTTTTTCTTTGGAAGATATTGCAAGTTATGGAGTAGAGGGATTAATAGATGCAATAGAAAAATTTTCTACTGACAAGGGGGCAAGGTTTGAAACATACGCTTTGATGCGTATAAGAGGGAATATTATTGATAAAATCAGATCACAGGATTTTCTTCCTAGAAGTGTAAGAAAGAAAATTAAGGATGTAAAAAATGCAATGGAGACATTGCGGATGAAAATAGGAAGAATGCCGACTACAACTGAGGTTGCAAATTATCTTGGAATAGAAAAAAGCAGAGTTGATGAAATTTTAGCAGAAGATACAAGTATTTATTCTCTTTATGACAAAAAGGGAACTGCGGATGATAGTGTTGAGGTTATAGATACTATCAAGGATGATAATAAGCTTACTCCTGAAGAACAGTATGAAGAAAAAGATGTAAAAAAAGAATTACATAACGCATTAAAGAGGTTGCCTGAACGTGAAAGAATGATTATGGTACTTTATTATCACGAAAATATGACACTTAAAGAAATAGGTGAGATGATTGAAGTGTCAGAATCACGTGTTTGTCAGCTTCATGCCCAAGCTATTATGAAACTTCGTAAAATTCTTTCTGAAGAAAGAACTACCAGATTACAAAAAAGTATTGTTTAGTTTTAAATTTGTTTTAAGCCTGCAAGGTTGGGATCTAAAAGCCGTCTACCAACTTCTTCAAATTGAATTGAGCATAAGGTTTTATTACCGTAGTTCATAATTTTTTCTATAACGCCTTTACCGTATTTTTCGTGGTAAACAAAATTTCCTTCTTTAAAATCAACAGGGCTTTCTATTTCAAGTTCAGGGACAGAATATACAGGGATTGGTTGTGGTGGTGGAAGCGGACGATCAATTGATGCTTCAGTAGCAGGAGGTATTTTTTCAGTTGCTTGAACTATTTCTTCTTGAGGTAGTTTGTTATTTTTTATTGAGCTTTGTTCTTGAATTTTTGATAGGTCTGCTTCATTTTGATGTGTGTCTGATTTTACGTTATTAATTGTTTGCTGATTTGGTTCTGTGTATATTTGAGCTGGTGTTTCTGATTGAATATTTTGTTCGATAGGTTGAACATTTTGTACAATATCTTGGGTAAAAGTTATTTGCTCTTGGTTTGGCTCAGGTTGAATTTTTTCTTGTTCTTGTGAGAAAGAATCCAATTCATCAAGAAAATCCAAATCTTCTTCTGTTAATGCTTCATCTTCAATTGCAGCTGAGTCTTGAACTTTTGGTGCAGTTTGTTCAGCTGATGTTTGTTCGTCAAGAACATTTTCTTTTGATTGTATTGTTGTCGTTGCCTTTTGGGCTCCTGAACGATATAATTTGTCTACGTCTTGTTGAATTTCTTTTTCTATATAATCTGGTGACATATTTGTATCAATGTAAGTAAGTCTTAATAAGAAAGACAAGTATAAAGTATTTTCTCCACAGATTACATACTCATCGCGGTTAAGTTTTTTCATAAAAGCACTGTATGTTGCAAAATCATTTACAAGCTGTGTTGGTGGGAAAAGAATTAGATTTTTTGCAATGGATTTTAAAACATTTACAAATTCAAATGAATAATTAGCTGTTAAAATGGGGTTAATTATTCGGTTATTGTAAATATCCAGGATAGTTTTTTTAGTTGCATTGTCATTTTCAAGCTTGGCAATAAAAGAACAAGGAGTTGTTATATCTTTTGCAACGTAATTTAAAACAAGTTTATGCCAAATTGGTTCAACATCGGTTGCATCTATGACTATTATATCATTTTCTTTTATTGCTTCATTAAGAGAGTTAAAATCTTCCTCGCTTTGAGCTAAAATATCTTGTTGAGCATATTTTACAAATTTGTTTTTAAAAAGCATTAGCTCTGGAATTTTATTTTCTTCATATTGTGCGTAAACAACGTCTTTAACCGTAGAGAAAGGCAGAAAACCTTCAGGCAGTGTTTTTATGTAATTTTGTAATTCGATAATTATATCTTGAACTACAGCTTGAGTAGAAAGAGATTCTTCTTTTAGGTCGTTTTCATAGATATAGTCAAGAGTGTTATAAGATAATGGAAGTTTTAAATCTTCACCAATTTTTACGTAAAAGGCATTATCAATTTTGAGCGTACCATCAAAGTCTATTATGACAGTTTTTTCTCCCAGTTTTTTATTTAAGTAAACCAAGTTATTTGCAATAACATTATAATTTTCATAATCATCCATTAAAATTAATGGTTTGTTTTTTAAAAGTTCTTTATCTGTTTTAAAAAGAACGTTGTCATGTTGAGCGAGATACCCCCATATAACCGGAGTTTGCGTATCGCATAGCATAGAAATAACTTGTTCTTGTGCTACAGGTGATATTTCCGCACCTGTAGAAGGAATAAATCCAAGGTAGGAGCTTATTTTTCCTGTTTCATCTACAGAAAGACAACCTTTTAAAAAAGCTATATTGATGTCTTGCTCTGAAGAAGATTCAATTCCGATAACCTGAGCAAGTACTGATTTTGTGCCTTCTGAAACCAATAAAAAATCAGACAATAAAAGCCCATTTTGAAAAGGTGAATAGGCAAGTTTTAGTATATCATTCCTAACTTCTATTATCTGCATAACTAATTCTCATTGAGTATAGATAAATTAATTATACATAAAAATATATAATTCACAACACAAAATAAATATCACCTTTACATATCATATTAAATTACTGAAGTTTTTGTTGTAGGTTTGCGAAAGTAGTTAAAAGAGGGTCGATAGATGGAGAATAAGGCGGAGCGTATGTCATATCAAGATTAACAAAATCATCAATGGTTTTATCACTCATTATTGCGGATGTAACAGTGTTAACTCTTTTGTCTGCGTCACCACATCCAATAGCTTGAGCTCCAAGAATTTTTTTTGATTTTTTATCAGCAATTACTTTTATTGTAATGTTTTTAACCTCTGGCATGTAGCCGGCTTTGTCTTTTTTTGTAACTGTTTCTGTAATAATATCGTAACCTAATTTAATAGCATCACGTTCGGTTATGCCAGTTAAAGACATAGTAAAACCATTGTATCTTGTAACAGCAGAGCCTAAAACTCCCGGAAATTCTTCAGAAGTCCCTGCCAAATTAATTGCGCAGCAGCGTCCTTCTTTATTAGCAGTGGAGCCCAATGGAATCCAGCAAGGACGATTTGTTATGATATTTGTTTTTTCGCAACAGTCTCCTATTGCGTATATATCTTTAACAGAAGTTTGTAAGTGCTTGTTGACTTTTATGGCACCTTTCACACCTAATTCGATACCTGTTCCTATTGTGTATTCAGTATTTGGTTGAACACCAACGCATACAACCACAAAATCAGTTTCAATGTTTCTTCCGTTATTAGTTTTAGCACCAATAACTTTACCGTCTTTGCCTATAAATTCTGTAATATAATCTGAGGTGATTAATTCAACTTTGTCATTATCAATATCAAGAATATGTTTTTCTATGCGTTCTGACATGTCAGTATCAAAAATATTCATGATATGATTTGCAAATTCGACCATTTTTACGTTAAGCCCATTTCTTACGAAACCTTCTAAAAGTTCAATACCAATGTATCCGCCCCCGATTATTAATGCATTTTTTGAGGTTAACATTTTTTCTTTTATTTTGATTCCATCATTTATTGTTCTTAATGTAAAAATATTTTCCAATTCCAGATTTTTAGTTTTGGGAACAAAAGGTCTTGAACCTGTTGCAAGAACAAGCTTGTCATAGCTGTCAATAAACGTATTTCCGGTTTCTAAATTTATAATTTCTATCGTTTTAGCTTCAGGATTAATTGAGGTTAATTTGTGTTTTAAAAATAAATTTAACCCTGCTTTTTTATAGTCTTCGGGTCTTCTTACGATTAAGTTGTCAGAAGTTTTTATTTGACCTCCAATAAAGTATGGTAAACCACATCCAGAGTATGAAACAATATTTTCTGCAGTGTAGATTACTATATCATATTCCGGTTTTTCACGTTTTAATTTAAAAGCGCATTTTGAACCTGCTGCTACAGCACCAATAATTATTATTTTCTGCTTATCCATAGATAGATTATAACATTTTACCTTGTATTTACAATATGCTTTTAGTCTAAATCTTTTATATCATTTAAGAAACTTGTCTTTTTCGAAAAAAAAATGTATAATAACAGCGTTGAATATTTTATATTCATTATAATTAACCTAGGAGAGACAAAATGTACCAAGACGAAAAGCTTATTTGTGAAGATTGCGGAGCAGAATTTATCTTTACGCAGGGAGAGCAGGAATTTTATGCAGAAAAAGGGTTGGTAAACAAGCCTAAAAGATGCCCGGAATGTAGAATGGCAAGAAGGCAAAAAAATAAAAGAAAACTCTACGATGCAGTATGTTCAGCATGTGGTGCTGAAACAAAAGTTCCATTTAAACCTGTGGAAGGGAAAGAAGTTTTTTGTAAAGAGTGTTACGCTAAAAATAAATAGTTTTGGTTGTAAAGATATAAAGCGCCGCCTTATGGCGGCGCTTTTGCTGTTAATAAATTAGTCTTTTATTGTGTTTTATTATTTATTTTTTGTAATTAGGTTAATAGTCTAAGAAGAGATACCCGTTTTAACTAGCTTTTGGGTTTGAATAGAGGCTGATGTATTATTTTTTGGGGTTGACTATTATATGGCAGTAAAGCAAATCAGAGAGCTTTGTTTGTAGTATAGAGAGAATCCCATGTCTAAGAAAAACAAAATTTTTGCAAGTTTTTTATTGGTTGTAACTTTGTGGATTAATGTTTCTTCTTGCGTTTTTGCGCAGGTAGAAAATAAAAATCCGAATTATGTCCAGGAGTTTTTGGGTGAAGACAAGTTTGAAAACTTTAATAGAAAAATGTTTACGTTTAATTCTAAGTTAAATAAGTATGCTCTAAGACCTATAAATATTGTTTGGGCGTCAATTATGCCAAAATACGGTATGGATAGACTTCAGGGGGTATATTCAAATGTTTTATATCCGCGAAGACTTTTGAGTACGCTAATTCAGAGAGATTTTAGTGCAGCAGGTGGGGAGACTTTAAGATTTTTGATTAATTCTACGGTTGGTTTAGGGGGAATGTTTGATCCTGCAAAAAAATATTTAAAAATTGAACAAAAAAATGCAGATATGGAACAAGCATTAGCAAAGTGTAATATAAAACAAGGTCCTTATTTAGTTTGCCCGATTTTAAATGCGACTAGTCCAAGAGGATTAATTGGTTGGGCATTAGATACTGCTCTTGACCCGTCTTCCTATTTGGGAATTCCTTTTATGGCATTAGTAAAATTGGGTTTTACGGTTAACAAAATTGCTTATTTGCAGCCAATATTGTCAATGATTGAGTCAAATTATGCTGATCCTTATGATATAGCAAGAACACTTTATGGGATTGATAATTTTATAAAAAACTCAAATGTTGTAGAAAAAAAAGTTTCTGGTGAGCTTGTCGGAGGGGAAAATTCAATTTTTGTTGATTTTATTAATCAAAGCAGTGAGGAAAATTATTGTAGTGATTATGTTTGTTTTGGGAAAATTGAGCCTGAAAAATCTATCTATGAGGAAGTTGCATATCAAAGTGACCCCGGGTGGGAGAAAAATAATCTTTGGGAAGATACATTTGAAAGTGATGTGATTGAGCAAGCTCAATTAGCTGAAATGTCTGTACCTGTACCCAAAGAAAAAGAAAAGTCACCTGTTTTAAAAGCTGATATTTTTTTAACGGATTATAATTCTCAAGGTCCTGTTATTGATGCAATGAGAACAGTGTTTTTTGATTTGCCGGGTATTGATGAGTCTATTTGGTCTGAATTATCAATATGGAACAGAAGTTTTGCAAAGCGGATAAAAACCTCAGCAGTAAATTTGAGTCCATCTCGTGATGATTACAAATTTCGTTATATTTTGCAAAAAGACAAAAATTCTCCGGTGGTAATTATTTATCCATCTATAGGTGAGGGTTATACGTCGCATCATTCTGTTGTTTTAGCAAAACTTTTTTATGAACAAGGGTATTCTGCAATTATAATGGGGAGTCATTTTCAGTGGGAATTTGTTAAAAGTATGCCTGTTGGTTATAAGCCAGGTATTCCCGGGAAAGATATTGAGTATTTGCAGATGGCTAGTGCTAAAATTGTAGATTTTTTGCAATCTAAGTATGAATGTGAGTTTAAGGATAAAGTTGTTGTTGGTACTTCTTTTGGGGCTATGATGACTTTGTATTTAGCAGAAAAAGAGTCTCGAGATAAGGTTTTAGAGGTTTCTAAATATATTTCTATTAATCCGCCTGTTGATTTGATTTATGCGATGAATCAGTTTGATCAAAATTCAATTGAGTGGAAACAGAATCCTGATGAGTTAAAAGATAAAGCTGCGTTGATAGCGGCTAAGATAAAAAGACTTCTGGATTCGGAAGAGTTGCAAAAGTTGCATATGGAAAAATTACCTTTTAATGAGGATGAAGCAAAACTTATTACTGGTTTTGTTATGCATCAAAAGCTTTCTGATTTGATTTTTGCTATGGAGAATGGCTTTGACTTAAAGGATAAATCAAAAATTTATAAAATGATTAATAAAATGAACTATCATGACTATGTTGAAAAATACATGATTGGTGAAGAATATAAAAATTTAGAGGAAATTTCTAAAGTTGCAAATCTGTATTTAATTGGAAAGTTTTTAAAAAGTAATGACAATTATAAAATTTATCATTCAATAGATGATTATCTTGTGACGAGTAAGCAGTTAGGACTTTTAAAAAGTTATTGCGGTGAGAATCTTGTACTTATGAGTAATGGTTCGCATTTGGGCTTTTTGTACAGACCGGAGTTTATTGATACTTTAAGGCATGAAATTTTAATGAAAAATAATCAAATAAAGGAGAATATTTAATGGAAAATATGGAATGGTATTATTTGTTAAAAAAACCAAAATTGAACCCTCCGGCTTGGGTCTTTCGTCCTGTGTGGACTGTCTTGTATATAATGATAGCGGTTTCTTTTTGGTGGTTTGTTAAAAAAGGTAACCTTTCAGAAAAAACTTTGGCATTAATATTTTTTTCAGCTCAACTTGTTTTAAATATTATTTGGCCTTTTGTGTTTTTTAGTATGAAAAAAATTGGACTTGCCGTTTGGGTTTTGTTGGCACTTTTAATCTTTTTAGGGCTTACAATTTATTCCTTTTACCAATATTCAGTTTTAGCTTCTGTACTTTTAGTTCCTTATTTTATTTGGTCTTTATTCGCTTTGTGGTTAAATGTAATGTTATGGTATTTAAATATGTAAAAAAATATTTTCGAGTTAAAATATAGGAATGAAGAATAAAAATGAATATGCAATTAACATAAAAAATGCAGAAGTTTTTCTTAAAGAAAAAGAAATTTTGCATGGAATATCTTGGAAAGTTAAAAAGGGAGAAAAGTATTTTATACTGGGATCTAATGGATCTGGTAAAACAACTCTGGTGCGGACAATTTTGGGATATATTTGGCCAAAGTATGGCGCAAAAATAGAAGTTTTAGGTCATGAATATGGTAAAGTAAATTTGCATGATGTTAGAAAATCTATAGCTTGGGTAAGTCCATTTATCCAAAAAGAAATTGAACATAATACAACCGGTGTTGATATGGTATTATCTGGAAAAACAGGTACATTAGGTTTCTTTAGGCGTGCCAGTGAGGCAGAGTTAGATAAGGTAAAAAGTTTGTTGAGTTCTTTAAATGGACTTCATCTTGCAAATAAATATATGTCAGAAATGTCTTCTGGTGAAAGGATGAAAATTCTTATTGCAAGAGCTTTGATGACAGAGCCTAAGCTTATGATTTTTGATGAACCTAGCGTTTATCTTGATATTGCAGAACGTGAGTTTTTTTTAAAAATAATAGAGGATCTTGCCAAAAATTGTGAGGATTTAACAATTTTATTTATATCTCAAAGAATTGAAGATATTTTACCGTCATTCGATAGAGGAATGATTTTGAAAAATGGGAAGATTTTAGTAGAGGGAAAAAGAGCAGAGGTGCTTACATCAAAAAATCTTTGTGATGCTTTTGGTGTGCATATAGATTTAGTGCAGACAGAAAATGGCAGGTTGTGGAGTATTGTAAAAGAAATTTAGGGTTGTAAATCTTTAATAAATAATATAAAAAAGTCGGAGCTTTGACTCCGACTTTTTTATTTGCTTTTAAGCTGTTTCTTATTATTTGTTTTCTTTGAATAGAATATCTATTGATTCGTATTCTTGAACCTTGTATTTTGATCCATCTTTTTCATAATATTGTTTAATTGCTGATGCGTTAACATTACGAAGCGGATGGCTTATGTCTGATTGAACTTTGTTGCCGTTATTATCAAGAAGTTCGTATTTTCCGTTGTTATAAAGATATTTGTACGTAACATCTTCTTCGACAACTTTTTCTTCAAATTTAGGTGTAGATGTGCCTGAGCTTGCGGTTGTACTGGTGTTAGATGCGTCAGATGTATTCTCGGAAGGTTGTTTTTTAACAGGCACTTTAATGGTTTTCTTTTCTTTTGTAACGTAATACCATTCAATTTGATTTTTTGCCTTATTAGCAACTCTTTTAACCCAGTAGTTTCCGTCATTGAGGTTAACTGCATTTTTTATTCCGGCCATATACTTTCCGTGAATAGAAGTTATAGCCTTGTCAGTTTGTTCTGCAATACCGCTTTGATCTGATTTGAAAGTTTCTTGCGTGTAAATATCGATAACGTTTGCATCTTCAACTGATAATTTAATGTCACCTGCATCATAGATGCCGTTTGCATTTGTATCAGCCCATAATCCAAGGTTATAGAAGTTATTATCAAGCTCGTTTACAACACCGTCTTTGTTTGTATCATAGACTTCATTGAGTTCCTGCAATCCGGTATTATGAGCCATATCGGTGAATAAATGTTCCTTGATTGAAGGAATTGCGGATGTAGCGTGATTTTTTATTAAGAAATAGTATGATGCTGTGCCTTTAGCTTGTTCAGCAATCCAAGTTATGTTTGAGTTTGCTGAATTTTGGTCAAGTTTAACGCTTACTGTACCGTTTTTCATATTAGGTTGGTTTGATACAACAGTATTACAACTATATGGTTTTATCAGTAATATAGGATCCCACCAAGATAAGCATTTTTCATTTATAACAAGTCCATATGTTGGGCTGTTATCATAAGGATTGTTAGCATTTGGATTTGGCTGCAATATTACATTAGATGAGCTATTATCATAGGTATATGTGCATTTGTATGCTGCCATATGTCCACATTTACCATGATACTCGTACCTTAACAATTTACCATCTGGAATTATTCCTGCGCCTGCTGATGAATTTTTGTAAGCATCAAGATCCAATTCACAACGACATGTTTCTTTATTTGCTTTTAATTTTATTTTTATTGCTCCTTGTGATATATTGCAGGTGTATAGAGCAGAATTTTCACCAAGACTTGAATTTGCTGGTCTTTCTTCAGTTGCAGGGAATTTTGGATTTACAGGATTTGAAGTAAGAGCGCAAGTATGGAATATCTTGCCTAAATATTTGCATTCTTTATTTTGTACACCACCGGATGTTATTTGATTAGCTAAAGTGTTACACTTATCTTGTGTTAATACACATTTAGCTGAACAAGCTGTTGGGGTGTTGCTAAGATTTTGTCCATCATATCCTTTAGGTGGTTCGTAGAAAATTTTATTTTCTTCTGTAAAGTTATTGAATTCATTAATTTTGTCTTGGCTGCAACCAACTGTACAAAGTCCATTTATTTGTTCTGCTTTTTCATCGTCATTTCTTTTTAATGAAAGGGTTTCATCTACAGGTTCTGCACATTTGTAACATTTGTTGTTTATATCGCTGTCATATAATGTGTTATATTGAAAATCTGCTTTATTTTCAGGATTTTCTTTTTGTTGTATTAGTTTTTCTACGGAAGCTTGAGGTAAGCATTCGCATGTGCAATAGTTATTGGGATTAGCTTGTGCATAACCATTGTAACTAACTTTTTTAGCACATCTGCCGGCTGCAGATAAGGAATCACCGCTGCTGCCGCAGTTACAAGAACAGGTTGTGGAATTCCAAGTTCCACCGTTAGCCAAGCATTTTAACGATGCACCAAGTGAGCATCTGTATGTACAAGATTCGCTATCTTGTATTGGGTTTCCTTTATCATCCTTTAATGCATATGGACCGGCAGCTGCTGTAATAGGTTTACATACGCAGTTACCGTCTTTATCTAGAATTTTATTTTTTGGACAAGATATATTGTATTCGCACAAACACGATTTTTTATTTAATTGCTTTCCTTGAGCAGCGCAGGTCGCATTGGACAATCCGCAAATTGTGCAGTTACCGTAATCATCTAAAACAAAGTTTTCGTGATTTGCACCGCATTTAGCAACTTTTTCACTTTCGTTATCTTTTGCTACAAAATTTCCGTTTTCGTCTACTACGATTTTGTTAGTAGGTGTTTCGTTTGTGTTGTTGTTGGAATTATTATCATCATTGCTTTTGTTATCATTTTTATTTGCAACAATTACCTTGCCTTTATTATCAAAAGTTAAGTATTCTCCGGCGTCTTTATCTAAAGAATATGCCGGCATTATTATACCAACATCAACGCCAAGTTTATTTGGTCCTTTGGGACCATTAACATCAAAAACCCCTGTTACGTAGTTTAAAGCAGCATTTGAAACTTCATAGGAGTTTTTAGATAGATCTATATTATTTGTATTCGGAATAAATGTTGAAAGATCACTGCCAACATGGGGAACAAATTTTATACTTACACTGGCTCCGCTTTTAGTTGTGAAAGTGTAATAATCTTTTCCAAGCGGCAGGTTGACTTCGTTGCCACCCATATCTTTGTATTTTGCTGCAAAACAAGCTTTGCCGTCGCAGGCGTTGCTTGTGTCGTAGTATCCGTTTAGTTGATCAATAAAGTCTTGTTGATTTTGTATTTTTGACAAATTTTGCTCTGTATTCATTGTTGCAAGTGCTGTTGCAAGTTCGTTTTTGAATACAGCTCTCATTGTTGGATATTTGGCTTTTTCTGAAATAGTAAATCCGCCAAGTAGAAGTGAGATAATGACACCTATAATTGCTAGTGTAATAAGAACTTCAGACATCGTATAGGCTAAACTTTTTCCAGGCAGTAATTGATGTTTGAGTTCTGACAGTTTAAACTTGTGCATAAATTCTCCTTTTATTAAATAACCCATTATATATAATATATATATCCAGATTACAATATTTTTTTTTCTTTGTCAATCTTAATATGTATTTTTATTAAATATTTATTTTTTTATTTATAAATGTTCAAATATATTGTATACTTATATCAACTATGGAGGATCGTATGAAAAGATTATTTCGCAGTGCATATACTTTGGTAGAGGTTGTTATTGTATTGGTAATTATAGGAGTAGTTTCTATAATTTCGATGTACTCTATTAAAAATAGCCAAAACCAGTATAAAAAACTTTATTATGTTGCGTACGATACTTTGGTACAAACAGTAGGAAATGCTTATTTGTCGTGGGCGCCTATTTCAGGTAAGTGCTCGGCGCTTAATGATGATGTAACTGAGCTATATTGGTCTGAGGATTGTTGGGCAGAGTATACAAAAACCAGAACGGTTCAGGGTAGTGAAGTAAATGGTGGGGCTTATTATACTAGTACATATGAAGCAGAAGCGATTGGAGGTATAAAAGGTTACCCCAGACAATACCCTGGATTTTTATTTGGTGATCCTACAGTAGGCGAATTTGATGGTTCAGGAACAGATAAGGCTTTTTGTAAACTTTTAACTGAGCAGATAAATACCATTGATGAAACAAATGAATGTAAATCTTTTATTTCAGGTGTTAGACCTAAGGAAGATTTATCTGTGGGAAGTGATTTTTTGAGTACTTTTTGTGCATTGATGCAAAAATATAATGAAAACGGAGAAGTTCAAAAAGACAGCTCAGGAAATGTTATAGGTGAGTGTTCCGGAACAGGAAATATTATTCCGTCTTTTGTTGCTGCTAACGGGCAAAAATTTTACATATCAACAGTTTTGACTGCTAATCCTCCATATATTGACGGAACAGGTAAAGAATATGAAAGAATGCAATTTAGATTAGTTGCAGTTGATTTAAATGGGGATTCCGGTCCAAATACACAACTTAGATCAGGAATGAGAATGCCTGATATTGTTCTTTTTGCCATAAAAAATGATGGTGTAGTTATACCTCTTGGCAGACCGGAATTTGATGAGCTTTATGCAAGTGCAATGGTATACTATCCTAAGTACTTAAACAAACCAGATCCTAATAATCCTAATACATACAAAAAAAATGACGTACAAAACTCAGATTTGATGACATTGTTTAATGCTAAATTGCATGCTTGGGCTGGTCAAACAGTGCAGGGTGGGGCTCAAAATTATTTTGGTCAACAACTTGTTTTAAGTGAACCTTTGAGTTTTACAAACTTGTTATATTTTTGGGCGGTTAATTGTAAAGTAGAAGGGTGTAATGCCAAAACTGTCGGGATGAGCTCCAGTGTGCCTTTTTATGCAGATAGTTTGTTTGCTAATTTAGTTATGCAGTTTATATTTGATAAAAAAAATTCTGCAGAGGATATTGTTCCTCGTGAGATTACACAAGGAATTTTAGATGAAGACTACGGTTGTACTTTAGGTGAGTCTAAGTGTAAAGTTGAAATAGCTCATTAATGTTGTTAATCTTTGATAGAAAGTAAATAATCATTAAGTTTGCATTGATTAACTTGTTTGTATATATCGTTGTCTTCGCACCTTGGTTTATTTCCAAAGGCTAAGTTTAATGGAAGTACAGAAACTTTCCCTGTAGCTGTGACACTTATATAATATCCCGCCTCATCACTGTCATCATCACTTAGATATACCTTTATAACAGCAACGCTATCGGGGGTGTCGTTATTAAAGAAAGAGCTAGTGTTTTTTGGTATACAATATTTTATACCGTTATTTGTAATAAAACAAATAGTGGTATCATTATTTACCTTTCTATTACATGAGTCAGCGTCTGAACCTGTACAGGATACAGCTATATTTGAGTTAGCTGGTATATTAGTGATTTCTGCAATATTTAGGTTAGACATAAATATATCTGCAAATTTTGTACCATCTTTATAGGTGTCTCCGCTTATTGTATCCACACTGGGTGAGGTATTGGCAAATCCTGATGCATCTGGATATAATTGAGGATTGTTGAGCATTGTTTCAATGTTTTTTAGTATTTGTGCGTAAGTTTGTTTCATTTTTGCCTTATCAGTATCGGGCATTTTGTTTATAATTGTTGGTGCAAGCATTGCCATTATTGTAAAAATTAATGCCAGTGTAATAAAAAGTTCACTAAGAGTAAATGCAATTTTTTTATTTTTCATTATTATTCCTTTTTAATTTGTTATATTAATTTATTGTTTTGAGGCAATAATTTTTTTTGCCTGGTAGTGTAGTGCTTTTGGATAAGCTGATTCATCGATAATATTGTCAAGAAATATTATTTGCCCATCGCGTCTTATTCCATACATAATGGCATTGTTATAAAAATAATTTTCCATTGTTGCTTTATTAGTGCCATTAGCGTTTGGTAATGCTTGTTTTTCTTTGTAATTGATATATACGGTAATAGGAAGATATTGAACGGTAACATTATTTTGCATTAAATTGACTATGCTTGTATCTTTCTCAGTAAAGTTTGTCCACGGTATTCCCCAAGCTATATTGTCTTGTCCTAAAGTACAAAAAGATAGTTTAATTTGTCTTTCTGTGTACATTGGACAATTTACTTCTTTCGTGTTTGATAAAAAAGAATTAAATGCGGTTTTAAATTTTTCGTTTTCTGGTTGACCGTCTACGCTGTTTATGTTTGCAAAATTATGATTTGAGGAGTAGTATTTGCTATCATTTAACATGGAGTTAATGATTTCTTTTATAGTAGAATTTGCTTTTATTACGGCAAGTTGTTGTAGATTTTTGTTTGAAGTATTTCTGGCGTATGGTATTACTATTACCATTAGAAACCCTAAAACTATAAGAATTATTAAGACTTCTACCAATGATGCTGCTTGTTTTTTTTGCATAATTGTTACTCCTGTGTTGTTAATGTATTGGATTGCAGGTATTGCATTGCTTTGCATTGGATTGCATCTGAGTTGTTGCTACAATTTACGTTACCAACGTTAATAAGTCTTATTTCTCCGTTTGATCTGACTCCTATAAACAATGCGTCATTCTTATAATCTGCATTTTCAGAAATTTTTTCCCAATCAGTATAAATTGTGATAGGAAGAAGTTTTATTTTTTGTTCTCCACTGGCACGTTCAATAGTTGTCTCTTGTAGGTTTTTTGTTATAAAATCTGTGTCGGGAATTCCATATACAACTCCATCATCAGTTTTAAAACAAGCATTTTTAGTATTCCCGGGTATAGGGCAGTTAATATTATCTTCAATAACGTCTAGATTATATTTAAAAGTATCACGAAACTTTGTATTTTCATCCGGTAGACCAAAAGTTTCTCCAAATTCAGTTTGAACCGGTTCTAAATTGCGGAACCCTTCCCCATAAGGATAAATGTTTTCATCATTAATAAGTGTGTTTACCGTTTTTTCGGTTACAGTATAAGCTTTTTTAAATCTTGATTTATCTACATCGGGAAGTTTCTTTTTTGCATTGGAAAGGGTAAGTGCTATGATTGTACCTAGAATAAGTAATGCTAACATTATTTCCATAAGATTATATGCATATTTTATTTTCATTTTCATTATATAAGTCCCTTTACCATTCTATTATAATTGCCCCTGGTGCACCTTGTCCACCATTTCCGGATCTGAAGCGAGCTTTAGCTGGGGTTGTGTTTGTTGTATTAGGATATATAAAATTTGTTGCCATAGAAGAAGTAATTTTAGGTGCACCACCTGCTGCTAGCTGCATAGCTATTGCTGCGCCTCCACCACCTGTTCCAAATTGAGTGGCGTTATTGCCGTTACAACTTTCTTGTTGCCCGCTGCCACTACAAATTCCATTACAATTTGTTGTAGATATTTTGTTGGCGTTGGGCGAATTGCAATTTGAACCAAGTGCACCTGTAGCAGTGTTTTCTATATTAAGTTTTGCTAAAATACTATTGGGAAGAGAGTATTGAACAATTGTGCCGTTTCCGCCATTAAAGACAGTCCCGTTTGCTTCGGATATTATAGTTCCTGTGTTGGGATCTGATTCTTTCGGAACTATTTCTTTTGTATTAGTTTTACCGCCTAAACCTCCGGATGCAGAATATTTTACTTCACCGGAATTTGTTGTTAAAGTTAGACTTGTTGTTCCACCCTGAGCACCGTTACAACCTGTAGGATTGTTTATATTGCAACTTGTAGTACCACCTCTGCCTCCAGCTCCAATACTGTTTTTAGGTATTGTTATAGACGTTGCATCTAGTGGTGCCAGAAATGCGGTTTCAAAAGTTCTTACTTCACCTGCAGCGCCACCTTCTGCAATATAGCTTCTTAGTGCGTTTCTGTTCAGTGAAAGAGGGATGCTTACTATTGTTGTGTCTACGTTATTTTTTGTGCTAACTATGTAGGGTGTTGCTCCCGGTTGAGTTTCAGAGTAGTATATTTCGTTTTGTTGTGCTATGTTTGTACCGCTTGTACAGGTGCCTATTCCGCTGTTGTTAGAATTTGTATAAGTTAAATTTAACAATTTTTCGCAGCTGGTTCCGATAGAATAGCAGTCTGTGTAAGAAAGGTAATCATTTCCATATTGAACCGGGGATTGCCCTGGATAGGCGTATATAGTTTTTCTAATAACTCCGTTAGTATTTAGGGGGGTTAGTTTGCCAATTGTATCTTCTTTATTACCTGAGCTGTATTTTATTGCTGTTGTGGAAGTATCTATAAAAGCAGTAATAAATGGTATTTTGCATACTGCACCGGCAGTTCCCGGAATTTGGGTTCCTTCTTTATTAATTTGACCTTTTGCGGTTGCTCCGGAAATGATGAAATGTAAATTCAGATAATTTTCTCCAAGAAGTTCTTTAATAGCACTTGCTTGTGAGGTTATGTAGGTTTTATATTGCTGAAAAGGAGTAGTTAGAGTTGTTCTATTTATACCAAAATCTATAGAGTCTTGTGCTATTTCATATGTAAATATTTCTGCACTTGTACCTGCACCTCCTCCGCCACCGCCAATAAGTGTAATTTTAAAACTTTCTGCACGTGATGGAATATCAAAATTACATCCATTTTGGGCTGATGTCGGACCTTTTATTGTGGTACTTCCATTTGCAAGAATGTTGGCTTCTATTTGCATTAATTGACCTGTGGAGGTCATATAACACATAAAATAACCCTTTGATGAGTTAAGGTTAACTGTACCTTCTATATTTCTTCCCGAAGAAATTTTATGTAATCTTTTAGTAATTACAGGTGTTGCAACTACTAATGCTATCATAACTACTATCATTGAGGCTAGTATTGTTAACAGAGACATAGCTGGTTTGTTTTTGTTATTTGGCATTCATTTATTCTCCCCATTGGATTACTATTGCACCACCCATACCGGAATTGTTTGGTTGGTTTGTTGTTATTAGATTGGGTGTATGCATAACTGGTGTAACAGTTTTATTAGTTTTATTGTTAACTATTGTTCCGATTATGGCATGGTCGTCGTTTAAAATTTTGTTACTTGTTTTTTTATAAAGAGAAAAACTGTATAGGGGGTCATAATCTAAAACAGAATTCATTCCGGCACCGCCTGCACCATAGCTGAGGCTGTCCGGAGATGTTCCGGCTGTACATGGTGATGAGTCATTGTTTGATGTGCATTTAGAGGGTTGAGCCATAAATGTATCCGGGTTTATAGCATTTACAAGCACTTTATCTTTAATGTATTGTGTTGTATTTGATGCTTGATCATACTCGGTTTTTATCATATAGTGCGTATGATCCCACCAGTTGTTATCTGATGCAGATCCTTTAATTTTATTATGGCTGCTCTTTAAGTCTTGAAATTCAGTTAGGTTTGAAATTCCACCTTGCCCACCTTGTGCTGTTCTTGTTATATTGTTGAGTGTAAGACTTGTGTTACCGCCTTTTTGACCGGCAGTTTGGTTTATTGCACTTGCTTTTGTTCCTCCAGCACCACCGGTTCCAATATTTTGATCGATTATTTTAAGTGTTTTATTAGCTAAGTTTTGTCCTAAAATAGTGATAGTTTCTCCTGGAGAACCATTTGTTCCATATGGTATTTTGCATTTTGTTAGTGTTTTAGCTTGATAATGCAGTGTGAATAATTTAGGAGTCGAGTTGTAAGAATATTGTCCGTATGTATCTCCTTGGTTAAAGAAGTTATTTGCGTTTGCCCGATTAGAATATGACCAACTGGTTCCTTTTATTTTTTTAACTTGTCCATTAACTTGAAAAATTCCTGGAGTGGGAGAAATGTAACTTGTTCCTATGGAGGTGCCATTAGCTGAATTAACCCCGTTATAGCATATAAATGTATCGTTGATTTTAGGGTTTGGAGTGTATTTGAAATGATATGCAGTGTTATTTTGATAAGTAGAAGTATTTCCTCCTGCAACAGAAACGACATAGTCTTTTAATATTAAATTGTTATATGCTTCGTCGCTAAAGAGTGCAGGCAACTTATTAGTAACAATTTCTGGTTGTGGAGCCAAAGTAGTTGAGGGGGTTACATTAATAGATATATTAGTACATTCATTGCTTATAAATTTGCCATATTGGTCAATCCCTGTTATTGTTCCACATTTGTATGTAGTTCCGTCTTTTGTACAGCAATCTGCAAGTATACCGTTGCTGTTGTAATAGTAGGACCTTTCTTTACAATTAATAGGAACAATAGTTTGTTCATTTGTATCATTTATTTGACAGAAATTTGTTAAATCTGTAGAGAGATCTTGAATGCCGCCGCCTCCACCGCCTGCTCCAATTAAATATATAGTTGCGCCTGTTGCATTGCTTGGAAGCTCAAATATGCAATTTCCTACTTCATTATCGGTAATTTTAGTTTTTCCACCAAAATAATGAAATTCTTCTCTTTGTCGAAGTTTACCGTTTATATCTTTATAACAAGTATGTATGCCTCCTGTAGCATTTGTTATAGCTTTTTGTGTTTTTTTGGTTATAGCAAAAGACATCATAAGACCTAAAATAACAAGAATTGTTACTGAAATCATTAATTCTATAAGAGAGAAAGCTGATTTAATATTATAATTCGTTTTTTTAATCATATGCCACCTTTAATTACCATTCTATAATAATTCCTCCGCCACCACTTTGACCTATGTTCCCTTGTATTTGGGCATTAAAAGTCGGGATTGATTTCGGTGGTGTGCCTTGTAAGTAGAGGTTATAATTGTCGTTTAAATACACATTTTGTCCATTGATAGTCCTATACATTTTTAAAATGTGATATTCTTGGAAAGTGTAATTGGCTGGAGAAGAAATTGATATAGCCTTTGCAGGTCCTCCACTGCCTGCCCCCAGTTCAGTAACAAGAGGTGAACTAAGACAAGTTGTCGTTGGTTTTGTTGGATCTGGAGCACACGTAGAACCGGTTCCTGCCGGACCGGCAGAAGCGGCTACCCTGGAGTCGTAACCCCCGTCTTTGCCAGGTATAATGGTGTATTTTGCCCCAACAGTTGCAGAAATATTTTCAAGATCTGTATCTATTAAAGTGTTGCTAGCTTGGTTTCCGCCTTTAGCTTGGCAAAGAGTACTGGTGCTATTGTGTACACAAATGTCATTTGGTAAATTTTCACCGTTTTTTACTGTTGTTTTAATAAAAGTGGAATATCCGTTTCCGGCAGATGGTTGAGCTATTCTAATACCAGTATTGAATATTGTGGCAGTGCTAGTGGCACTTTTATTTATTTCTATTTGTCCATTATTATCGAATGGCATGTTTTCTGCCGGAATGCTTATTGTGTGAACACTACCTGCTTCTCCTCCGCGGTTTGGAACCGTTCTAATGGCATCTGTTACTCTAAAAGGAGTAAAACCATTGACAATAAAGCTTGTTCCTGTATTAGGATGTGTGTATATTACATCTTTGCCAGATATATGTAGGTGTAAAGTTGTAGCAGATAATGGTCCAGTCCCAAAAGGGTTTGTTATATTGTTGATTTGGGCGTTTCCATTCGCATCGTTAAAGGATACTGAGGGCATGTTATCTTCAAGTGTTTTATATACGAAAGTTGGTGCTGTTGTTTGCAGGTTTCCTGCGCCGCCTCCTCCTATAAGGGTTATTTTAAAGGCAGTTGCTCCTGTTGGTCTTGAAAAAATGCAAGAGTTTACTTGTTTAGGCTCGCTAAGATTGTCATTATTGAACCTGGATTGCTCAAAAAATTGATTTCCTTTAATATAGCATCTGTATTCCCCAAATACGTTTAAGGATTGTTTTTTGGCACTTCTTGTAATAAGTGGTAGAGTCATAAACATTAACACCACTATAATTATCATAGCAAAAATTAATTCTAAGTATGAAAATGCCTTCTTTTTCATTATTAATCCTTTATTTAAGAATAACAGTTTTTATGATTATCGTCAATACAAAAACCCTGTTAATAGTGTTTTTAGGGGATAAATTTAAAATTTTTTGTAAATTGTTTAGTTATATTGTCAAAGAGAGTAATTGCGAGTATATAGGTATTATAAAAGTTTTAGGAGATATATTTTTATGCAATTTCAGTGGGATGATAGGTATGACGTTGGTGTAAAGCTGTTTAATGAACAGCATAAATATCTTTTGGATATAATTAAATAAGTATATGAAGCAATGCAGGATAAAGAAGACAGACTTGCTATGGCAAGAATTTTGGCAAGACTTGAGAAATATTCTAAAGCGCATCTAGAGGTGGAAGAAAAATGTTTGAATGAAAATGGTTATCCGCATTATGAGACGCATAAACAAGCTCATCAGTTCTTTCTGTCAAAGTTGGAGCAGTTTAGAAAAGATTTTGAAGCAGATAAGTTTACATTACATTTTGAAGTTGCTATATTTCTTAAGAATTGGGTTGTAAACCACATAATGAATGATGATAAAGAATATAAAGCGTTCTTGAATGAAAAAGGTGTTATGTAGGATTGGCTTTTTTCTTAAGTTAGTTATTAATTTTTTTAATAATTTTGATCTAATATAGAAAAAATTTATAATTAGCAGGAGTTTTTAATTTAAACAAGGATAATAAAATCATTTTTCCAAAACTTCTAAAATCATAGATGTCGTGGAATAACCGCCAAACTAGGGCTTGCAGATTTTGGATTTAGATTTTAGATCAACAACAAAAAAGCGTTTTTGAATTATTCAAAAACGCTTCTTGTCGTCTAAATCTGGGGCGAAAGGATTCGAACCTCTGAATGGCTGGACCAAAACCAGCTGCCTTACCACTTGGCGACGCCCCACTGGCTGTGTACATTTATTATATTATTGTGAGCATAAATTAATGTCAAGTATAATTTGTTTATAATCTTAAATTTTATTTTTATTGTAAAAAAATGTTAATGGAGTTATGACTGTACGGCAATTTGTTTTATTCTTATGTTTTTTGTAAAATACAACTAGGGGTTAAAAATTTCATGAGTAGTGTAGCTAAAGTAATGTTTACAACTAATGATGGAGAAAGTATTATCGCCCTTAAACGCGATAATAAAATTTTTCTCCAACGTAATAATTCTACTCCTCAAGAAATTTCTATGCGTGAGCTTAAAGAACTTATTGACAACAAAAAACTTAAGTTAGAAAGGGTTCCTCAAAAAGATTCTTTTAGAAATTCTGCAAGAGCAAAAAGAGAGAAAGAAATTATGCGAACTTGGTTGTATTCTAATTCATTGATTAACCCGTTTGGTTGTTTACCTACAAAAGATGGACTTGAGCCTATTATAAAAAACCCTATAATAGAGGGGCTTTTAAATGGTATGTACGGAAATTAGCTAGTTTAGTCACTAATTTCCGAAATATTTAATGCAGGAATAGCCTTAACATCTTTTGCACCAAGTTCTTCCATTCTTTCAATGTTTCGAATTATATTGTCTTTTCCTGCAAGCTTTGTTAGGGCAGATTTTAGGCTAGTGTCTATTTTTTGTAAATCAGTACAAAGAGCTGCAAATTTGTTTATCATTTTTCCTGCAAGGGAGGCAATTTCCAGTGCGTTTTTGTTCTGGCGATTTACTGTGTGGAATGAGTTGATTATTTTTAGTGTTGCAAGCAGGTTTGATGGAGAAACAGGCATGATTTTGTTTTTCCAAGCTAAGTCCCATAATTGAGCGTCGTCAGCAAACAACAAGTTGTAGCAGCTTTCAATTGGAATAAACATTAAAACATATTCCGGGGAATTGTATTCGTCAATTTCAATATATTCTTTTTTGGCAAGCCCCATGATATGTGTTTTTACAGACTCTTTGAACATTTTTAGACTTGCTTCTTTTTCAATTTCATCAATTGAGTTAATGTAGTTGTCATAAGGTGCTAATGATGTTTTTGCATCTATATATATACAGCGTTTTTCAGATAAAAGAACTACTACGTCAGGTTTTTTTGTGTCAAAACTTTTTTGTGTAAAGTATTCTTCATCTTTACGCAAACCGGATACTTCAAGAATACGCTCAAGCACAAGTTCACCCCATCGACCTTGGGTTTTAGAATCACCTTTTAGTGCAGTTGCAAGTTTATTAGTATCATGTGAAAGTTTATTCCCGGTTTCTAGTACATATTTTATGTTTGTATCTAGTTTTGAGAATTGTTCTGTTTCTTTATGAATGTTTTCTTCTACTCTTTTTTCAAATTTTTCTATTTGTTCACGAAATGGAGTTAACAGTTCTATTAGTCTTTCTTTATTTTGATTGGAAATTTCTTGGGAATTTTCTTTTAAAGTTTTGTTTGCAATATTTTCAAAATATAATTGCATTTCCTTATGTATTTTATCGAGTGTTGCATCTGTTTTATCATTCGATTTTTTTTCTGCTGATTTTATAGCCGCAAACATAATTACAGCTCCAATAATAATTCCGATTATAAAAGTAATAATTTCCATATGTTTTCCTTTATGTCCTATCTGAAAGAAATGCTGCGCCAATAATACCAGAAAAATCACCTAAATTTGCTTTTTTAAATTGAATTTTCATAGCAGGTATAGGTAATGCTTTAACGTGGGCTTTTATAATAGTTTTTTTGTAGAAGTAGTCTATAGCTTCAATGAGACCGCCCCCGAGAATAATTAGTTCGGGGTTTATAAAATTTATAATGCTTGCAAGTCCTGCTGAAAGATATTCACTGGCTTCATCCAATGCTTGGGTAACAAGCTCATCATTTTGTTCCAAAGCTTTTTGAATTATGCTTGAGGATAACGGTCTTCCGTCTTGTAAATAGTCTAGAATTACTGAGTTTCTACCCTTTTTTAGTGCGCCTGTAATCCTTTTTTCTATTGCAGAGCGAGAAGCATAAGCCTCTAAACAGCCCATAGCACCGCAAGTGCATTGCCGTCCTCCATAGTCAACTACTATATGACCAATTTCGCCTGCAGTTCCTGTTGCTCCTGTGTATAGCTCACCGTTTTGTACAATCCCGGAGCCTATTCCTGTGCCGACAAAAACGCATACGAGGTTTTTAAATCCTTTGCCTGCGCCAAACTTCATTTCTCCTAATGTTGCTATTTCAACATCATTCCCAACAAAAACAGGAATTGAAAATTCTTTTTCTATAATTTTTTTAAATTCTACGTTAAAACAATCTAAGTTAGGTGCAGAAAGTAAAACGCCATTTTTTCTGTCTGCTTGTCCTGCAGCACCAATACCTATAGATTTTATTTGAGTTTTTTCTACTATATTTTCGTTTAAAATTTCGTGAATTGATTCAATAATTTTTTCAATAATTTTTTGTGGGCCTTTATCTTTTTTTGTTTTTTTCTTAACTGAAAAAAGGACTTCTCCGGTTTGTTTATTAATAAGCCCGACGAGAACTTTTGTGCCGCCTAAATCAATACCTATAGCATATTCCATTTATATTTCCTTAAGGTTCTTACAATAAAATATTAACCTAAAATATAAAAAAAATTAATCAATTGATTAATTTGCTTAAAATTAATTTATATATATGCTAGAATTAATAAAAACACAGTGAGGAAATTGTCATGAAAAAACAAATAATATATTTTTTGGCAGCAGTTTTAATTGGAGCAGGGGCATATGGAGTATTTGAAGCAGGAAATTCATATGCGCAGCAAGCTGCAATTCAATCTTCAAATAAAGTAAGTGTAAAAACGACTCCTCAAGCAGCACAAAATGTTGCGCAATCTGCATTTATTGAGGTTTCACCGTTAGAGGTGGTTAAAAATCCACAGGCATATTTGAATAAAAATATAAAAATGAAAGCAACTTTTGATAAGTTTTCAACATTGGGATTGGATTATAAGCCGGCTATGAAGAAGTCAGAGGACTATATAGGAATTTTAATTCGCCGAGATGATGTGACAGATCATGTTATGCCGTTACCGGAAATGAAGTTGTTTTTATCGAGAAAAACAGCGGAAAAGTTTATTGATCTTGAATCTGGGGATAAAGTAGTTATTGAGGGTAAAGTCTTTTCTACAGCTATGTCAGATCCTTGGATAGAGATTACAAAGTTAACGGTTATATCCTCTAAAAAGCCGATAAAAGCAAGCTAACTATTTGAAAAAATTAATTATGACTCTATAATAATATTATTAGAATTAATTTGATAGAATTAGGGAGTCATCTGGCTTATGGCAAAAAAAGACGTATATTTAACTATTCACGGACATTTTTATCAACCACCGAGAGAAAATCCTTGGATTGAGGCTATTGAGCGGCAAGAAAGTGCATTACCCTTTCATGATTGGAATGAGCGGATTAATATGGAGTGTTATGATCCAAATTCTGTATCAAAAATTGTTGATGATAAAAATCAGGTGATAGATTTAGTTAATAATTATTCGTACATGAGTTATAATTTTGGACCGACTTTAATGTCATGGATGGAAAAGCATGCTCCTTTGACGTACGAACGAGTTATAAAAGCCGATGCTAAGAGTATTGGAGAACATTCTGGACATGGGAATGCTCTTGCACAGGTTTATAATCATATGATTATGCCACTAGCAAATACTTCTGATAAATATACACAAGTTATATGGGGAGTAAAAGATTTTGAATATCGTTTTGGCAGAAAACCAGAGGGAATATGGCTTGCAGAAACTGCTGTTGATGATGAAACACTTTTAGTTTTAGCAAACGAGGGTATTAAATTTACGATACTTTCACCTTTCCAAGCAGATAAATTTAGGAAAATTGGCGAAAAAGATTGGCAGGATGTTAGCTGGGGAAATATAGATCCGGCTCGTCCATATAGGTATTATATTAAGTCAGATCCGAAAAAATATGTTGATTTGTTTTTCTATGATGGTGCTATTTCTCGTTCAGTTGCTTTTGATGAGCTCTTAAGAGATGGAAATAAGTTTGCTAAGCGTTTGCAGGATGGAATATCTGCTCAGCGTAGTTTTACCCAGCTTGTAAATATTGCGACTGATGGTGAAAGTTATGGTCACCATACAAAGTTTGGAGATATGGCTCTTGCATATTTATTAAGAGTAAAGGCTGTCCAAGATGGGTTTATAGTTACAAATTATGCAGAGTTTTTGGAAAAATTTCCTCCGGAATGTGAAGTTGAAATTAAACAAGCTTCGTCTTGGAGTTGTTTCCATGGTGTAGGCAGGTGGAAAGAGGATTGTGGGTGTTCAACCGGTGGTCGTGCTGGTTGGAACCAAAAATGGCGTAAGCCGCTTAGAAACGCACTTGATTATTTGCGAGATGAACTGATTGTGCTTTGTGAGGCTGAGGGCGAAAAATATTTTTATGATTTTTGGAATGCTCGTAATAACTATATTGATGTTATTTTAGATAGAAATGAATTGAGTATAAAAAAGTTCTTTGCAGAAAATCTTAAGCCTGGTCTCAGTGAAGAAGATAAAGTTTTTGCTATGAAACTTATGGAAATTCAACGTCAGGCTATGCTTATGTATACAAGTTGTGGTTGGTTTTTTGCGGATATTTCGGGTATTGAAACAGTGCAGATAATGAAATATGCTGCTCGAGCTATTCAACTCGCTAGTGATTTTACAGCAAAAGATTTTGAAACAGAATTTTTGGAAATTCTTTCTGAAGCTCAGAGCAACGTTGCAGGAATGGGGAATGGGCGTGATATTTATAATAAATTTGTTAAACCGTCAGTTGTGTCAGTTAGGCAAATAGGTTGTCTTTGGGCTGTTAATTCTATCTATGAAGATTTTGAAAAAGAAAGCAAGGTATACTGTTATAACGTTAAGAAAATAGCATATAAAAAATTAGAAAAAGGTCAAACAGAAATGTTGATTGGCCGAATTGAGGTTGAGTCACAAATTACACTTGAAAAACAGGATTTAACTTTTGCTCTGTTAAGGTATAGTGGTGGTGATTTCCATTGTGCAATTAAGGAATTTGTTAGTTTAAGTGAATATAACAATATGCAAAAAGATTTAACTGAAGCGTTTTTGAGCTATCCGTTGACAGAAAGCATTCGTAAAATAGATGAATATTTCGGACGAGAATACTTTACACTCAGAGATATATTTGTTGATGAAAGAAGAAAGCTTTTACGCAAAGTTTTACAAGATGAGCTTTCAAAATTCAAAAACATATATCGGGATCTTTATGCTCAAGGCAGAGGCTCAATGCGTCATTTGAAAAATTTAAATTTAAATATACCTCAAGAGTTTAAAATTGCTGCGCAGTATACTTTAAGTCAAGATTTTAATAATTTTGTGCTTGAGTGCGAAGATGAAATTAATGAGGCATCAATTCAAAATGCTATTGAAGTTAAAAATGAAGCAGCCTTAATTGATGTAGAACTTGATAAAGAAAAAGCAAATAAAGTATTTACTCAAAAAATTATAAAAGAAGTTTTTGCGCTTTCAAGGAATCTTGAAATACATCGTGCCCAAACTGTTTTAGAACTTTTTGATTATGTAGAAAAACTGGATTTAAAAATTAATATAGCAGAGGCTCAAAATATTTATTTTGCAAAAATTTATCATGAACTTGGGGTAATTCTCGAGTCACAAAAAAATAAAGAAGATTTAAAAGAAAATAGACAATTTGTATTGCTATTATTGCAAATAGGACAAAGACTTAATATAAATACAGCTTTTTATAAGGATATATTAGATCGTTTGTCTTTGCCATTTGTAAAATAAGTCAAAAAGTTAGTTTTAAAATACGCTGCTTACTACTATTAAGCAGTGTATTTGTGCTATTTGAGCTTTAAATCCTCCATAAAGATTATGATAATATTGAGTAATCTGTTAGAATTGATATGGAAAGTTGGTATATTATGATTTATAAAAATAAAGAAGAAATAACATATCCCTATCTTACAAAACCTGTAGAAGTATATACAATGCCAAGTGGACATAAAATTGTTTTGGCACATAAAGAGGGTGGGCTTGTTAATATTAGTACTTGGGTAAAAACAGGTTCTGTAAACGAAGATGATAATATTAACGGAATTTCTCATTTTTTAGAGCATTTGATGTTTAAAGGGACTCATAAACATAAAGCCGGTGAGTTTGATAAAACGTTGGAGGCATATGGGGCAATCGTAAATGCTGCAACTTGGAAAGATTATACGTTCTACTATGTTACGTTGCCAAAAGGTCCTAATAATAAGTATTTTAATGAGGCTATTGAACTTCATGCTGATATGATGCTTGATCCTCTTTTGCCTGAGGATGAGCTTGGTGAGCCTTTTGAGTTTGGTAAAACAGAACCGTCTCAAAAAAGGGAAAGGCTTGTTGTTATAGAAGAAATTAGAATGAGAAAGGATCAACCGTTTACAAGAGTTTATAATGCATTGAATAATGCTATGTATACAAAACATCCGTATAAAAGAGATGTTATTGGGACTCCGGAAATTATCGCCTCTATCCCACAAAGCGTTGTGATGGATTATTATAAGAAATTTTATACTCCAAATAATATGACAACAGTTGTTGTTGGAGAGTTTGACAGTGAAAAAGTTCTTGAAAAGGTCGCAAGGGAATTTGATTTTAAAGATCGTCTTAACTATGTTATTGCAGAGAAAGAACCGGATATCCCTCATAAAAGTATGCAGTATGTTGAGCTAAAAGGACAATTAAATACAGGATTTATGATGTTTGGTTACTTGGGGCCAAAGGCAGATGATTTAAAAAGTGTTGTGGCTTTGGATATAGTAAATATGGTTTTAGGCGATGGAGTCAGCTCTCGTCTTTATCAACGATTGATAGAAAATGCAGAAGAAAAAATCTTCAATCATGTTAGTAGTGACTGTTATCAATTTAGAGATGGTGGGAATTTCCTTATTGATGCAAATTTTGACCCAAATAAAAAGGAAAAAGCCTTGACCCTTCTAAAAGGGGAACTTGAAAATATTTTAAAAGAAGAAATATCTTCTGAAGAACTTACAAAAGCAAAAAAGAAATTAAAAGTTGCGTATGCTTCAACTTCGGAAACTGTTTCTGATATTGCTGATAATATCGGGTTTTATATGACGGTTTTAGGTGATTTAAAACCGGCAAGCGAGTATCTCGATATAACAGAAAAAATTACTGCACAAGAAGTTTTGAATATAGCTCGCAATTATCTTGATTTAAATAAGCTGACTGTGTCGGTCATGCTTCCGGAGTAAAAATGGAAAAAATATTACTTAATAATAACGTTAATTTGATTTTTAAATCAGCAAAAAATACACCAAGAGTTGCACTAACTTGTTTTGTCAATATAGATAAACAGGAAAGTGTACCCGGAATTTATTCTATATTGAACAGGTTGTTTCTTCAGGGAACTAAAAAAAGGACTGCTGAGCAAATTGCTTATGAAATTGAAAAAAACGGGTTGGACTTTTATTCCGAGATGAAATCTGATTATTGGAAGTTTAGTCTTTTATGTTTGAAAGAAGATTTTGAAGTTGCGGTGGAAATATTGGCTGATATAATGCAAAATTCTACTTTAGAGAATTTTGAAAAAGAAGTAGTTAAATTTAAGGGAGAGACACTTGCTTCTTTAGATTCGCCTACAGTGCTTGCGAGAGATAAGTTTGTAGAAGCTTTGTACAAAGAGCATCAATATGGACACAGCAGTGTTGTGATTTTGGAAAATATAGATAAAATATTGCCTAGTGATGTTTGGGATGCATATAATACTGTATTTAAGCCGGCAGAAAAAGTTTTTTCTGTAGTAGGAGATATTGATAAAAATGAAGTGCAATCTGTTTTAGAAAAGCATTTCGTTGAACTTAGTTCGACAAAAAGGCAGTCTTCTATAGATTCTGCAAAATTAGATGAAAAAAGAATAGTTAAAATAGTTAAAGATGATGCTAATCAAGCTCAAATTTATCAGGGATGGTTTGTTCCCGGGATTAAATCAAAAGAATCTGCTGCTTTGTCGGTATTAAATACGATATTAGGTTCAAGCGGTCTTTCTTCGAGATTGTTTTTGGAGCTTCGTGATAAAAAAGGTTTGGCATACACTGTTAGAAGTATGTATACTAAAGCGAGACATAATTCTGATTTTAGAGTTTATATAGCAACAGAGCCTAAAAATATAAAAGTTTCCTTGGAGGGTTTTAAGATAGAAATAGATAAGCTTAAAAGTGAGCTTGTTTCAGATAAAGAATTGTTTGATGCAAAAAATAATATTATAGGAAAGATTCAATTTATAACAGAAACAAATCTTCAGCAGTCAAGCACTTTTGGCTCTTACGAAATGGAGGAGCTTGGTTATGATTATTTAGAAAAATGGCTTGAAGAAATTAAAAGTGTTACCTCAAAAGATATTATGGAGATTACTCAAAAATATTTTAATGATAACTATGTACTTGCGATTTTAGCGCCGGAAAAATATTTAAGTGAGGTGTAAATGAGCAGCGGAATTAAAGTTGCCCAAAAAGTTAGGGTCGGTGTAGAAAATCAAAATGGACAAATTTTGCAATTTTTCTGTTATATAAAGCAAATTTTGCAGGACAGATTAGTGCTGGTTTTTTCGGAGTCTAATGCTGTTTTTTCGACTTCTTTGGTAGAGGGAAGTTCTATTAGATTGTCAATATATACTCCAATTGGTATTTTGCTTATGGATTCGATTGTTATAACAGAACCTCAAAATTGTGAATTTGAAGTAGAATTTGAAAAAGCTAGAAAAAGAATACAAAGAAGAAGATATGTTCGATCTGAAGCTAATTATAGAATGATAATAGAACAAAATGGAGAAACATATACAGCCTTAAGCAAGGATATTGGGGGCGGTGGAATTAGATTTGTTTGCGATGCTAACTTGCAAGTTAATCAATTATTGAGGTGTAAGCTTTTTTTACCCGGTTGTGAGGAAGGTGTTTTTGTTATTGGACGAGCAGAAAAAAAACAACGTTTTCGTGAAAATGAATATTTGATTGAATTTTTGCAAATAGAAGAAGTTGATAGAAATAAAATTATAAAAAAATGTTTGGAGTTAGAGGCAAAAAGAATTAGAGAAGTTTAATGCTTTGTTTAAACTTTGACCAAATTCTTTTTTCCTATTAAACTGAATATATGATAAAGTCAAATGATAAATTAAATAACAATATAAATAAGATTGACAAGGTTTATAGATCTAATGGGATTCAAAAGGCTATTGAAGCATGTCAGTCAGAACTTTTAAATGATCCGACAAATCCTCAGCTGCATGTGCGATTGGGTGATCTTTATTTAGAGTGGCATTTGGATATATCTCAAGTTAAGTCATATATTGATGAAGCTATTACTGAATATCAAAGGGCGTTGGAATCGTATTTGGATTCTCCTGAAATTTATCAAAAAATTGGAGTTGCGCTTTATTATAAAAATGAAATAGAAAAAGCGATAAATTATTTTGAAATTGCTATAGACAAAAATCCTAAATATGCTGATGCTTATTATATGATAGCAGAGTGCTATACAAGAAAAACCAGATTTTTAGACGCTATAGAGTATGCAGAAAAGTCTATTTCAGTCTCAAGGCCTTTTACTAATGCAAAAGCGCATTTATTGATTTACAATATAAAAAAAATTTCCAGAAAGAAAACATTTGCACATAAACTACAGTGTTCAAAAGAATTGTTGTTGTTTTTTATCAATCTTCCTTTTGATCAAGTAGCAAAAAGAAATATAAAAAAAGCATTTTCATATATTCGTTTTTTGCCAATGTTAATTCGTGGCTTGATGGAAGTTAAAAGAAATGGGTTAGAAAATGCACTGGCTATTTATCAAAATGCAATAGAAAAAGCTCCTGGATTTATTCTTTTGTATTGTTTATTAGGAGATATTTATAGAGCTTTAGGCCGATATGAAGATGCGGTTACTGAATATAAAATGGCAATTTGGTTGGATAGCTTAAATATTTCTGCATATAGTGCTTTGTGTATTTGTTATGAGGAAACAGGGGACTATGATTCAGCTATTTCAATTTATAATAAGCTTATTGAGATACAGCCAGATGTTGCGGAGTATCATGGGAACTTGGCAAATATTCTTTACATGAAAGGAGATGTAGAAACGGCAATTTCTCATTATCAGAATGCGATTGTTTTGCACCCTAATCCGGCTTGGACTAGTTTAATAGCACAGACATTGGGTTATGTATTTCAAGAAGTAGAAAAAAATCTGGATGCGTCTATTTCTGCTTATCATACAGCGTATATGCTTACTCCTGGAGATATTGAAATTTATATTAATTTGGGAAGTGCATATTATGATAAGGGGGATTATGATAATGCTTTAAGCATATATAGGAAAGCCTTGGAGCTTAGTCCAATGAACCCTAAGATACATTGTAATTTAGGATATTTGCATTGGGGAAAAGGTGATATTGATGATGCCATAAAAGAGTATGAACTTGCCATAAGATATGACGATTGTTACGATATAGCTTATAATAATCTGGGAGTAATATATCTTGATGATTTAGGTCATGTTAAAAAAGCTGCAGATTTATTTCAAAAGGCGATGGATTGTAACCCAAATTATGCATTAGCTTATTATAATTTAGCACGTTCAGTTGCAATTATGGGCGATAAGGTAGAAGCTGCGAAATTATATCAATTGGCAATGAATGTTAATAATGTTACAAACGAAATGGATCCGCAAGATATTACAGATAGAATTCAAGGATTATTTGACTAATGAAACATATACAGGAAGTTAGAGTTTATTATCATGACACTGATTCATATGGGGTTGTGTGGCATGGTTCTTATGTAAGATGGCTCGAAGAAGGTCGAGTTGAGTTATGTGAGATGCTGGGGCTTAAGCTGGCTGATATGCAGGCTGATGGTGTAACTTTGCCTGTAGTGGATATGCATATTCGTTATAAATCATCTGCTTTTATGAATGACAGATTGTTGGTGGAAACAGAAATATCTGACTTAAGACCAATGAGCGTAACTTTTTCACATACAATCAAAAATAAGGATACAAGTAGAATAAATATTATAGCTAAAACAACTATTGTGTCTGTCAACAATGAAGGTAAACTTATAAAACAATTCCCGGATAATATTTATAAAGCATTTGAAGCAGCACTTGTAAATAAAAATTAGTCTTCATTAACCCATTTACTTTTTATTTTCCATTGTAATAATGTCAGTATAAAAATTATTATAAATAAAACGTAAGCAATTGCACTTGCACGACCAATATCAAAATATTCGAATGCACATTGGTATAGCCAATATACAAGTATATTTGTAGAGTTTAAAGGACCTCCTTGTGTCATTAAGTATATTAAATCAAATACTTGAAATGATGAAATTGTAGTAATAATACATACGAAAAAAATGGTGGGAGATAGTTGCGGAACAGTTATTTTCCAAAAAGTTTTAATCGGTCCTGCACCATCAATTTTTGCTGCTTCGTAGATACTAGAATTTATTGCGCTAAGACCTGAGAGAAAAATTATCATGTTATATCCAATAAGCTTCCAAACAGATACAATAATTACAGCTGTCATTGACCATTTTGTGTCATAAAGCCAGTTTATGTTTGTTCTTAAAATAAAATTCATAAGTCCAATATTTGGGTCAAATATCCACGCCCAAACAATGGCAAGTACAACCATAGGAGTTATAAAAGGTAAGAAGTATATAGTTTTGAATAATTCAGAACCTCGTATTTTGGTGTTAATAATGCAAGCTAGCAAAAGAGGAATTGATACTCCAAAAAGAGTTGTTGCAAGGGCAAAAGTAATAGTATTATTTAAAATAAAATAAAAATCTTGAGAATTAAATAGTTCGATATAATTTTGCAGACCTGCAAATTTTATTGGTGAAAGCAGATCCCAACTTGTAAAACTTAAATAAAAAGAAAATAAAACAGGTATGATTATAAAAATGAGTGTACCAATAATAGCAGGCAAAAGAAAAAATGTTGCGGAAAGTTTATCATTATTAAGTAAATTTGCTAAAAATTTTTTCATAATTTCTCTATTTAAGTTACAATTTATTATAGTTTAAATTAATAAAAAAGTTAAGTTATAAAGAGGAAAAAATGACAAAAACAATTACGTTAGAAGCATTTGGAAAGAATGATATTCGTGGTATTTATGGTCAAGATGTTACGGAAGAAGTTTTTTACTATACAGGTAAAGGTTTTGTAAAATTTCTTACTGAAAAGAGTGGTAAAAAGGCTGATGATATATGGGTTTCACTGACATGGGATGCGAGGGTACATTCTCCATCTTTAGTAAAAGCAGTAGCAGAAGGAGTGACCTCAACCGGGGCAAATGTTGTTAAACTTGGTTTAGCACCAACCCCAATTGGATATTTTTCAGAGGCAAACGGTGTTCCGGCAGAAATTACCGGTGGGGAGCCTCTTATGGGTGCAATGATTGTTACAGCTAGTCATAATCCTTCAGAATATAATGGGATGAAGATGACATATAATAAAGCGTCATTAACGGAAGAACAGATAAAAGAAGTTAAAGAGTATACTCAAGAAATTATTGACGGCAGAGAAAATACAGGTCGTTTTGGAGTAGTTCGTGAGTATAATATTATTTCTCAATATCAAGATTATATGGAAGAGCGGTTTAAAAATGTAGGTAAAGGAATAAAAATAGTTGTAGATAGTGCAAACGCAACAGGAGGAGTGGTTGCACCTAAGCTATATAGAGATATGGGTTGTGAAGTAATAGAGTTGTATTCTGAGCCGGATGGTACTTTTCCTAACCATCATCCAAATCCTAGTGATGAAAAAACATTGGCAGATATAAAAGCAAAAGTTGTTGAAACAGGTGCGGATTTTGGTATAGCATTTGATGGCGATGCTGATAGAATAGGAGCAATTGATTCTCAAGGCAGAAGCCTTACAGGTGATAAACTTTTGTTAATTTATGCTTTGGATGTTATTGAGCAGCTTAAACCACATGGTGAAAAACCTGTTGTTGTATCTGAAGTTAAATGTTCTCAAGCGCTTTATGATACAATTAACAATTCCGGTGGGTTAGCAATTATGCATAAGACCGGGCATGGTTATATTAAAGCTAAAATGAAAGAGACAGGAGCGGTTCTTGCAGGTGAAATGTCCGGACATACTTTTTTTAAGGATAGATATTATGGTTTTGATGATGCAATTTATGCAGGTTGTAGGCTTATTGAAGTAGTTGCAAAGCATAAGCGGAAAGATAAAAATTTTAAGCTTGAAAATCTTCTTAGTGCATTTGATAAAGTTTATACTTCACAAGAAGTAAGATATAGATGTCCTAATGATAGAAAAAAAACCGTACTTGATGCGTTGAAGGAAATGGTTAATAAAAATCCAAAAATGTTTGGAACATCTATTGTTGACATAGTAACAATAGATGGTATGAGGGTAATTTTTAAAGATGGATTTGCATTAATTAGACAAAGTAACACAGAGCCGGTTTTTACTCTCAGGTTTGAAGCGGAAAATAAAGATAAGTGCGAAGTATATCAAAAAGCGATGTTAAGTGCTCTTGATAAATGTATGGAAATTGAAGAATAAGCTCATAAAATGAGGGGGACAAAGATATTATGTGTAAAAAAACGCTTTTATATTCGGAACAGGAAAAGCTTGGAGCAAAGATGGTTGCCTTTGCCGGATGGGAGATGCCGGTTTCATATACTAACATTATAGACGAGCATAACTGCGTTAGAAATAATGTAGGGGTTTTTGACGTATCACATATGGGAGAGGTTTTTATTAGTGGAACAGATGCTTTGGCGTTTTTGCAAAAACTTGTACCTCAAGATATTTCAAGACTAACTGCTTTGAAAGCTGTCTATTGTCAACTTACAAACAGTACAGGTGGTTTGGTGGACGATTTAATTATTTATAAGTTGGAGGATAGCAAATATTTTTTAATAGTAAATGCATCTAGGCTCGAAGATGATTTAAAATGGTTATATAGTAATAAGTTGAGTTTTGATGTAGAAATAGATAATCAGTCTGACAATTATTCAATGTTGGCTGTTCAAGGTCCCAAATCAGTTGATTTAATGGAAAAACTTGGTCTTGAGCGTGGGGTACAACCAGAGTTCTTTACAATAAAAAAAGTTACTCTTGCAGGGATGAATCTTTTTGTTGCAAGAACAGGATATACAGGTGAAGATGGGTTTGAAATAGTTATTAAGAATGAAGATGTTGTTGATGTATGGAAGTTGCTTTTAGAAAAAGGTAAGGAATATGGTATAAAGCCAATAGGCTTAGGAGCTAGAGATACTTTAAGACTTGAGGCGGCATTGCATTTGTACGGTAACGATTTGAATGAGACGACAACCCCTATAGAAGCAGGTTTAGGCTGGTCTGTAGCCAAAAATAAATTGGAGGATTATAATGGTAAATCTGTTATAATGAAACAAATTAAAAATGGAGTTGAAAAAAAACTTGTGGGGTTTAAAATGTTAAGTAAAATTCCGGCACGACATGATTATGAAATATATTATAATAATGAAAAAGTCGGCTGGGTAACTAGTGGAGCGCCATCGCCAACGCTAGGTGAAAATATAGGACTTGCATATGTGAAAACATCTTGTAATATAAATATAGGTACAATTGTGCAAGTCATGATAAGAAATAAATTTTATGATGCGGAAATTGTAAAAAGACCGTTTGTAAAAAAGAAAAATAAAGTATAGTATGAAAAGGAGAAAAATTAATGTCGGCACCAGAAGGAATCTTATGCGCAAAGAGTCATGAATATATTCTTGAAGATAATTCGCTTTTTACAGTTGGGCTTACAGATTACGCAGTAGAACAGCTTGGTGATATTGTTTTTGTTGAGCTACCAGAGGTAGGGTCTAGTTTTGTAAAAGGTGAGGTTTTTGCAACAGTAGAATCAGTAAAAGCTGCATCGGAAGTATATGCTCCGATAGGTGGAAAAGTTGTAGAAATTAATGAAAAACTTGTTGAATCACCAGAGACACTTAACAATGAGCCATATGGAGACGGATGGCTTGTAAAAATGGAAAGTGAGACTGCGGCTCTTGATTCTGGTGACCTTTTAGAGTATGAAGATTATAAAGAAGAAGTTTTATAATGAGAAATTTTACTGCACATTCAAAAGAAAACAGAACACAGATGCTTAAGGAAATAGGCGTAAGCTCTATAGATGAATTGTTTGAAAAAATTCCGCAGGCAGCTCGTGTTAATAAACTTAATTTGCCTGATGCAATCAGTGAAATGGAGGCTCAAAAAGAGCTGAGAAGATTAGCTTCAAAAAACAGAATAAATTACATTAGTTTTATAGGTGGAGGAGCAGAAAAACATTTTGTTCCTGCTTGTGTCTCACAAATTGCGCAGCGTTTTGAGTTTAATACTGCATATACACCATATCAGCCAGAAATTTCACAAGGTACGCTTCAAATGATTTATGAGTATCAGTCGATGATATGCAATCTTTGTGGAATGGATGTAGCTAATGCATCTGTTTATGATGGTGCTCAAGCTTGTGCAGAAGCACTTTTGATGGCTGTAAGAATTACGAATATAAACAGAGTTCTTATTCAAAATTCTCTTAATCCTGAATATAAAATGGTGGTAGAAACCTATTTGAATGCTCAAGAAATAGAGTATAAATATTTTGATAGTATAAATACGATTAAGGAAATGGAGCAAGACTATGCTTGTGTTTTAGTTCAAAATCCAAATTATTATGGTGATATTGAAGATTTGAGTTTAGTTAAAAATATTTTTGCAGGTAAAAAAACTTTACTTATTGTTTGTGCAAATATTTTGTCTCTGTCTCTTTTAAAACCGCCGGTTGAGTATGGTGCAGATATTGTTGTTGGTGATGTGCAGGTATTTGGCAGTGCGGTTAATTTTGGTGGACCATATGGTGGGTTTATTGCTTGTCTTGATAAGTATAAAAGGCAGCTGGCAGGAAGAATTGTAGGTCGAACGCTTGATGCTGATGGTAACCAAGCTTTTACTTTGACGCTTCAGACAAGAGAACAACACATTAGAAGAGAAAAAGCTACCAGTAATATTTGTTCAAACCAAGGCTTGGTTGCGCTTTGTGCTGCGGTTTATATGACTGTTATGGGTAAAGATGGTGTTAAGCAGGCTGCATATTTGAGTGCGAAAAATGCTCATATGTTAGCCGATGGCTTGAAAAAAAATGGTATAAAAATTTTAAATAAAAACTTTTTTAATGAATTTGTTATTGAAGTTGAAAATAGTGATGATTTTTTGAAAAAAATGAAAGCAAAAAATATTCTTGCTGGAATAAAACTTGATGATAAAAAAGTTTTAGTAACAGTTACAGAAATGAATACAGAAGAAGAAATAGAAAGATATTTAAACAGGTAGACAGAATGAAAGAAGAAAAAATTGTTGTAACGCTATTGGGCGCGGACAGAGTTGGTATTGTGGCAGAGTTGACTGCTGTTTTAGCAAAATACAGTGTAAATATTGAAGATATTAAACAAACCATAATGCAAGATTATTTTGTTATGTTTTTGCTTGGTGATCTTAAAAGTACAACACATTCATACAAAGAAATTAAAGAAGCATTGGATGCAGTTGGTGAAAAGTTAAAAATGGAAATTTGGGTTCAAAAGAAAGATATTTTTGATAAAATGCATTCAATTTAAGGGGCAAAAAATGACATTATTTCATACAGAATCAATTTTAGAAACAATAAATATGATAAAACTTCATCATCTTGATATTCGGACGGTGACATTGGCATTATCGTTGAGAGACTGTTGCGATGAAGATGTTAAAAAGGTTGGTGAAAAAATATATAATAAAATAGTAAAATATGCAAAAAATATTAATGCATATGCTAATGAACTGGAGTCAGAATATTCAATTCCTATAATAAACAGACGGATAGCTGTTACCCCTATATCTCTTGTAGGAGAGTCTTGTAGGGAATATGATTATGTGTATTTGGCAAAAGTGTTGGATGAGGCAGCCAAAGAGGTAGGGGTAAACTTTGTTGGTGGTTTTGGCGCAATGGTGGAAAAAGGTTTTACAAAAGGAGATATGGCCTTGGTAGAAAGTATTCCTGAAGCGCTTAGTAAAACAGAGCGGATTTGTTCTTCTATAAATTTGGCTTCGTCAAAGTCTGGTATTAATATGGATGCTGTTTTAAAAATGTCAGAAATAGTAAAAAAAACAGCGTTTTTAACGGCGAACGCAGATGGAATAGGTGCAGCTAAATTGGTTTGTTTTTGTAATGCTCCGCAAGATAACCCATTTATGGCAGGGGCTTTTCATGGTATAGGAGAGCCGGAATGTGCATTAAATGTTGGTGTGTCAGGTCCTGGAGTAGTGTCTGCAGCTGTTTCAGCTTTACCAAAAAATGTTGATTTAGGTACATTAGCAAATAAAATTAAGCAAATTGCATTTAAGATTACTACAACAGGTGAGTTGATAGGCAGGGAAATGGCGCAGCGTCTTGGAGTGCCTTTTGGAGTTATAGATCTTTCACTTGCACCAACTCCAACTCCAGGTGATAGTGTAGCAGGGATTTTCCAAGCTATGGGGCTTGAACATGCCGGAGCACATGGAACGACAGCAGCGTTGGCAATGTTAAATGATGCTGTAAAAAAAGGTGGAATTATGGCAAGTTCTCATGTTGGAGGTTTGAGCGGAGCTTTTATACCTGTTTCAGAAGATGCAGGAATGATTGAGGCAGCTAGGTGCGGTTATTTGACTTTTGATAAATTAGAAGCAATGACGTCGGTTTGTTCGGTGGGATTAGATATGATTTGCATTCCCGGAAATACTCCTGAAGATACAATTGCTGGAATAATTGCCGATGAGATGGCGATAGGAATGATAAACAAAAAGACAACAGCTGTTAGAGTTATACCTGTTCCCGGAAAAGATGTAGGTGATATGGCGGTTTATGGTGGGTTGCTTGGTGAAGCTCCAATTATCAAAGTAAATGGGCTTTCTTCAAGCGGTTTTGTTAGACGAGCAGGAAGAATTCCCGCTCCTATTCATAGTTTAAATAATTAAGGAAGTAAAAAATGATTAAACCTTGGACAGAATATTTTTTAGATATGGCAAAAACGTGTGCAACACGTTCAAATTGTTTACGGGCTCATGTTGGAGCTGTAATAGTTGGACCGGATAACAAAATTAAAGCAACCGGTTATAATGGTACTCCGACAAAAGTTCTTTCTTGTTATGAGCTTGGAGAGTGTTATAGAATTAAAAATAAAATTCCTTCGGGAACTTGTTATGAGACTTGTCGCTCAATTCATGCTGAGCAAAACGCAATAATTCAAGCAGGGCAAGACAGATGTCAAAATGCAACTATGTATATTTATGGACATAATATAATTTGCATTTTGTGTAAAAGATTTATTGTGCAAGCTGGAATTAAGGATGTTTATCTCCAAAAAGATGAAAATTCTCCAATTTTACACGTTGAAGTTGCAGATATTCAAAAAGAGCTTTCAGATTCATTTTTAATAAGTTGCAATTAGAATTTAATCCATTTTTTTTTGAGTTTGTTTAATTCTCCTGATTTTTTAAGATGTTCAAGAGTATGATTTACGTTTTCTTGGAATGTTCTGCTTTCTTCTTCTTGGCGGAAAGCTATGGCATATGGTTCTTGAGTATAACGTTTAGAGAGTATTCGCATGGAAGGATCATCCATTAAAAAACCAGCCAAGATTGTATCATCTGTTGTTAGTGCATCAGCGTAGCCTTGTTTAAGTGCTTGATATGCTTCTGTATTGGTTTTGTATCCTTTAATAATAGCATCTGGTGCAAAGTGTTTTATACTGCGCTCTCCTGTTGAACCTAAAATAACTATAACTTTTTTATCTTTTAAATCAGTTAGTCCTTGTATAGAGGACATTTTAGGAGTCATTAAGGCTTGTCCGGCAATGTAGTATGGTATTGAAAAGTTAACTACATTTTTCCGTTGTGGTGTAATTGACATTGTTGCGATTATCATATCTACTTTGCCTGAGGTTAGTGTTATTATTCGGTTGGATGGAGTAACTTGAACAAATTCAACTTTATTTTCGTCTCCCAAAATTGATTTTGCAATTTTTTTTGCAAGATCAACATCAAATCCTTGTAATTCACCATTTTTATCTTTATAGCCAAATGGCTTGGCATCATATTTAACGCCAACTATTATTTTATCATTTTTTATAACTTTTTCCATAAGCGTTTTTGGCTTTTTTTCTGCATTACAAGCGCAAAGAAATGTGCATAAACAAATTATAAAAACTGATAGTAATATTTTTTTCATTTTTAACTCCATTATTTTATTATTGCAGAAAAAAGCTGTTTTGTAAAAAAACTGTAATATTTTTAAATAAATAGTAAAAAAAAATATTTGTTTGCTTTTTAAAGCAAGTATATTTTATTAGGAAAGGCAATTGGTTTGAAAACATTATCTTTTGGCTCTAGAAGAACGGATTATAATGAAGTAAAAACATTTCAAGATGGAAATAAGGAACTTACCCCTCCTCGTATAAGATTGCTGAAAGGGGCTTTACATCGTTTAGCTAATGAAGGTTCAAAGAGGAATGTAGATTATTTATTTAATATTGCTCAGAATAATAAATATGGACTTAGAGCTAATTCTGCGCTTAGAAAATATATTGAAGAAAATTCAGTTTTAGCAAATGGGGTTTTAGAAAATAATGATTGGGACAAAGAGATTAAAGAGATAATAAGCCAAGCAGTTGCAAAACTTCCAAAGTCTAAGCGTGAAGAATATGAACAACAGGTTAACAAATTATTTATAGAACCTCAAAAATTAGCACCTCAAGAAAAAAGGCTGATAAAGTATCGTGAATTTATACTCAATTCAAAAGAAATGAAAAATGCAATAGATGATGCAAACAAAAAAGGTATGGCAGAATCTGCTGTAAAAAATTTGGATTATTTTATTGCATCATCAGAAGTACCTATTTCAACAAGAGTTTATGTGTTATCGAAACTTGCTTATTTATTGAGTGATAAATATAAAATTGATCCTCAATTGAAAGATGAAAAAGTACGTATTTTTTCTGAAATGATAAATGATTTGGTAATTAAGACTCCTGAAAATGATTTATTTAATACGAAAAAATGTTCACAAGAACAGCATGGTTCTTGTGCTGCAATATCTTTAGGACGGAAGATGCTTGTTTATGAGGACAAAAAAGCATATGTTGATACGATTTTAAATGAAGTTAGTGATAAACCTTATATGGAAGTATATGATGTTACTCGTCTTTTAGAATATAGTGATGATCCGGAAAAATTAAATAAACTTCGTGCTCCTAAAATAAAAGTGGAAAAAGCTTATGTTGATTATAAAAGAGCATTAAAAGAGGGATATCGGGTTATTGATGCGTCTATTCTTAATTGGATGAAGATAGCAGGCACAATTGGTGATGGGACGATTAATCTTGAGGATTATTGCACGTTTGATGCTGAAAATTATGGTTTTATGCATGATTCCAGGATGATAAAAAGTTTTGATTCTAGTTATATAGAAGATCATAATTTGCTCAGAGTACTTATTAAAGCTAAAAATTTGTTAGAATCTTATGATAAAAAACTTTTGTATAATAAAATTGCTGAGAGAGATTTTGCTCGTAATGGGATGGAGCTTGCTCGAAAAAGAGATATTACTCGGCAGAATGTAAAATCTATTATATTAGAGGTCGTGCCTCAAATAGAAACTGAAAAGATTAGTAGTTTGCTCTTTAAAATGTTGAGAGATAAAAATATTAATGTAAAAAATAATGATAATGTTCTTGCAGAGCAATTATTTTCTTTTTTATCAAAAGAGTTGGGTGAGCAGTATGAACCCGAAATAAAGACTCGTTTAGCATCTTTGGTTAAGTGTTTTAGGGATTATGTTGATGCAAATGATAATTATTTGCAGGTAAAATATACAAAAGAAAAAGAAATAGCACATGCAAAACGATTGTTTAAACTTGGCGTTGCACAACGAGCAATAGTTAAGCAAGTGGCTAGAATGCATAAAAAAACCGACTATTTATATGGTAATTTAGGTCTGCCTGATAGAATTACTCAAATACATAATCATGTTAGACGTCTTAGGACTTTATTAAAAGACAAACCTAATAGTTCATATATTGTTGAGTTTAAAAAACTTAATGGGCTTGATAATAAAGCTGCTTCTAAAATGTTGGCAGACATGGATAAACAGATGGCAGTTCAAATTCCTAAAGAAATTGACAATATTTTAAGTGTATTTAACTTTAATACCAAAAAACTTGTTATAAAAATTTTGCAAAGCAGCATAAATGATATAAAAGCAGGACAGTATGATTATCTTTATGATGTGGAAGCTCAAACCGGAAAAACCTATAGTGTAGAAAAGTTTGAAGCAAAATTAAATGAAATTCTTGCTAAAGTAAGAATAGCTAAGTCAAATAAGCAAGTTGTTGATGCAATGTCTGAACTCGGAGTTTTTAATTATATTAGTGCGGCAAAAGACTTTATTTCTTATTTATTCGAGCAATTTTTAGAATGTTCAAGAAATGGAAATTATGCTCAAGCAAAAAATATAATAACTAAGAAATTTCAGCCTAAAAATGAGCTTGAAGTTATTGAGTTGATGAAAAAGATAGCATTATTATTTGGATATTTGGATAATAGTGTAGAGAGCATAGCAAAAACAATTAATTACCCAAATGATTTTGAGGTTATTGTAAGCGAAAGTGAAAGACGCGGTGATATTTTATCTGAAGCTGCACTTAATAATCTTAGGGATAAATTTGATTTAATTGCTATGTTTTCTAGAGATGAAAAACAGGCTAAAGAAAAAACAGGTTTAAAGAAATCAGATGTTTTTGTATTTAGCAAGGAGCAAAAAAGATGGCTTTCAAGTATAGAAAATAATATTCCGATGTTTAAAAGGGATGTCAATCGGGATTATAGGACACTTAATATGGAGCTTAAAGATCATTTGTCTGAGCTATATGAGGATCTAGGTAAAAGAAAAGGCTTTTTCTGGGTTAGTGAAGAAGGCTCCACCGGGTTGTATAGTAATGAGAGTATAAGATTGATTGAACAAATGACCGGTCGTCCGCATTATAGTGAAAAAGATATTGATATGGTTGTTGATTATATAAAGAGTGGTAAAGGTTCAGGCACCTCCGGTACCATGGTAAGTTATAATGAATATTCCGGTCATGCTCAGTATATAGCAGATGTAAAACCTGTTAAGTATAAAGATGAAAAAACAGGTGAAATAATAGAAGAAGATGTAATTTTGCACGATAATACTTGGGGCAATAGAGAGGAAAAAACTAAGTTTATTGATAAAAATGGTCTTAGTAGAACTGATTATAAAGCAAAATATGGCGGACCAGAAGGTTTTATAACAGAAGCTTCAGGTTTGGCAGGTCAATTTGTAAAGAATGTAAAATGGGATCATGGTATAAATACTGAGCTTAAATATAAAGCTGTTGAAGGACCACTTCTTGAAATTAACGAGGAACAAGACGCATATCCGATTATAGATGGAGTGAAGATTCAAGGTATTGATCCTAAAACTAGCACAAAAATTAATAAAATATTTGCTAAAGTATTCAATTTTGAAAAAATAGAACCTCAGATAGACAATTTGTTTAGTATAATTGAAAAAACTAATGGTCAAGTTAATGCTAATAAATTAATTAAGCTCGATGAGAGATTAGAGACTGAACTTGTTTTTTGTCTTAACCGAATAGGGGGAAATGGTAAGCCACCTATGAGTCTTGAAGATTATGATAAACTTCCTGAGTCAGATCCTTTAAAATTAATTATTAATAAATTAATTATTAAAAAAGCATACAAATTTATGTCAGATGAGCTACAATATAATTTAGGCGAAGCAAGAACTCCTAATGGGTTAGAAAAAGTTAAAAGACAACTTTTAGACGAGGTAAAAGAGGTTTTTGCAGATGTGTGCGGTAAAAATTTAAACTTGTATAAAACAGAGTTAAAATCAAGTTTGAATTCTAATATAAAAAATAATATTATTCGTATTGAAGATGAATATGATGTTGGACTTAAAGATTTAAAAAAGAATCTTTTGCTTGCTGTTTCAAGGTTGTTAAATTCTTATAATGGTTCAGTTAAGGATTTTCTAAACAAATATGATTTGGAAGTTGCAAAGATAATTGCTAATGATAGCATTATGGCACATGTTCCTTTAGCGGAGCATATAAAATTAAGGAAAAATATTAAAGAAAATTTTTCAAGCATGATTTATAACTTTTTGAAAAATAAAATTTATTTTATGCCAGAATCCAAGTATTTTATTAATTGGATTGATGAAAAATATAATCCTTTTAATGATCAAGAATTTTTAAAAATTCATTCTAAATTAATTGATATGCCGGAAGAACAATTTAACAAAGTTATTAGCAGCGTAACTCAAGAAAATATTGGAATAAAGCTTGATAAACCGGAAAATGTTATAAAATTAATTCAAGCTGGAAATAGATTAGAAATAAAACGTTTAGAAGAAATATGCAGGTATCATTGGTTTAGTGTATATGCACCTATAAGAGTAAGTAAAAATAAAATAACACCTGTTTCTAATGATTTGGCGAAATTTAACAATTTGTATCGAAATATAGATATAGAATTGAGTACAATAGGTGGAGATAAATTTCTCAAAGAAGAGAAAGAACCTGCTTTTTTACAGTATAAAGCTCGCCCTGCAATTCCACGTGTGCAAGTAAAGAGTGATAATGAACTTGCAATGAATTTAAATGATTTGTTTGATGATATATCTGATAAAATTTTAGGTATTAAAAAGCATAAACTTATGCAAAAGTATATTGCATTAATTAACGCAATAAATTTAATAATAAAATCTGATAAAATTGAAGAAAATAAACAAGTATTTTTAAATAATCTCAAAACTCTTAGTAAGATGTCAGATAGAGATTTAGATTTTCCTGAAATTAGGGTTGCAGCAGAAAAAATAATGAAGAAGTTGAATAATAAAAATTTTGCTGTTTCTAATATTACTAAAGAAATAGATGTTATAAATAGCGAAGCACTGAAAGTTTTTGGTAGTTTAGATGAATCCAGTATAAACAGGTTGGTTGAAAGAGATAAAAAAGTATTAAAAAAGCTTAAAACTGTTGTAGAGTCTAATGTATTGCCACGTCATCAAGCCCAAGCTCATTATCTTATGAATCAGTGGATAAAAGCATTAGTAGAAGATTCTGAAAGTGAAAAAACAAAATATGCAAAAAATGAAATGATAGAAAAAATGGTTCAATGTCATTTGTTAAAGGAACCAAGAGATTTGTTGAAATATGCGGTGGAACTTGCACAGAAAAATGTTTTGCAAGGTGCTAATGAAGAAAAAACAGAAATTATAGAGAATCTTAAAAAATATTTGGTGTTGGCATATAAAAAAGCCAATCACTCAAATCTTGAATATGAACTTATGCGAGCAGCTAGTATAGGAGTAGCGTCCAAGTTTAAAGATTTCATTGAAAAACAAAAAAATGTTTTGGTTGTAAAAAATGGACAAACGTTTCCTGTTATTTCAGATGAAGGAATTGAATATATAATTAATAATCTTGGTGATGCAGAAAGCAATAATTCTACTTTGATGCTGTTTTTAGAGCAGTGTGGTTTAGTAGATATGGCGCTTAATTATCTTTATAAAGTTAAACCATCTGATTATAAATCTACTGTAGAGCAATTGTTCAACAATATTAAAATGCACCATGAATCTCAAAATATTATAAATACATTATTTGATAAGTTTTCTCAAAGTATACCTAAAGATGCAAAAGTCTCCAGTAGCGAAGACTTAAAAGAGACTAAGGACAAGTTTATTAATCTTATAAAGTCTTCAGTAGATGACAAATTATTATTCCAAGAGGTTGCAGATTTTTATGCACAATATTTTTCTATGATAATAGAAAATGTTAAAATATTAGACGAGAAACCATCATTGTATAATTTGTTTACAGCAGTGCATATTAATGCAAATGAAGCCGTTACAAAAAGTTTATTTCATTGGTGCGAAGAATATAATAATTATTTAAAATTCATACAGACTAGAATAACTTTGCTTAAAGAAATAAAATTGGCTAAAGGCAGTGAGGATGATATTAAACGTAATAAACAAATAGAAATGCTTGAGCAAATTGAAGATTTTGCAGTAGCCTGCTGTAAAAGTATTGGTGTAGATTATTAAGAATACTAAATTATAGACTATTCATAATTGGGAAGATCATAAGTTTGCCGTTTTCATCACGCCACTGCATCCAGCCAACACGAACTTCGTTTCCAAAATCAAGCATTTTTATAAGCATCCAATTGCCTCTAATAAGAGTAAGTTTAACAAATTTAGGGTAAGTATATCCGGATATTTTTTGATTTTCTGCTCCCGGTCCTGACAAAATTCTTTTGTTTATATCCGGCATGTCTTTAAAAAAGTATACTCCGTTTTTTCTACCCCAACTCATATAAAATCCAAGCCAGGAAACAAAACGATTATGCGGAGTTGTTTTTACCCAACCACTTTTTCCGTCGGCTTGAGAGTAAAAGATTTTGACCCAACCATCTATTTCATCATCTACAGAACAGTATGCTATATTTTTATTAGGAAGAAAAACAATAAAAAGGTCGTTTTCTTTTATCTTTTCATTTGTTAAACCATTTTCATCCCATTTTATAGTTTTAATAACATTTGAATTTTCGTTAGGTTTTTCGTATATAGTAAATTCTTTTGGGGGATTGAATGCTCCTATCCCCGGGTGTTTTATGTTGTATGAATAACGAGGAATTACATCTGCAAAGGATATGCCAGTGCAGATTGTAAAAAATAAAATTAAAAAAGTCAGTATTTTTTTCATAATAATATTATTATATCCCATTTTCTTATTGTGGCTATATTTTTTTTATTCTATAATCAAAAAAAGTATGGAGGTTTATATGTCAGCAAATATAGCAAAAACTTTGAATCATATTCAATCACTTGAGGAAAACGAACAATATGAGCAAGCTATAGAGGAGCTTTTAAAGCTTAATGATATAGCGCCGAATAATGTTGAAATTGTTAAAAATTTGGCTATGAATTATGAAGTGATTAAAGATAAAGATGAAGCTATTGTTTGGTGGGAAAAATATAAATCTCTTGAGCCAAATGATACAATATCTTATTCTCAATTAATAGATCTTTATAATGAAAAGGATAGATATCAGTATTATATGAATCGTGCGCATATAAAAGTGATTGAGCAGAAAATAGGGCAAGCAGCAGATGATTTTAAAAAAGCGATTGCAAATGCACAAAATGATACCGAGGTTTCAAAGTCTCGTTTTATGCTGGCAGTAATGTATGAGGCGATGAAGAAAAATACAGATGCAATACAAGAGTATCTTAGACTTTTAGAAACAGAGGATAATTTAAATATATATCAAAGATTAGTAGAACTTTATAAACAAGAGTCGAGCGAAGAGGCCATAGGGCTATTGGAAACAGCTATTGAAAAATTTCCCAAAGAGACCTCTTTTAAGGAAACAGCTGCTAATCTCTATTATAAAATAGGCGATTTGGAAAATGCTCTAAATTATGCACAAGAAGAATTGACAAAAGCAAAAATATTCCTTGAAAAGCAGGAAAATGATAGAGCGGCAGATATTCTTAAAAATACTAAATTAGATAAAGACAATGCGGTGCGTTATTATTCTTTGTGGGCAGAATACAATTATAATACAGATAATTTAGATGAAGCATTGGTAAATTTATCAGATTTGGAAAAAGTTGATCCAAATTCTCCACTGCTATATCAAATGAGAGCTTTAATTTATGAAGCTAAAGAAGATGAGTATATGATGCATTTATGTTGGGCAAAGTGCTATGAGTTAAAGGGGCAAGAGGATTTGACGGTAGATGAACTTTTGCTCGCTCATAATTCTAACCCAAAAGATGAAAGAGCAATAATGTCATTGATAAATGTTTATACAAGACAAAATGATAATACTTCAGTAATTGAGTTTTGTGAAAAACTTTATAAAATCGATGAAAATAATTCTTTTGCGCTTCGTAAGCTCGCGGACTTTTACCAAGGTCATGGAGAAAATGATGTTGCACTTGATTTTTATGAAAAGTTATATTTGACGGACAAGGGCAATATGCAAAATCTAAAGTTATTAGCGTTGGCATATGAACGTGTTAAAGACTTTGAAAGTGCAAAAAAAGCTTGGCAAAAATATATAGAAAGAGCACCATTAGGAGATGAAACAGAACAAATAAAGCAAAAAATTCAAGCTTATGAAAATGCCGGAAGCACATATGAACCTACAGAGGGATTTTTAGATAAAATTTTGAGCTTTTTTTCAAAGAGGTAATTGTATAAAAAACTATAGTGTGATACTCTTGAGTTATGGTAGAGTTATTACTTTTATATGTTTTAAGTATTCGTCCGAGAACAATTTATGGTTTGAGGCAAGACATAACGGATCGTTTTGGGAGAATTACCAAACCGTCGTTGGGTACGATTCATCCAGCGTTAAAGCGTCTTTTGAGTAAAGGTGCAGTGAGTTTTGAGCAAAAGTATTCTCAAGGTGGTAAAAAATCGACTTATTATTCAATTACATCGACAGGAAAGAAAGTTTTTAGAGAACTGTTTTTTGAAAATATTTCAGATAATCCTACGATTTTTCATAATCAGCTAAGCGCAAGACTTATTACTTTATCAATGTTGGATAAAGATGAGCGGATTGAGTTTTTGAACGATTTACAAAAAAAGCTTGAAATATACCGTTTGGAAACGGAAAAAGCAATAAATAATCCTTATGTTGAGTATGATAAGTGGCAAAAAGCTGTTTTAACAGAAACATATAATAGTATTTTGTCATTAGAAAAGCTTGTGGAAAATTTTAAAATTTATTGATTTAATAAAAAGCCCAATGGCAAAACTTCTTGTATCGTGGTTACATATAGACCGGATTTTTCGTCTTCCAATACAATTTTTACTCTTTTTCCATGAGAGAACTCCCAAATCCATTGTCGACAAGCACCGCAAGGTGCACACATTTTTGATTTTGGAGAATAAATAGCTATTGTGGTTATATTACCTTTTTGTCCATTTGCAATAGCTGTTGAAATAGCATTTCTTTCAGCACACAAGGTAAGTCCAAAGCTGGCATTTTCAACGTTTACTCCTTTATAAACTGTTCCGTCGTCATACAATAGTGCAGCACCGACCGGAAATTTGGAGTATGGGGAATAAGAGTTTTTGCATGCCTCTTTTGCAATTTGCATTAATTCTTCATCAGTTATCATACTTTGTATTATCTTATATTTTTTGTATTTAAAAATCGTGTGATTAATGGATAAAAATTTAGTATAAAAAGTTATAATATTTTTAGTATAGCTAAAATAAGGGATTTATGAGAAGTTTAAAGGCATTACTTGGGGTTGTGATATTTATGGCATCTGCATTGATGGTGTTTGCACAAAATTCTGCAGTAATTTCTCAACCCCAAGCAGCATTAGATGAAAAGCAAGTTAAAAATATTGTAGTTTTGTCAGACAGAGTAGAACAGGCTAATGCAAAGTATCTTATTTATCCTCAAGTTAGTGAAATGGTAGCTGCAAGTATTATAAATGAATTAAACTTGTCTAAAGCAGTAAAAGCGCCGAGTTTGTCTACTGTTCGAGAAAAGCTGAGGTCTCCGGAGTTAATTCGTTCAGCAAATAAGTTGCTTAGTGAGTATAGGTATACTTATGAGTTAAATTATGAAGCGTTAAGAAAAATAGCAAAAAACTTTAATACACAAAATGTTTTAATAGTAACCGGAGGGTTAGATACGGTAAGTGATTTTTTGAAGCCGACGTGGTGGAATTTTTTAAATATTCCCGGCGAAAATGTAGTAAAGACAGAATATCGACTATATACGTATATAGCATTGGTTGATCTTAGTGCAGAGACGATAACATGGCAAAACACGTACCATAGGCAAATAACAGCACCGGAGTTTGCTTTGGCGAATGCTACTTATTCACCGGATTATAGACAGCTTACAAAAATCAAAAAAGGTTCAGATGTAATAGCTAAAGATGCTGCTTATAGAGTTGAATCTGTTTTAACGCCTTGGTTTGCGGCAGAAAAAGAGCCTCCAACTGTTCACGAACTTGTGAAATTTAAAATTCAAAAGAAACAAGATGAGTATATTCAAAATATTAACGAAAGAAAAGCTAAAAAAGCAGAACAAAAAGAACTTAAGAAAGAAGAAAATGCTGTGTTGATAAAAGAAAAACAAGTTAAGTTTGACGAAACAATTATGAATAATGTTTCAGGTTCAGAAAAAAATTCGGCAGCAGAGTCCAATTATGATATAAAAGTTAGCCCTTTAAATATTATCATTCCAAAGATGTAGATTTTTGAAAATTAATTAAATTTATAATTTGCATATCCGATAGATTATTATATAATGGTATAGAAGTTTAACGTCGGAGGCAAAGTTGTCCCAAATACTTAGAATAAAAGGTGGAATATCACTTAAAGGCGAAGTAGAGATTGGTGGCGCGAAAAATGCGGTGTTAAAGCTTATGGCGGCTGCACTTTTACCCAAAGGTGTTTCGAAAATATATAATGTTCCTAATTTGACTGATGTTAATATAATGCTCAATGTTATAGAGCAGTTGGGAGTAAAGACCAATTATGACAGAGCTGAAAAGTCAGTAACTATTGATGCTACCAACATAACGAGTATAACTGCAAAATATGAATTGGTAAGCAAAATGCGTGCATCCTTTAATGTCTTAGGTGCGCTTATTGGGCGATGCAGAGAGGCGATAGTTGCGCTACCCGGTGGATGTGCTATTGGTGAAAGGCGAGTAGATTTCCATATTAAAGGGTTGGAAGCTCTTGGCGCTAATATTAAAATAGAAAACGGATATGTTCATGCAAGAGCATCAAAGCTTCGTGGTACGGATATATATTTAGATATTCCATCAGTAGGAGCTACAGAAAATCTTATGTTGGCATCTGTTTTGGCAGATGGATCTACAAGAATACAAAACGCGGCGCAAGAGCCGGAAATTATTGATTTGGCAAATTTTTTGAATGCAATAGGTGCGGATATTCAAGGTGCCGGAACATCGGAAATAATTATTAATGGTGTAAAACAATCTGATTTGCATCCTATAGAGTATACAACAATCCCTGATAGAATTGAGGCCGGTACTTATATGGCAGCAATTGTTTGTACAAAGGGAAAAGGTGTAATAAAAAATATTTTTCCAAATCATCTTACTTTTTTTACTTCTAAGCTAACAAGAATGGGAGCAAATGTTAAGCTTGTAGAACCGACTTCAATAGAAGTAAGTTGTCGTCATAGACTTAGTGCTGTAAATATTGTGACTCAGCCATATCCGGGGTTTCCTACAGACTTGCAGGCAATAGCTATGGCTATGTTAACAACAGCTGATGGAGTTAGCATTATTACAGAGAGTTTGTATGAGAACAGATTTATGCAGGTCCCTGAATTACGCAGAATGGGTGCTGATATTCATCAAGAAAGAAATCACTCACTTATTAGAGGTGTAAAAAAGCTTACAGGTGCAAATCTTAAAGCTAGTGACCTAAGAGCCGGAGCTTCGCTTGTTGTTGCGGCATTGATGGCTAACGGTTATAGCGAAATTGAAAATCTTTCGCATATAGATAGAGGTTATGAAAACTTTGAAGCTAAGCTATGTAAGCTTGGTGCAAACGTAGAGAGAGTGACTGTTGCGGATAATACATATGAAGCTAACATAAAGGGGAGTTTGAATGAATCAACAATATAAAAGGTGGTATGATCATGATCCCATTTTGTTAAAAGTGATTGATCTTTTGAAAAATTATCAAGACGAGTTGAGGTCTCAAGCAGAAGTTTTTTTGATAAAGATTGAAGAAAAAGTTTCGAAAGAGACAATTGATCGTTTTTATGAAATGGTTAAGCCAGTAAATGGAAATCGTTGGTATGACAAAGATCCTGTTATATCCAAAACTGTTGAGCTTTTAAGAGTTGTCCCTCCTGAAATTCAAAAATCTGCAGCGGAAAATTTTATTAACACTCTTAAAGATGCAGGGATAAATGTCGAGGCATAACATTCAGCTTAAGCTTGCTAAAATTATGGACATTAAATAAAAGTAGAGAGTTTAGCTTTAACTTTTATTAATAATTCATCTTATCTTCTTCTAATACCCGTCCTGTGCAAGATGCTGCACCTAAGGATCCTTTGTTAGCCTTTTCAGTTGTGCAGTAGTTGTTATTTCTCCAGTAGTAGTTTGGTTGATTGTATATATCAGCATATAATTTTGAGCCGACAGGAACAACAATGCCTTGAGCGATGCCATAGCGATTTTCTGTATCTTGATCTGTTATATTAAATGCAAACTGATCTCTGCCCCATTTATTTGGACCTTTAAAACCATTGATGTCAACACCAGAAGATGAAAAAATCATACCATCATTTGTAATAAAAGCCGCCATAGTTCCAAGATCATTAAAATGATTTAAAAGTTTTTCGCAACTTTCATCAGTTGAGTTGTTATAGCTATAACACAATTTATTAATTTTAAACTGCTTGGAAAGAACATACATCTTTTTGTTGGTAGACTTGCCATTAAACTCCTGCCCCTCAATGTTTATTACAGGAGTGTTAACCCATTGCCCATTTTCATAGTGCCCACCTTCATTCCACCCTGCGCAATCATAATCTCCAGCAGGACAACCTTGAGTAATAGGAATCATCTTAACAGCATTTTGAAGTTGAGAGTATGCTTTTTTAAGCCCGACAACGTAGGTATGTTTTTGGTAGCTAGAGATTAAATTAGGAACAGTTAAAGCAGCAATAACGCCGATAATAGTGAGAGTAATCAAAGTTTCAGCTAAAGTAAAAGCAGCTTTTTTCAGGTTAAATCTTTTTTTATTAAAATCTGTTTTATTAACAAATTCAGTATAGTTTTTAACTG
>CASDWY010000022.1 GCA_949284985.1 uncultured bacterium | reverse complement strand
GGAGGTATCATATGAACTTTGACAGTTATATCACTAGCAACACTAAAATAGCTTTAACAGTTAAAAACTATACTGACTTTGTTAATAAAACAGATTTTAATAAAAAAAGATTTAGCCTAAAAAAAGCTGCTTTTACTTTAGCTGAAACATTAATTACTCTCACTATTATTGGTGTTATTGCTGCTTTAACTATTCCTAATTTAATCTCTAGCTATCAAAAACATACCTATGTTGTTGGGCTTAAAAAAGCCTACTCTCAACTTCAAAATGCTATGAAGATGATTCCTATTACTCAAGGCTGTCCTGCAGGGGATTTTGATTGTGTTGGGTGGAATGAAGGAGGGCACTGGATAAATGGGCATTGGGTTAGTAACGTAACCAACATTGATGGACAGGAGTTTAATGGAGATATCGGGAACAAACACATATATCTTCTTTCTAAACAGTTTAAAATTAATAAATTGTGTTACGAAGGCTCAACTGATCCAGAATGCATAAAAGCTACAAGGGCAATTTTTCATTCCGAATCAACTACTAGTTCTACCTTATTTATTTCTAATGACGGTGTAATATGGAGCAATTATGGAGCGTATTCCTTAATAATTGATATAAATGGACAACACTCCCCAAACAAACAAGGAAGAGATCAATTCGCATTTGGGATAAATGCCACCTATGGTATAGGTTCAACCATAGCAGAAAATAGACCGTTAGTTGCGCCTTTTGGGTCAAAATTATATGCTGATATATACAATCAACCATACTACTACTGGAGAAATAACAACTACTGCACTCCAGAATCCATTAATAAATATTTGGGTCCCCCATTGCACTGCACAGGGCGTGTTCTCGAGGAAGATGCGATGAATTATTAGATTTTTAATTTTTTATAAAATTTTTGTAAATAATTTAATATATATGTACGATTAAATAAAATAGTATATAATTTAAAATATATTAAATTGGAATATTTGGAGACATCTTATGCTACCTATTATTACAGAAGAACACGCATCTTTAGCCTTTGCAGAAATTTTCCAGGATGTACACACCTGGAGAAAAAAAATGATACATTACATCAAAAATGAAAATCCGGAAATTAATTCTGCAATTATAGAAGCCGCAAATAATACTGATCTTGACCCAAAAGCTGTTGCTCTTGGAGCTTATATGACTTATATTCTACTAGAAATGGCTGCTAGAGAAGAAGATGCCGGCATTGACTTTAAGGAATAATTTTAATCTTTAAATTTTGAAATGCTTTTTGCTGTATGAGTTTTTTTTGATTTTCAATTGTATTTTTTACAGCTACGACCCAACCTGTTTTAGGGTTAACAAAAATATAAAAAGCTGCTTCACTTTCAACTACACGCTGAGGTTCATCTATTATGAGCTCACCGCTGTCTGTCATCTCAAACACTGTAAAGGACAATGGATTAACCACTGCACTATCAAGATAAAAATCGTATCTTGTGTTCTTTAATGCTGTTGTGTCTCTTACAATAGGTGTTCCTTTACGTGTTGTAACCCACTTATAAAGCGCTGTTATAATCTCTTCTACTTGAGAATTCATTATTTCTCATCTTTCATCATTTCTATAAACTCACTTACCAAATCCGCATTCCATTTTTTCCCTGCGTCTCGCTTTATTGTAGAAATAGCTTCAGCCTTTGTTCTAGCCGGACGATAACTGCGCTGATTTGTCAATGCACTATAAGAATCTACCAATAAAACAATTTGAGAACTTATTGGAATTTCATCCCCGCTTAGCTTCTGCGGATAACCGCTGCCGTCCCAATTTTCATGATGCTTTTCAATAATTGGAATAATCTCAGCAACAGAAGATATCGGTGCTAATATTTCTTTTGCTGCTATCACAGGGTGCTTATGAACAAAATCTTTCTCCTGCTCATTTAGTAAATTTGGGTTCCTGAAAATCTTTTCCGGTATCATAGTATTCCCAATATCGTACAATAACATTGCCAGTTTTAGATTATCTTGTTCTTCCTTTGTAATATTAAGCCTTTTTGCCAATTTAACTGCCAAAGCTATCTTTTTCTTTGTTGTTCCGTCTGTATAAATTGGATCATAAGTTTGTGCTATTGTGTCAGAAACAGAATAAAGTATTTCTTTTATTGTCGCACCCGAAGTGTTAACACGTTCAAGCTTACTTTGAATTTCTTCAGAAAGCTCCTTTGAAACAGGAATACGATGCTTTGATAAAATATCCATAAACGCATCAATAGCAATTTGCTGCCAACTATCACGTCCATTTTCCTTAGCCAAAACAACCCTGTTTCTGCCACCAATTTTAGCTCTATACATAGCTTGATCCGCCATCTCCAGCAGTTCATCAACACTTTTTGTATGCTCAATATAAGTCGAAACCCCAATACTAGCAGTAATTTTTCCAACTTTTTCAATAGATTCCGCTTCTATAGCAGTACGAATACGCTCTGCTGCTATCATACCGCCTTTGGAATCAATACCAGGCAGCATAACATTAAATTCTTCTCCCCCTATTCTTGCAGGAATATCTATAGATCTGGCATTTCGCTTCAAAACTCGTCCTATCGCTTTTATTGCCAAATCTCCATAGTTATGCCCATACGTATCATTTATTTCCTTTAAATGATCCAAATCAAGCGATATTAGTGTAAATGGCTGACTTAAACGCTCTGAACGCTCTGCCTCTCGCTGTATAGAATCCTCAAAAAATCTCCTATTATATAATTCTGTCAAGGGATCTGTTATTGCTTGCTTTTTAACTTTATCAAATAAATCTGCAATAGTTATTGCCAACTCCATTTGATTAGCAAATAATTGCAAAAAACCTAATTCATCCTCTAATATTTCTGATCTTGGCGAAAATACCAGCATACAACCAAATTCCTGTGCTTCAGGCTTTAGCGGAAGTATTATGAGAGACTTACTTTTTGTATTTTCTATAATAGGCTTAAGCCTTTCTTCTCGTACCTCCGGAAGTATTGATTTTATAAATCCATATATATCATCCGTAGAAAGCACTTCTCCATTATTAATAGCTCTCATCAATAAACCATCGTCTTGGCACAAAAGCTTCACTGCCTCAACATCCATTCCAAAATACCTGCGCATCGCCTCAAAAAAATGGCACTTTGTATATGATGTTGTTAAAAAATATTTTTGTCCACAGGATTCAACTTTTTCAACTATCGCTCCAAATAAATAACCAAATTCACCATGCAAACTTTCTACCAATGTATCCAACGCATTTGTAAGCGGCGTAGATGAATTCATCATATCTAAAATATGTCTAAGAGTTAAAAGTGCTTTGTTCGCTTGGTTAAGTTGCTGCGTTCTTTCTTCTATCTCTTGCTCAAGGATACGATTTCGCTCATATATTTCCTGCAAATCTTTTCGATTTTCACTTATATTGTATTCAAACTCATTGAGTTGCTTTACATATGTTTTTATTTTATCAAATATTTTCATTAAATTTACACTTTATCAATACAGCATTACATTATACTATAAAATTTAAATTATTGGAACTGTTTATCTAAAATTTTTATAATTTCGTAATAATCGATTTTGTTTTTACATAATTCGAAGTTCTTTGAAAAACACTTCTTTTTGTGACAAGGATAACAATCAATTTTTGGAGCAAATGCCAAAGCTTTTTCTCCAAAAGGAGCTGTTCGATTTTTTGATGTTGCTGTAAAAACTGAAACTACAAAAGGTTTTTCACACGCCCAAGCTATTTGAGCAGAACCCGAATCCGGTGCAACTACAGCTGTTGCTCGACTATAAATCTCTACTAATTCCATTAAATTAGTTTTTCCTGCCAAATTCAAAACACCATCAAATTTGCCAAACAATAAAATATCTTCGATTAAATCGACATCCGAGTTTGTTCCTGTTATTACAATGTTTACTTTATTTTCAAAAGCTTTAATTATCTCAGCCCAGTATTTGTTTTCCCAATGTTTTGTCTCCCATGTAGTTGCAGGCGCCAAAACTAAAATAGGCTTTTTCTTATTTAAAGACCCCAAAAGCTCATCTACTCTTTTCTTTTCAAAATTCCCAACCTGTGGCAATACAAATTTGACTTCAGCATCTTCACAGCCCAAATACTTAGCTATTTCAAGATTTCTATATACAACATGATAATCTTTATCAAACAATTTGTGAGTTGCAGTTATTATCTCGTTTGCAAAAACGCCCGAAAACTCTCTCCCACCGCTTAATGTTATTTTCCTTTTTGCTCCAGAAAATTTAAGATATATTCCGCTTTTAAACAGCTGTTGCGTATCTATAGCTATATCATATTTCTCTTTCTTAAGTTTTGTTATTATTTTATTAAATTCATCAAAATTTTTAAAAGAAAGCTTTCGCTGCTGCCACTCTCGTTTTGGCACTATAAAAACGTTATTAATTAAAGGATTGTCCTTTACAAACATAGAAGCCTTATCCTCAACCAGCCAATCAATTTGAGCTTCTGGATATCGTTTTCTTAGTGCATAAACAAGCGGCAATGTATGTATAGTGTCGCCTATAGCAGAAAGTCGTATTATCAATATTTTTAAGCTATCTTTCACAAATAAAATTTTATCACTGCCTCTAGAATAATGCAATTTATTTTAAATCTTTTAGAGTAGTGCTTTTTTCTAAATAATGTATTATTATATGGAAGTAATTTGTTAAAACTGTGTTTAAGGCTTTTATTAATGAACAACAAAGAAAACAAAAAAAGACTAAAACAGACAATGGCAATGCTTAAAATTAAAATGGAAAATCTTAAGCCCCATATCGAAACATCTGAACGCATCAACAGCATGTATAACAAAATGCTTATTGAAAAAGCTATAATTAAAAAGGAATTGGATGCTTCAGATAAAACTAATCCAAGCCTTTTGAAAAAAATAACAAAGTTCTTTCAACCAAGAGGAAAAACTCTTATATCAGATTACTTTCACTCATAAAAGCAAGTTAGGAATAAGAAATGTTAAAATATTTTAGTGAATCAATCCTGTTAACAATCGTTGGTTTTTGTTTTGCATATTTTTGGGCAGAGCACATACAACCAGGCTCAGGTCTCTCAAGCCTATTTATTGTATTTGTTTTAAGTGCGCTTGAAATAAGCCTTTCATTCGACAATGCTGTTGTAAATGCAATGAAGCTAGAACATATGACTGACAAATGGCGGCACAGATTTCTCACATGGGGGATTGCAATAGCTGTTTTTGGAATGAGATTTTTATTTCCAATCCTTATAGTTGCTGTTTTTGCAAATCTATCAATGCTATCTGTTGCTAAAATGGCTTTAAACGATGCAAACCAATACGCTCACTATCTTCATCTAACACACGCTCCAATAGTAGCATTTGGAGGAGCTTTCTTAATGATGCTGTTTCTCCATTACTTCCTTAATCACAAAAAAGAAATACACTGGCTAAAATGGATTGAAGAAAAGCTTGCACACGCTGCACATATAGATGGAATAGAAACAATAATAACATTATTTATTATATATCTTACGCAAACACAAGTTGCACAAGAACAAAGATTATCCGTTGTTTTATCCGGCATATTTGGGATAATTCTATATTTATTAATAGATGGAATAAGCAAATTTTTAGAAAAAAAAGAAGAACAACGAAAAGCAAACCTAATTGGTTCCGCAGCAAGGACAGGAGGGCTAGTTGCTTTTCTTTACCTTGAATTGATAGATGCTTCTTTTTCATTAGATGGAGTTCTTGGTGCCTTTGCACTAAGCAAAGATGTAATAATCATTTCTATAGGACTTGCTATCGGGGCTATTTTTGTAAGATCCCTAACAATTATGCTGGTAGAAAAAAACACTCTAAAACAATTTTTATATCTTGAACATGGAGCACATTGGGCAATAGGCGTACTTTCGATTATTATGTTTTTCACAACATTTCACGAAGTGCCAGAAGTTGTAACAGGCTTAATAGGATTAATCTTTATCATTGCGGCTCTTATTTCATCTATTATACACAACCGAAAATTAAATACTTAACAAACTTGTATAAATTATTTTTTAATCAAGTTTTTCATGCTTGAAAGACTTAGTTCCGCTAACATAATCTCTAACTACCTGTCCACAGCCAAATAGTTTATATTTATAAATAGTTAGCCCCTCAAGCCCGACAGGGCCTCTGGCGTGAGTTTTATTCGTAGAAATCCCAACTTCTGCCCCAAATCCATATCTAAACCCATCTGCAAATCGAGTCGATGCATTACAATATACACCGGCACTATCCACCAGATTCATAAACAGCTCACAAACCGTATTATCCTCTGTTATAACACAATCTGTATGTCCGGACCCATAAGTATTTATATGTTCAATTGCTTCGAGCTCATTATCAACAATTTTAAGAGCTAATGCTAAATCAGAGTATTCATATGCCCAAGTCTCTGTCATTGGAATAAGTTCTGTAAATTGAGCACACAACTCTGGTTCTGCGTATATTTTAACTTCATTTTTTTTAAGCGCTGTAATCAAAATCGGAACAAATTCTTTGTAAATATCTTTATGAACAAGAACTGTTTCAACAGCATTACATGCGGTAGGATATTGAGTTTTAGCGTCTATAATTATAGGGATAGCTTTATCCCAATCAGCCATCTTATCAATATATATATGGCAAATTCCGTCAGAATGCCCTAAAACAGCTATTTTTGTATTTTCTTTTATATATTTTACTAATTTGCTGCCACCTCGAGGTATTATTAAATCTACATATTTTTCAAGCTTTAACATTTGTGAAACATCTTCCCTTGAAAATATCTGATTAACTGTTCCATCAGGCAAACCCGCTTGATACAAAGACTTTTCAATAATTGCACAAATAGCTTTATTTGTATTTACAGATTCTTTTCCGCCTTTTAGAAGAACTGCATTTGAAGACTTCACCGCTAAAGAAGAAATCTGTGCTATAACATCAGGTCTAGCCTCAAAAATAACACCCATTACCCCAATAGGGCAGCTAACTTTATATAAATCTAACTCATCATCAAGTTTCATTGCCCACAATTTTTTATTTACAGGATCCGGCAGCTTAATTACATCTCTAATTCCATCAACCATATCTCTAAACTTGTTTTCATCAAGCTTTAATCGCCCAAACGCAGCTTTTGACAATTCCCCTCTAACAACTAAATTTTTCGCCTGTTGTAAATCGAGCTCATTTGCTTCAAAAATATTTTTTTTAGCCGCATCTAAATTATCTGCCATTAATTTTAATGCCAAATTCTTTGTTTCTGTTGAAATTGATGCCAATTTATATGACGCATTTTTAGCTTTTTTTGCTACACTTAATAAATCACTCATAACAAACCCTACAAAAGTACTATATTATCACGCGTTATAAGCGCATCGTAATTTTTATAACCCAACGTATCAATAATTTTATCAGAATGAACACCTGCTATTTTTTTTGCATCACTAAAATTATAATTAACAACGCCTCTGGCAAACTCTACTCCGTCTAAATCTACTATACTAACAACATCACCTTTTTTAAAATCATTACGAACTTCCTGAACTCCAACAGGCAACAAGCTTGACTCCTTTTCAACGATAGCTTTTTTAGCTCCATCATTCACAATAACTTGTCCAAGAACGTTTGTTGCATATGCTATCCACCTTTTTTTACCCGGCAAGCTTTCCGTAGGTAAAAATACAGTTCCTGCTTCTGTACCATCAAAAATTTTCGTAATAATCTGAGGAATTTTTCCATTTGCTATAATTACACTTCCGCCAGACCTTGTAACGACCTTTGCGGCTTCAAGCTTTGTTTTCATTCCGCCTCGCCCACCGGCAGATGCACTTTGCGCATATTTTTCAAGCTTTTCATCAAATTTTTCAACTACCGGAATAATATGAGCATTCGGATTTTCTTTAGGGTTATCATCATAAAGACCATTTACATCAGATAATATTACTAAAAGATCTGCATCCAACTTACTTGCAACCAATGCAGCAAGCTTATCGTTGTCAGAAAAACATATATGCAACTCTTCATGGTATTGTTCAAGTTCCTCTGTCGAAACAGTATCATTTTGATTTATTACAGACACTGCACCAAGAGAAACAAGCGTGTTTAAAGTATTATTTAAACTAAGATACTTTTTTCTGTTTGAAAAATCTTCTTCAGTAAGCAAAATTTGTGCTACCTTAATCCCATAAGCTTCAAACCCATGGGCATACATAGACATTAGCAAACTTTGCCCACAGGCAGCGCAAGCTTGCTTTATTGCCATACTTTCGTTACTGTTTACTCCAAGCTTTTTTGCACCAAGCCCAACAGCTCCGGAAGTTACTACAATTATCTCTTTGCCCTGCTTGTACAACTTTGAAATGTCTTCTATAAAAGAATAGACCCTGGTCAACGAAATTTCACCGTATTCATTCCGCAAAACATTTGTTCCAAATTTAAGAACTATTCTTTGTGCATTTTTTATTAGTTCATTCATATGAAAATTATAACACGAAAATCCTCCATTTTTACGGTCAAATTTCTTCAGATGTTAGTTATACTCAACAAGTACACTTGAAAACTTGGGGGAATCGTGGCTCTAGCTAAGAAAAAACTAAAAGAACAAAAACAACAGGCTAATTTAAAAATTGTTGAACAAGAACAAGTATTAACAAAGCCTTATAATGACATTAATTTAAAAAAGTGGAAAGAATACCCTCATGTTCTCACAGACACACTTTGGAATTTTAAGTCCCGAGAAAAAGCAAACGGACACAGCTATGATTACCACGGAAACTACATTCCGCAACTTGCTCAACAACTTTATGAAAGATTTACTAAAAAAAACGATATAGTCCTTGATCTGTTTTTTGGCTCCGGGACCTCAGGAATAGAAGCAATTAACATGGATCGCCGCTGCATTGGCGTAGAACTTAAGGACGACTTAGTTGACTATGTAAGTCAAAAATTTACAAAAAAACAACTTGTAACAAATGTAAATATTATATGTGCAGATAGTGCTTCTGCTGAAATACAAGACAAAATCCAAGCAAGATTAGATGTCATGGGCAGAGATAAAGCTCAATTTTTGGTTTTGCATCCTCCATACGATGACATAATCAAATTTTCCGACAGAAAAGAAGACCTATCTAATTGTGAAACAACAGAAGAATTTTATGATCTTTTTGAAAATGTTGCAAGAAATGGATACTATGCTCTGGAAAAAGGTAGGCATGCTGCTTTAATTATAGGAGACAAATATGCAAACGGAGAGCTTATACCGCTCGGATTCGGTTGTATGGAAAGAATGCAAAGGCTTGGTTTTTTACTTAAGTCTATTATTGTAAAAAACATTGAAGGAAATGAAAAAGCTAAGGGGAAACAGGCAAATCTTTGGAGATATCGCGCCTTATACGGCGGGTTTTACATTTTCAAACATGAATATGTTATGATTTTTCAAAAAGTATAATTGATTAATGTAAACTTTTATCTCAAAGAGAAGTATTATTCACAGCATTTTTTAAATATTAGAATTATACTTGTCTAGTTATGATGGATATTGAAAACGATTACATAAGCAAAATTAGAATGCGCGTAAAGAATTTAAGAGAAGCAAAAGGCTGGACGCAAGAATTTTTGGCTGAAAAAGTTAACAGATCAAGAGAATTCATTAATAAATTTGAAACAGGCAAACAAAAAATAAGCGTAACTACTCTTATAAGAATAGCTATTGCCTATGAAATGTCGCTTAAGGATTTATTAGATATCGACAATTATTCATAATAGTCAAACTCTATATGACCAATCTTGACAGAATCACCATCTTTTATCCCAGCTTGAGTAAGCGCCTCAAAGACGCCCATTGATTTTAATATATTTTGAAACCGGTAGATTTGCTCAGAATTTCTACTATCAGTTACATTGGCCAACCTAAAGAGTTTCCCGCCTTCAACAACAAAACTCTTTTTATCCACTTTGTAAATACAAAAAGAGCTGTCATCATTATCAAAAGCTGCATCATCCTCTTGTACATCTACAACAATTTCCGGTTTAGGAATTTCCTGAACTTTTGCTGCCATAAACGCCAGCAAATCATCAAGACCTTCTTTAGTAACTGCAGAAATCATAAAAACATCATCAGCTAATTTACAAAATTCATTATATGCATTTCGTTTTTGCTCTGCGCTTATTGCATCAATTTTATTTAAAACAACAATTTGATAAACTTGAGAAAGTCTTTTATCGTGTTTTTCCAATTCATAATTTATTTTTTTAAAATTTTCAACCGGATTTTCAAGCGAAACATCAACGATATGAACCAAAAATCTACATCTTTCAACGTGTCTTAAAAATTCATGCCCAAGCCCTGAGCCATCTGAGGCACCTTCTATTAAACCGGGAATATCAGCAATTACATAGCTATCACCGTCTTGTTTTCTCACCACACCAAGATTTGGCACAAGTGTGGTAAACGGATAATCCGCTATTTTGGGTTTTGCAGAACTAACAACACTTATAAAAGTTGATTTGCCAGCATTTGGCATACCCAAAAGCCCTACATCTGCAATAAGCTTCAACTCAAAATCTAATGTTCTTTCAATTCCTGCCTCACCCGGTTCACAAAACTGTGGTGCACGCTTTTGCGGAGTTGCAAATCTTGCATTTCCTCGACCGCCGCGACCCCCTTTTGCCATCAAAACTTTTTGACCTTCTTCGGTTAAATCCGCAATAATCTTACCATTACTTGCATCTTTCACGATAGTTCCAAGCGGAACATTAATATAAATATCCTTTCCGCAGCGACCATGCTGAGACTTCCCACGACCATTTTCACCATTTTCTGCTTTAAATATAGATTGATACTGGAAATCCAATAAAGTAGAAATATCAGAAGACGCAACTAAGTACACGTCCCCACCTTTGCCACCGTCTCCTCCGGCTGGTCCGCCTTTATCTACATATTTTTCCCTCCGCCAAGCAACCATTCCATTGCCGCCTTTTCCGGAAAGTATTTTTATTCTCGCTTTATCTAAAAACATACAAAAATTATAGTACAAACACAAAATATCCTCAATTTGTATGAGTCGTTTATAAAAATCATGATGTATTATCTGTATATCAAGCTAGACTTTTTAAGGTGAGGAAAATTGAAAAAATACAAGTTCAGACTGCAGACTGTTCTTGAAATTAAGGAAAAAAAACTTGAGCAAAAATTATTAGAACTTGCTCAAATTGTTTCCACACTAAACAAAGAAGTTGAGATCGAAAAACAGCTCATTCAAGAGCAAAACACCTTACAAAGCACTATTATCAATATGAATTCGATTGATTCACCAAAAAGCCTGTTTGAAATTCAAAACTCCAGAGGCTACTGGGGTAATCTCGGAGTTAAAATCAATCAACAACGAGAACGCATAAAAAACATTGAAACTTTTATGCATGCTAAACAAGTTGAAATCAATGAAGCACTTAAAGAAAAAAGAGTTCTGGAAAACTTAAAAACAAAAGAAGAGGAAAAATATTATAAAGAATTTTTAGCTCACGAAAGAAAAGAACTCGATGAAATAGCTCTCAGCAGATATTCAAGAACTTAAAAAGGATAATATGAACACAGAACTATTCACTAATCTAATATCAAATTTATCAACTTCAGCATCCAAAAACGATGTGTTGAACAAAACTACATCACTTAATGGTGAAAAGTTTGAGCAGCTTTTTAATAATGTTAAATCAAAATACATTTCTAAAGAATCAAGTCAACAAATAACAACTGATTCAAATAACAATAATAACAATATTTCTGAAAAGAATACTTCTAATCAACAAGATTCCGTTAATGAAAACATAAAGTCAGACACCTCAAAATCTGAGCAACAAAAAAATAAATCAGATATTGACAACAATAATATTGAAAATAAACAAAATACTACAGACCCAAAAACCACGTCTGCATCAGTAGAAAGCCCTCAAAGTTCAATTACAACAAAAGAACCATCACAAAATACAAACGAAGAATATACAAATGAAGACTCTGAAAAAGAAGATATACCAAATAACACAGAAATAAAAACAGAAAACGAAACTTCGTCAACAACTACTACAGAAGACGACAAATCTTCCAATCAGGAATTAGCAAACACAATTTTGAATAATATTATTCTCGGAGACCCGATTTTAAGCAACAAAACGGATTCAGATTCTAACAAAGGTACTGAAATTGAAACAATAAACTCTTTAATAATCGATACTAAAGAAACTAACCCTACATCAGAAATTGACTTTGCAGCAGAATCCGAAACAACAAAAGATAACACTAATCAACTTGCAACTGAAATCACTAAACCAACAACAAATACAAACTATAAAGTTGACGAAAACCTAACTAATATAATATCAAACACAACTTCTGTTCAAAACCCAGAAAAATACACACCACTAAACACTACAAATACAAAAAATGACACAAATACAATAAACTCAAACAGCGATTTAACATTATCAGAGGTAAATATAGATGACACCAATATTGATAATGAATTACACGAAGCTGAAGCTGAAATCTTAGACGATGAAACTCTTGTAAAAGTAGAAGAATGCATAGAAGAAGCTATGGACGATATTGCTACAACTTCTAAAAGTACTGAAAAATCCACATCCAAAGTTAATCAAGACATTATAAACAACCTTGATGTAACAATTCGCTCACTAGAAAAAACAAACGATACTACAAACAATAATAATAAAGAAGGTTCATTTGAAAGACAAAGCAACGCCAATGAAGAAATAATAAAAATGTCGGTTGAAACAGCATCAAATTCCACCGCTGAGGTCACAGACATAGATATTCCCCTTGTACAACAAAATCAGGGGATAACAAAAACAAACCTAAATCAATCAATACTTCAACCACAAATATCACAAACACAAAAACTTGATTCAACAGACATATTAACTCAAATAAATTCAAAAATAACACTACCTGCAGAAAACACATCAAACAAAGTTAATATTATATTACAACCCGAAAATCTTGGAAAAATAACCGTAGAAATATTCCACACAAAAGATGGTGTAAGCGCCAAAATGACGACAGAGTCGCCACAAATAAAAGAACTATTGGATAAAAGTATAGATACACTCAAAAATAATCTTGCATCACAAGGTGTTAGCGTGAACAATTTATCCATTAAGGTTGAAGAACCAACCTCCGCACAAAATACTAACCTTGGATTTGAACAAGAACAATTCAATAGAGAATCAGCAAATCAATCAAATCAACAAAAACAATCAGAAAATACTAACAAGACAAATGATAAAACTATATCAACATCTTTAAATAAGCAAGAAGAAGAAATAAATCCAACTCAAGAGCCCCAAAATATAAATCAAAACGTCTACAACGACTACACCGGCTCAATTAACATAACAGTTTAAACAAAAATGGGAGAATGAGGTAAAAAAATGAGTTCAAGTATTCAAAGTCAAATAACAAACATGCAAAGTTACACAAACATGATGAAAGCTGCAGAAGAACAAGCTTCCGGAGCAACAAAAGAACTTGATCAAGATGCATTTTTAATGCTAATGATGGAACAATTAAAATACCAAGATCCGCTAGAACCGGTTGGAAATACAGAATTCCTGGCACAACAGGCTGCATTTACACAAGTTAGTGAATTGCAAAAAATGAACGAAGCTCTTAACACAAGTTCGCAAGTTACGCAAGCATGCACACTGATGGGAAAAACTGTTTCTATCATGGATCCTGATGACACAACAAAAACTATTGAAGGAGAAGTAACAGCCGTAACCTTTACAAGCGGAGCTGCACAAATCGTAGTTAACGGCAAAGAATATCCGCTTGGACTTGTTATGGGAATTACATCAAACACAACCTCTGGTGATGTTGCAGGAGAAACAACTGAACAAACACTTAGTACACAATAAATAAATTTCTTACTTACAAAACAAAAGGAAACAAACAGAAAGATTAATTAATATAAATGGGAGGAACCAAATGTCACAAGCTATGTACACATCTGCGAGCGGTATGGCTAACGCTCAAATTGCAATTAACGTTGTATCTAACAACATCGCAAACATGAACACTGTAGCCTTTAAAGAATCACATGTTAACTTTTCAGACGTATTCTACAATACTCTTTCTTCAGGGGCTCCATCAAGCCAAACAAATGGTGGTGTAAACCCAAAAGAAGTCGGCTACGGTACACAAGTTGCATCAATATCTCAAAAATTCACTACAGGAACATTTTCATCTACAGGTCGCTCTACAGATATGATGATTCAAGGGAACGGATTTTTCACTGTTCTCTCCCCTGCAAATGAAATGCTTTACACAAAAGCAGGAAACTTTGAAGTAGATACTCAAGGCTACCTTGTTATGCCAAATGGTTATAGAGTAATGGGTACAGACACTATTTTCGGAAATGCTGCCTCTAAAACACCTATTAAAATTCCTCAAATGATTCACTCTGAAGTAACCGCCAATGAAAATACAGGTACAAAAGATTTAAGCACCCTAAACGGTATTTCTGGAATTACAAAAGGGACATTTGGAATGACAATAACATATACTGATGCAGGTCTTGAAAAAACAGCCGACGTCACAGTAACTCTTGATGGTACAGAAAAAAATCTAGAAGAAATTGCTGCAAAAATTAAAGATCAAATTCCTGCTGATATTCAAGATGATGTTACAACAGGAATAACTGATGGAATGTTCCAAATTGGATATTCAGGAGACGTAAAAGGCATTACTTTCACCTCCGGAACATCAAATTTCTTAAGTGAAACTCAATTAGCGACAGCAGAAGCTGACGAAAATGGAGTTTTCTCTTCTAAAGTCCTTGACTGGAAAGCAGAAATTACTCAAAGCGTTAACGATCAAATTGACCTTAAAGCCGCTTCTCAATCCTTTTATGAAAACGGAACAGTTGAAGTTACATATTCTAATGGTGATAAATTAACAGTTGAACAGCGAGAAGGAACAAATGAACTGCAATTTAAATACACAACAAAAGCAGGCATAACCCTTAGAGGTTCAGAAGTAACTGTAAGTGAAGATGTTGCTACAACCGGTAATCTTCAACTTCAACTAGCACACTTTATGAACCCTGATGGATTATCTCAATATGGAAACAACCTTTATGGATTGGGTACAAATAACGGATACGCTTTATACGGTGTTGCAGACTCAAATCTCTTTGGTAGCATTAAAAGTGGAGGTCTTGAAGCTTCAAACGTTGATTTAACAAAACAATTCTCTGATATGATTATTGCTCAACGAGCTATCGAAGCTAACAGCCGAGTATTTAATACTGCAAACCAAGTTATGCAAAGTCTTGTTTATCTTGGTCAATAGTTTTTTACTTAACAACAATTTAATCGGCAAAAAGATGTAGCTTTCTACATCTTTTTGCCTTTAAATGCCTTTTCTCCCGCAGCTACACACATCCAAAATATTCCAAGTAAAATAGCTGTCGTTGATGCAATTATCCCTAAAATTATCGCTCTTAATGAGCTAATTCGAAAATCTCTTTTTCTGCAAGCTTCCGCAAGTTCATCATAACTCAATGCATCGCCAAATTTAATCTTATTTTTGCGATGATTAACACAATTATTAGACTTATTTACACCTACAGCTTCAACTTTCATATTACAACTTCTGCTTATATACCTTTAATCCTGATTGTTCTATATTAGGCGTATCTACCTCAAACATATGAAATCTTGCTTTGCCCATATCTACAGAAACTACACCGTCTTGTCCAACTTGGAAATAACTATTTTCTCCATATTTTGGAGCCAAATTCTTCAAAACAAAACCTTTATTTAGCCCAGGAACTCTAACTAGTCCTTTTTCTCGCTTATTTACATCTCTATTTGCAATAACCAAAATAGTTCTTCCCTTGTAATGTCTCGCATATGCAATAATTTGATCATCTGCATTTTCATCAGTTTCTAAAGGTATAAACGAACCTTTGGTTATAATATCTTCATATTGTTTACGCATTGCCATAACAGACTTCATAAACTCACCAATCTCAGGATGTCTGCCAGCAGGTTTTCTTGAATGATTAAATAAATCTAATTTGCCGCGATGTACATCATGTTTTCTGTCTTCATGCTTTTGATCATCTGCTTTAAGATTTTCATACTTGTATAAATATTCATCACCGGACTGAAATCCATCAACAAAATATGGATTTGTCATTGGCAGTGTCGCCTGCAAACCTGTTGTTAAATTACAATAATCAACACCTCCATGGAACATTGGTGATATATCATCATGAGTTGCAAAAGAACCAATTAAGGATTTTCCTGCCGGCATATCTTTCTCTTGAGTCATTTGAAGATTTTCTACAACATAATCAATTAACTCATGTGCTTTTGTCCACTCATTAAAAATATGATACTGCCCATAATAGCTATCAAAACCGGATCTAAGCATATCCTTAGGTCTGTCATACATCATATTAAGCTGAGGTGATGCATCTTCATATGTATATGTTTCAGCAAGCCAAGCAAATTTTGGATCTTTTGACTGAGCATAAGGAATAATAATATCCCAAAATTCTGTTGGTTTAGCTCTTGCAACGTCAGCTCTAATACCATCAACCTTAAGATCTATGCACATATCAATAAAATCTTTGTGTAACTTTAATAAATAAGGATTAAGCGTTCTTTTGGTTTCATCTGCCCAAGGCTCAAACATCCTAATATCTTGCCACCCTTGCGGCGTTTTGGCATTACCATTTCTTTCATACGCCATTAATTTTGGGTTCCGCTTGTACATATCATAAGAAGCACAGCTTGGCAAATCCAACATTACATGAAGCCCTCTTTTATGGCATTCATCAATAAACATTTTAAATTGCTCTTTTACATTTCTTGGATTAGATGGATCTCTAAGCTCCGGATCTATTTTTAACATATCGAGCGGTGAATATACAGATCCAGAAAGCCCCATTGCTTTAGATTCTCCAGGAGGATGTATAGGCAAAACATGTATAGTATTTACTCCCAGTGCAACCAACTCATCTAACCTTTCAATAGCATTAAGAAAAGTCCCTTTTTCCTCTCCGTCTTGAATTAAATCATTACGATCTTTATCCTTTGCATTAAAAGTTCTGGGAATCATAGCCCAAACAACTACTTTATTTTCTTTCATTAAATCTTTTAAATCGTTTTTCCATTCAAAACGCTCAAGTGGCTTTGTAATATCAACAGGATTAACCGCTTGCAGTTTCTTCACAAACTGCGCAAGAATATTTGATGTCGGCATATTTGTCAACTCAAAAGTTTTCTCAGGTTCACCTCCAACTTCAAATTTCTTAATTTTTTCGTTGTAATGATTTACCGTCTTTGTATTAACAATATTTATTTGAGGAATTAAACTTGTCATTAGTTTTTATCCTTTCGTTTATAAACTTCTGCAAATGGTAAACGGCCAAAAAATGTTTCAGCCAAAAGCGTTATTCCAACAAGAGCAACAAATCCGCCACCAAACATCTTTAACCATTTTGCCGAATTACTAATATTAGATGCTGTTTCTCTAAAAACTTCATCTATCCTTGGTCCTGCCAGTGAATCTCTTACTAATATATCTCCAACCGAACCTACTACATTTCTTGTTGTTACTTTATCCGCGTGCGGATATACAAAGTTACCAAGGTTTGATAATGTATCATTTATTTTCTTTTTAAAAGCTGCCATAAAAGTTGTACCGCCAAGCTGCTTATCAGCCAATGCTGCGACTGTTGCATCATCAAAATCCGTAGAATATATTAGCTTCATCATTCTATCATATAGAGGAAATTGAGGATTTCTATATCCAAACTTCGTAGTATAATCAGCAATTGTAGCACTCAATACAATTTTTTTAAATTGTGCAAGGTCTTTTTCCAATGTTCTCATAGTAGGATTAACCGGAATATTTGCATGCCCACCGGATAAGTTACGATATAATTGCGCAAATTTACTGTTGTCCCAACCTTTTTTTACATCATCCGCACGTTTAAAACAATCTAATACATGTAATATTTTATAAAATCCGTTTCTTAATTCATCGACTCTTCTTCTTGTTTGATCCAAAAGATTTGCTTTCAATGAACCCTGTTCTGTAGTATCTCCCAATAACCTTTCTGTTATTTTATTAAAGCCCAATTTATTAAATTTTTCAGCTTGTTCTTCCAATAATTTTGTATATCCATCAATTATTTTAGCCTTAACTCCTTGAGGTGCTCCATTTGCGGCATCTGGCATAATTAATGAATCGAAACTTAATATTTCTTCTTGTATCTTTGAAACTGCTTTTTTGTAAGCTTCATCATTAGCAACTAATTTCTGTATTTTATCTAGCAATATATCATACGATGCTAATCCGTCTAGCTTTGCTTTCTTAAGTTCTTCACTACTTACATTCAATGTCTTGAAGAATGTTGATGTAATACTATTCCACTTATTTGCAGCAATAGACTCCGCAACATCTCCAAGATACGTTTGTTTATACTTATCTAGAACTGATTTTCTTGTTGCAAACTCAAATAACCCTCTATCCAACTGTTTAATGTTATAAATCGCATCCGGCGTTAATTTCATAACATTCGTGTTTGTTTTTTGACTTTTGAATTTATTAACTAGTTCCTCAAATTCTAAAATAGTCAAATCATCTATATCATTTTGCATAAGAAAATATTTAACTTGCATATTAAACTTTCGCGGATTAACGTTTTCTCCAGCAAAATTTTTAATAACAGATTTTGAATCTTCTAATATTTTAAAATCTTCTGCATTGCAAGCATTATCTTTTATAAATTTAAGAAATTTATCAACATATTCAACCGTAGCAGAATCTTTGTTTGCGCTAACTATATTTTGAAGTTGCGACTCTATTGCTTTACTACCTAATATATCGTCATCATGAAGTAAATTTTGAACTATCATATTAAATATTTTGGCATCTATTTCACGATCTTTATACAAATCAAGCAATCCATTAAGTTTTTTCGGATCATATTTTGAAAAAGCATTTTCTACTATTTTTTCGATATTCTGCAAATTTGATTCAGCTTTTTTCATTTTTAGATTATCTAAAAGTGGAGAAATAAACTTACGTCCGGCAAAATCGCAAATCAAAGAACAACCAAGCGGAGTTGCAAACCCAGCAGTCAACATCCATAAAGTATTACCCTGCAATGCTATTTTTTGAGCTTTACGTTTAATAACTTCATTTCTGTTATGAATATTTTGAGGGATGCCAAGTTTATCTCCTAATTTTGCCAACTCATCAGAGGTATACAAATCCCAAGGCACATACTGAGGATCTTGGAAAAACATTTTCTTGCGCCCCTCATGGTCAATATACTTTTGATGAATATTAATCCCATACATAGCTTTTAGAGGTGTTTCTATAAATAGTTTCGGCCATAAAGCCATTGATGCAAAGAAAGATCCAAATCCAAATAACTCCATAGTTTTTGCCATTGGAGTTTTCGCTCTAGTAAACAAGTAACCTGCTAAACCCAAAGCTCCTGCTTTCATTGCAAAATCATTTATCCTGCCTAAATCATGATCATTGGATTTACCCATCATTCCTTTTTTTATATTTACTATATTTTCATAAATATCTGTAACAAAATTAACAGGAGCCATATAAAAAGGATCTTTAACAAGATGAGAACGCTCCGGACGATGAGGCTTTTTTAAAGATGTAGTAGCAATAGGCGCCAATTTCTCATCTGATTGCTTAACTGGCGAGGGGTTAATCGGTTTAACATATGTTTTTTGCAGAGTAAGATCTATTAAATTCATTTAGCCCACCGTATAATCCTTGTCATAATCAATCTTGCCTTTTACCACATCATCTCGTTTTCCAAAGAAATTAAACATTGATAACGTAGCACCTAATACAGAAGAAGCAATTGCTGCAAAAATAAAAGTTCTTCCAGCTATAGCCTTAGTTTTAGACTTATACACACCGCCTTGATAAAGCTCTTTAACCGCATTTTTAAATCCTCTTGCGCTTCTTTCAAGAAAATCTTTTGAAAATATCTTTATAGAGCCCATTTTATTAGTAAACGCTTCTCCCCAAGCATCTTGCGCTGCCAAGGCTACTCCTAGCCCTGCCCATATATATGAAGATATTGTAGAAAATGTTCTTGTTTTTATAACTGTCTCTTTTATTCTTGGCTTAACTTCCTGATCAGAATCAACAAGATCATTACCCAATCCCATCTTATTAGCAATTTTATCGTAATAATAATTTCTCGGTTTACCCTCTTTTAAATCATATAAAAGATCCCATCTTGGAAAATCTACACTTTCATATACTTTATGATACTCAAAAAGTTTACGTCCTTTTTCAGTGCCAGGTGTTTCAGAAAGTTCATTTTTAGTTGTCTTATATGGCAAATTTACATTTATACCTGTCTTGAGATAAACTGGTATTTCTATAAAACTCTTTGATAACCACTTCAATATTCCATAAAAAAGCACACCCAAAGCCATTTTTTTGCCTATCTCTGACGCTTTTGCTGCTTGAAAAGGCTCAAAATATTTTGATGCAGCATTAAAAACAGCCATTAACATCCCACTGCCTATTACATAAGGCACCATTCCCATAGTCAAAAATTCATAAAAATTAGAATTAACACTACCTGCCATGCCTTTTGCCGGGTAAATAGTAAGTGCATTTTGAAATTTTTCCATAAGAATGCGCGACTGATTAATCGGACTACTTGAAACTATATGATCATGAGATTCTTTTATTTCTTTTAGCAATTCCGGAGTGGTATAAAATCCTTCCTCTTTGCGTATTCTCTGTTGATGGGGGCCTACAGCCGAAATCATTTTGACCTCACATTCCTAGCTTTTTCTATCAAAATAAATGATGGTGAAAATTTATGTTTGCTATAAATTTTTGGCATGTGCAATAAAACTTTACATTAAATAATAAGCTAAATTTTATTTTTATAATTAAAAAACAAGACACAAAAAATTGCAAGTAGTCAAATGATCAATTTTTGTTAATTGATTGATATTTTTACAAAGTACACATAAAATATATTTATGTTAAAAATTGCCTTAATACCAATAGATAATAGACCGGTCTGTTGGAGTCTTCCTAAACAAATTTGTGATATATCAAAGGATATTGAGCTATTGTTGCCTAGTAGAAATTTGCTTGGAGGACTAAAAACAAGTGCTGATTACAATTCTTTACTAAAATGGCTTGATAATATTGAAAATGTTGACGCCATTATAATTGCACTTGATACTATTGCTTATGGAGGATTAGTTGCTTCTCGCAGAACTCAAGATGATTTCGAAACTATTACAAACAGGCTTTCTACTTTAAAAGAAATTATTCAACGTAAAAATGCCAAAGTATATGCTTGCTCAAGCATAATGCGAATTTCTAACAATAACATTAACGAAGAAGAAAAAGAGTACTGGAACAGATGGGGAAAAAAAATTTTTGACTACTCATACAATTTACACAAAGCCCAAATCCAAAATTCTTATGATGCAAATGCAAAATTTTCCTGCATAAGACAAATCATTCCATCAGAAATTCTTGATGACTATTTTGAAACTCGCAGCCGCAATTTCAATATAAACAAATTATATCTCAAATGGCAACAAGAAGGTATTTTAGATTACTTAGTTTTTTCAAAAGATGACTGCGCTGAATATGGGGTAAATGTTTCAGAAGCAAACGAAATTTTAAAAATAATCAAATCTGAAAATTTAAACGCTATAGTAAAAACCGGTGCTGATGAAATTCCTTTAAGTCTTCTTGCTCGAGCTTTTTGTGATTTAAAATCTGCTAACATAAAGATTTATCCGCTTTTTAGCAACCCTCAAGAAATTAAGCTTATTTCTAAATACGAAGATATTTCAGTATATGATTCCGTAAAAGGGCAAATTGAACTTTGCTCCGCACAAATAACTAACGATGCCACAAACGCAGACATAATTCTTATGATAAATAATTTTAAAAAAGAACAAGGTGAGTTGGTTATGAATATAAGCACAGAACTTTTTTCTGGTGAATTAACCATACCTCAAAAGCCATTTATTGTTGCTGATGTAGTTTTTGCTAATGGTGCAGATAATAATTTTATTAAAACATTTTTTAATCACCCCATAAACTGGAACAATTTTCTTGGCTATGCCGGTTGGAACACAACTGCAAATACACTTGGAAGTGCATTATGTGCAGGAATTTTCAAATATTTGTCAAAAAATATTGATACAGAAGCATTTAAACTCCAACAATTTATCAGATTTGCAGATGATTGGGCTTACCAAGCAAACTGCCGCTCGATAATTAAATTACAAACTCAACAACCTAATATTGAAAAAATCAAACAACTTATGAAACCTTATACCAAAACAATTTCCGATAAACTTAATTTTTACCCCTCAAATATTGATTATAACTTTCCTTGGAAAAGATTTTTTGAAATAGAAGTTTTACCGCAGATTAAGCCATAGCTTCAACTCCACGTTTAGCTTTTAAAGCTCTTTCGCCCTCAATAGCATATTCACCAACCTTTGATGCAAGTTGATATCCACCAATTGAAACCGCAGCAAATGAAATACCTTCCACTAAAGCACTTAAGAATTTGCCTTTTTTCCCTCCCACTTTTTCAATCGATTTAAAAATATTTTTCATCTTGCTTGTTTGCTGTAATTTTTTAAACTTACTTTCTGCTGCGAGCATTCCCAAAAAACCTGGGATTTCAGTACAAAAAGCTTTTTCTTTATCATCTGCCAAAACTACTTTGCTAACTGCACAAACACCAATAATCGGATTAACATGAGATTGTGCCCATTTAATAAATCTTGCACTTTTACCCAATGCCGATTCACTGGCAGCTATATTATTTATACTACTAACCAATTGTTCAGATGCTTTTGAACCCCAAGCACCTGTTTTTGCATAAGCTTCAGCAGTGTTAACACCTTGTGCTAAAAACGTTACAGACCGTCCTAAATCTCCTTGTACGCTTTTTTCTCCGCTTCTAACAGTAAATATTAAACTACTAACCGCATTTCCCATATATAATTAAACCCATACTAAATTAAATTACCACTTCCATTAATAAAAAAACTTTTTCCTTGCAAAAATTGCATAAAAATTAGTAATTTTTACAATGTTTACAATTTTTTATAAAAAACCTGCAACCCTGCTAAATTTTTTTATTTACAATAACTCCTGACGGATCATTAAATTTTTTAAACATTGAAAGCATATCTTGTACAGTAAGACGTTGAACAGTTACGTTTAAATAATTATCATACAACTCAACAATATTTGCTTGAGAATTAATTTTCATCTCATAACGATTCGGACTATGTTCAAGATCTTCCTCATCATCATTTATAATAACCTCAGGTTCAGGAAGCAATTCATCTTCATCGTTTTGTTCAGCATCCCCACCCAAAAAAGCTTGACCACCTGTTTCAGAGTAATCCATTTGCTTTCGTTCAATTCCTTTTTTTCGAGATGCAAACTCAATGTCTTTCACTTGATTTTCATTACCTCGAGCTGCAAGCACATCAACTTCATTTGACATTTGAGCAGATGTCATTCTGTTATACAATCCTAAATTTGCCATTGAAAATCCGTCAAGACCCATTTTTACTCTTCATTAATTATTGTAAACTATTATACCCAAGGTATATTATAATATATAATTATGGTAATTACTATCGGAGGAATATATGAATAATTTATACAATGATTTTACAGAAAAAATTCTTGCATTACCAATGTGGGTAAAAGAAATTGTTTACTTTATCTTAAAACAAAATTTACGCAATACATTACCCGAATCAGATATTGAAACTAAAGAAGAAGATCTGTACCAATATAGCTGCCCTCAAATCACATACGCAGGCAAAAAAGAATACGAAAGACTCAAATTAGAAGAACCTAATTCTGACGAATTCAAGTTTTTTGAAGGAGTTACAAATCATCTATGCGTTGCGGAAATAACCTTAAATAATGCGTGGACATTAGAAGAAACCTCACAAATTTATCACGCTAGCATAGAAAATCAATTTATATCTAAACCGGAAAATCCGGTAGTTTTTGCAAAAATCGCATATTTCGCAGGAAAAATTAGAATTGGCGAATACCTAAAAAGAATAGGACTTATCAACGTTGATCAACTTGAAACAGCTATGAGAATTCAAAAAGAAAATGAAATGGCAAACGTAAAAAAAGGATTTGCTTCAATACTGGTTGACCTTAATCTTGTAACAAGAAACGATACTGACAAAATACTTTTACTAAAACAAGAAAGTAAAAGAAGATTTGTGCTAAACTTTAACAACAATGAAAATGAACCAGCATTTCTTTCAAAAGAAAATCAAAATCTTCAATATATTGAAAGACTTGAATATGAAAATAAACTTCTCAAAACAAAACTAAGAGAGCTTTTAAACCTTGGGAAAAAGTAAAAAATTTTCTTAAAAAGAGACTTGATTTTCGAATAAAAGCTTTGTAAAATAAAAAAGTAATACTTAAACAGGAGAGTTTTGATGCACATTAATTTTAATACGATTAATAAGTTAAAATACACTCCTGTTGTACATTTAACTTGCCCCCCCCCCCCGATACTAAGTCGTAGCAAGGGTTTTAAGGATTTAGCAAGTTGTTTTTCAAGCCACATAATGAGGCTTGATTTTTTGTGTGAATTTTTATTCTCTTTTTTAGTTAAATATTTTTATTTGAATATGGAGGT
>CASDWY010000021.1 GCA_949284985.1 uncultured bacterium | reverse complement strand
CTGTGCTGTTATGGAGATTGATAAGGAAACCGTTGAAATAAAAAATCTTGCAACTTATACGCAGTATCAAAATAAAGGCTATGCCTCAGCATTGATTAATTTTGTCTGTAATAAATATAAAACAAATTTTAAATATTTAATTCTTGGAACCGGAGAAAATAACAATACCTTGAAATTCTATAAAAAACGTGGTTTTCAAGAAACCCACCGGATAAAAAATTTTTTTATTGATAACTACTCACATCCAATTTTTGAAGATGGGAAACAACTAAAGGATATGATTTATTTAAAGAAAATTTTATAGTTTACTTCTCTAAACGTAAAAATATAAATTAATGTAAGTAATACGCTGTTTGAAATTTTAATATTGTAAAAACATTGTAGTAAACAACAAGTTAAATATTTATTCCTTATTTATTTGTTGTTAACCTTTCTTATATCATCAAAAAATTTAATCGGTTTACAAGGATTACCAACCGCTACACAGTTATCAGGGATAGAACGACTTACAACACTTCCGGCTCTGATTATACTATTTTTTTCCTATTGTACCCCCGGGTAAAATTATTACCACACCGCCTATCCAAGGACCGTCTTTGATTTCAACATGGACATGTCAGTTGGCATACCTGCCCAACTGTAAAAGAACACATGGACATGTCGGTTGGGCATACCTGCCCAACGATAAAATTGGACATTAATTGGACTGTAAAAATTCTTAGATTTGAGTAAGCATCAGGCTAATTTAAAAGTATCCTTTGTAAATCCAAGTCCTAATAAAGTCCAGTTTAAAAACACTGCATCACACAGCTTCCTACTGCTAATATTTAGTATTATTGGGTAAGTATGCCCAACCTACTTTTATTATTAAGGCAACAAACTGGACATTAAAGTACACACTAAAAAAGAGGGGTTCAAAAATCTTGAAACCCTCTTTACTTAAATGGTTGCGGGAGCTGGATTTGAACCAACGACCTTCGGGTTATGAGCCCGACGAGCTACCAGACTGCTCCATCCCGCGTTATTATCGCTTACACAACATTATTAAACGCTGAAAATAAAATTTCAACCCCTTGGACTTCTTTAACTTAAAAATGTAAACTTATTCGTTGTCCTAGCAAAAATATAATTACTTTATTTTCTTCTCGAGAAAAACTAAATATTGGAAATAACCTCTGCAAAAATGATTTTTCATAGGTGTATGCTTCTACATATTTTTTGCCTGCTTTTAACCCTCTATAACAATTTAACGCTAATGCTTTTTCTGAATAATTATTTGCCTTAACCTGCGATTCATACTTTTCTATAAACGCTCGTTTCTTTTCAGCCAACAATGAAATATCATAGTAAAGCGTTGGACGTGGCTGCGTTGCCCAGACCTCGTACTGAACTACCTTTGTTCTATATGCCCACCTTAAAATTTCCCTAACTTTTTTATAAATACAATAATGATCTACATGCGTTTCATACTTATTCGGAACAAACACATAATCATATGAACTTAATTTTAACTTTTTTAATATATTAAGATTATAACGCATTTCTCGATCAGGTACCATTAAATTAGAATACTTCTTTATACCTGCATACTCCATTGCATTATTCAACTCAATGCGTCTTCGCTCAGTAATTTCTTCTCTTGTTCCTACACCACCAAGTGATCCATCTGTTAAAACAACAACTTCAAACTACTCCGGATAAGACAACAACAACCCTCCGCAACCAATACTTTCATCATCTGGATGCGGTGCAATACACAAACACCTATCTCCTGGCTTTATATCTATTTGCTCATATGGAACTCTTGGTCTTCTATTTAAAAACATAAATAAATTATACAATAAAAATATTAACCTATTTATGTTTCCATATTTTTACATATTAACTTCTCTATAATAAACTGTTTATATCTACTCTATAAATAATAATTTAAAATTTAATATTAGTAGAAAAATTAAGCTGCGGTCTACTTCTTTTATCAACTTGTGAATGAACTTGCCCTAACCCAACATCAAGATTTAACCTATCTTCTTTTAAAGGTTTAAAGTTTAATATTAACTCATTTTTTTGTGATTTGTTCAACAAATCACTTGTATGAGCAGTTTTCAACGTAAATATTTTATTAAAACGATATTCCGGGGAAAAACTCAACTTACCATTTACTCTTTTTTGAAAAGCAGCAGATGAATCACTAGAATAAGAAGTATTAACAGAAAAAGCATCTCTATTATATTTCGTAAAAAATGTATTTACTCCCTTGTACGAATCAGTCTGAATTGTTGTATCTGTTTTTATTCCAAGTGTAAAATCATCAAACTCCTTTTGTCTTACAAAACTCTTTTGCTTTGCTTCATACATATTTGTTGATTGAAGAAATTTAACTTCACTATCTGAGCTTGATTCGGGTTTTGTAATACTCATTTTAAAGATTTTTTCAGAACTAAGCTCACTATTTAAAATTGGTTTTGAAATATAATCAGAATCATCTTCTAATGTTATAGGTGAAAACTCGTCATTTGCAAAGACAACACCTCCACAAATAATAAAAATAATTAATGCCCAAAGTCTTTTCATACAATCACCTAAGTAATTAAATTATAGCATACACAAAATACTTTTAATTTTATATATAATAAAAATAGTTTTATTTTATATAAGGAAGCATAAATGAAGCTTACAGAAAGACATCGTTTTAATAGCTGTTCAGTCATCTAGCGAAAGAATCCTCGAAATAGTACCCCAAAAACTCAAAAGTACTAATGGCAACAATGCAAAATTTATTATTGCTTACTTATCCATCAAATAATTAAGATACTCGCATTATTTAAAATCAAACAAATTAACAAATAACTTTTATAGCTTTCGGAACAACCTCAAATTTGATATAGTCTCTATACTTTTTCTTTTCACCGTCAACATGACTCACACTCCAACCATTTACAACTGTTAAACAATCTGTTTGAAAATATTCAGCTCTTTTTGAATTGACTCTAATTCCCAATGCTATAAAAATTAACTCTATAAAATAAGATATAGGATTATTTGTCTTTAAAATAAACACATCCATCTTTCCATCATCAAGCTTACAATTATTTCCTACAGAAAAAAATTTTCTATACATATTTGCCGCATTGGCAACTATTATACAAGCAGCCGAAACTGATTTTGACTTATCATCATATATCAATGTATATTCTTTTTTTGACAACCTAAGTGCAAAAATTATACCTGCAACAAAATACGCAAAATACCCAAATTTATTCTTTAAAGACTGTGGTGTCTTTCCAATAATATCTGCATCGTAGCCCAAACCAAATCTTAATATACATGGCTCATTATTTATATCAATATAGTCAATAAGTGACACAACTCCTGATTTTAAACGATTTAACGCTCTATAGTAATTCATAGGGATACCAAGTTTAGCAGCTAAAAGATTAGCAGTTCCGGTAGGAATTATTCCCAACGTCTTTTCTGTATTTACAATATAAGGTAAAACACTATTTACAGTACCATCTCCACCTATAGCAACAATTGTATCATAATTTTCTATCTCGCTAGGATTAAAATTTTCTATAGAAACAATCTTATAATAATCTGTATTTTGTTGTAAAATTTTGAGTAATTTTTTTTTGTGCCTAATAGCTCGCTTTCGCCCGGCATTAAAATTTGCTATAACCAAAACTTTTTTCATTATTTATCCTTTCGCTCAAAAGATTTGCTTATACAAACAAATATCATTAAAAGCACCATTCCTAAAATATATGCACCTAATACATCCGTAAAATAATGCACACCTAGCCACATCCTACTTGCGCCTACAAACAGCACCCAAAATAAAGCAAATACTAATATAGATATTTTTGTAAACTTCAATACACTATACTTGTATGCAAAATAAACACATATACCCCACAAGCAAAACATAACCAAACTATGAGTAGACGTATAGCTAAAGCTGGTTAATTTAATAACTTGTTGTAAGTCAAACGGTGGTCTTGGCCTTTGGATAATCTCCTTAAATACAGAATTTAAAGAAAAACAAATTAATGGAATAAAAAACAATAAAAATAAATCTTTAATTTTTCTTATTTTTAACAGATAGAAACCACCGATTAAATAAGGCACAATAATCATAGTAGCGTACAAAATTTCATCCATCAATAATGGAATAGCTATTGGTAATCCTGCTAATATACCTTGAAAAAAGAGCAAAAATGACTTATCACAAGCAGTAACTTCGGGACAAGTATTTACAACAAAAGTATAAATTACAAAAAACGTAAAAGCAGCTACAATTTTTTTCATGCTACCGTCCGCAACCTGCACAATGACCACTACATTTATTTATAGGTTTTTCTTTTGAACAGAAAGTATCTCTATCTATGTAGTATTCACCTTCCAGAGGGAAAATAGTCATCCAGAGATTATTTCTCCAATCCTCATCCAAGATTTCTTTTACGTCTTTTGAATATTTATCTATCTTTGAGGTAATTTCGGGATTAGTTAAATAATCAGCTGCATTAGCATGAGTTTCATAAGGCTTAAACTCTTCATAATATTTTCTCAACATTTCAGGTCTATCTACAATCATACAAGGACGAAGCATATTACCATCCTCATATGGAATATTATCTCTAATAGCACGCATAAACGGTGAGGCTAAAGCTTCTGTTAAGGTACAATCATTAACATTGTGAGTTGCTAAGTGAACAAAAGTACAAGGCTCAACATCGCCCTTTGGATTTACATGAATATACTGTCTTCCGCCTGCAATACATCCCATCATCTCCGGACCGTCTCCCCAAAAATCAACAGTCATCATTGGCAAAGTATTTCTTGCGTTATATACAGCTTTTAAGATTTGCTGTCTTTGTTTTGCATCAGGAACCAAATCAACATCAGGACTTTCACCTACAGGCACATAATGGAAAAACCAGCTCCATAAACAACCTTTATCCGAAAGCATTTTCATAAAATCATCAGATGTTACAGAATCACAGTTGTCCCTTGTTGCTGTAATAGATGCGCCAAAAAAGATACCAGCCTTTTTGAGCATATCCATTTTTTCCATAACCATATCAAAACAACCCTCTCCTCGGAACTTATCATTAGTTTCTTTCAAGCCCCAAAGAGAAAACATTGGCTGCACATTACCTAATTTTTGCAGTTTTTTAACTACATCTTCTGTAATTAAAGAACCGTTAGTAAAAGTAATAAATGTACAATCACTAAACTCTTCAGCAAGTTCCAAAAACTCCTTACGACAGAATGGCTCCCCTCCAACTATGGGGAATATGTGAATGCCCATCTCATCGCGAGCTTCTCTAAAAATTTGCTGCCATTTTTCTTTTGTTAAATCTTTTCTTACATCATACTCATGAGCCCAGCAGCCTTTACAGTTAAAATTACAATTTTTCGTGATGCTTGCCAACAAAACAGTAGGCGGGAAAAAACCGTTTTTAGCATTAAACTCTGAACGTTTTCTCAAGTTATCACCGTAGTACCCGTTAACAAAGAAATTTTTAATCCATTTATTTCTGCAATTTGGATGTAATTCTGTTAAAATCTTTTTCCACCAAAAAAGATGCGGATGCTCTGTTTCAAATAGCCATTGCATTCTTTTTGCGTGGTTAATTCCTCCTTTTGAACCGGAAATCTTTTCAAAAATTTTAGCAAGATTGATTAATTTTTCCTTGCTGTAATTTTTACCAAGATAGTTAATTGTTTGCTCAATAATAAAATTGTTAAATTTCAATTTTATTCCATCAAAACTACCCATCGAATTCGATTGCCAAACGGTAGTTTGTTTTTCTACTTTAGCCCCCATAATATCTCCTTTACACCAAAACTTCTAAAATTACTGTTTTATTCATTTCACTAAGCATTTGCTTAATTTGTTTATACAACTTTGAATCTGTTTTGTTTATTGTAGCAAACAAAATAACATCTTTTGTTTGACTCAACTTGTCAACGAACTCAGATGAAATATCCGCATTAATAAAACTTACGTTAGAAAAATCTTTTAATTGTACAGACAATGAATTCAAGTCCTCAAAGAAAACACAAGCAATTTTATTGTCTTTGTTAGCTAATAATTGAACCTTTATATCAGTAAAATCATTATCGCCATCATAAATTATATTATCACCAAGCATTGAATAGGTTAGTTTTTTATCTGTATTCTCAACAAAAATTACCGCAAATAATGAGGCAATAACACCAAAAACAATCCCTAATAAAATATTGATTAACAACTTTGGCGATGCATACTCAAAGTCTCTTAATTTTTGGGGTTCTTTCAAAACAAGAACTTTAGATGAATCAGACATTTCCTCAACCATTTTTGCCCACTCAAGTTTTGATGATAAAGAAGCTACCTTGCTGGCTTCTTCAGTCAAATCCAACTTAGCTTTTTCTCCTCTTATGACTTGCCCTTTTAAATTAGATAAAGCCTTTTGAGCAGAATGCGAAAAAGCAGACAAAGCCGAAAGTTGACCTGATGAAACCAAAGCTTGCTCCGGTAACCCGTCTGTTTTTTTGACCGTAGACTCAAAGGATTTTCTTGCTAAGTTGTATTGTTTTTCAATAATTTTCTTATCAGATTTTGATTTTTCACTATGCAATTCTTTATGCAAAGCTATGTAATTCGTAATTATTGAATTTACAATATTATAAGCTAATTCGGGATTACCTGATTTATATTCAATAGTTAAAACATTAGTCCCTTTTTTGTTTTCAAAAGAAAGATTCTTTCCATTTCCTAAAAAAGCCGCAGTTGAGATATATTCGCCTTCTTTTTTGTTCGGGAGAAAACCATATTTCTTTCTATAAACAAGGTTATTCTCTCTTATTACTCTATCAATAACTAAAGGCGATTGAATAAGTTCTAATTCGTTAGTAAGCCCGCCACCACCAGACATAAGAGCAGCTACTCCACCACCACCGGCACCTAACTCTTCAAGTACAAAAGGGTTAATATCCATCATATTAGAGTTTTGAGCTTTGTTTATATATAAATCAGCTTCTACTTTATATTTTTTAGGTGAAACAAAAGTAAGAAGCACAAAGAAAACTAGAACCCCAAGAAAAACCTTTACAATAAGGGTCTTTCTACTCCAAAGAGCAAAAAAGATTTTCTTCAAATCTATGGTCAATTCTTCATCTAATTCTTGCGTATAATCATAATTTTGCATTAATCTCTCCTTTTTTACTAGTTGATTGTAAAATAAAATTATCAGTATATCAATAAGACTATTTTTCTATACTACTATTTATAAATTTTAAGGTAAAATTTGTATATCTATAGGAAATGTATATTGCAGCAAATAAGAAAGAAAGAGCTGCACCATATATTCCAAATTTGTGTAAGACTATTAATCCTAAAATAGTTAAAATGGTTGCTTCTAATTGCATTGGTATTTTCTTTTTTTGATTACCACTGGCAGTAATATATGCACCATAGACTCCTGCTTCTGCTACACAAATGTTTCCAAACATTAGTATTAAAAGCACCGGATAAGCATTTCCGTAATAATTTTGTCCATATAACAATAATAAAAGAAGTTTACCAAATAAAAGCATAAACATAAATACTCCGCCTGTAATAATCAACATTATTTTTAAATTTTTTTTTAGTATCAATTTTATATTTTCAATACTATTATTAATTAGATCAGGCATCATTTTTTGTACTTGTGCGGCAATGAGTATACCAACGACTGAAGCAATAGTAAATGCAGAAAAATACAAAGCTGCTTGTTCTTTTGGTAAAAAAGTTGAAACATAAAGTGAAGATAGTTGAGAGTAAAGAAAAGAAGCTATACTAACTCCTATATAAGCCCAAATACTTTTATCTACCATTTTGCAAAATCTTTTAATATGATTAAAAACAAGAAAATAATTAATTTGGGCAAAATATGAACATTGAATAAAATTAATTAACCCCAGACATATATTTAGCAACAAGAATTTATACAGAGAAAGTTTAAACATATAAGATATAATTGCAATGGTTGAAATACAAACAGCATAGATAATATTAATTTTAGCAATAGTGTTAAAAGTTTTTGTGGCTTGGAAATATGGTAAAATAAGAGAAAAGAATGTTCCATCAAAGAACGTTCTTATGACAACAAGTATAAATAATATATGACTATCCAAATGAAAGAATGTTGAACCTAATGCAATCATAATCCCTATTGAAATAGCATTTAACAAAAATAAAGAAATTTTGAGTTGTACCTCTTTCACATTTGCTTTAGAAGAAACAAGAATATAATTATGATAATCCAAATTTGCAAACATAAAACAGAAAACAGCAACATTTTTGTAACTTGAAAAAAGACCAAAATCATACACAGACAAATACCTTGCAATAATAAATAGAATTAAAGACCCTGCAATCTGCCTTGCATATAAAGATATAGGATATAGATTGTATAAAACTTTGTTCTTAATCATTTTTAGCTAATATTTTTTTAATAATCTTTTTCACAAAATTTGGTAATCTTTTATAAATATATATAATTTCAAATGGATATATTTTAATATATCTTTTTGCAAAATATTCCATGCTCTGCTCTTTTAATAAAAAATTTTTAAAAAAAGCATCTCGTTTCTCATGTGTCCTTGTTGCCTCTACTATATTTAAATTATATCTTACAACCTTTTCGAAAGGGACTTCTTTTGATATCTGTTGTTTTGATATTTCTTCATAAAAACGCTCACCTTTTTTATTATTTAAAAGAATAACAGAAACTCCATCCTCGACTTTTAAATTATTTTCGAAATATTCTACACCATTAAAATCTCCTATTGTTATATCACCAACTCTAGGCAAACAGTTAAATCTACAATTTATACATGATTTATTTAAATTTAAATTATATAAAAATGTCAAAATAAAAGGATTCTTTTGCATAGATATTTTATAAGTTTTTAATAATGACTCTATCTTCCAATAATGAATATATTCAAATTTCACAGGTTTTGGGCGCATATTTATATTTATGATTTTTGTATTATCTCTTTTTTGCTTTAAAAACATCTTTTTATAATATTCAAATATTTTTCTAGATGGTACACCATGACAAATTAAATCAATTGTTATTAGATTTTGATAATCTTTTTTTAAAAAGGATTTAAGCCCTGCTATTTGGCAGGGCGTCCCCGAATATAAAACAACCTTTCCATTATCTAAAAAATATTGAACCTCTTTGAATGTGGACTTTGTGTCAGCCTGAACATATTTTGAACCTCTCATTTTTTCTAATTCATCAAAATTTTGAGCACTCGCTTGAATTGCCTTTATATTCTCATCCCATATTACCCCGAAAACAATACCGTTCTGCTCTATTATATATTTAGCAATCAAGGGAAAAAACGCACCACTTGAAGATTTTTCCTTTTCAATTTTATCTTTATTCATAAACAAAAAAGATTTGGGATTTTTTGTGTTAGATGATTTATAATTAAATATTGGACAAATATTATCGCATAAAGAACAATTAATGCATTTATCATTATCTACTAAAGGTTTTAGAAAGCCTTCTTCATCCTCAATAATAGATATAGCATTTTGTTTACAGATATTTTTGCATGCTCCGCATCCAGTACATAGTTCATTTTTTTCTATTTTTAACAACATTTCTCCTTATGATTCGAATAATATCTTGTATAATTGAAGGAAAACAATGAAAAATATTAACCCATATTTCCCAGAGTGTTTTTATAAAAAGTTTTTTTAATGTTAATTTATCTTCTAACTCACAAATTTGATTTTCTAAAATTTTAATTTTGTTATCAATTTTTTGTCCAGAACATTCTATTTTGCTATCTATTGCTTCTATTAAGAAATTTTGCCCTTTTTTGACTTCAGTATTAATATTTTTATTAACTTCATTATAATTGACTTTAAAGATACAATCTTTTTCTAAGATTTCAGATAAAGAATATATACATTGATTTTTTATACCAAGCATTTCAAATAATGATTCATACCTTGAAATACCGGATTTAGAATTTACTACACATATAAAAGGTTTGTTAAATAATATAGCAAAACATACACCATGGAAAGAATTTGTTATAAAAAGTTTCGAACTTTTAATTGCCTTTAACCAATCTTCTATTTTTCTATCAGACAGATACAATTCAATAATTTTCATTCCATATTTTTTTTCTATATTTTTGAAACAAGCTTTATCTTTTTTTGTTTTATGAAAAAAATAAGACACTATTTTGTCTGAGCAATCAAAATCTGATTCTTGAGAAATTGCATTGTAACGATCTAGTTCTAGCCAGAAAACAGGGTCAATAATCCATTTTGCATTAATATTAAATAAATCATTGCATATTTCAACGCCATCTTTTTCTCTAACAGAAATAAAATCAAATGTTTTTAATGAACGTTTCATCTTTTCTCTGATAAGCGGAGTAGTTTCACTTAAAAATTCAATTTTTTTTATGCCAAAACTTGCAGCAATTGAAATTTTTTTAGAATTTATACTTGCAAAATCCAGAAGATATTGATTATATCCATTATTTATATCCTTTAAAAAAGGGTATCTAAATACCTGATCAGAACCAGTTATAAAGATATTATAATTACTGTTTAAATCAAATAATTGTTTTAGTGTTGTTATTTTAGATGTACATTTTAAATATTTATCTTTAAAAAGATCAAAAGCTTTAAACTTTTTAAAATATTTATTATACTGTGGGGGATTATAAATTAATTTATTATCATATTTTAAAGTTTCTGATATAAATGTTTGAAGCGCATATGCTGTTAATACGGCCCCATAATTTGTTCTTTCCCACCAACAATTGAATATTAAGATTTTATTTTCTTTATTTTCCATTTTATCCTTTATCATAGTTATAAAATCTATTTATAATTTTAGAAATATATACAATTTTTATTTTTTGAAGTTTTTGTTTATTTTTAGAAAACAATTTTACTACCCAAATTATTCTTTTCAACAATAAGATTAAGGAGTTCAATCTTTTAATTTTAAATGAATTAAATGAAACTAATGGGATAAAGCCACTTTTTAGTAATTCATTCATTGCAAGATTATATTTTTTCAAATTTTCTTTATTTCCAGATAATCCATTTTTATCTGTGTGAGAATTTGTATCATTCAATATACAATTACCCCACATTTGTAACTCTGACATTGGATGAGGAGGAACAAGCGTTTTTATACCATACTGTTGTAATTTATATGAAAAAGTCATATCTTCTGCACATATTTTATATGCCTGCATATTTTCTGTATTTTCAAATAAATAATCAAGCCACTTTTTTTTGAAAAACCAGCAATGCCCTACAAAATCAACAGGAACTGTGTGCAAATTCGGACCATTCCATCCTATTTGTTGAAAACTATTTTTTAATGGATAATCTTTAGGTCTATCCATTAAAACACCATTCGTTCCATAAAGGGCTTCTTCTTTTTTCATTTCGTTAAGACAATTTTCAAACCACTTATTTCCAGGAATAGTATCATCATCAAAAAGGAAAATAAGTTCATTTTTTGCACTTCTTGCAAAATCAAACCTTCCCCAAACTCCAACATTTTTTGTTGCTATTTTAATATTATCAAACTTATCTTTTATAGAACTAGGTATCTCTATTATTTCATTTTCTACTTTATCTTGAAACAATAATATTTCAGAAGGTCTTATTGTTTGATCTAATATAGCTTCAACTTGTCCTATCAAGTTATAGGGGCGTCGATACAGTGTTAAAACAACAGAAAATTGCTCATTCATTCTAAATATGCCTCATTATTTAATTATTCTTTATTATATCATAAGTTTTTTATATTTTTTAACATTATTACTCTTTAATACATTATTACGTAAATCAAAATTGTTGAAATATAATTTGGGTATAATTCTTTCACTTTCAATCATTTTTAAATTGTCATTTTAATTACCCTTATACATTTTCCATATTTTAAATGGTACTCCAAATATAAATAGGACTAACCATCTATTATTTTTATAATCTGATTTATACTTGAATCTAAAAAACCAGTAAAAATTTACTTTTATTTTATATAACTGACAATACTTTTCTATTTGTAAAAATAAATTATCAAAAATAACTCTTTTTTCGAAACAATATTTTAATAGTTTTTCTAAAGGAATTCGATGTTTATTTTTTAAGAAATAATCCACATTAGATTTTGTCCAACTAGCATCCCACCAATGAATTGTATATGTATTCTCAGTTATGAAATCACCTTTTTCTTTCAATCCAATAGGTATTGGATAGAAGTACTCTTGCGGTAAGATTAAAATATCGTCATTTTCAGTTATTTGATTAGCAGGTAACAAATTATAATTTTTCTTTATCACATACGTTACTATTTGAGGTATTGTATAAATTTTCGATTTCCAAATTTGTTCATCATAAAACTCTAACATCTGTTTTAAAAGAAAATTTTTATTTCTTGTGATAAAAACTCCTACCGCAATATTTAAGGCAATTGGATTCTCCCACCCTAATACCAATTTATTTTTTTCTAATAATTCAGTAATATCTTTTTCCACTGTTATATCTGTGTCAAAATATACCCCTCCATTTTCGTAAAGAACTTTTAATCTTGCATAATCAGATACAAATGCCCATAATTTATTCTCATAAACTGTTTTAAACCACAAATTATTTTGGCATTCTTCTTCTACATTAAATAATTCTTTGTTATACTCATTAATTTCAATTATTTCATAATCAGGAAGTTTTTCTTTCCAATTATTTATACAATTTAAAACTTCTTGAGATTTTTCACCGCCAAACCAGCAATAATAAATTACTTTTTTTATTTTATTACTCATATAATTCTCCAGTTCGAAATTTGCCTAATTATTTTACTTAAAAATTGGTTTGGTCTATAAAAAGCTATAAGATAAATCATCGGAATAAAAGGTCCTCTTAAACGATGAATTGCCCCAGTGCTCCCTAGTGTTATACAATATATACTAAACATAAATATTATTGAGAATAAAGACACTACTAACAAATAGTTTCGTTCTATCAACACTTTTTTTATATTTTTAAAAAATGACGGCAAAAAACAGTATAAAATCAACATATCAGGCACATAAATCATTCTTCTTGGATAGATCCACTCCCAAGGAAATGGAGCAAAAAACAAATATAGATACCCAACAATAAATGGTAATAAGAAAAATTTACTATATAATGCACCAAAGTCTATTGGAATTTCTCCTGCACCTGTCTGATAAGCAGTCTCTCTAATATCTATCAAATCTTCTACTGATATGACTTTAAATAATTCAGAAAACTTTATCAGTATAAAAACAAATATTGCTACTATTAAAGGTAAACATAAAATCAATAAAAGTGATAATTTATTAACTTTTAACGTATTATTCTGAGTCTTTACTTTCAAATTTACAAAAACAAACGTCACTATTATTGCTAATAATATTACTATTGCAGCATAAGGTCTCAATAAATACAGCAAATATAAACTTAGAGCTGTTAAACACAAAGATAAAATAGTTCTTGTTTTATAAAAATAATAAGACAGTAAAATCGATAAATACATAAATAAAACTATATAATTATCTCTTATCATAGTTGAGGTATTGATAATATGCGCAAAATTTAATATGGATAAGAATGAAAATACTTTAGCATAATCCCTATTTTGTAAAACAAATTTTCCTATTAAAAACAAAAGCAGTGCAGTAAAACCAGATATTATTGCATTTATGCAAGATACAAGAAATGGATTAATACCAAGCACATAATATATCGTACCAACAAGCTTAGGAAACCAACCTCCAGCAAATTTCTCCATCAGGGTTTCAATAGTATAATGCTGAGATATATAGACTCCTAATAAATGATAAAGTCCCCCATCATTATCTACAATAAATGCTTTAAAAGTATTTTCAGTAGGTAACTGATATCCAAGCATATGATATTTAAAAAGTTGCCAAAATAAAATGAATATAAAATGGAGTAATACTGATACAAGATAAATTTTTGAACAAAATTTATCTTTACAAACAAGATTTAAAATAAAAAATATCCCCAACGAAAAGAATAAACTTATAAAAAAAGGCAATAAAACTCTTTCCAACATACCAAACTCAAAGAAAAACAGAATTGCCACTAGAGTAACAAGACTACATATTAATATAAAATATAAAACTTTACTACCTGATAATATAAAATTCATAGTTCCTACAATACTGCAAATGTTTTTCCTACCATATTTTTTGATGTAAATTCTATTTCAAAAAGATGTCTACTATTTTGTCCTAAAACCGGTAAATTACTAAGTTGTTCGTATAAAAGCCTTATTTTTGCTTTTAAATCTTTTAAATTTCTTTTTTCAACCAAATAGCCATTATCTTTTATAAGTTCACGACATCCCCCGACATCAGAAATAAGTAACGGCAAACCAGCTCGCATTGCTTCAATTATACCTATCGGCAGACCTTCTTTATCACTTATTAATGCATATACATCATAATTTTTTAATATTAATTCCGGATTTTTTGCGATGCCTTTTAGCTTAATATTAGGACAATTACATTCTTTAATTAAATTTTCAACTTCTATTTGCTTTTTACCATAGCCAAACAAATCCAATTTAATATTTAAACCCTCATCGTTAAGCTCTTTTACGGCAAGTATAAGATCATTTGGATTTTTAGGCCAAGAAAACCTTGTAATCATAACAACTTTTAGTTCATTTTCAGAAAAATTCCTTTTGCAAAATTCAGTTGGAATATCGGAAATTCCATTGTGTATCATTATCAACTTATCTTTAAAAAAAGGCATAACTTTTAATGCTATTTGCCTATCGTGTTCAGATACACAAATTATTTTTTTAGTTAATAAAGCTAAAAATAATTCTAATATTTTATAAAAAGCAATTAAAGGTTTAGAATATCCTCCAGAAAAAGTCCACCCATGTGCAGTAAAGATAACTGGAACTTTTTTTATAAAACCGCAAATACGACCTACTATACCTCCTGTCATAGAATTACAGTGAATTATATCCGGTTTCACTTTATCTATAATACTTAATGTCTGTAAATTTGAGTTAATATGCGTTTTTATGTCTAAAATACTATTTGTCATAGGAACAAAAAATATATTATTTTTTAATCCCAATTTTTCCAATTCATCAGATAAAAAACCTTTCGAATTCATTATAAAATAAGGTTCAATTTCGGAACCAAGCCCCTTTATCAATTCCAAAAGATAAATTGCTACACCACCTAAATCAGACCATGTTGTTATATACAGAATTCTCTTCTTACACATCCTTAACCTCTTTGTTCATAAAGTCTTTCCACTTCTGCAAAATCTCATCTTCTGACAATTTATACGATATAGGTTCCCCCATCTTTAACTTCATCTTCTTTCTAAATGGTATTATTGTATATCCGCTAAAACCACAAATTGCTATCGGTACTATATCCATTTTCGCCATCTTCGCTATACTTATAAATCCACCCTTAACCTCATCAAAATTATGAGTATCCTTAGCCTGCTGACCTTCGGGAAATATTCCTATTGACCATTTTGTATGCTTAATTATATCAATTATCGTTTTCATTGTCGCTTTTTCCGGCTTTTCTCTATTTACTGCAAAAGAACCTAAGCTTATTACCAAAAATTGAATTAACTGGCTTTTATGACTAAATAGCTCCTCTTTTGCCATATAAGCAACAGGTCTGTTTGCTACCATTGAAATTAATGGTGCATCTATATATGATTGATGATTTGAAGTAAAAATATATCGTTTTCCACGTTCCAGACCCGTTTCTCGTTTTATCCTTGTACCATAAAACAACAATCCTGCAGGCCATACAACTAAGTATAAAAACAGTGTTATATACATAGTTCTTATAAATCCATAATCCCTTGGATATCTTCTATTAAAATTCCTATTATCCCAAAATTTTATACTAGCCATGTCGTCCCCCTAATGCCAAAAACACAGCTTTTACAAGAATAAATATCTCCCACAATATATTTCTGTGTTTTAAATAATATAAATCATATTGCAATTTTTCTGCTTCTGCATCACTCGAAAACAAATGCCCTTGATTAATCTGCGCCCATCCTGTCCAACCTGTTTTAACCCAGTGCCTGCAATTATGATATGGTATTTGCTCCGAATATACTTTCACTAAATCGTCCCACTCGGTTCTGGGCCCTACAATTGACATCTCTCCTTTTAAGATATTAATCATTTGCGGTATTTCATCAAAACGCGCTTTTCTTACAAATTTACAAAACGGTATTACTCTATCATCACTATCTTGCTTATCCGCATTAGACAGATTTTCCGACGTTGGAACGTAATCATTCAAATACATTGTTCTTAACTTATATGCTTTAAAAATCTTTCCATCTTGTCCAACTCTGTTTTGAGTATATATTGCTGCTCCTCCATCTGTGCATTTAACCCTTATTCCTATATATATTAATATAGGACAAGTTATCAATAATATTATTAACGCAGCAACAATATCAAATATTCGCTTACAAAAATCATATCCCAATGAACGTCTATTCATATATGTATAAAATAATTCGTTTATTGATGTTCTGTCTATATAATATTTTCCTGTCACTAATTCATAAAAATCTTGCAACTTATAAACCTTAACTCGTCTTGGAATGTCTGTTTTTAATCTTGTAAGTATGTTTTCTTCCATTCGTCTTTGAATGGCAACAATAACTATATTTATGTTGCTTTCTTTAATAATTTTGCTTAAATCATCAAGATTTCCGTAGATTGGAATTTTTGTATCCAAAATCATTTCTTCATCATTTTGCGGATCTTGAATAAAGCCAGCTACTTTCATCATTAATGCTTTTTTATTCATAATTTCATCAGCTATAAGCTTCGCTCTTTTATCGCTTCCTACTATCAATATATTTTTCTTAGGCTTAAATCTGAATAAATATAAATGAAAAAGCAATCTATAAAGTTCTAAAATTACAAATATTATAACAATATTTGTAATGACAAATAATATATTTTGCTTTGCCGTTAATAAAAAGAATAAAATAATGGCAGCAGGAATATGCGCCATTACAACCCCCTCAAGCAATAAATAAATATTTTTTCTATTAATATTAAATTCTCTAATTTTATAATTTGCCTTTAAATACAAGACAACAATTCCAATTAAGGTAGTTAATCCAACCGCAACAAGCTGAGCGACACCACCTATATTAAAGATTTGACAGTTTAAAAAGCTAATTAAGCTAAAAACAACTATATCAAACATAAACATTATAATCACTGAACGAGATAACGTTCTTAGCATTTAATTGACGCTCCTTTACAGTCTCCATTCTTAAGTTTTAATAACCCTTGTTCCAATGGAACATTTGTAAAATTTTCAAACAAGTTGCGAGCTTTTCTATTAGCCAATACACTATCTCTTATATCTCCAACTCTTTCAGGCATATATACAGGTTGTTTGGAATAGTTATAAATTTGTTCCATTTTGGTATACAATTCGTTTACACTAACACCTCTGTTACAAGAAACATTTATTATTTCATCTACTACTTCATTTTTGAGCGCATAATAACAAATATTCGCTATATCTCCAACATAAACAAAATCTCTAATTTGATTTCCATCACCATATATATTAATTTCTTCATTAATACTCATCTTGTCATTAAATATAGCAATAACGCCACTTTCTTTTGAACTAACTTGTCTTGGTCCATAAACATTGGCAAATCTAAATATTACATATGGTATATTTGATAGCTCAATATATTTTTCCATAGTAAGTTTTGACAAACCATAATTAGATATAGGCTCTGTTGGATGCAGCTCATCTATTGGCAAATACTTGGGTACACCATAAACCGCTGCTGATGAGGCTGTAATAATCTTCTTAATATTATATTTTTTGCACAAATCTAATACTTTTAATGAACTAATAATGTTCATCTTTGCATCTTCTTTTGCGTGCTTCAATGAATATGCAACACTTGTTTGCGCCGCAAGATGAATACAATAATCCGGTTTTTCTTTTTCAAAGATAAATTCTATATCATCTTTTTCTATATCAAATTTATAAAAATTCGACATATTAAATTTAGGGATATTATCTAATGAACCACTAGATAAATTATCTATAATAACAACATCTATATGATTTTCTAGCAATACATCTGCTACATGGGAACCAATAAAACCAAATCCACCTGTTATGAGTACTTTCATTTATTAATTCCTTATATTTTCGTAACAACAAATGCACTAGTTACAAGCGCAGCTATTCCTCTCAATGTATCACATACCGGCGTTAACCAATCATTTCCTGCAATTTTACGCGGTACAACAATTACATCTCCGGGATCAACACTGCTATATTTCCCCACCTTTTCTGCTCTACCATTTACACTAACTTTATACATTCTAAACTTATTTGCATTAGGTGTATAACCACCAACTTCTTTTATATATGTAGCAACATTACTTCCACGTCTAAATGCAAAGGATTGTTCGTTATATACTTCTCCCATAACACTTACTTGGTTATTCATTCGAGGTACATATATATCATCTCCATCTTGAACTTCAATGTTATCTATATCTTTTATTTTTTTCAAATCATTGCTCTTAATATTTAAAGCAATTTGTCCATTATATCTCTTTTGCAAATCTTTCTCTTCATTTTTTAACATTGATATCATTTCTACTTTATTTTGTTGATCAGTTTCCGTTGCTTTGTATGCACTAGCAACTCTGCCCTCTAACAATCTAATATCTCTGTCATTATTCTTACGAGCTATACTTACTTGTTTACCTTGCAAATTCGACCTTTTGTAAACTATTCCCCTTAAATCAGCATCTTTAGTCAATCCCCCAGCCATTTCAATCATATCAATAAGCCTTTTGCCAGCAATACTTGTATAAACGCCTGGTCGTTCCACAAAACCGGAAATTTTTACATATTTAATTGCTTCATTATCTCTCAGTGTTCGGAAAAAGATTTTGTCATTTGGATGAATAGATATTTCTTTAATTCTATCCGAATTAATCATTATATCATACATATAATATAATGTCGTATCGCCGTTTTCATTAGTAATTTCTACCGCAACATTTTCTGCCGGAATAAGCCTGTTGTCATTACTGGTTCCTGCCGTCAATATTACATCATTATTAGATTTTTTCTTATATGAAACTTTTTCTTCTTCAGGAACATCTCTTTTTACATTTGTTTCCATAAAACGAATGTCTGTCATTACATCATCCAGTGTTAAACCATCAATATATGCAAGATGCTTAGGCTGATTAATACATCCATAAATATCTACAAATTGAGAATTCGTATTCTTATAAATTGTTATTACATCTCTTGGTTGTAATAAAGGATCAGTAATACCATTAAAGAAGTCCTTTAAAAAGACTGGTATTGTCTCTACTGTATTGTCCTTGCCTGAAACTCTCCTAATTACTGCTTGATTTAAAAATGTCTCCTCTAAAAGTTCATTTTCGTTTCTTAAAATATTTGATAATCTCATTCCATTTGTATAAGCATACGTTGCAGGATGCTTTATATTTCCTTGAATTGTTACAATATTTTCTACATTGTTGTATAACTCTCTAAATTCAATGGAATCACCACTATTTAATGCAATATTTTTTGCTTTATTCCATTCGATATTTTGAGCAGTTTTTTGGCTTTGCTCCTTATTAAACCCAATCAAAGTTACCTCTGATATTTGGGTAGTTGGGGTAAATCCGCCTGCATATTTTACTATCTTTTGAATATCTTCTTTATCTTTTATTTCATATATTCCAGGCTCCATAACCCCATTTTTTATAGCTACAACTTTACCAATTTTATTAACAAAGATTTTATCATTTGGTCTTACAATAATATTGTCATTCTCCCCAGAAAAAATAGTTTTGTATAAATCTACATTTCTAGGTTTTGAATTACCTGCTGTATATATGATATTTCTTAAAGTTCCTGTTTTTTTAACTCCTCCTGCCATATTTAAAACATCAAATACAGTTGAATTATTGCCTACAAGAACCTTACCAGGTTTATTTACCTGTCCGAATACAAAAACTGCAAATTCTTGTCCTGTTGCAACATTAAGATGAACCTTTAAACTTTTATATTTAGAAGAAGCCAATTTATTTAAAGCATTTTCAACTTCTCCTACAGTTTTTCCTTCTGCTTGCACCATGCCTATGCCTTGAATAAAGACATTACCTTTTGAATCAACAGAAGTGCTCGTCATAGGATTAAGCAATGATGCTCCTGAAATTGCCATTACATCAACAGAATCGCCTTGAAGATACGCTGTAATTTTTTCACCTATGCTTAACTTATAATTATTATCATATTTCCCTGCAGTTGATAATGCAGATGCTGAAGAGGCATTAAATAAATCATATCCAACTTGCCGTAATACTGTACCTGTTATTTCAACATCTTTGCCGTTAAACATCTCTTCTATAGTACTTATATCAGAACTTTTATAACTTCTTTCTCCGGCTCTATATTTACTTGTAAATGCGTCTGTATCTTTTTGGTACTTTTCTACTTCGTCAGTATATAAAAGATTAGACTCAGGGGTAACTTGTTGATCTGTTTTTTCAGCCCACAATTTTACTTTTTCTACAGGGGAAACAAATCGCCTGGCTTCTGTGGGCAATGTCGTAAAAACAAAAGCCAACAATATTAACGATACAACATGTTTTTTCATTACATTCTCCTTAAGTTATAGCAATTTCCATTAATGACTTTATCGCAGGCCATTCCATTTTCCATAGACCTGACGCATCAAGCGCATAGTTCCCCACACATGCAAGTTTACAATCTTTACATTTATTAACTGTTTCTATAAATAACGGATCCTTAATCACCTCTTTCAATGGTCTGTCTTTTACACTTATAAAAGGCTTTCTATCATAGCACCTCAGCATATCTCCATTTGAATATATCACTGTGGCTATTCTAGGCCAATGACATTCATAATAAGTCTTCTTATTAATAATATAATCCATAAAATAATATGAATTTCTTATCGGATAACCTTGTTTTTTAAGCTCTTTAATCTTAATAAACATTTCTGATAATTGTTCGTTTTCAAGCTCTGTTTCTACAACATTTTGCGCTTCCTCCGGTATTGAAGCTGCCTTATTGACTGTAAAATATAATAAAATATCTGCATCTTTACAATATTGAGCAACTTCTTTAATCTGTTCAAAATTAGTTTGTGTTGATACTGTACAACAAACATAAATTCTCATCTTAGGAGAATGAATTTTATGATACTCAACTCCTGACATAACTTTATCACAAATACCAGGCATATGTCTAATATCATCATGAGCCTTACCTATAGCGTCTAACGAAACGAACATCAAATCAGTGTATTTCCCAAAACCTGGATTTGTTTCCAAAAAATAACCATTAGTGGCAATTTTTGTATAAAGTCCGGCATCATGAGAAGCTTTACAAATCTCAGTAAAATCTTGTCTCAAAAGAGGTTCTCCACCCCACAAAATAGAGTCCATATAACCTATTTGTCCTGCCTCTGTTAATAATCTGCAAATTTCTTCACATGACATATCATCATTTTCTTTTTTATGTTTCCAAAAACAAAAATCACAATTACAATTACATTGACTTGTAACCATAAGCGAAAAACATAATGGCTTTGGAGTTTTAGAGAATCTGCTTATTAAACATTCTATAGCTCCTCCACCCAAATGCTTATAGTATTTAAGACGATCTAACGTCATTTTATTACGAGATTCCTTAATCATTTAAACTGTAGTCCTTTCTCTCAAATTCTTATTTTGGTTTTTATACTTTTTCCTTTTCACTAAATCTACAAATGCCTCAATTCTTGTTATATAACCGGCTTTCCCTGTCTGTTCATCTAAAACCAACGTTATAACAGGTATATCTTCTTCCTTTGAAACTTTAGACAAAATATTTTGTGAAACAATTTCCGGCATACACGAAAACGGCATAAGATGAATAACTCCATCTACTCCGTTTTGAGCTGCATATACTGTATCTCCTATTGTTTCTATACATTCTCCTCCTATTGCCCTTTTCATGTATTTTTTAGCATATCTAACACATCTTTCTCTGTGCGATTCTTTATTATAAAAAATTGAAGGTTTTAAAACATGCTCTAACCATCCGCTAAACATAATTTGCCTTTGAACTTCTATCCCCATTTCTCCAAGTACTTTCTCTACATTTTGATTTGTATACGGATCTAATAATACAAAAAATTCACCTAACAAGTATACTACAGGCACATTCTTTTTTCCATCTATTTCAATATTTTTAAAATCTTTTTTAATTTTTTTTACAAGAGTTTTTGCACCCATTATTGTATTAGTTTCATCAATAATTTTTAACCATTTATTATAATATTTTTCTGCCTCACCTTTACGTATTTCTCGGGGTCTATAATAAAACATTTGCTTTTCTGCTTCATCTATAGCAAAAAATTTGTTAAAACCTAAGCTAAACGCTTTATAATATTTGAATGGGTTTATACATCTTGTAACATGCCAGAAAGCTTGAAGTGTCTGTTTCATTTTACTTTTATACATATCAAAAATGACCATATCAAACTCATATCCCATCTTTTTAAGAGTTTTCTGTGCCATTTTTGTATAATTCCCTAATCTACAAGACCCCGGAGCTTGAAACATCATTAACGTATTTGCTCCGCTTTCCAATGCCATTATATAATTAGCTAAATTCAATTTATAAGGCAAGCAAATTCCTTCAATACTATTCTTAACCCCCAACTCTAATGTCTCTTTACTGTTAGCTGGAGGAATAACGACTTTAGCTCCTAAGGTTAACAGAAGTGCTTTCAATGGAATATCTATTCTTCCCATTCTAGGCCATGCAATAATCCTATCTTTTGCTTTTATATTGTCATCCATTTGTGAATACTTATTCAATTGTATTTCCTTTGACACCTTAGCTTGCATTTTCTTTAGTTTTTACCTCACAACTATAGGATTTGAATATGCATATCCAAGCTTATTTAATTTCGCTTCTACTCTAAATTTACCCTTTTTACAAAGCGGTATTTCTGCCTCTTTTGTTTTGTTTTCCCATATGACCTCACCATTACAAATTAACCTTACCTCAAATTCTTTGCCAAACTTAACACGAACATATGTATCTTCATCAAGCTCTATAGACTCTCCTGCATATACAGTTTCTTTAGAATTAGAGATCATAACTTGTGGAATGACTTTTGTCATTTTTCTGTTTACTATAAAATTGTTTCCAAGCCTAATTGCTTCCAATATTTGTTTTTTTGCAATTAAAAAGTCTTTGGATAATTCTTTTTTTAAAGTGATAACATTGGTTATTGTTTTAAACATATCCTTGTAAGGGAAAATAGTTACAGGGAAAATATACTTATCAATTTTTAACGCATGAACATCAATACTTCCAATTGCAGGAATAATTTCGTTTGATTTATTATTTAATCCATCCCACCAAGATAAAGTTTCTGTTTGAGGTTTAGTAATCAACTTGTGCTTAAAAAAGAAAGCATATGCTTGCGCAAAAATATTTTTATCTACATAATTATCAGCCCATACCGAAAACCAATTCCAAATCTCAATCCCATCAGGAACAACCGCTTTATCCATCCACTTTATAGGAGAATATTTATTTTTACGATTATTTGACTCATCAGGATGTGCAGCAAAACCTACTCCACCTTGTTCTCTTACTTCATCCACAAATTTTTGCGGTTCTTGGTTATAATCAATTATTTTGTCGATACCCAAAGCCAGATAATGATTACTGTTAACTGGAGATATTTCTAGACCTCTAATTACATATATACCATTTATAATACCTTCTTGTATATCAAAATTGTTATGATCAGTAACTATTATCCAATCCAAACCTGCTTTTTTAGCTGCCCTCGTAATTGCATATATATCCCCTGTTCCATCCGAATATTTTGAATGAACATGAATTCCCCCCAAATATTTATAACCTTTTTTATCCCCAAAATTCATCATTATACTATGCTCTTGTCAAAAATACCTGCTCTTTATTTTGATTAATTTTTTCAGGCATATGTTTTAAATTTGCCTTCTCAGCTATTAATTTCCTTTTTTTACGAATCAACATATCCACAAAAGCCTCTAATCTTGTTATAAAACCAGCTTCTCCTGTATGTTCGTCTATTGTTAAGACAATCATTGGAATATTCTTATTTTTTGCGTGATATTGAATTTCATCAACCATCAAAGAGTCAGGCCCACAACCAAACGCCGACAAAGCTATAATTCCATCCACTTTTCTTTTTTGCATATAATATGCTGCAGCGCCAGTTAGATCCAATTCATTTGCCCAATATTGAATTTCTCCAATATCTTGAATTGCATCCATTGCTTCCTCTCTGGATACATTTAATCCTGTATATACTTTTACACCCATTTTTTCAAGCTTTTTAAGAATGTTCATTGATATTCTTTCATCAAAAAGATTATATCCATGCCCCATAATTACTACAGACAATGGTTTTACTACATCTATATTTTTTAAACTAAACTTGCCTGATATTGCATTTTGCATTGCTTCTTGATGGGATATTCCTGATTTTGCCATCTGAACAAAGTTATCATACATTTGCCAGCCTTTTTTCATTGCAAGATTAATTATATCGTTGTCATATATTTTTAATTGGTTTGCTATATCTTTACAAAACTCTTTTATTCCAATCCCCTCTGTTTTGTCTAAAGTTGGCTCTATCATATTAAATCTTCGATTTACAACATTTCTAATAATTTCTGGCAACCCACGAACTTTACTACAATTATTTATCTTATGCGCCGTAGATTGTAAAGATGGAACAAAAATTGTATCACAGCCTTTATCCAACAAATTAAGCACATGTCCTACATAAACTTTTATCGGTAAACAAGTATCTGATACCACACACTCGCTCCCATTATTAATAAGACCGGTCGTTGTTTTATCAGAAAGTATAACCTCAAAGCCCAACTCACTAAAAAAACCGTAGTAAAACGGATAATTATTATAATATGAAATTGCCCTCGGTATCCCTATTTTTTTTTGCTCTAACATCCTAAATTCTTCGCAAAATCAACTAAATTACTATTTTACTAAACATTATTTGAAATAACAATAAAGGGATAATAGCACAAACACAAAAAAAAATATATTACCCGATATTTATGTATATTTTTTTTAACATTAAAGAGTATTTTTACAAAACCAAGTACTTAAATAAAAAATGATAAACCCTGCAAAAAAATAGCTGAGGACAGATTCGAACTGTCGACCTTGCGGGTATGAGCCGCACGCTCTCACCAACTGAGCTACTCAGCCATTTTAATAATATCTTTATTGTCAATAAATTTTACAAAACTTCTACCAAAACCTACATAAAATATCTTAATTAGTTTCTTAGTTTCAGTCCTTTTTTATTGAACTATAAGCAAAAGAAAATTTCAAGTATTTATTTCAAATTTAAAAGATTTTCTGCTACCACCTCAGCCGGTTTTAAGGTAGAAAGATGACTTTCAACTTCAGACAAACTTTTAATCATTGTTTCTCTATAAGAATTGTCTGTAAGTATTTTGATTGTCTCTTGCGCAACCGCATTAGGATTTGAATACTTCTGTATAAGCTCCCGAATAATACTTTTATGCATAATAATATTTGGTAAAGATACACGTTTTATACATCTGACAAGCAAATATATCCAATAGAGCACTTGCGGACCTTTATAGCTTATAAGCATTGGAGTATTGTACAACGCAGCCTCAAGCGCAACAGTCCCTGATGCCAAAATTAAACTATCCGACAATTCTAAAAGAGAATAATTTTCATTTTGGATAATCTGAATATCACAATCTTTCGGCAAAAATTTCTTTATTATATCCGCTTTTAAATTAGGCGCCAATGCAATAACAAACTGCGTACTCGGCAAAGAATTCAATACAATTTCTGAAGCTTTTACAAATGTTCTTAACAAATTTTTTACTTCAAACACTCTACTTCCGGGGAAAATAGATACAAGTTTTTTATTTATATCAAGCTGATATTTTTCAAAAAATTTTTGTTTATCAGCCCCTCTAGGAATTTGATGTACTAGCGGATGCCCAACAAATTCACAATCAATACCATTTTCACTATAAAGTTTTTTTTCAAAAGGAAAAATACAAAAAACTTTATCAATACACTTTTTTACTGTATTTATCCTCCATTTTCGAGATGCCCAAATTTGAGGCGGAATAAAATACATGATTTTTGTCTGTGGCAACTGCTTTTTTATAACTTTTGAAATATTCAAATTAAAGCCGCCATAATCAACCAGCAAAACAACATCCGGCTTGTATTCCTTTAAATATTTAACCGTTTTTTTACCTAAATTAATATGTTCCCATAGCATCTTTATAGAAAACCCAACAGAAGCCATCTTGGAATGATCAGAAAAAAGCTTTATCCCCAAGGCTTTCAGATTATCTCCACCAATAGCCTCAATATGCCAATCACTAGATTTTGCCTGCATTTCGCAGACTATATCAGATGCATGCTTATCTCCGGAATATTCACCAGTAATAATAAAAAGTTTCTTCATACAGCCATTATAACAATGTTATTTTTATCCGCAAACTCAACCATTTTTTTCTGATCAACAATAATTGTTTCTCCTGCCTCTAAAGCAATCAAATTTGCGCCATATTTTTTCATAATTTTTAACGTTTGCAATCCAACTGTTGGAATATCAAAACGAGTATCTTGAGTAGGCTTAGCTACTTTAACAATTGTAACCCCTTTACCATGAGCAATTTTGCAGCCCCTCTCTATGCACTTGTCGGTTCCCTCTATTGCTTCAACCGCCATAATCATTTTATTTTTTATAACAACAGATTGTCCGACATCTAGTTTGCCCATTTCTTTGGCAAGCCAAAAACCATAATCTACATCTTCAATTTGTTCTGCAGTCGGTTTTAATGCGCCAAGAACACCATGCGGAACCATCAAATTCTTTATAAAAATAGTTTGATCAAGCACTGTAATCCCCATTTGCTCCAACTGATCAACAAGGGTTAACATTATTGCATCATCATTCAGTCTTGTTGTTTCTTTAAGAAGCTTAATTGCTTCCGAATCAAGTTTAGGTCGTCTAAGAAGCATGCCTTTGTGAACTTTACCAATAAACGTTAACTGTTTAATATCTTCTTCTACAAGTACTTTTTTTATTTTTAAAATTTCACCAGGTCCATAATTATATACTTTCGAACAAACTTTTGATAACTCACGTCTATTATCTGAAGATAATGATATAGCAACTACCTCACAACCGTTTTTTACTGCTGCTTCTGCCATTAAAACAGGAAGTTCACCGTCACCTGCAATTAAACATTGTTTTTTTTCTAAAGTAATAGACAACCTTAAATCTCCTATGATGCCCTAGTATCTTGTTTAATTATATATCATTAAACAACAAAAGCAATATTTAAAATATTTGTGTTAATATTTTAATATGAAAAATATACTTGTACTTGGCGGAGCCGGATACATAGGTTCTCATACAGTTAAAAAACTTTTAATTAAAGGTTATAATCCCATTGTAATTGATAACTTAATACTGGGACATAAAGCCGCTGTTTTAGCTAAAGAATTTTATCAAATTGATATTGGAAATAAAATAGAACTTAATTCCATATTTAAAAAACATAAAATTGATGCGGTTATTCATTTTGCAGCTTTTGCAGCAGTGGGTGAAAGTGTAAAAAATCCGCAAAAATATTATCAAAATAATTTAATCAATACAATTAATGTTTTAGACTGTATGCTAGAAAATAATGTAAAAAATATTGTATTTTCAAGCACCTGTGCAACATATGGAAACCCTCAATACTCTCCTTTAGACGAGCAGCATCCTCAAAACCCTATAAATCCTTACGGTTGGACAAAGTTTATGATAGAAAAAGTTATGGAAAACTATGATAAGGCTTATGGGCTTAAATCTATTTGTCTAAGATATTTTAACGCTGCCGGGGCGGACAAAGACGGTCAACTAATGGAAAAACATAACCCTGAAACACATCTTATTCCAATTGTTTTAGAAACTGCATTAGGAAAAAGAGAGTTTATTAATGTATTTGGAAATGATTATAATACTCCTGACGGTACCTGCATAAGAGATTACATCCATGTAGAGGACTTGGCTGATGCTCATATTTTAGCTATAGAAAAATTATTCGCTGAAAATAAAAGCTATAGATTAAATCTTGGGACAGGAATAGGAACTTCTGTTAACGAAATTATTCAATCTGCACAAAGAGTAACAGGAAAAGAAATTCCAGTATTATACACAGACAGAAGAGAAGGTGACCCACCACAACTTATAGCTTCAAATACTCTCGCACAGGAAATTTTATATTGGTTTCCCAAATATACCAGTATAGATGATATTATCAATAGTGCCTACAAAGTCATGCTAAATCCACCGTTTTAATAAAATACAAAAGTTAAAATATATTATTATTTAATTTAACTTGTTATATTTAAGCAGATTTACCAACGCAATAATATTCAAATCCGCGGCTTTTTAACTTTTTCGCATCAAACTGGTTTCTACCATCGAAAATTATTAGTTGGCGCATTAAAGCTGATATTTTTTCAAAATCAGGTCTTCTAAACTCATTCCACTCAGTCAATAAAAGCAAACAATCTGCATCCTTTAGAGCCTCGTATGAATTTTTCATATACTCAATCTTATCACCAAAAATCAACATTGCAGACTCAAAAGCTTTTGGGTCATAAGCTTGAATTTTAGCTCCACGTTCAAGAAGAGCGTTAACTATAGTAATAGACGGGGCTTCTCGCATATCATTTGTCTTTGGCTTAAAAGCCAACCCCCACACTCCAAAAGTTACACCTGTAAGATTTTCCCCAAATCGTTTAATAATTTTACTTATAAACAGCTCTCGTTGTTTTTTATTAACATAATCGGCTGCATCCAAAAGATTAGACCCACATCCATAATCCTTTGCTGTTTTAATCATTGCTTTAACATCTTTTGGAAAACAACTTCCACCATATCCGAGCCCTGGAAATAAAAATTTTGAACCAATTCTCTTATCAGAGCACATGCCTATTCTTACCATTTCAGCATCCGCCCCTACTTTTTCACAAATATTTGCTATTTCATTTGCAAAAGAAATTTTTACTGCCAAAAAAGAATTTGCTGCGTATTTTGTCATTTCTGCAGATTTAACATCCATTATAATTACAGGATTTCCTGTTCGTAAAAATGGGGAATACAAATCTTGCATTATTTGAGTAGATTTTGGAGAATTTGACCCAATAACAACTCGATCCGGTTTTAAAAAATCTTCCACCGCTGCACCTTGTTTCAAAAACTCAGGATTAGAAACAACATCAAATTCACATTTTGCATACTTTTTAATAATTTCAGTAACTTTCTCAGCAGTTCCTACAGGAACAGTAGACTTATCAACAACTACAGTATAATTTTCAATGTTTTTTCCTATTTCCTCAGCTACAGAATAAACCGCACTCAAATCCGCAGAACCGTCTTCTGCTTGAGGTGTTCCAACCGCAATAAAACAGACTAATGCTTTTTTTAGAGCTGTTCCAATATTATCTGTAAAAAAAAGTCTTTTCTCTTGAACGTTTTGTAAAATTAATTCCTCTAAACCCGGCTCAAAAATAGGAATAACCCCTCTATGCAATTTTTCCAACTTTGATTTGTCTTTATCTACGCAAGTAACACAGTTACCCATTTCTGCAAGACAAGCCCCAACTACAAGCCCAACATATCCTGTTCCAACAACGCAAATCTTCATATTAGTCCTCTTAATTTTTTATCAAAATATTCTATAGTTTTCATCAATCCATCTTCGATTTCTATTTTTGGAGTCCAATCAAGTTCTTTTTTTGCAAGCTCAATATTAGGTTTCCGCTGTGTTGGATCATCTTGAGGCAGCGGCAAAAATGATATTTTTGACTTTGAATTAGTTAGTTTTATAATAAGTTCCGCAAGATTAAGAATTGTCCGCTCAGATGGATTACCAAGATTAACCGGTCCTATAAAACCTTGTTTATTTTCCATCATTTTAACAAGTCCATCTACCAAATCATCCACATAACAAAAACTTCTTGTCTGTAAACCATCTCCATAAACTGTAATATTTTCACCTTTCAACGCCTGAACAATACAATTTGAGACAACTCTTCCATCATACAAATCCATATTAGGTCCATAAGTATTAAAAATTCGAACAATCCTTGTATCAACGTTATTTTGACGATGATAATCCATTACAAGAGTTTCCGCACATCGTTTACCCTCATCATAACAACTTCTTATACCAATAGGATTAACATTCCCCCAATAGCTTTCAATTTGAGGATGAACTTGAGGGTCTCCATATACTTCACTTGTTGAGGCTTGCAAAATTGTTGCCTTGCATCTTTTGGCAAGTCCAAGCATATTAATCATCCCTATAACAGAAGTCTTTATTGTTTTTATAGGATTATACTGATAATGAGGCGGACTTGCCGGACAAGCAAGATTATATATCTGATCAACCTCTGCAAAATACTCTTTTGTTATATCATGACGAACCAATTCAAAATGATCATGAGCAATAAGATGTCTAATATTGTCTTTCGAGCCCGTAAAAAAGTTATCTAAACACATAACATCATGTCCATCATTTAAAAGTCTTTCGCACAAATGACTTCCTATAAAACCTGCTCCTCCTGTTATTAATATCCTCTTCAACTTATTTCACCTCTACTATTGATAACACATTAATTATACACCAAAAACCTTATTATAAGACGTCAAAATATCCGTCGCACTTTGTAGCACAATACTTACAACAGCCATTATCGTCAAGATTATAATCTACAAGAAAATGTCCCATTCTGACAATAAGAGGTTTATTGCAATTTGAACAATATGTACTGGAAGTCTTTACATTTGAAACATTTCCTGCATATACATATTTTATTCCTTTTGATTTTGCAATATCAATTGCTTTAAATAAAGTAGAAATTTGAGTGGCTGTTTTTTGATTAAATTTATACGCCGGATGAAATGCACTAAAATGTAACGGCACTTTATCATTAAGATTTTCAACAATCCATTCACATTCTAAATTTAGTTCAGTTTCATTATCATTTTCTCCCTCAATAAGTAATGTAGTAAGTTCTAACCAAGTATTTGTTTCATTACAAACATATTTTATTGTTTCTAAAACCGGCGCTAAAGAAGCAAGGCAATTACTCTTATAGAATTTTTCGGTAAAAGCCTTTAAATCAATATTTACGGCATCAATATATTTAAAAAACTCTAATCTTGGCAATTTATTTATATATCCATCAGTAACAGCTACCGTTAATATCCCATTTTCTTTACAAGCTTTGGCAGTTTCAATTACATATTCTAAAAAAATAGTTGGTTCATTATAAGTAAAAGCAACGCTTTTACACTTATGAGCCTTAGCAAGCTGCACAATTTGCTCTGGAGTCGCTTTATTAAGCCGTTGAGGCTCTATTTTAGATTTGGATGTCTGCCAATTCTGGCAAAATTTACACCCCAAATTACAACCAACAGTACCAAACGATAAAACTTTACTTGAAGGATAAAAATGATACAAAGGTTTTTTTTCTATAGGGTCAATAGCAAGACCTGTATTATACCCATGCGAGGTTAAAATTATATCTCCGCCAACATTTTGACGAACATGACAGAAACCACGCTGATTCTCTTTTAAAATACAATTACGCGGACAAACAGTACATTGCGTTTTTTCACCCAATTTATTTTGATATTTCATAAAATATATTATAATGGTTTAAGTGAAATTTTTAAATAGGTTTTTATTATATGCAAAGAACTAAATTTTCAAACGTTGCAGGAATGTTTTACCCAATTAATTCCAAAGAGCTGTCTGAAACCCTTGAAACATTCAAAAATAAAAATAAGAAGACTTACACAATTACAACAAGAGCAATAATTGTACCTCATGCCGGTTATTTATATTCCGGACAACTCGCAAGTGAAGGGTTTGAGTATTTGGATAAAAACATAAAAAACATATTTATCATAGCGCCATCTCATCACGAAGCTCTCTCACAACCTGTAATTGCGGACTATGATTATTTTCAAACACCACTTGGCAATATTCCAATTAATAAATCTATAAATGAAGAGTTAAAAACATTCTTCAACTGCCTATTTTATAACCAAGCTTTTGAAAAAGAACATTCAATAGAAGTACAACTTCCGTTTCTTCAACACTATTACAAAGATACAGATATAAAAATAATTCCTATACTAATAAGCTATAATTTACAAAATTTTGTTGAAAAAATAATAGAAAAATACTACCAAGATACAAATAACGCCTTTATAATCTCAAGTGACTTAAGTCATTTTCACCCAGACACAGAAGCTAAAAAAATAGATGCTATCACCGCAGAAATGATTGAAGATGTCGGGACAAAGAATCTTCACCCGCTTCAAGCTTGCGGTTCTGCCGGTATCTGTGCTATAAACAGCTTTTCTAAAAAAAACAATTTTTCATTAATTAGAATAGGTCTTACAAATTCTTCAGCCTCAACAAACGACAAAAGCAGAGTCGTAGGGTACGGAGCCTGGCTTTTATATGAAGGCAAAAAAAATGAATTTATTAAAAAATATTTTTCAAATTATCTGATTAACTTATGCAAAATCAGTATACAAAGTAAATTTAATAAAAAAGAAGTTCAGCTATCAAATATTCCACCGGTACTTAATGAAAAAGGAGCCTCTTTTGTAACACTACAAATAAATAACAAACTTAGAGGTTGTATTGGTTCTATAATTGCATATCAACCGCTTATAAATGATATCGTTCTTCACGCAAGCGATGCGGCATTCAATGATACCAGATTTAACCCTCTTTCACCAGATGAGTTTAATCAACTTTCCATATCAATCTCTCTATTGAGCACACCAGAAAAAATACAATTTTCTGATGAAGCAAATCTTATGGAAAAAATTACCCCCTTTAAAGACGGAATAATTATAAAAGACAAAAATCATCAAGCAGTTTACCTTCCATCTGTATGGGAACAACTACCTAACAAGTATGACTTTATGTCTAACCTAAAAATAAAAGCTGGACTTTCTCCACAATGGTTTTCCGATAGCATGGAGGTTTTTCGTTTTTATACAGAATATATTCGAAATAACTAAATGTAACAAAATTTAAACAATACAACAAATTTCTTTTTGTTGAGTTTTTGTATAACAAAAACTGAGGACAAAATGAATATATCTGCAATAAACAACACCTTTAACAAAAAACTTTACCCACAAAATCAAACAATAATTTCCTTCAAAAGAAACATGGAAATTGATAATGAAAGAATAGATTTCTACATTTCAAGCTTAGAACAGATTCTTTATAATCGTGATGCTCAAACTGAAAACAGCAAAAAGGCAGACCAATTATTCCAAAAATTACAGAATGAAAATGACCGAGTAAAAGCTAAATTCTTAATTGAACCGTCAATGGGCGGAATAGACCCAATGACCCCATTTGAATGCGCAATAACTATTAATCCTGAAATAGCCGTAAAAATCTGGCAATTCGTTAAATCATACACAAACTACGATCAACAAGGACAATTTTTACTTGGCAACCTTAGCTCTCCTGAAAGCTCCGCATTCATCAAAGCTATAGATAACAACGAAATTGCTTTAGCGGATGATATCCTTTCTTTTGTAGACAAATTTCCTGATTTGAGACTAAGAAAAAGATTTTTTAACCTAAAATCTCCAAGCATAAATGATTCCAACACCTATACTACCCAATATGACTACTTGATTTCTAAAGGAATGGTATCAATGGCTGATCATTTTCAATCAAAAGCCATAAAGTACCAAGAAAACAAAAGTAACAGACTAAATCCACTAAACAACGAAAACCCCAACAAATGTCAAGATATAAATAAAAAAGTAACAAAAAGCGAAAACTATAGAGTTTATAACGAAGTTAAAACAAGATTTTCTGATATTGGTGGAATGTTTAATGTAAAACATCAAATTGAAAATGAATTATTATCAATTCTTAAAAATCCAAATGTCAAAAATAGCGACAAGCCAGGAGGCATCATTTTATATGGTCCACCAGGGACAGGGAAAACTCTTTTAGCTACAGCTATAGCCGGAGAGGCAGGAGTGCCGTTTATATCTACAGAGGGAAGCAGCTTTACTGAGCTATATGTCGGTTCCGGTGCTTTAAACGTAAGAAAACTGTATCAAGAAGCAAGATCTCTGGCACAAGCTCATCCTTCTAAAACTGCTATCGTTTTTATTGATGAAGTTGACGCAGTTGGTGCAGCTCGCGGAAACCACTCAAACTCTGAAAGAGATACCACTCTTAATGCTCTTCTTTGTGAGATGGACGGCGTCAAAGCTAAAGAAAACGATGAAATAAAAATTATTACTATAATGGCAACTAATAGAAAAGATATGCTCGACTCCGCCTTTAGAAAAGGGCGCATTGACCTCGAATTTAAAATAGATGACCCTCGCTTTAGTGAAAAAGCAAGGTTTGAAATATTAAAAATTAACGCAAAGGATAAACCTTTTGAAACTGAAGAAAAAAAGAATGAAATACTTAAAAAATTAGCCAAAACAACCTCAGGTTTTTCCGGGGCTGAACTCGCAGATATTATTAAAAGAGCTTTTAGAAAAACTCTCTATCTGGGCAGAATTAACAAATTTATAACAACAGATGACCTAAACAATGCAAAATTGGAAGCAATGGTTGGTATAAGCAACGACTCAGAAAATACAGAATTTGAGAAAAAAACTACCATATCTCATGAAGCAGGTCATGCAATTAATCTTGTAATTATGGATAAAATATTTGGAAATGAAGAAACTATTTCCAAAAGACCAATTAAAGTCCTGGATCTTATTGTCAATGATTCAAGAGGAAATGCTGCAGGTCTTACTTTTAACAAACCCTCAGAAACTAATGGAAGAATAACAATAGAATCTCTTATCAGCTCAATTGTTGTCACTTACGGTGGTTATAGTATAGAAGAAAAGCTCTACGGCTGTCACACAGACGGAGTAAGCAGTGATTTGGAAGCAAACACTGAAAAAATATTTAAGGCAATAACAACCTTTGGGCTTGGCTCTAAAACAAAGTATTTATGCGTAAATCCTAACGGTCAAGTATTTGATCTTTACAAGTCTAATATTAAAAAAGACATCGAAACATATTCAAATACAGGAATGAGTATTGCAAACAAAATTGCAGACTTCGCTGCGCCATTTATAAAATCATATACTGAAGAATTCTTAAATAGCCCTGTTAAGGTCATAAAAGGTGAAAAATTTATAGAAATGTTTGAAAATTGGTTAAAAACCTCAGGAAAAGAACGGGAATTTAACATTCTCTGTAAAAATATCAAACAAGACATAGTAAGATTACGTAATAAAATGCAATCTTAAATTTTCCCTAGCTCACTTGACCGCAACTACTTCTATTTCAACAAGAGCTCCTTTTGGCAACTCTTTTACCGCAACACAAGATCTTGCAGGATTTGAAACAAAATAACTGCCATATATATCATTAAACTTTACAAAATCACTCATATTTACAAGAAAACAAGTGGTTTTAACAACATCTTTAAAGCTAAAACCTGCTGCTGCCAACAAAGCTCCAACATTTTCACAGCATTTATGAGTTTGATTTTCAATTGTTCCTCCAACAAACTCACCTAAAATCGGATCAATTGCAATTTGTCCGGAGCAATATAACGTATTACCTGTTAAATATGCTTGAGAATAAGGTCCAATTGGTGAGGGGGCTTTATCAGTCAATATAATTTTATTCATAATTTTACTCCTTTGGTTCTACTCTGCTATATTCACTTATCACCCGATAACCTGAATTTTGCAAAGCTCTTTTAATTTCACAGACATGTCGCAGATTTTTTGTTTCCATAGATATTTTCAAAAAACAATCATTAATATCTGTATTTTCACCGCCTTGGTTATGTCTTACTCTAATAACATTTGCGCCATGTTCGGCAATAATTTGAGATACTTCTTTTAATTGACCCGGCTTATCCAAAAGTTCAATCGTTATATCAGAAAGTCTACCTGTTTTTAAAAGTCCGCGATTAATAACTCGAGACAAAATATTAACATCAATATTTCCACCAGAAACAACACAAACAGTGTTTTTTCCTTCTATAGGGAATTTATTAAATATAGCACCTGCAACACTAAGTGCGCCTGCCCCCTCAGCAATAAGTTTTTGTCTTTCTAACAATTCTAAAATAGCAGTAGCCACTTCATCATCATTAACAAGCTCAATTTTATCAACATACTTATTACAATAATCAAAAGTGTTTACTCCCGGCATCTTAACTGCTGTGCCATCTGCAAAAGTAGACACTCGAGATAATTCGGTTCGTTTTCTGCATTCAATTGAATGATACATACTACCCGCACCTGCAGCTTGAACTCCATAAACTTTACATTCGGGCTTCAACTGCTTTATCACATACGCAATCCCTGAGATAAGCCCTCCACCGCCTATAGGAACAATTACTGCATCAATTTGAGGCAACTGTTCCAAAAGCTCAAGTGCAATTGTCCCTTGTCCTGCTATAACATCCTCGTCATCAAAAGGATGGATAAACTCTGCCCCGGTTTCTTTTTGAAACTTCACCGCTTCGTTATATGCATCATCATAAACTCCATCTACAAGTTTTATTTCTGCGCCAAATTTTCTTGTTGCTTCAATTTTAGAAATAGGTGCTGTGCTTGGAATAAATATTGTCGCTTTAATATTATTTCTCTGAGCAGCCAAGGCAACCCCTTGTGCATGGTTCCCGGCAGAACAAGCTATAATTCCCTTATTTTTTTGTTCTTCTGAAAGTTGTGATATCTTATAATATGCACCTCGAACCTTAAACGATCCTGTTATTTGCAAATTTTCTGCTTTTAAATAAATCTTTGCATGGTTTGGTAATGCAGAAGCATATATTAAATCTGTTTTTCTTATTGCCTCACTAAGAACATTTGCTGCATCTTTTACCTTATCTATTGTTAACATTTTCACTCCATTTCCTCTTATTTTACTATAATATAGCATTTTTAAAACCTCCGAGCAAATTAACAAATATTTTGCAATAAATTTTTAAAATAAACTCATAAAATAATAATTCTTTCCATATGCAAAAAATATGAGATAGTACTTGATATTTTAGCAACTTTAAGACAATAATAAGTAAATGAATAAGTTGGTTTTTTTAGTCCTAATAGCGATATATCTGACCGGGCTATGCGCATTATCGCAGCAAAATATTATAACAGTACCATCGTCAGATGTACTTCCGGGTGGTGAAATTATCCTCAAAGAATCTAATCGTTTTACCCCTTGGCATGATTCATTTATCTCCTTAACCCCATCAATAATTGTTGGAACAGGAAAAGACACTGAAACATCTTTTGGGGTTGGAACATCTTTAGATGACAGAACCAGCGTAAAACTAGATATTGCAACAAAAAAAGTCTTTAAAATTAAAAAAGCAACACGTTTTACTATTGGCGGCAGAATTTCACCGAATTTAACAGACGGGAATACCCCCAGCAGCATGATATATTCTCACGGCTCATATCTTATAAAAAAAACGAGAACCACAATAACAGCAGGTATGTATGTTATGGGAGATGAATCAATGCCAAACATGACAGGTGCTTTGCTTGGAATTGACCAAACAATAATACCAAATAAACTCCGACTAGTTGCAGACTGGATGTCTCGCTCTGACAATGGAAGTGCATTATCCGCCGGTTTTAAAATCAGACCGAATCCAAAAACATCTATCACAACAGCAATAATGATTCCTAATAGCAACGATGACAGACTTGCGTTCACTATATCTGTATCCCAATATGTTGGAAATATTTTTGATTTTATAAAAAAAGACAAGGAGGAACAACTATGAATCTAACATTTAAAACTCTTATTATACTTATAATCGCATCTTTTTTCCTTATACCTGTTAATGCTGAAGATTTTTTTAACATCAAACAAAAAAACCATAACGGAAAAAACTACGAAGGATACAATTTTGCAGGCAAAAATTTAAGCGGATATAATTTCTCAAACGCAGAACTTGAAGAAGCAAACTTTGAAAAATCAAATCTAACCGGAGCTAATTTTAGTGGTGCAGATGTTGAAAAAGCCAATTTTAAAAATGCAAATTTAACAAACACTATTTTTGATAATTCAGACTTGGAAGAAGCTGTTCTATCTGGTGCAATAATAAAAAATACCAGCTTTAAAAATGCAGAACTTGAATACGCCATATGGGTAGACGGGAAAACTTGTGCTGCCGGTTCTATAGGCTCTTGTTGGTAATCTATTTAGGAATAGAAGAATTCATATACTCTTTCATACCATCAACAATGCCTTGCGCTATATCTTGCCTAAAATTTTCATCTGTAAGCTTTTCATAATCCTCGGGATTAATCATGTATGCAACTTCAACCAGTACGGACAGAGATGAAGATACCCTGGTTAAAACATAACTCGCATAATTGGTTCCATCATCTCGAGTTTTTATGTTATTGATTATCCGTCGTTTAAGAATGTCTGCAAATTCCTTTGCTTCTGGATAATAATAATATACACTCGTTCCGTACTTCTCATATGGATTGTTCCCATCCGGTAGTGCATTCGCATGAATACTTATAGAAAACAATGCGTTACGTTTTTTAATTAATTGTACCCTATCGTACAAATCCATCGTCTTATCTGAATTTCGAGTCAAAAACGGTTTTGCACCTTCTTTAATTAATATTTTTTTTACTTTCTGTGCAATATCCAAAACAATATCCGATTCTTTAATCCTTGTCGGACCTACTGCCCCACTTTCAACTCCTCCATGCCCCGGATCTAAAGCTACAACAATGTTTTTCAAAGGATAATGAGTATCTGCTTTTATAGGTTGCCTTACTTTTAATATCATTTTGGAATTTTTATATACAAAATCATAGCCCCATAATTTTTCATAAGGCAAACTAAAACTTAATACATTATTTGACAAATTAAGGTTTGATGCAACTTCCTGCAAGCCCACAGGAATATTTTCAACATAAAAAATCTTTATATCAAGCCCGGACTCTGTTTCTCTTATTACATAAGGTAAAACCTCACCTAAATGAAAAGCAAAATATTCATACTCTTTATCTTTCGAGTATTTAAAGTCTCTTATTCTATATTTCAAAGGCTCACTCACATGTGAATCTTCTGCAAAATAATTTTTCTTAATCCAATATTTTGTATTTTTGTCAATATAAACTCTATAATAATCCCCCATACTGGCATCTAAAAATAGACTTGTATCTTTGAGCAAATGAGCTACTCTATTTGAATTAACATCTGCTTTTAGTCTTAAAGGCGAACCATCTTTTGTCACCCTTGCACAAATAAAATCATTAAACAATTCAATTTTAGAGTCCGAATCATCTTTATTTTTCCCAAGCACCGATTTGTTTTTTGGGGGCCTTTTTATTACATATAAAACTTTTGTTTCTTTTCCATTGTCACCAATTGAACTAATTTCAAAATTGTTTTCACCAAAATCCAACGCAGCCACATATACAAAAGCACCGCCTTTATATGTTTTTACTTCTGTTCCATTAATTTTTAAATACTTATTGCTACCTATATTTCCTATTAAATATGTTGATTTCGCATTTACAGACATATTATTTTTTTTAGGATATACCAAATCTAAAGCTAACGCCGAACACTGAAATTTAAAATAAATTCCCAACAATACAATAATAAAAATTAAAAAAAATAATATCTTTAGAAAGCTTTTCACAACCTTCTGCCCTCCACATTTGTTCATTTTATAATTTTAAATTAATTCTTGCAATTATTACCCTGTTTGTATAAAAATATTTGTTACAAATAGCAAATTATTAAATGTTTGGTTTTTAAATAGTTGCAATGAGTAAATCAAGATCTCTTATCGAACAATTGTGTTATGCTTTAGGCAAAAATAATGACGCATCTTATGCCGTAGTAGCTGTCGCAACAGCAAAAGGCATATTTCGACCTATGTTTACAATGATGGACAAACATCAAGATCACGAGACAAAAAAATATACCGCATTGAGAGAAGGATTAACAGAAGCTATAGCTATTCCATGTTATCTCGGAACAGCTTGGGCAGCAAAAAATATTGCTGCTCCATTAATCTGTAAAAAACTCCCCAAAAATACTGAAAAAGCCGCAAAAACACTCTCTTTCTTAGGAGTTTGTGTTGCTGCTTTAGTCGTTATTCCGGCAGTTTGTTCTGTTATGATTACCCCCATTATGGATTTTTTAAAAGAACATCCGCCTAAAAACCTTCTTATTCTTAAAAGCAAATACAAGAATCCAAAATTTTTGGATATAAATATTCCTCAAGAAAAAGCTGTAATAAATAAAACTAATTTACAAAAACCTCAATTAAACAAACTTAACACATATAAAAATTTTGCAAACATCTACAACTCTAATTTAAAAATAGGAGGTGGACAATAATGTTACCTGCTATTTCAAATATATTAACAAATAACACTCTTGTTAACATAGCTCAAAGCACAAGAACCGCAATGAGCATAGAAACAGGCTTAAAAGCTACAGGAAGACCTGCTTTTATATTAATGGACAAAAACATTACCCCTGAAACAAAAAAATATGCAGCTGCAAAAGAACTTATCTATCAACTTACTTGTCTTGCAATATACTTGGGTTTGGTTCTACCTGTATTTAGAAAAGGCGGTTTTCAATTCTTTAAAAATGTTGTATTTAAAAATAAAGAAGCGTTTAAACGCTTTAGAACTCTTAATGAATTTTCCACTTACAAAAAATTAAGCGCTCTTCCTTTAGAAGAAAGAATTACAGAACTACATAAACCTAAAAATTATAAAATACTAAGTGAAAAACTTAAAAAAGAGCTTGCAAATAATACTTCAAAAAAGAACGCTTACAGTATAGTAAAGGGTGCTGATGAACTTAGTGCTATCCTTGGTTCAGTAATTGGACTTGCAATACTTGCACCTCAAGTAAGTCACATTACAATAAACCCAATTTTAAATTTGTTTCATTTAAACAATAAACATAACGCAAACAACTTAAATTAAACTAAAAGGCCGTAGGAACTGCTTTAAGCATTAATCCATTTGCACTAATTTTTACTGACATTGGATTTATGGAAATTAACTGAGAGTTATTTCCTTTTGAGTCCACAGAAAACATTCCTAAAAATTTTGAACTTCTGTCCTTGGTATAAGCATATGCACAAACTACAATTCTATCCTTATTAACTTCATCCCATCCGAGAGGAATTATATCCCATCTATAATCATCAAGATTTACCTTTCTATTTTTTTTCCACCAATATTTAACAGCATCACGAACTTCTACAAGCTGTTTTGAAGTATTATCATTCAAATCATAAACCCAAAGGTTGGTTTGCCAAATTCCAAAAGTTGACGAGCCAATCCGCTCTTTAACTGCAATTTTTGTTCCATCTTCAGACCAATCCACGACAGTCAAAGTCCTAAACAAAGTAGGGTATTCCTCACTCATGCCTGTTTGAAGCAACTTAACAGGCGTCCGATTAACTAATGAAGCTGTTTTAACCGCAGCTTTAAGCGGTTTTGATGTATCAAGAGGAATATAATACACTTCACTCGAAACTTTATCATTATAACCTTCATAATAAACCGCTGTATATGCAAGCTTGTCTTTCTTCGGCGATACAACACCAATAGAATTAATCGCACGCTTATCTCTTAAATTTCTTAAATCAATATTTCTTATCCCAGGCGGTGAATTATATTTTACAAGCACAAACCTTGGCTCATCAATCTTTACAAGTTTAGCATCTTGAGGAGCAACAGGTTTTGCATTTTGGCGTTCTGCGCGCTTTATGTCCTTTGACATCACCTTATATTCATCAACTGTTTTAGGCATAGGACGATAAACAGAACGAAATTCCTTTTTTTCTTTTTTAGTCATATGCGTTTTAGCATTAAGATTTTGTATAGCCAAAATCATTTCTCGCTCAAATTCATCCTGCGCAAGAGACTTTTCTGCAGCTTCATTTTCCAAAAGTCCTTGAAAATTAGCATTAGACATATCAATATCCGGTCCCCTCTGCACGTTTTTTACAACATCAGAAAAAAAATCACGCTTCACAACCGGGGCTGAAATAGCCTTTATTCCTCCAAAATTTGCACTCAAAAAAAACAATGCCAAGCCAAGCAAAAAAATTAAACGAAACTTCATTTAAACAAGTCCCTCTTTAAGTGCAGTTATTGTAGCTTGGGTTCGATTTTCAGCATACAGCTTCTGCAATATATTATGAACATGCGCCTTTGCTGTAGCTTTCGCAATAACTAACTTTTCTGCAATCTGCACATTAGTAAGTCCGTCAACAATAAGTTCCAAAACATCTAATTCTCTTTCTGTAAGCCCATATGCGTTAATCTTTGTTACATCTACGCCATTTTTTTCTACAGATTTATTTTGTCTTTGAACATTAGATAAAACTAACTTAGCAACTGCCGGATCAAGCCACGCTGTGCCTTCATTAACAGCCTTAATAGCATTTTGCAACTGCTCGGGATTTATTCCTTTCATAACATACCCGTCTGCACCTGACGCCAAAGATGCAAAAACATCTTCCTCACTATCTCGAGAGGTAAACATAAGTATTTTAGAATTTAATCCCGCTTCTCTAATAAGCCTTGTTGCTTCAATCCCATCAATAATAGGCAGACCTATATCCATTAAAATTACATCCGGAATCAAAGTCTTTGCCAACTCAACACCTTTTTGACCATCCTCTGCTTCACCAACCAGCGTTATCCCGTCAGCTTGACCTAAAACCAATGACAAACCCATTCTTGTCATTGTATGATCCTCTATAAGTAAAACTTTTATATCGCTCATTTTTATCCCTTTAAGTTAATTATAACTTATTTTCCTACTTTCTGGCAACTTCGTTTCACACACAGCTTCCGGTATAAGAAATAAAAACTCTGTTCCCTTACCTTTATCTGTCTCTAACCATATTTTTCCGCCATGCGCCTCTACTATTTGCCTCGACAAATATAATCCCAGTCCGGTTCCTACAGATCGTTTTTCGCTTGTCCCTTGAGAAAACCGCTTAAACATTTTAGGAATGTCTGATTTAGGTATTCCTGCACCATTATCTTTTACGCTAATTACTAAATCATTTTTCTGAACAAATGAACTTAAAACAACTTTGGTTCCCTCTGGATTATGATTAATTGCATTTCCAAGCAAATTAAAAACTACTCTCTTAATTTCATTCTTATCAGCACATATTGACTCACCTTTAGTTAAACTAAGATTTAAGCTCAAATCAACCTTTTTCTTTTCTGCTAAATTTTCAATTTCTGTCTTACACTGCTCCAAAAAATCATTTAAATTAAATTTTGTCTTACATAAATTTAATGTGCCTGATTCATATTTGTAAACCTCCAATAAAGCATTAACCAACCCTAAAATATCCTCATTACTCTTTTTCATTGTAGACAAGAAAAATTTTTGACGCTCATCTAACTCTCCCAATGCCCCATCTATAAAAAAGCTTAAGGTCTGTATTGTTGCCAAAAGAGGAGTTCGCAAATCATGAGTTAACGTAGCTATAAAATCATCGCGTAAACGATCCATATCTTTTTGAACACTTTCATCGCGAACAATCGAAACAAATCTCAAAACTTTTTCTGCTTCGTCATAAACCGGAGAAATACTAACTTCTACGGGAATTTTCTTTCCATTGACTCTATTTTCAATATAACAATCTCTAAGCAGCTGTTCTTTTTCACCATCCAAAACCGACTTGTCCAGTTTACCTCGTTCAGGAATAAAAATATTAAAAATTGAATCTCCAACAAGCATCTTTTGTGCAGCACCCACAAGATTTTCACCAGAAGGGTTGATTGATTCTATTACACCATTAGGCGAAAATATAACTATACCATCTGCACAATAATTAATAATTGCAAATAATTTATTGTTTGACTCAACAAGCTCTTGAGTCCTTTTTGCCACCATATCTTCTAAAGAGTGTGCATAATTCTCCAACTGCTTTTTTGCAGACTCCAGTTGCAATATTTTCTCTTTTAATTGAGACATAAGGTCTGAACGCTCAAGTGCATTTTTTATATTCATTACAAGATCATCATTGTCCCATGGTTTTTCTAAATAGCGATATATTCCTACCTCATTAATAGCTTTAATAGCATTTTCCTTGTCCGCATATCCTGTAAGAAGTATCATCGTTAAATCATCATAAATCTTTTTTGCCTCTGTTAAAAACTCAATACCGTTCATCTTTGGCATTAAAAAATCAGATATTATCAAATCCGGTTTTTCTTTCTTCAAACTATCTAAAGCATCAAATGGGCTATTAAAAAACAGTACATTACTAAACCCCTCTAATGACAAAAGCATTTTCAATGCCTGCGTTACTATATTATCATCATCTACTACAATAATTCTATTATCTATACTCATTTTTTGACAATTACCTCTTTATAACATAGTAATTTATTTTAAATCTTTGTACAAATTAATTAAGTTTTGTATAAAATCTGTCATGCTTCTGGTAAACTATATCTAAAGAAATTCAAATAAGGCATGAATTATGCATGAAAATACAAAAAAAGAATTAATAGAAAAAATAAAAAAATTAAAAAAAGAAAAAAACGCAATAATACTTGCTCACTGCTACCAAAATCTTGAAGTAGATGAGGTTGCAGATTACGTAGGTGATTCTTTAGGCTTAAGCCAACTTGCAGCAAAAACAGATGCCAATATAATTGTTTTTCTAGGTGTGTACTTTATGGCAGAAACAGCAAAAATTTTGTCCCCTAATAAAAAAGTTTTAATTCCAAACATAAACTCAGGTTGCAAAATGGCAGATATGCTCAACTTGCAAAAACTAAGAGAATTTAAATCTCAAAACCCAAATACTCCAACTGTATGTTATATAAACTCCACAGCAGAAGTAAAAAGTGAAGTCGACATATGCTGCACAAGTTCAAATGCAATAAATGTTGTTAAAAGCCTAAATTCAAAAAAAGTTTTATTCTTACCAGACAAATACTTAGGTTCTTGGGTTGCAAAAAATTTACCTGATGTCGAAGTTATAACCTACCCTGGATACTGCCCTATACATTACAGCATTACAACTGAAGATATACTAAATGCAAAAAAACTACACCCTAAAGCTAAAGTCCTTGTGCATCCGGAATGCCAACAAGAAGTAACTGCTCTTGGCGATTTTATAGGTTCTACAACTCAAATTATTAATTACACAATCAAAAGCGACAAAAAAGAATTTATTATTGTAACCGAAAAAGGCGTAGTTGATAGACTAAAAAGAGACTATCCTGAAAAAGAATTTATATTAGTTTCACCAAAAGCCTGTTGCCCTGATATGAAACTACACAAACTAGAAGATGTTCTATACTCGCTCCAAAACGAAACAAATGAAGTTAAAGTAAATGAAAATATTGCTCAAAAAGCAATAATTCCTATTGAAAAAATGGTTGCAATAACAAAATAACAATATTTTCACAAAAAAAAAGCTCCAATAAGGAGCAATGCTTTTAATAGGAAGGGAAGGTTAGGAAGTTAGTTAGTGTGAAAATTATCTCTTATATATTTCTTTTTATTATCGTTATGTCTTACATATATATAAAGTATATAATCAATAAAAAATTGCATAATTTATTATTTTTGTTACATTTCTTTACCAAACTTTTTCAACAAAAAGAAACAGCCTAATATTATAGGCTGTTTCTATGTGTTTATTTGACATTTACTGTTATTGCTGAAGTAATTTTTCCAACTCTTCATTAGCTATTTTAGCTTCTTCTTGAAGTTCTGCATCTTTTTCATTATCAGTATTTAAGAAATAATTTCTATTTGCTTCAAATGCTCTCATAATAAGATCATGCATTTGTGTATAGTAACTATCATCTTTATTTGAAGCTGCATCATAAGTATCAATTGCTTTATCTACAAGAGAGAATCCGTTATTTACAACGATTGACTGCTTATTATTCAATATAGCAACAGTTTGGTTGTATAACACCTCAGCTTCATAATCGTCACTCGGATCATCATTTTCCAAAGCATTAACGTACTTATCACCTGCTTCTTTAAGACCATCTATAATTGAAGCCGCATAAGATTCAGAAAGTTCTTTTAATTGATCACTTGTTGGCAACTCATCTGACGACACGTCTTGTTTCAACGAACGTACACTTAACTGTCCAGTAGCCAATTTTTCAAGAATATCTGAAAGCGCACCGGGATTTTCTACAACATTACCTTCTTTATCGACATATTGTACATCTTCTGCGGCAATTGTTGTTGTTTTATCAGCCTCTTTTACTGTTACTGATCCGTCTTTAGCTATATTAATATTTTGGTTTTCTGCACCATCTTCATCATACCTAATAACAGAACCTTCACCTGTTACTTTATTTTCTGAAGTTAATGCATCAAGCTCACGATAAGCTATGTCACGATATTCTGTATAATAAAATGGTTCTTCTTCATATTTATCAGTATATGTGTCATCATCATATGCACGAACTTCGTGTCCATCAAGAGCTTCCGGAAGATTAGTATATGGAGGTCCATCGTCAGTTTTTCCATTTACCCAATCTTCAAAGTTTTTAACACTGTCATCATCAACATCCAATTTGTTTTCAACACGAAATTCATGACCAATTCCTTGTGTTTCATTATAATAAGAGCTGTCTATACCATCTTGTCCAAAGAATGTATTTTCATTACCTATAGCAAAGAAATTATCTGCACCTTTCTGTCCCATAGCAGTATTATTATTACCATTCATCCAAACTACATCATCACCATCATCGAGATCAGCTGTATTATAATCACCCTTAATTTTAATAAAGTCATTAGCATCGCCGCCATAAATCATATTCATGTCGCCTTCAATGTCAATAATATCATCACCGAGTCCCATATTGATAGTATTTCTATTACCCATAAACTTTAAACTATCAACTACATCTGCATTATCACCAGCTGTAACTTTTAAATCACTTCCTTCTATGACTAATTGATCATTTTTAACATAATAGAAGAAATTATTAACTGTTTTGGAAGCATTTTCAATAGTATATGACTTTCCATTAACTTCAAGTGTTTGAGTATCATTAGGACCTAACTGCATAAATTGTCTATCAACCGTAGCACTGCCAGGTTCTTCTGCTCCGCCTGGTTCTTCTGTTCCGCCGGGTTCTTCTGTTCCGCCGGGTTCTTCTGCTCCGCCGGGTTCTTCTGCCCCGCCTGGTTCTTCTGTTCCGCCTGGTTCTTCTGTACCTCCGGGTTCTTCTGCTCCGCCGGGTTCTTCTGTTCCGCCTGGTTCTTCTGTACCTCCGGGTTCTTCTGCTCCGCCTGGTTCTTCTGCCCCGCCTGGTTCTTCAGTTCCGCCGGGTTCTTCTGTTCCGCCTGGAGTTGTATTTCCTAGTCCGCTATAATCTTTTAACCAGTTCAACAGAAGCTTATATGACGTTTCTGCCGTATTACCTTCATTATCTAATATATCAAACATCGCTAGACCGTCCTCGTCAGAGACGTTTTCAAAAAGTGCCGAATCACTGGTTAATTTAGCATTCTGCCAAAGAACTTCTAAATCTTCCTTTCCCAAATCGACTTTTTGCTTATTCTGAAGTAAACTATTTGCTTGCGCCCTTATTACCTCAGGATCGATTCTGTTCACGTTCATTTTTTTCTCCTTATTGAATGACATGTTTACTATGTTCAGTTCATCGACCATTTAGTTTTTAAACTTTAGGCACCAAATTAACAAAATTCTATAAACTCTTTGTATTTAAGCTTTTAAAGCCTTTTACAATTGTTTACATTAATAAATTTTTATTTATTAAGAAATATGTAAAATTACATTCTTACAAAAAAATAAATTAAAATGACATTATGAAAAATCTTGATTTCGAAAGTCTTCAAAAAAAAGCCTTTAGGCCAGGCAGACTTTGCCTGCATTGCGGAAGATGCATGCCTATTATAGATGGGGAAAATCTAAACACTTCTGAAATCACACCTAATGATTTTCGTGGTCCAATAAGTGTATGGGACGAATACCCAATAGAATGCGGATATACTGGTTGGCTATTTTGGGAAAGAGAAAAACAAAAACATCTTGTTCGAAAAATAAAAGAAGAAATACACATGCTCTCCTTGCTTGACAAAAATACACTTGTCGCAAAAGAAACAACTGCCGCAGAAAAAATAGCCAACCTGCTTGAACAAATACAACCTTGGAACAAATATGGTGCACAAAACTGGTAATTAGATTTTAAACGCTTTCCATAAATAATATTTTAATTTATTTGTTGAATTTTTATATTTTTTTTCAAGTTCATCCATATTATTCTTTAATTCTTGCTTACGATTAAAATCAGTAGTATTTTCTATTTGAGTACCCAGAAGCTTAATTGCTAACTTATAGTTTTTATCCTCTACATAAGCCTCAACAAGGCGTTGAACTGTTTCGATATTATTAGGTTTTAAGACATGCGCCATATATAAATATCTAAGTTCTTCTTTTTTATTATTTAATTTATTATACAGTATTGCCAGATTCAAAAAATATTCCGCATTTTTAGAGTCTAATATAACTGCCTCATTATAATAATTTATAGCAGTTTCATAATCATTTTTTTCAGTATAACAAGCACCTAAAAGTGCATAAACTTCAACTTTATGAGGATTATAAGCCAAAAGCATTTTACAAGTCTCGATAGCTTTATCTATATTTCCCAAACCTGTATATCCTAAAGCTTTTAAATAAAATGCTTCTTCATTATTTAAATCCAATTCAATAGCTTTTTCTGCCATAGTTACAACATTTTTAAAATCATGCATTTTTACATATATTTTTGAAATTAAAACATATGCATTAACATATTGTGGTTTATTAACAATAATATTTATAAGTAACTGAGCAGCGTTTTCATATTTCAAAGCATCAAAATAGAGTCTTGCCAATTCATACTTATAATCCGCAGACTCAGGTTTTAAATCAACCAATTTTTCATATGCATTCTGTGCTTGCTCATACCTATATAAAGCCTTAGCAATTTTTGCTTCTAATTCAAGATATTCTATATCAGACTCAGGCTTTTTGCTTTTAAGCTCACTTAAAGCTTTTTCTGCTTGATAATACTTTTGTTGATCATAATAAATGTTTACTTTCAATATTAATGCTTCTCTAAAGTCCGGATAGGAATTAAGAATTTCATCTATTATTTGACTGGATTTTACTAAATCACCAAGCTTATAATGAACATAAGCCAAAGCATATCTGTATTCTTTAATTTCAAAAGAAGCAGAAACAGCTTTTGTATAAAACATTTTAGCTTCTTTCAACTGCCCATTCAGAAAATAAGCCGTACCTAAATTATAGAAATAAAGCCCATCATACTTCAACTTTACTGCAGCAGAAAACATATTTATAGCCTGCTCATAATGAGTTTTATCCAACTCTATTTCGCCAAAAAGATTTAAAATTTTGTGAGACTTAGTTGAACCTATATACTTTAAAAGTAAAGAATAAGCATCTTCCGTCTTTCCAAGCTTATATAGATTTTGAGCATGATAAAAAATCAAATCTTCATCATATTTTTCAGTATTCAATACTCCGGAAAATATTTTTTGTGCCTCGTCATATTTGTTTAAATAATATAAGGATATTCCATAAAATTTATCTATAAGCACAGAATTATACTCCTGAAGTCTTTTATCCAAGTATGTTTCATAAATTTTTTCAAAATCTTTCATCTTAGACAAATGTTCAAAATAAACTTCATATGCTTTTTTTGAAGGATAAGAAAGTATAAACTTAGACAAAATAACACGTGCTTTGTCATAATTTAAAGAACTTACATAATAAGAACAAAGTCTATCCACAACATAAACATCGTCAGGTTGTTTTTCCAACAAGCGTTCCAAAATACTACATGCAGAAGTAGGGTTTTTAAGCAAAATATGTAAATCGGCAACTTGGGTCAAAATATCTACATTATCCGGACTTATAACAAGTGCCTTATACAAAAGCTCCATTGCTTTTTTATACTTAGATTGTCTTTTCAACTCAAAAGCTTCTTTTAATAATCTTATAACTTCTGTATTTTCCATCTAACTTTTACCACAATGCTATGTTTTCTACTACTATAGCTTATCAAACTTTCTTACATAAAACAAATCTAACTTACCTTGTAACTTTTTGTAAAAAAACAAAGAGAAAACATAAAGTTGACTTTCCAAAAAACCGAATTAAATATCAACAAGGATTATGTGTTAAAGGAACAAAAAATGTACAGAGATTTTGAAAGAGAAGAACAAACGATAAATGATATTAAAACTTTAGTAAAAGACATTGAAAATGCTAAAGAAAACATGACAATTTATTGCAAACTAATGAAAGAAATATTTTTATCCGGCTCCGGAAAAAATTAAGAAACTGCAAAAAAAAAGCCCGGCTCTGCCGGACAACTTTAGTTAACTTAACTTTTCCCTCTAATAATCTCTCCAAGATTAATAACATAATTTTTTTATTTTTAATAGTCTGTCTTAAATTGTGCTTTATGCACTCCACTCTTTTCTTTTTCTCTTTTCTGTTTATCTATGTTAGTTTAAGTCATTTTTTAACATAATCCCCAACTTAGAACAGCTACAGCCATCACTCCTTTCTTCCCAATGCAATTCTGCTCTCAACTAAGTTTCTATATAATACTCTTTTATAGAGTATATTCAAGAAAATTTTTATAAAAAATTTTTACAATTAACGCATTCCCTGTCCTCAACTGAATAAAATTAACTTTTACAAACTTAATGAAGCAAATTTAATGAATTTAAGTAACAAAATCATTTAATTTTTGTTGACAAAGCAATATTTTCAAACTCAGAAAAAAAATCAACATGCCACAATATTTTCAATAAAAAAGACTATAATAAATACTTGATTAAAAATTATGCTTGTGTTTATATAATAACAAGCTTAACACCTACCCATCCTCAAGGAAACAAAATGATTGGCAGGAATTTTAAAAACCTAGTAAACCACAAAAAATTAGAATTAAAGTAAAAGCCATCATAAAATCCTGGGTAGAGTTAAGATTGCGGCTGGTTTTAATAGTAAAACCTTAAGGAGAAAATTAAAATGGTAAAAATCAGATTAAAAAGATTGGGCTCAAAGAAAAACCCGTTCTATAGAATTGTAGTTATCAACTCATCTAGCCGTCGAGAAGGTGCTCCGATTCAAGAACTTGGACATTACAATCCAAAAACTAAAGATTTAAGCTTAAATAAAGCTGCAGCGTTAGACTGGATTAAAAAAGGTGCTCAACCATCTGAAACAGTAGCTTACCTCATTAATAAATCTAATGATGAAGGTAAACTTATTTATGAACAAAAAACTGAGAAAAAGCTATCTAAAAAAGCTCTTGCTAAGTTAGAAGCTGAAAAAGAAGCAGCGAAAGCAGCCGAAGAAGCTGCAGCAGCAGCCGCGAAAGAGGCTGAAGCTGAAGCGGAAGCTGTTCCTGCTGAATAATTTTTAGAGGGAAAAGACACTTATTAACCGCTTCAAATAACTGAAGCGGTTTTTTTTAATCAATTTAACACAATATGAACAACTATTACTCTGACTACTATAAATCTGTATTAATAAGCTTGCCTCACAGCATAGGTGGCAGACTTACCATATCAAGCATAATTGATGGCTTTTTGCAAAATAACTGCAAAGTCACAGTTTTTGATGAACTTTTTCAATCTAAAGATGATTTTAAAAATATTATTAACCTAAATAAGTTTGATTATCTCGTAGGTTATGATTTTGCAGGAATTAAACTAAAAAAAGATAACAATTTAACACTTCCTACCATAAATTATTTTAGTGATGAAATTAACAAACCAACAGCCGGAGAAGGATACAAAGAACTTAAAATACACCTTAAACAACACGATAATTTTGTTTTTTACTGGGATAAATACCTTTGCAATATAGAAAAACACAATTTCCCTAACTTATTTTACATGCCACATTTCGTAAATACTGAAATCTACTATCCGACAAACCAACCAATAGAGTTCGATGTAATTTTTACAGGCAGATTAGATACCGATTTAAGGCTTAACATGTGGGTTAACTTACTCAAATCATTCCCAAATTTGAAATTTGGCTGGTTTGCAATAGAGAAACACTTTAAAGACGCTATGCAAAGACTTAACTTTTCAGAAAAAAACCTTGTTAGTGCAAGTTACCAAAAATTTATTGATAATGAACCTGAAATGGCAAAAATCATCAACTCTTCCAAAATAGTTATCAATACCCATTCTCAAGGTATAAGTTCCTTTAACTACAGAACTTTTCAAACCTTAGCTTGCGAAAAATTATTGATTAGCGATTATAGAGAAGAAGCAAAAGATTTATTTAAAAATAATGAACTTGTCTTTTATTTCAATCAAGAAGAATTAAAAGACAAAATAAACCACTTCCTTGCAAACGAAATCGACTACAATAAAATAATAAAAAACGCACGAGCCTGCATACTGAAAAATCACAATGCAAAAAAAAGAATTGCAGAAATTATTAGTATAGTAGAAGACAACATCAATAAAGGAAAATAAGATGACAAACGAAATAAACATAAAACCATCAAACAAAATATTAAATCTTCCCAAATATATATTTGCAGAATTAGATGAATGGAAAGCAGAAGCAAAAGCAAACGGAACAGACATTATTGATCTTGGAATAGGAAACCCGGACGGACCAACGCCAAATGACGTAGTAAATGCAGCTGTTAGTTCAATACAAAACCCTTTAAGCCATGGTTATCCAAGTTTTAGAGGAAAAATTGAATTTCGTAAATCAATTGCAAAGTGGATGAAAGAGCGATACAACGTTGAAATTTGCCCGAACTTTGGAATTCAAACACTAAACGGAGCAAAGGAAGGACTTGCAAACGTTGCACTTGCCTTTACAAATCCCGGGGATATTAACATAGTACCAGACCCATATTATCCGGTACTCTCTCGCGGAACTTGGATCGCTAGCGGAGAAGTTTATCATACCCCATTAACACCTGAAAACAACTTTCTACCCGACTTAAAATCTATTCCAGAGGACATTGCAAAAAGAGCAAAACTTTTTTTCATTAATTACCCCAATAATCCTACAGCCGCCATTGCCCCACTTTCATTCTTAAAAGAAATTGTTGCCTTTTGCAGAAAATATAGCATTTTATTAGTTTCAGACTTGGCTTATGGAGAAATATGTTATGACAATTATCGTCCGCACAGCATATTTGAAGTAGAAGGAGCACAAGACATTGCTGTTGAATTTCATAGTTTTTCAAAAACCTTTAATATGGCAGGTTGGCGTGTAGGTTTTGTCGTTGGAAAAAAAGAATTCATTGACACAATTTATGCAATGAAAACAAACATGGACTATGGTACTGCCACTATCGTTCAAGATGCAGCAATAAAAGCCCTTAATATGGATTATAAAAATGTTGAAAAAATCGTAGCTAACTATGCTCGAAGACGTGAAATGGCTATAAAAATGCTGCAAGAGCTTGGCTGGACTGTTCAAAAAACCAAAGCAACAATGTATTTATGGCTAAAAGTTCCCGATGGTTTTACATCAAAAGACTTTTGTAAATACGTTTTAGATAAAACCGGTGTCGTTCTTACTCCCGGCATAGCCTTTGGGGCATATTCAGACGGATATTTTAGATTATCACTTGTACAACCTGATGAAAAAATTAAAGAAGCTCTTAATAGATTAAAAGCGGCTGGTATTTCTTTCAAAACTCCTTTAAAAGGATAATTTTTTACTTAATACTTTGCATTCTTTAAAATTATATGTATAATAATAAAATATAAGCATGAGGTTATATTAATGAAATCAATCAGAAAAAAGGCACAAAGTTTAATTGAATATGGACTTATTCTTGCATTGGTTGCAGTTGTTGCAATTGCAGCTTTGCAAATTCTTGGAAAAAAGGTTAATGATGCAGCTACAACTGCGGGTGATAATATAGATAAAACCTCTCAAAATGCGGCTAAAACATATTGTGAACAATCTGTTGGCGGCACTTGGGATGAATCAACAGGAGTCTGCACTCCTCCAAATGACTAATAATCAATCTTTATAAGTAAAAACACCTTTTTAGAAAGGTGTTTTTGTTATATAATAGAAATATGGAAACCCTTGATTTTAAAGACAAGAAATATTTTAAACTGGTTCTTGGACTTGGTAATTGTTCTTTTAATGAAATAGAACAACTTTGTAGAGTATATTCTTTAGCAGGTGCAGATATTTTTGATCTTAGCCCTAATATAAAATCTTTAGAAGCGGCCCAAGCAGGGATTAAAAAAGCAGGTCTCAACCCATACAATTTTAAATATTGTATAAGCTTTGGTGTAAAAGGCGACCCACACATAAAAAAAGCTAAAATTAATACAGAAAAATGTAAACGCTGCTTTAAATGTGTTTCTGTTTGTCCTCAAAATGCTATCAAAATGGGAGAAAACGGTTTTCCTAAAGTTATTGAAGAAAAGTGTATAGGCTGCAAAGCTTGCCAAAAAAGCTGCATAGATTTTTTTGACAATGAAATAAGCATTCAAGAAGCTGCAAAAAATTTTAAAGGGGAAAAATTAGATATCGTTGAACTCCACATATCATCTTACAATAAAAAAGAAATTCTCAAAAAATGGAAAGAAATACTAGAGAATTTTGACTGTCAAAAATCCATATGCATTGATAGAAGCAAATATGGAGACAAAAAACTATTAAAACTTATAACAAAACTGGATAAATTAAATCCGCAAAAAACCATTATCCAAGCAGACGGAATACCTATGAGTGGGACAGAATCAGAAGCTTGTACCTTACAAGCCATTGCCCATGCTCAAATTTACCAAAATCTTAATTTACCAATTTTTATCTCGGGCGGAACCAATGCACATACAAAAAAATTTGCAGATGAATTTAACATAAAATATAATGGCATTACTATTGGAACATATGCAAGAAACTTGGTAAAAAAAGCTATTCAATGTTCAGATTTTCCACTCGCCATAGAACTTGCAAAAAAGTTAGTACAAAAAGTTAAAATATAACAAAAAATGATTAATCAATTAAAAAATTTTTTACAACAACATAACCTCTTAAATGAAAATACAACACTAGTTGTCGGATACTCAGGGGGATTTGATTCTTGCGCACTGCTTCACATGCTGCAAATTCTAAAAAAAGAGTATAAATTTAAACTCTGTGCTGCTCATTTAAACCACGGTTGGAGAGGTGAAGCCTCAGACAATGATGAAAACAACTGTAAATTATTCTGCAAAAAATATGAAATTCCATTTTATACAGAAAAACTCGATACGAAAACCCCAAAAACAGAAACAGCTGCACGAAATGCACGTTATGCTTTCTTTAAAAGAGCCGCAGAACATTTTCAAACAAAAAACATACTAACTGCTCACACAAAATCTGATAATGCGGAAACTATAATTTATCGAATTGCCAAAGGAACAGGAATAAGCGGATTATGCGCAATTAATCCTACTCAATCTTTCAAGAATCTTAATATTTACCGACCTATTCTATTTGCATCTAGATCAGATATCGAAACTTACTGTAAAGCAAATAAACTATCTCCCAACAATGATTTGAGCAACTTTGATACAAAATACAAGCGCAATTTAATACGACATGAAATTATTCCTTCTCTTAATAAAATTAATCCAAATTCTGAAAATGCACTGAATTCACTATGCCAATCAGCAAAAAACCAAGAAGAAATTGTACAAGAATATTTAAAACAAATTCGGACTCAAATCTACATTGAAAACAAATTTATAACTCCAAAATACCTAAAACTTTCAAAAGTATTGCAAGAACGTATTATATACGATTTAATTATTAACCTAAAAATAGACTATGATAGAAAAAAAATTACAGAAATTGCTGATTTTATTAACAAAAATGCTAATTCAAAATCAGGAAAACTCCACTCAATAGGTAAAAATCTATGGCTTTTCTGCAATTATCAATATTTTGAAATAATAACCGACCTAACTCAAACAAAAAATAGTTGCTCAATAAAAATTAAAGATTTAAACAAAAAATACAAATTTGATAATATTATCTTTTCTGCAGAAAAAATCACGGAAATACCACTAAAATACCCCTTAGAAACAGACAAATATGCCATTGTAAACCTCTTTGGGCAAAAAAACTTAGAACTTAGATACAGAAGACCGGGTGATATAATTCAACCTTTTGGCATGCAGCAACAAATAAAGCTTAAAAAATATTTTATTAACAAAGGAATTGCTCAGCATAAAAAAAATAAAATTGTGCTATTATGTAATAAAAATGAAATTCTATGGGCTTGCTCCGTAGGTATAAGTGAAAAACTAAGAGTAAAAAACACTCCAACTCATATTATTAAAATAGAAGAGGCAAAAAATGATAATTGATAAACAATTAAAAGATTTAACCGTTTTAATTAATGAAACTCAAATAACACAAGGCGTTTTAAAAATAGCTCAAGAAATTAACAATTCTTTTCCTAATGATGAAACCCTACATTTAATTTGTGTTTTAAAAGGCTCTGTTATGTTTTTTGTTGACCTAATTAAACATTTAAAAATGCCAACACAACTTGAGTTTATAAGACTATCAAGTTACGGAGACGACGATAAGTCATCTGGTCGTGTAAAGTCTATAGATATGAACTTGCCTATACTTGAAGGCAAAAACATTCTTATTGTTGAAGACATTGTAGACACCGGATATACAGCTCAATTTTTAACAAACTTACTAAAAGCCGAGCAAAGACCCAAAATAATTAAATTTGCCGCATTCCTAAACAAAGAATGCGCAAGAAAAGTAGATTTTCATCCGGATTTTTACTCTTATATTGTTGAAGACAAATTTTTGGTTGGCTACGGTCTTGATTACAAAGGATATTACAGAAATCTACCATATGTAGGTTATTTTGGTTAAAACCCAACTAACATAGAAAGTTCCGAATAATCACAGCCCAAAGCTTGTGCAACACCTGATTTTACAAGCTCTCCTTTATATATATTTACTCCATTTTTAATTGCAATATCATTTTTAATTGCATCTATAAAACCAACGTTTGCTATTTTCATTATGTATGGCAACGTAGCATTTGTAAGTGCAAGAGTCGAAGTATGCGCAACCGCACCAGGTATATTTGCAACTGAATAATGAATGACACCATGCTTTACAAACACCGGATCTGTATGTGTAGTTACTCTATCAACAGTCTCAACTATACCACCTTGATCAATCGCAACATCAACTATTACAGAACCTTTTTTCATAGATTTTACCATTTTCTCTGTAATAATTCGAGGGGCTTTGCTACTTGGAATCAAAACTGCACCAATTAGCAAATCTGCATCTTTGCACGCATTTTCAAGATTTTGAGGATTAGAAACAAGTGTTTTTACTCTATTCCCATAAATATCATCAATTTTTCTAAGCTTATCTATATCAATATCTGCGATAGTAACATTTGCTCCATTACCAACTGCCACCTTCAATGCACTAAGACCAACCGTTCCGGCACCAACAATTAATATATTTCCCGATCTAACGCCAGGCACTCCACCCAAAAGAACTCCGGCTCCACCATTGTTACTTTCAAGATAATGCGCTCCTATTTGCACAGACATTTTTCCTGCAATTTCACTCATTGGCGTTAATAAAGGTAATGCCCCACAGACAGTTTCAACAGACTCATATGCCACTGCACTAATCTTACGTTCCATCAATACCCCAGTTAACTCAGGTTCCACTGCCAAATGCAAATATGTAAATAATAACTGCCCTTTTTTGAGTAAATTATACTCTTCTCTTTGCGGTTCTTTTACTTTAACAATCATATCTGCAAGTTCATACACATCAGGCATGGAATCAATAATAATTGCTCCTGCTTCTTTGTACTCCTCTGTAGAAAAACCGCTACCCTCTCCGGCAAATCTTTGGACACAAACCTCATGTCCACATTGAACCAAAGCTTTTACTCCTGCAGGAACTACAGAAACTCTGTTCTCATTATTTTTAATTTCTTTTACAACACCTATTTTCATAAAACTTCCTCGTCAATAGAATACGAAAGTGCTTCTTCAATCTCATTAACTATTAACTTTGCGGCTGCTTTTGGGTCTTTTGCCCCTGTAATAGGTCGTCCTATAATCATATAATCAACACCTGACCTTATTGCATCTGTTGGCGTAACAACTCTAATTTGATCATTTACAACAGACCAAGTCGGACGTACCGCAGGACAAATTATAATAAATTCATCACCATACTTCTGCCTCAATACCTTCGCCTCGCTCGCTGATGCCAAAACCCCGTCAAGTCCACAGTCCAATGCTATTTTAGTTAATTGAGTTACATAATCTATCAAATTTACATTTACGCACAATTCCTCAGTTAAAGTACGCTGCCCAAAGCTTGACAACAAAGTAACTCCAACTACAGTAGGACGAGGAACTTCCATTTTCTTTGCAGTCTCTCTAAGAAGCTTCATTGTTGTATTTATCATTTTTGAACCACCTATTAAGTGAATATCAAAAAAATCTGCACCTCCTTTTAAAAAATTAACACAAGCTTTTGCAACAGTATTTGGAATATCTATCGGTTTTGTGTCCAAAAAAGCCTTACAACCATGTGACTTTATCATCTCTATAGTTCTGTATCCTGTTGCGGATACAAGCTGCAAGCCTATTTTAAAATACCCCACATAATCTTTTAACTCAACTACTAACTTTTCTGCTTCCTCTATTGTATTCACATCCAGTGCAAGAATTATCCTATCTTTTGCACACAATGGCTTCCCTATGCTCATTTAGCCTTCTCCTTTACAACGCAAAAATTATGAGCGCAATAAATATACTAACATCTTTTTACTTAGATATCAATAGGCTTAACATTGACAGGCTCAACGTTTTTTTATATAAACTTATTATGTTTAAAATTACTAACTCCACTCAATCTCAAAATAAAAAACCTATCGAATTATTCCACAACCAAATTTTTACAGGTAAAACTATTTTAATAATAGGAGGATTTCATGGCGACGAGCCACAAGGCGTTAAAATCCTTAAAAAAGCCTTAACTAAAAATTTCAAAACTAAAAATTCAATCTATATCCTTCCTTGCCTAAATCCAGACGGACTTGCTAAAAAAACCAGAGTAAATGCTAATAATGTTGATTTAAACAGAAATTTTGCTACAAAAAATTGGAAATTTAGCAACCAAGATGAATTCTTTGGAGGTAAAGCCCCGGCAAGTGAACTGGAAACACAATTTCTATCTAATGTAATTAATGAAATACAACCAGATATAATTTTATCTTTACACGCCCCATTCAAAATTGTTAACTACGATGGCAACGCAGAAAATATTTGTATACCAATCGCCAAAATAATGAACTATCCAATCGAAAACGACATAGGCTACCCAACCCCAGGCAGCTTTGGAACTTATTGCGGAATTGAACGTAACATTCCAACAATAACTCTTGAACTTGGTGAAGATGAATCCGAAAAATGGCAATTAGAAAAAGTCTTAGACGTTATTGATTACCTGTCAAATTTAGATTAGCCATAATTGTAACGAAATATTAAATAATTTTCAAATAAAAAGGCAATATTTTTTATATAAACGTTTTTATATAAGAGTAAGATGAAACAAAATTAACCACTTTACTTCATAACATACTAAACCTACCACACTAACCTACACACTACACGAGTGAAACCAGAGAAAGATTAAAAAAGTTTCAAAAGTTTCCAGGGGATTTGATTATCAAATCCCTTTTTTTTATGCATATTTATCTTCAAAAGGTATTAGCGTATATTTCTCTTCCATATACAAATGAACACAATTTTTACCTTTTTTCTTTGATTCATACAAAGCTTTATCTGCAAATTCCATAATAGTGAGCTCGTCTTGACCAGCATCCGGGAACGAAGCAATACCGACGCTCACAGTAATTTTCAAAAGAGTACCATCATTTAAGGTTATTTCTAAATTTTGTATACGGTTACGAAGTCTATGCGCTATAACAACAGCCTCCTGACCCTTTGTCTCCGGTAATATAACTGCAAATTCTTCTCCGCCATATCTGGCAGGCATGTCAATTTTTCTAACAGTCTTACCTATAATTGCTGCAACTTCGCGCAAAACTTTATCTCCGGCTGCATGCCCATAAGTATCATTAACTTGCTTAAAATCATCTATGTCCATCATCAGTACGGACAAAACATGATTATACCTCTGCGCACGCTTTATCTCCGTATCTAACATAGTGAAAAAGTGACGATGAGTATATAATTTAGTCAAACCGTCTTTTGTTGCCAATTCATACAACTTTGCATTGTCAATAGCAATAGCCGCTTGATTTGCCAATGCTTCCATAAACTCTAAATCTTGTTTATTAAAAAGCTGGTTATTTTTCTTGTTAGTAATATTAACAACTCCTATCGCCTCTCCTTTTGCTATTAAAGGTACACATAGTAATGAATTTACATTTGTTGTAGATGAAGCAAAATCCTTAAACCTGGGATCATTTTGCCCTAGATTAGAAATAACGGATTTTTTATTTGCAAAAACCATCCCTGCAATACCCTCACCCGCTCTAATCTTTGCGCATTCGATAACACCAGAATTTATATCGTCTTCTACCTTTTTATCAGGCAAACCATACACTACCTTTACTTGTAAAACGTTTTCCGCAAAATCATACAACATCAAAGAGCCTTTTTCTGCGTATATTGTTTCCAAAGCTTTGTCCAATATAATGTTCAACAAACGTTTTAAATCATCAATAAAATTCATAGCCTGCGATATATTGTACAAAATCGATACATTATGCAACGTTTTGTAAATACGCTTCATGTCCTTTTGCTGATTATCTCTCTTTATAAATTTATATAAAATTGGCTCAACGTAACTTAAGATTTTATTTAAATACACGCACTCATCATCAGTTAAATGAACATCTCCTGCTTTTGAACCAATCGAACAAATTCCTATAAGAATACCGTCTTTATTAAATCCGCGTAAATAATGAGTATCAATCTTTTTAAGTCCGTTTGACTCAATAAATGATTTGTACAGAGTTTCCCCGGTCGAGCTAACAAACCTTATTAACTCACCCTCCTGTAAAAGTTTCCAAAAACCATCGTTATTATCAGATAGCTCCATAAAAGTAGAGCCATTAACTACTGTAAAAATTTGACCCTCAGGAAGAAAAAACAATACATCCTCAACACCTAAAGAAAGATGAATGAAATCAGAAACCTTATCAATAAAATCAGACAAATCAGTTGCTTGATTGGCAATAATACTTAACTCAAACATATTATTGAGCTCAATAAAGTTCTTTTGAATATTTTCTATTTTATTAGATATATCTTGTCCCATGATCCCTCTGTAAATATAATACTACAATTATTTAAAAAGGCATCATTAATTTAAAGTATAAAAAAAAGCCGTCCACTTAAAGGGCGGCTACTAGACTTGGGGAGGAGGTTGTATCGGGCATTCGCCCTAACAATTTTATTTACGACAAAACAAGGCAATATCTTTAAAAATATCATCCATTCGATGTAGTCGCAAAAAAATAAAGAGGCATTTGCCTCTTAAAATACCTATTCCCGTTCCATTAGAATAACCTTTCGGTCATTAATTCTTTTTTTCCAGCCTCTCTCTTATTTGAGAAATATCTGTTTCTTATATATTATTAAAATAATATTTTTATAATATATTGCCCCACAAAAATCACTAAATAAAACCGAATTAATAAAATACAAGGTATATTATATATTTAGTATATACAATATAAATATGAGTGAAATAATAGTTATTTATTTTTAGCTTAAAATTAATTGTAACAAATTGTTAAAATACATCTAAGACTTCAAATACTCATCATAATTTTCAAGCAAATTTTTTTCAATACGATGCAGCTCATCCTCTACTTTTTTGCGGTAAAACTCTATCCCATCCTCATCACAATCGGATGGAACGTAAATTGGATCACCATACAAGGCCACAGTTTGCATTGCGCCCATAGGAAACCTAAAAGAATCCCAAGAGCTAAATTTCAAAAAGCACTTAGAAGCCGAATGCCATACAAGGGGGATAATCGGAACTTGAGATATTTTAGCAATATTTACAATACCTTTCTTAACAACTCTTGCAGGTCCCTTAGGTCCATCGACTGTAATAGCTATATTTTCGCCTTGCTCAAGTTTTTCAATAAGTTTTAATGTTGCTTCTGCACCTTTTCTCCCATACGAACCACGAATAGTTTTTAATCCTAATCCTTCAGCAGCACGTGCTACAATTTCGCCATCGTTAGATTTACTTATTAGAACATTTAACAAATGCTTGTTTTTAACCCCATACAAAACACACTGATGCGCATGCCATAATGCTATTATAAATTGGTCAATCTCAGGTACGTTAACAGGCTTAAACTTAACTACATAAGATAAGCTTTTAAAAAGTGCAAAAACTAATGAACATAAAATATTAATTTTAAATTTTTCCATTGCTTAATTATATGATAAAAATTTTTATTTGTTAAATTGTTAAAAAATGCTATAATAAACTGTGCATTATTATTTGGAGGTAAAAATGGAAAAGTTAAAAATTGCAATTGGATGTGACCACGGCGGATTTAACCTTAAAGGCAAAGTTATTGATTACCTTAAGGCAAGGGGAATTGAGTATAAAGATTACGGAATATATGTTTTTGAGTCAAGCGACTATCCTGAGATTGCAAAGGCAGTAGCTAACGATATTGCAGCCAAAAAATTTGACCGCGGTATACTTATTTGCGGAACAGGTCTTGGCATGGCAATTGCCGCAAACAAGGTTAAGGGTGTAAGAGCAGTAACAATTTCTGATACCTACTCAGCTCGTGTATCCAGAGCCCACAACAATGCTAATATACTTTGCATTGGAGAAAGAGTTATAGGTGAACACTTAGCACTTGATATTGTTGATATGTGGCTTAAAACTGGGTTTGAAGGCGGACGCCATAAGCGCAGACTTGATATGATTGAGTAATAATTACAATTATTTTATAAAATTTAAAGACGTCAAACATGGCGTCTTTTCTTTTATATTGTCACAAAACAATATAATCAAAACTAATCAATTGTAACAAAATATTAAATTAACAAAAAAAAAGGGCAAGAAAAAACCTTTAGAATTATTTATAAAGTAGAATTATTATAAGTGTGATATAAAAAATATACTTTACATCTAGATAAGGGGAACAAAATGACTCAACCACTAACAATTACTCCACAAGTGTATCCGTTAATGTCAAGCATACCTATGCCACAGACATCATACGCTTCACAAACATTACCACAAAGCAACGCAGTAAAGATTGACATACACAATCCATATACAAGCAACCAACCTTCAACGACATACAGTCCTTATGCAATACCACAAGCAAGCGCATACGCACCTTATGTACCTAATGCGGCATTGACAACACCAATGTATGCCACACAGATGGCACAACCTTATATAATGCCAACTCCAGTAGCACAACAAGTAATTAATCCTATTCCTGTTGCGCCTCAAGTAGTTGGACAAATTCCTGTTGCACCACCTGCACCACCAGCTCCGGTGACAGCTCCTGTAGCACCGGCACACCCGGCACCCGCAGAACATAAACAGGTGCAACCAATTATTGTTCCGCCATCTGTAGTTGTTCCACAACCTGTTCTAACAAATCAACCTCAAATTATAAATGCACCGCAATCACCGATTGTAGTTCCGGTTCCCCCAGCTGCAATTCCAGCTCCTACACCGGTTGTAAGCGAACAAGCCCCTACAGTTGCACAAACTCCGGTTCAAGCTGAAGCAACAGCAACTGCAGAAGCTCAAGCTCCTAAAGTTGAAACCCCGGCATCTACTCCTGTAAATGTTGATTTAAACCAAGTTATTTCTAAACTTAATTCAACAAACCCAGATACACAACTAGCAGCTATTGAGTCAATTGCTGAAACAGCTCAATCAAACCCTAAAGCTGCAACTCAACTTTTAGATACACAAATAATGGATGCCCTTGCTAATATCATTAAACGTGACACAAAAGATATGCAAGCACCTACTCCGGAACAGCTTAAACTCAGACAAAAATTAATTTCAGGTGAAAAACTAACTCCTGAAGAAACAACTTCTGCTAATCAAATATCTGAAATGGAAATAGCAGAACGTAACAAACAATTTGCACTATACACAGTAGCAATTCTGCAAAAACTCTTAAGCACAGAAGTAGAAAAAGCTCAAGGTACAAAACTTGAACTAAAAGATCTTCCGATGATCAATGACATAGTAAAAATAGCGAAAGCCGATGAAAATCCTATGTTAAGAGCATCAGCCCTTGCAGCACTTTCTTACATAGCAGCTCCGGAAAACAAAGCATTGTTAAAGACTATGTTTGAACAATCTCAAAAAGATGCAGATCCAAACGTTCAAGCTGTTGCTACAGAAGCATTAAACAAACTTTCTCAAATCTAGATGTAATAGACAGAGAAAAAAACTCTCCACCATCAAGGTAGGAGAGTTTTTTTATAATCAACACGTTTACGTTACAAATTCTTAAAATACTGGATTTACTTTAAAGTTAATTTATAATGAACATATGGATGAAAAAATAAATGAGAAGGTTATAAATATCTTTAAAGCTGCAAAAGTTGAAAAAACTTTGCAAGAAAATTCACCTGCAATAAAGTTTTTTGCCGGAGTTAGCTACGTTAGGCTTGATGAGGATGTTAACGGCTATGATTTTAACAAAAAAAATTTAATAGAAAACGCAGAAAAATTTTCATACATAGTTAGAGTCATCAGACCAAAAAACAAAAAATATTCTTTATACAACTATAACGTACCTTATGACAAGCTTGTTGAGTTTATCTCATTGTTTGACAAAAATGAACTCAACGGCACAATTATAGATATTGACAAATACAAACCGAATGAACCAGCTTAAATCTTTTCAAAAAGATTAGTTTGTTGTATATTTGTTTTGTAAATATATTCTTCCGATGTTTTTTCATCAATAGAAGAAAATAAAAGATGTATAACAATTAAATATAAAATCCCAAACCACTTATAACAATCAAAAGTAATGGTTTATAAAAAGCAGGTAAAATTATGCTAATGGGATTTAAAAAATTTAAAGAAAGGCTTAATATGACAAAAAGTATTGTAATTGCAGAACGGGACAATATTGCCGCAGTTCTTGAAGATGAAAAGGTAATGGAGTTTTTTGTACAAAGAGGAGAAATTTTACTGGGAGACGTTTATCTGAGCAAAGTCGACAATATACTACCAAGTATAGACGCAGCATTTGTTAACGTAGGCTCTGATAAAATGGGATTTTTACATGCCGAAGACATTATAGGGAAAGGCGCCCTTAAAGATAAAGTTAAACCTAACCAAAATCTTATAGTACAAGTTATAAAAGAGCCAACAGGACACAAAGGTCCAAGAGTAACTACAGAAATAAGCTTACCTGGAAGATTTTTAGTTTTAATGCCACAAGAAACAGGTGTAAATGTTTCCAGAAAAATAACATCGCAAAAAGAAAGAGCCAGACTAAAATCTGTTGTAAACCTTATAAAACCTGTAGGCGTAGGGGTAATAGTTAGAACAGAGGCAGAAGGACAAACCGAAGCTGAAATTCAAGACGATTTAGAAATGTTGCTTGAAAAATGGAACACCATTATTACAGCAGCAGAATCACACACCGCTCCATGTATAATTCACAGAGACCAAGACTTATTGTACAGAGTTATCCGCGAAGCATGCTCTGAAGATATTGAACAAATTACAGTTGACACTGCATTCGCACACCAAAGAGTAACTCATCTGCTGCAAGCTTGGAACATGAACAAAAATATTAAAGTTGAGACCTATAAAGGCACTCAGCCACTTTTAGTTGCCTCAGGGTTGCACAAAGAAATTAAAGCCGCACTTCAAGTTAAAGTTAATCTTCCTTCAGGAGGGTATTTATTTATTCAACCAACAGAAGCTCTAACTGTTATAGATGTTAATAGCGGTAAGTTTACAAGCTCTGCAACTCAAGATGAAACAATTGTGAAAACTAATATTGAAGCAGTACATGAAATTGCTCGTCAACTTAAGCTAAGAAATATCGGGGGCATGGTTATAATAGACTTTATTGACATGGGCTCCAGGACAGACAAACTCGCTATTATGCAAGAACTTGAGCTTGCACTAGAAAATGATAAAGCCAAACCACAAGTAGGCCAACTTTCTGATTTGGGACTTGTTGAACTTACTCGTCACAGACAAGGTCAAAGTTTATCAGAAGTATTTACAAAAAAATGCCCACACTGCCAAGGAACAGGATGTATTGTTGAAGAATTTTCATTTTCATCATCTGTTGCTGAAGGAGAATATCGCTCAAAAGCAGCTAAAATTAAACTTCCAACAGCACAAAAACAAAATAATAAAAATAACAAAAATGATAAACGTCGTTTTGACAAAAACTTCAATAAAAAACAAAATGAATCTCAAGAACTTGAAGAAATAAAAGAAGAAATTGTACAAACAGAAAATATTGAAACTATAGAAATACCAGTAAATGAAACAATATCTAATGAACCTACTGTTATAGAAATAGATTTGACAGAGAAAAAACAACAAAGAAAACCATCAAAAGGCAGAAAAATTCCAAGAAATAAAAAACAAACCAAAAAAGTACAAGACTCTTCAGAAACAGATGTAATACTAACTGAAGAAAAACCTGCGGCAATAGCAGAAATAACACCACAAAATGAACCTGAAACCACTCCAAATGTAGAGCAAACAAAAGAAATTCAACAACCAGAAAAAGCAGAAAAACCTAAAAAAACAACAAAAAAACCTCGTAAAACCACTCGTACAAGAAAATCGAAAGAAGACAAAAATGCTTCAAATGAAGAATAATCTAAAAAACAGTTTATACCTAACATTATTTATATTTGTAACGGCAATTCAACCTTGCTTTGCCGTTACAATTCCTAATGAAATTTTGGTTACAGGGAAAAAATTTATCCTAGCAATGATTGGCGTTGTAATCTCATCAATAGTAATTTTTATAGGCTTATCATTATACAATAAATTTTTTCACAATCCAAAAACCAATGAAAAAACTACTTATGACGCAAATAACTTAGAACCTGCAAAAAACCTTGATGACGCTGTTTCAAACTTCTTAAACCGCACAAAAATGTAACAAATTAACTCAAAAATAAAATAATTCTTTAATAATTATTGATTATTTCACAAAAGTTTTGTAAAATAATAAAGTAATACTTAAACAGGAGAGTTTTGATGCACCTTAGTTTTAATATGATTAATAAGTTAAAACACACTCCTGTTGTACATTTAACTTGCCCCCCCCCCCCCGATACTAAGTCGTAGCAAGGGTTTTAAGGATTTAGCAAGTTGTTTTTCAAGCCACATAATGAGGCTTGATTTTTTGTGTGAATTTTTATTCTCTTTTTTAGTTAAATATTTTTATTTGAATATGGAGGT
>CASDWY010000020.1 GCA_949284985.1 uncultured bacterium | reverse complement strand
GGCAAGGAAATCATTAGAATAAAACCCAAAAGAAGTTTTGACCATATTTATCAGATATATAATCAGATTCCAGCTATAAATTGTCGTTGGTGTACAGTTGAATTAAAAACAAAACCCTTTAGAAATTTCATTAAAAACAAGTATTCTAATGGTAATGTAAAAATGTATATTGGAATAAGAGCTGATGAAGCTTTTAGATTAAAAACTGTAAAAAATACAGATATGCTTAAAGAGTGTCATCCATTTGTTGATTTTAATATTTATAAATCAGATGTGATTACAATACTTAAAAACGTAGGAATAGATTATCCTGATTACTATAAATGGAGAGAACGTTCTGGGTGTTACTTCTGCCCATTTCAATCTAAAAAAAGTTGGTTAGATTTATACGAAAATCATCCTAACCTCTATAAAAAAGCTATGTCATATGAATTTGAAAGAGGTGATGGGATGAAGAAGAACGCCTTTTATTGGAATGCTGATATTTCCTTAAAAGATTTGATAAAACCTGAAAATATTAAACTTGTTAAAGAAAAATATAACAAAATAATACCAAAAGATAATACCTTGCTTATAAAGTCTAAGCTAATTGAAATTTTCTAAGTTAGGTGTTAAACCTCTGGTTTTATCTTTCTTATGGAATAATTTACAATTATTATCGTTTTTGTCTGTTAATCCATTGTGGTCATTGTCGACTCCATCACAACAAGAATTTTTAGAATCTCTCCCTTCAGGAGCAGGGTTTTTTGTTAACCACTTATTGGGGATAGATGCATAAAGTCGATTAAATTCATTTGTAAACTTTTGAGCTAGTCTTTTATCAGATATTACTAGTAAATTTTCATCATTGGTTCTTGAAGCAGTACTTGTCCAATTAGTTGAAGCAACTACTATTATTTTATTATCTACAATCATAGACTTCATATGCATTTTTCCGCCCCAATTTTCTACTTTTACAAGAATGCCCGCTTCTCGAAGAATATCATGTTTACTATAAGCACTTTTAGCACCTACAGCATCTAATATTATTCTAATTTTTACACCACGATGTTGAGCATCCAGCAAAGCTTGTATAGTCTCCCTATGGGTCAAGAAAAACATAGGTACGTCAATAGAAGTCTCTGCTTCCTGAATTAGTGGAATAATTGCTCGATTAAACACTTGACTCTTTGGCGAGAAATAAACGGAAATTTTTGTTTTATCGTTTATTGATATGTCCTCATTATCTTTTGTAGGGGACTTAGCTTGATGAAATTTTCCTTCAAAATACATTTGATTAAATTCATTAGTATAAAGTTTTGCAATTTTCTTGGATTTAATTGCAACAGAAACATTTGAATTATAAGTCATGCAACCTGAGCTTACATTTGCAGAACCAGTCCAAACATATTGATTATCAATAATGAAAAATTTATTATGCATTATTCCTTTTTGCACTCGTATACCGTATTTGCCAATATAAGAACGGTCAATTATATTGTTATCAACATCAAAAGATATTTGTTGCGTATAGGGCACATTAATTCCATTTTTATAGAATTTGTTTCTTACAGCTTCCTCTGTTTTTTGAGTTGATTCAAAATCAACAACAACAGTTTTTAGCAATGAAATTAGTCGAAAAGTATCTGCGTAAATGTTCTGATAATTAATATCCACATCTGTTACACCTTGAACTTTAACACCTCTTTTCTGAGCTTCAACTAATGCCATGAAAATTTCATCTTGCCCTCCAATACCATATATAGCAAAATCTATACTATCTTTTGCGTTGTTTATCATTGCAAGCAATGCAAGTGCAGCATCGCTATCAGGCTCATTAATAGGCTTTTTATTTTTTAATGGGTCAACAAAATATATGGCAATATCATTTCTTTCTAAATCTGACAATATTTCAAACATCTTTTTTTGTTTAATAATGTCTGGTTTTGGGTTTATACAACATTGTCCACCAATAGCTTTTTTTATATTTCTTCTTTCTGTAAGTTCAGCTCCACCTAGATATTTAGTGTACTCACAATCAGGTCTGTGAAACTTTCCTGTTTTCTTGTTTAATAATACTAAATTGAGTTTATGTGTTCTTTTAGCATTTTGTTTTATTTTATCTGTATTCTCATAAGTCTTTAATTTATCTGCAAGGTTTGATTTTGTATAAATTGCTGCAAGCCCGGCTTTTAAGACCTCTTGTTCGTAGTTCTTACACTTACCATGCCTGTTACAGCCATAATATATAGACATCAAGTGCCTGTTATTCTTATCAAACTTTTCTTCTGCTGTATATTCTGCTTTTACATACTTATTCAATAATTCTTTTTTAGCAAACTCTTTTCCATAATACCCCAAACCAAGAGCTTCATCTTGAGTAAGGTTATAGAGTTTCTTCTGCCAATTGAGACCATCATTTAGTTTAGTTTCAAAGGTATCAATTCCATTAATTCTGACTTTTTCATTTTGCTCGGGAATTCCATTATTATTAAAATCAATATATACAGTGTCGCCATCTATAACTTTTATTACTTTATGAAAAATTGTTTCTGCTGCAGAAACATTAATATTTAATATAAATAATAGAAAAATTATTACTTCTTTTTTCATTAAACATATTATACATTAAAAATCTATTCTCTATAGGAAACAATTGATAAATACTTAAAATTAAAACGTTTCCAAACTTTTTAAATAAATATTTTTAGTCTTACATTAAAATTCAAATCATTAAAAATTTTGTATTATATCGACTCTTCGTAAGCTGTATAATCAACGCCACCTATTGATTTATACACATTAATAGCTGAAACTATTGTATCTATTTTATTTGAAATACTTGCTTTTTCTGATAATATAACTGCTTCTTGCGCCTCTAGTTTTTCTAATTTAGATAATGCACCTATTTCATATTTCTTTTCTGATAAATTATACTTATCCTGCTCCAAATTAAATCTTTCAATACTTGTTTTAAAATTTTTATCCGCTACTTTTGAACTCATCATTGCGTCGTTTACCTCTTGAATTGACGTAAGTATTGTTTTTTCATATATTTGCAAGGCTTTCTCATATTCATATTTTTGATACTTCAACATTGCAATTTTTCTTCCTCCGGAAAAAACATCAAAAGACGGAAGAAGTCCAGCATTTGACAAAAAAGAATGTCCACTAAATAATTTAGAAAAATCATACGCATTAAATCCAACTTGCCCATATATAATAAACTTTGGCAAAAATTCTCTTCTTGCTACTTTTACATCCAGACCTATTTTATTTATATAACTCTCAACCTTTATTAAATCAGGACGATTTCTTATCGCATCAGTATTAATATCGTTTGGAAGCTCTATTATTTTTAAGTTTTCATAATTGCTTCTTTCTATATCAACAAGGTTTCTATCTCCTAAAATCACCTTTAATTGATTCTCTAATACATCTTGAGTTTCTTTTAATTTATTCAAATCTTCTTTGTATATAGTCAATAACTGCTTTTGGTTTAACAAATCCGATAAAGGACACAAGCCGCCCTCATGCTTTTTTTTATACAATTCAACTATCTTTTCTTGAATTGATACTAGTTTTTCTTGATTATTAATTAATTTATCAGCCTTAATAAGATTAAAATAATTTGACGCAAATGCTGATGTAATAGAAATATATGAAGCTCTTTCATCTTGTTTTATCATCTCAAGCTTCTGTTTAACACTTTTTGTTTTTAAATAATTTTCACCCCAAATATCTATTTCATATGTCATACTCAAAGGCAATAAAAATCTGCTTTGAGCATAATCCGGAATTACAACATCGCCAAATTTTATTGTACTGCTGGAAAACTCTCTTCCTCCGCTCGCACTTATTGTTAACTGTGGTAGTTGATTAGCAAATGCCATTTTTACAACTTGTTGCGCTTGTTTTGTTGATGCAGTTGCTATTTTTAAATCTTTATTATTCTCATATAACAATAATAGATAATTATTTAACTTTTCATCATTAAATTTCTTCCACCAATCTAAATTAATATACTCTAATTTGTTAGCATCTATAGTTGGTTGTTTAGCTTGTGCTGGAACGATTATCAGCATTAAAAAAATTAAGATTAATAATATTTTTAAATTTTTCATGGTATTTTCCTTTTATTATGTTATCATAATAACACAAAGGAAAAATATGAAACAACAAGAATTATTAAAAAGTAGAATAGGTATGAAATTGGTTCGAATTGGAAAAATGACTCGTGCTATTTCGTCGCAGCTTTTTAAAAATAATGGTTACGAAATAACTCCTGAACAATTAACTGTGTTACACGCCCTTATTGATCATAATGGAATGTATCAAAGACAAATCTGCGCTATTACTCTTAAAGATCGTCCCAATATAACAAGAATTATTAAAATTCTTGAAAAAATGGAACTTATTACAAAAAGTCCTGACGTAAACGGAAGAAAAATTCAAAAAATTAATATTACAGAAAAAGGTCGAGCAATTCATAAAAAAATAATACCAACCCTTTTAGACTTTTGGCAAAGGACTATCGAGGGAATAAAAGAAGAAGAACTAATAACTACACTTAAAGTACTAAATAAATTTAAAGAAAACTTAGAAAAGGAATTAAATATTCAAATATAAAAGGATAAAGCCATGACAGAAAATAACAATTTTGAAGAAAATCATCCCCATCTTAATAAAAAAGAACTTGAGGAAAAAGCTAAAGCAAAAATAAAAGAAAAAAAAGAAAAAGCAAAAAGAAACCGCCCAAAATATAAAAAGAAAAGAGTTATTATTCCAACTATAACAGCTATTATTCTTTTTTTAATAGGTATATGGGCAGCTATTCATTCAACATTTTATCAATCAACAGATGATGCCTTTATTGAAGGAAGACTTATTTCAATAGCACCAAGGGTTTCCGGACCTGTTGTTAAACTCCTTGTAGATGATAATGATGAAGTTAAGGCTGGTGATTTATTGGTAGAAATTGATCCCAGCGACTATATTGTAAAACTACATCAAGCAGAAGCAAAACTCCAAGAAGCAAAAAGCGAACTTAATGTTAAAGAAAAAGATGTAGCAAAAAATAAAGCAAACGTAAATCAAACTCTTGAAAATATTAACTCTGCAGAATCTAAAATGAATTTTGCACAAAGCGATTATACAAGATATTCAAAAATGTATGAAAGTGGAATTGTTTCCAAACAAGCATTAGAAGATAGCAAAACAAGACTTGAAGTCTCTCAAGCAAACAACAAATCTGCACAAGAAAATTCTCAAGCAGCAAAACACGCACTTGCTTCAAATCAAGCAAAAATAAACGCTATGGAAGCAAACATCAAAGAATTAGAAGCAGAAGTCGAACAAGCAAAATTAGACCTAGAATATACTAAAGTATACGCTCCTCAATCAGGAAAAATATCCTCAAGAAGCGTTGAAGTAGGCAACTACCTTCAAGTTGGACAACCTATTATGCAAGTTGTTCCAAAAGAAACTTGGATTATTGCTAATTTTAAAGAAAACCAACTTACATACATGAAAGAAGGACAAAAAGTTTCAATAAAAATAGACACCTACCCTTCAAAAAGATTTTTAGGAGAGGTTCAAAGTATCCAAAGATCAACAGGTGCAAAAGCAAGCCTATTTCCACCCGAAAATGCAGTTGGAAGTTATGTAAAAATTGTTCAAAGAATACCGGTTAAAATTATATTTAAAGAAGATATATCAAATTACAACATAGTTCCGGGTATGTCAGTAGTACCAAAAGTTAAAGTAAGATAGATATGGAAACAACAAATTCAAGAAAAAAAGTTAATCCATATATTGTAGCCTTTGCGGTATTATTGCCTGCTTTTTTAGCTTTAGCTGCATCTTCTGCTACAAATGTCAGCCAAGCACATATTGCAGGTTTTTATGGTGCAACACAATATGAAACAAATACCGTAATCACCTGCTATATTATATCCGGAGGACTAATGCTTCCTGTAACAGGGTATTTGGTTAGAACTATAGGCAAAAAATTGCTTATGAATTATAGTATTGCCGTTTTTTGTATTGGTTGTTTGTTATGTCTTTTAGCCCCAAACTTACAAGCATTAATTTTTGCCAGGATTATTCAAGGTATAGGAAGTGGCTGTATTCTTCCATTATGCCAAGCAGTCTTACTGGAGGTTTTTCCAAGCGAACAAAGAGGAATAGCAATGAGTTTGTTTGGAATAGCGGCAATGTTTTCACCTTTAGCAGGACCGTTTATGGGCGGCTATTTAACAGACAATTACTCTTGGCAATGGATTTTTATTATAAATATTCCTTTAAGTATTTTATCTTTAATACTTGTAAAAATTTTTGTTAACAGCGATAAACCGGAAAAACTAAAATATAACAAAAAATTTGATTACATGGGCTATTTTTCAATTGTAATTGCTATGGGATGCATGCAAGTAGTATTAGACAAAGGACAACAATATAATTGGTTTGATACGCCTTGGATATGTTGGTTAAGCGGCATATGTATTTTTTCTTTTGTTCTATTTTATGTTTGGGAATTAGAATACAAATACCCAATTATAGATATTAGAGTTTTTAAAGACAGAAACTTTTTGTTTGGAACAATTGCAAGTTCTTTTATTAACATAATGATATATTCAACATTATTATTAGTACCAATGTTCACCCAAAGCCTTTTAGGCTACAGTCCTTCTATGTCCGGGCTAACAATGTTTCCAAGAGCAATAATTTGTCTTTTTGGCTTAATATTAGCCGGAGAACTATCTAAATTTATTGAAAGCAGACTTTTAGCAACAATTGGACTCCTAACCATAGCCATTTCAACACTTATGCTTACACAAATCAACACCACTTCTTCAATGGAAAGTATAATTTTGCCCAATATTCTTTTATGCGCAGGAGTTCCAATTGCATTTGTACCAATTACAGCATTATCGTTTCAAACTTTACCGCCAGCAAAAAATGCAGATGCAGCAGCGTTACATGCATTATTTAAAAACATTATAACCGCTGTTGCAACATCAGCATCAGCAACATTTATTGCTAGAGCATCACAAGTTCATCAGAATTATCTTGTAGGCAATTTATCTATTCAAAACCCTGTTTTTCTCAACAAATTAATAATGTTTAAAAACAAATTTTTAACCTACTATCCAACAACATTAGCAACGAAAAAAGCAAACGGAATATTATATAAAGAACTTTTACAACAAGCAAGGCTAGCCTCATTTTTTGACATTTTTCTTGTATTAACACTTATGTGTTTATGCATAATTCCACTGCTTTATATTTTAAAATCAAAAAACAAAACACCTACTTATCATAAATAAAGTAAAAGTAAGTTGATAATTTTAATCAATTTGTATTATTATATAATTATGCCTGAGTGGCGAAATGGTAGACGCGCACGTTTCAGGTGCGTGTGGAGAAATCCATAAGGGTTCGAGTCCCTTCTCAGGCATTTTATTTTTATGTTAAATTTAATTAAGTTTTTCACACCAAAGCATCAAGTTTTTACATAAAAACCCGATAACTAAGTCAAAGGTTATTAAGGAGTTAAAACATGAACCAATATACAATGTGGCCTGGTGCATACTGTTTAGATATAAAAGTTTTCTTTAACTGGTGCAAAGAACAAATCGACAACCTTCTAGAAAATATTGAAAAAGCAGAAAAAGCTGTTGCAAAGTTATAAGTCAAGCGCATAAGCAAACTTTTCTCCTACCAAATGATTATACCAGCGTCCGTCTTCGGCTGTAAAAAGGTTTTTCCAATGGCTTATTGGAGTGTTATCAATAGAATAAGACGGATTAAACATCATCAAATGGTGAGTGCTAGTATCATATCTTAAAGGAAATAAATCCTCCATTTGCATAAAACTTGGTAGTTTATCACTCGCAAATTCAAACCCAAAAAGACAAGAATTAATGCGATTTAATCTCTGTTCATAAGAACTACCGCCCCAATCATTATCATTTGAGACTTCAGGTCCTGGAGCGTATTCTCGTCTATATTTAAACCATTCAGACCAGCGTTTTACCTCATCAAAATAATCTGCACTAACTAAGGCTGTACCTGCGGTAAGCCCCATATTTTTATACATATCAAAATCTATAGAACTTTTTTCTCCAACAAAGCTCAATGCATTATTACCTGAACGCAGTCTTATTTCATGCAAGATATATTGCATCTGCTCATAACTTGGCAACCTGCCAACACCTGTATAATTTGCACAATCAACACCTCCAATATGCTTTGCTGAATCTACAAAAATTGCTTCAAAACCCAATTTAATTAATTTTACATGTTCTTTTATATAAAGCTCTAAATGCTCATCATTATTCCACCTAAAATTTTCATCCTGTTTATTTAAATTGGCAATTTTTATTTGATCTTCAGAAATAACTGTTCTAAATCCTGTTTTTATTCCTCTAAAATGCGCTAAATCATTAAACGCACGAAACTGATCTTCTGCAGAAACTGTATTTAAAATATCATAGTTAACAATATTTCTACTATAACCTGCGTTCAACTTAATACCATATATAGAATTTTCTTCCCAGGGTGCTTTATTATACCCGTCCCCAAAAATATTCGGAAATATTTGAGATAAAACCACGCAATTTGCCCAACTTTTTGCAGATGGAGGAATTGCAGGTAACATTTTTATTGTAGAAATCAAGCCTGAAGAACATTTATTACCAATCATTTCTGCAATTGATCTATTATTTATTTCAATGTAATTAGCATGTCTACCCCAATTATCTCCATAATTCGGAGATACAACAATTTTGGGGAAATATTTATAAAAAATACCGCTCTCACTTAACGTAACTATTGACTCTATAGCTTTTTTAAATGATCTTTCCAGTATTTCCACAGGCACTATTTGCCCAATCCATTTTTTATTATGGTTATTTACAGCATGATAAGCTTTATTAGCACTCCACTTATCATAATGAAGTCTAAAATCAAATCCCAATGCAACAAGCATTTTATTAACAGGAATATCTCTATTTAACTCATCAGCCGATTTAAAATATTTATTAGCTAATTGCTCAAGGATACCTAAAACTTGGACGTTTATTTTTTTTACTATTGTTTTCATACTTACAATATAAAAAATTTAAACCGTCAAAACATTAGAAAAATTAACTAAATTCTTTTATATCTTTTTAGACAAACTTTTGCAAAAATTTTTCTTTTGTTTTAATATTAGCTCGTTAGTATTGGTACATATGAAAAAATTATTAACAATAATAAGTTTTATTTTTATTTTAATTCTGAGCTTCACAAGCTCAGAAACTTCAGCATCAGATTTTTACCAAATCAATACTGCGTCAAGTCAAACACTAAAACCAAAAGTAGAAGCTATATTTGAAAACTCAGATAATTCTAATTTTCAACTATTAGATGTACAAACAGAAAGAGTTATTCTTTCAAATAACAATGGGAGAAACAATTCATTAGGTCTATTTTCCTCAGACAATTCACAATTAAAAAATAATAATCTTCAAATAAATAATATTTTTTTAAAAAAAAATGAAAACCAATATAACCAAAGAACATTAATATCACACAATCTTTTTAAATTACAAGTAACCCCCAGAGCTCCCTAAGAAGTGTAATTAAATTATATAAAGATATTACACAGAAATAAAAGGAGAAAATTATGAACAGTGAGGCACTCACTTTATTAAAAGATGGTGTAGTCATTATGCTTATAGGTATGGGCGTTGTATTTGCATTTTTAACAATAATGGTTATTGTAATGGATCTAAATGCATTAATAATAAAGAAATTAAACAAATACTTCCCGGAAGAAGAACCTAAACAAGCAACACCATCAAGAAAAAAACAAACAGATGAAAATGAAAAAATAGCATTAGCAATTGCCGTAGCAGTAGCTCAATCAAGAAATGCGGCATAAAACATTGGAGGATATATGGAATTCATACACAACATAGTACAAGCCCACAATATAGCGATATCCGCAGGGCTACTTCTGCTTGCATACATATTTATAGCAACAGAAAAAATACCTAAAGTTACAATTGCACTTATAGGTGCTGCCTTAACAGTTTTTCTTGGTTTAGTTAGCCAAACAAAAGTCTCCGACGGTATTTTAAATGAACACTACTTTATCAATTATATAGATTTTAACGTTATATTCTTGCTTGTATCAATGATGATTATAGTCAGCATATCAGCACGTAGTGGGATGTTTAACTGGGTTGCAAATGAGCTGCTGAAAATGACAAAAGGGCATCCTATTGCAATACTTTTTACTCTCGGAATATTTACTGCAGTGACCTCTGCTTTTTTAGACAACGTAACTACAGTTATACTAATAATGCCGGTGACATTCTTTATAGCTAAACAACTTGAGATAAATCCTGTACCTTTTTTAATTACAGAAATTTTTGCATCAAATATCGGCGGAACAGCAACGCTAATTGGAGATCCTCCAAACATAATCATTGGAAGTGCAGCCGGACTATCTTTTATGGACTTTTTAAAAGAATTAACCGGAGTTATAGCGGTAATTCTTTTGGTAATCCTATTTATACTTATGCTTGTCTTTAAAAAGGATTTAACCTCTTCACCTGAAAAAATGGCAAAAGTTGCACAAATTGATAACTCCAAAACAATAACAAATTATCCCCTTATGATTAGAAGCGGATTAATTCTTGCAGCAGTTATTATAGGTTTTGTTCTTCATGACATAACTCACCTTGAGACCGGAATTACAGCAATGATGGGAGCCAGCTTCTTATTATTATTTGAAAAACCAACGGAAATTTTAAATGACGTGGAATGGAATACTATTTTCTTTTTCATTGGCTTATTTATTATTATAGGCGGTTTAGAAGCATCAGGCGGAATTGCTCTAATGGCAAAATGGATTTTAGACATCACAAACGGCTCTCAACAAGCTGCTTCAATGCTTATTCTATGGGCATCAGGGTTTATTTCCGGAGTTATTGACAACATTCCATACACAGCAACTATGACACCTATGCTTGTTGAAATTCAAAACGTAATGGGAAGAGATTACACCATTCCTTTATGGTGGTGTTTATCCTTAGGTGCTTGTCTTGGAGGAAACATGACAATTATCGGTGCCGCTGCTAACGTTATTGTTTCTGAAAATGCAGCAGCTAAAAACCACCCAATTTCATTTATGGGCTTTTTAAAATATGGTTTAATCGTTATGATTACTTCTCTTTTAATCAGCTCAATTTATATATACTTTAAGTTTTTACACTAAAACCATACTTAAATTGGTAACCGGTTCAATAAAAAAAAACACTCTATATAAATAGAGTGTTTTTTTAGATAACACTATCTATCACTAACACTAATGTTTAAAACAAAAACTAACAAATAAATATTTAATATTTCTTCACAAAGCGTTATGCTAATATAAATACTGGGTATATACATAATAGATACCTTAAGGAAATTTTACTATGGCAGTTAACGCAATATCGTCAATCTACAGCGGATATTATTCATATACCCAAATAGATGTCGAATACGATGAAATTAAAAAGAAACTTGCAGCTCTGGGGATTGAATCTTCAGGGAATAAAGCCATAGATAAACTTAAATTGGAAGAAGCAGAAAAGACACAGGAATTAGAAAAAGCACAAAAAACAGCAACAGAACAAGCCACTAAGACAGGTCAAGGCGTCAGCGAAACAGATGAAGAAACACAAAACGAAGAGTTTACAACTATTTTGAACGAACTCTACGTAAATCAAACAGGCAACATCGAAGACGACTATAGAAGTGCTATTAATGCTTTACGTGAAAGATTTTTGGCTGAAACAAACCAAGCAGAGCTTAGTTATTTAAGAAACCTAAAAGATAATTTGGATAAAATTATGCAAGGACTAGGATATTCAACAATAGCAATTGATTCTGCAGAAATGACCGGTGCTAGTGCAATGAGTGCACTAAACAAAGTAATGCTTGTAAACGCCGGCGGATTTAGTTCATCAGGAAAATAAGCCCTTATCAGACATAAGCTCGTTTTCTTGTCAAAATTACGCGTAAATATACTAATTACGAGTATAACGGATCACAAATCTACTATCTAAAAGCACTCTTGATTTTTCAATAATAATTTTGTAAAATAGAAAAGTAATACTTAAACATGAGAGTTTTAATGCACCTTAATTTTAATACTATTAGTAAGTTAAAACACACTCCTGTTGCACATTTG
>CASDWY010000019.1 GCA_949284985.1 uncultured bacterium | reverse complement strand
GCCCCCTTTCTCTATATGTTTTGAAGCATACTTATTAATGTTCTCAGTAAGTTCTAATTTAGCTGCTTCAATCTCATTTTCTTTTGTTATCTTACGAGATTTTATTATATTAACGCGTTGTGCTAGTTAATTGAAATCAAAAAAGAAACTTTAACAAAAATGTGCTATCCTAATTATATACAAGAAAAACAAAAGGAGGCATCATTATGTTAAAGTTTCACTCTAATTCTACCACTTTTATTTCTGATTTTGAAGAGTTTTTTATTTTTATTTATGTTTTAGTTGATGATCTTTATCAACGTTATGTACCAGACTCTGTTTCTAGAAGACGAAATATAGACCATTCCAAAACCACAGATTCTGAAATCATCACCATTAGCCTTTGCGGTGAAATTGCGGGCATTGACTCTCAAAACGCTTGGTATGCTTTTGTAAAAAAGAATTATGGATTTTTGTTTCCAACTTTATGTAGTCGTACTCGTTTTCATCGGAGACATAAGGCTCTTTTACAGGTTATGGAACTTCTAAGAGAAAAAGCACTATGCCTTTTCCAAATAGAATCCGATTCTTTTGGTATTGCGGATAGTTTTCCTTTACCTATTTGTAAGTTCGCTAGAGCACCTTTTCATCGCACTTTTTTATCCGATGGCGTATCTCTTGATGCTACTTATGGATACTGTGCTTCCAAAAAAGAAACATATTTTGGTTATAAAGTGCATGCCCTCATCACATTCGATGGTGTTATCAAAACATTTGAACTGACTAGCGCCTCTGTGGATGATAGAAAGGCGCTTCTTGATTTGGTAGAAAATCAAGGGATGTTAGTGATTCTTGGTGATAAAGGTTATGTAAGTCAATCTTTAAAAGAAACATTAGCAAAGGAAGGGATTACACTTCTTGCATTGCCACGTTCCAATAGTAAAGAACCTTTCCCGTCTTCTATCCGCAAGATGATTGTAAAACAAAGAAGAAAAATAGAGACTGTTTTTTCTCAATTGAATGATCAATTTCACATTGAGCATGTATTAGCAAAAAGTTTTTATGGTCTCTGTTCAAGGTTAGTTACCAAAATATTTGGATACAACCTTTGTTTATTACTCAATTCTATGTTTTCTGCTACAGCTGAGATCAGTAAAATCAAACAATTGATTTACTAATTTTTTACAGTAACTTTGATCATAGGGATTTTCTGTCCTTTTTTAACATGTGTACATTTTAATTTATATTAGCACAACGCGTTATATTTATTATATAACATATAGAAAAGTGTATAGATAAAAGGGGGAAAGAGGATGATTAAAGAGGCTATATTTGCGGCAAGAATACGTCCAATTAGTAGATTTATTGAGGAGTCACCAGTTGAATTTATAAATAGATATAAAGCTCTTTTTTCAAAATTATTAGACTTTAATGTACTGATAGGAATTTTGGAGAATAAACCGGAATATGAAGAATTGGGCTTATTGATCGATAAAGCATTAGAGTTAGCAAAACATGAAACAGATACAGATGGGGGGCAAAAGGCTATTGGAAAGAATCTT
>CASDWY010000018.1 GCA_949284985.1 uncultured bacterium | reverse complement strand
AATTATCAATTGTTTTTGCGTGGCCCTGCCACGTCCCGATATTTTTATTCTTTTGTCAATTTTTTGATTGGCTTCTTGGTAGCTGCGCTACCAACCCCACAAAAACAATTATCAATTGTTTTTGCGTGGCCCTGCCACGTCCCGATATTTTTATTCTTTTGTCAATTTTATACTATCAACAACATTATTAATCGTCAAGCCTTATTAATTTTTCAACTTAAACCAATCTCTTAATATCCTTGATACATAATCAAAACCATTAATTACACCTAAATCGCAAGAATTAATGTTTTTATGATAAATTAGCAATGGCACATATTCTCGTGTATGATCTGTCCCAGCTACCGTAGGATCACAGCCATGATCTGCAGTTATTATAAGAAGATCATCTTCAGTCATTCCTGCTAAAATCTCTGGCAAATAAAAATCAATTTCCTCAATGGCTTTTGCATAACCTATTGCATCATTCCTATGACCAAATAACATATCAGTATCTACTAAATTTGTAAATATTAAAGCATTTGCCGCATTTTCAAAATTACTGTCCAAAATTTTAAAATCAGCTAAATTAAATAAATTATTTATTGCCTTTATAGTTAACCCTAAACCTTCTTTATTTGAACCGGTATGCACAGCATGCGTAATTCCTGATTTAACAAAGATATCCTCTATTTTCCCTATACCCAAAACCATACCATTTTGTTCTGATATTTCATTTAAAACTGTTTTTTTAGGTGGCGGAACAGAAAAGTCACGCCTGTCCTTAGAAATTCTTACCGGTTTTCCACTAACCATCCAAAATGGTCTCGCTATAACTCTTGATGTATTATAATCACCATTTAACAATTCTCGTGCAACTTTACACCATTCATACAAAGTTTCCAAAGGAATAACATCTATATCAACAGCAATTTGAAACACGCTATCCGCACTAGTATAAACAATCGGATACTTTGTACGCTGATGTTCTTTATATAATTGTTCAATAATCGCAGTACCAGAAGCTGGGCAATTCGCTAACACTCCTCCACACCCAACTCTTTCTACAAATTTATCTATAAGTTCTTTTGGAAACCCTTTAGGATAAGTACGAAAAGGTTTTTCTAAAACTAATCCTGCAATCTCCCAATGGCCTGTTGTAGTATCTTTACCTCTTGAAATTTCTGCCATTTTGCCATACTGCCCAAGAGGACTTTCTATTGGCTCAACTCCATAAATAGGAATTATATTTGCTAAACCCAATTTCCTTAAATTAGGGATATTTAATCCCTTATTCACTCTTGCTACATTACCCAGAGTATTACATTCTTTTACATCACCAAACTCAACACAATCGGGCATTGCGCCGCATCCCATAGAATCAATTACAATAACAACCGCTCTTTTCATTTATTTTCCCAACCTTGAGGCTTTTTCAGCCGTACCTTTTACTGCTTCATATATTATTTTATCCAGATTATTAGATTTTAAAACATTCATTCCTACTTCAGTTGTACCGCCCTTTGTCGTCACATTATCTATTAACACAGATGGAGAAATTCCAGTCTCCAAAATCATTTTTGCAGACCCAAGTGCCGACTGAGCTGCCGCTAACAACGCTATATTATAGTCAAACCCCATTCGCTGCGCTGACTTTGCTATCTCATCTATATAATAATAATAAAATGCCGGAGAACTTCCGCTAATAGCTGTAATTATATCTATCTGCGACTCCTCAACTTGAATAACTTTACCCAAACACTTAAAAATACTCTTCGTTAACTCCATATGCGCATTTGTTGCGTAAGCTCCTTTGCATAATGCACTCATCCCCTCATTAACCAATGCTGGTGTGTTTGGCATAACACGAATAATAGGAACCTGCTTTTCCAATTCCTTTTGTATAAAATCTGTTGAAACTCCTGCTAATATTGAAATAATAGTCTTATCCGGACTTATAACCTCTTTTATATCGTTAATAATATCCTTTGCAATAAATGGCTTCACCGCAAAAATTATTATATCAACATTTTGTGCCAACTCCTTATTAGACTGAAAAACTTTTATTCCATATTTTTCTGCAACAATATCTGCCGCCTCTAAATTAGGCTCTGAAGCATATATATTATTAGGACTAATAAATTTTGCTTTAATAATTCCTTTAATAATAGCTTGAGCCATCTTGCCTGCACCAATAAATCCAATTCTCCGAAAACTCTTATTCATATTATTTAACCTTTTTTATTTTTAACGTTGACTTTAGACCATGTGTTAATTATTATAATACAACGTAGTAGTTTTTGACAAAAACAATTTCAGGAGAATATAAAAATGAGACGCACATTAGAAGGTACTAAAAGAAAAAGACAAAATGTAAGTGGCTTCAGAGCTAGAATGGCTACCCCAGGAGGAAGAACAGTTCTTAACAGAAGACGTGCAAAAGGTCGTCACAAGTTAGCTATCACTGCAAAAAAAAGAGCCTAACTTTTTAACATTTTATTACAAACCCCCCGAAAATCTTCGGGGGGTTTGTGTTATAAGGGAAAAAATGCTACCTAAAAACTTAAGACTTACTAACAATAGTGCTTTTAAAGCAACATACCACGCCAAAAACTCTGTCTCTGATAGTCTGTTTATTGTTTTTGCCGGTAAATTAAAAAAATCAGAAGACTTTCCTACTCGAGCAGGGTTTGTAGTTTCCAAAAAAAATCATAAACGAGCAGTAAAACGCAATCGTTTAAAACGACTCATGCGTGAAAGTTATAAAACCGCAATAAAAGAAAATAAAATCTTACAAGCTCAAAACTTTATGTCTATTGTTATTGTTGCTCGTAACGCGGCAATAGGAAAAGATTTTTACAGTATAAAATCTTCAATAATATCATTAATATCCAAACTAAAAATTAACGAATAATTCTACGTGCCTCTGTTCCGGGTTGAGCTGTAGTATAAATAACGAAATCATTTTTAGGACGAATATACTCACTCAAAAATTGTGGATTTAATATTTTTTCAGAACAAATTGAGTCTGGAAGTTTTTTTTCAACAAACTCTGCCAAAACTTTTTGACTATCATTCAGATCATAATCTGTAATTTTTTTAACGATACGCATAATGTCATGTTACGACCGGATTTTTAAAAAATATAGAGCTAAGTGAAATATTGTAACATGTCTTTATAAATCTAGTTGCTTGAAAATATAAAGTGTTTATAGTATATTGAAAAAAGAAAGCAATGGCGGGTGTCGCCAAGCGGTTAAGGCCTCGGATTGTGGTTCCGATATTCGTGGGTTCGATCCCCATCACCCGCCCCATTTTTAACATTTTTCCAGTATTTTAGCTTATAAAATATTGGAAATAATTCTATATTAAGCGTTTCTCCGTTATAACTTAGGGTTCGGATGCTTGGCTTTTAAAACTCCCTCTTCCTCTATAAATTAAAGCTCCTTATACTACTGAATAATTTAAACATTTGATAAATTAGTTGCTAATACACACAATATTAAATTCACAAAATCTTCTTTTTGAAAAAACTCTTGACAAAAAGTTAGGCTAGCCTTACAATAGTTTTGTATTAGAGTCTTCTTATATTTACTTTACACGAACTTAAGTGTTTTTCACACCATTTATTCTTTTGACTGCCTTTGGCAGTTTTTCTTTATTATGATAAACTCATAAAAAAGGATTACAAACATGATTAAAGCTATAATTTTTGATTTGGACGGAACACTTTTAAATACTCTTGATGGGCTTACTGATAGTACAAACTTTGCACTTTCCAAATTTGGCTTTCACTCACACTCAACAGAAGCAATACAAAACTTCGTCGGAGACGGTGTAAAAAAACTTATTGAAAGAGCCTTGCCTCAAGGAATTGATACGCCTAATTTCGAACAAATTTTGGCTGTTTTTAAAGAACATTATACTAAAACAATGGAACTAAAAACACGCCCATACCAAGGAATTACTACCCTCTTATCCAGATTAAAAGAACAAAACATAAAAATTGCAATTCTCTCGAACAAGTTTGATCCTGCTGTAAAATCTCTTTGTGCAAAATATTTTCAAAATTTATATGATACCGCTATAGGTGAAAGCACTTTTACACCCCCTAAACCCAACCCAAAAGGCGCACAAAACATTTTAAAACTTTTAAATGTAAACAACACAGAAACTCTTTTTGTTGGTGACTCAGAAATCGACGCTCAAACTGCCAAAAATGCAAAAATTAAATGTATAGGCGTAAGTTGGGGATTTAGATCTCGAGAACTTCTTATAAAAAATAATGTTGAAAACATAATTGACTTACCAGAAGAACTTTTAAATTTTATTTAATCAAAAGAAAAGACCCTATAAAGGGTCTTTTCTTTTAAGTCGTAATCAACTCGCTATATTTTCCACTGCAATCCACCTTGGAAGCCAATACCTGTTCTGGTACCATTTCTAATTGTGAACTGAATGAATGAATTGAGTCTTTCCTTAATACGTTTTGTTGCGCCAAGTCCATATTCAAAGTACGCAACGTGTCTATAGCCTACATCCGGTAGATAAATATTACCAATCTTACCGTCTACATCTCCCATAATATTAAATACAAGCTGAGCTGTAGCATATAAACTAAACGTTTCCTTGTTCCATATAATGTTTGCTCCTGGAGCAATATTTATACCGTTAAGCATACCACTATTCATACCAATAATACCATAGTTGGAATGCCAATTTTGCTCTCCAAATATATTATAAGAAACTAAGAATGTTGGTTGAATAATGAAATCTGCAGGTAAATTAATATTGTATGCTGATTTAGATGCAACACCTGCAAACCAATTTCCTGTCCTATCATTATTTCCGGCAACACTCATACTGTTATAGTATCCGCCACCATACGCAAGTAATGAAGTAAGGAAGTTACCTTTATAAACAGTTCCCATTGCACCAATTTGACCGCCATTTTGGTACATACTTACACCATTAAATGATTGGTGTGCACCATTATACGCAATATATGCGGTAGGAATAAGTTTCCATCCATCTTTCAATGTAATAAGCGGGAAATCTGCACCTATCAATGATCCATATGCATTATTGTGAACATTTAATCCACGTGTCATTGAGATAGTTTCAAAGTTGCCATATGCTTTATACCAAAGATTACCTTCATTTGCACTATATTGATATGGTGAGAATTGGGCATCAATTGATGCATATTTATTAGCTGTTCGTTCTTGCGCAATAAGCTGCTGAGAAACTATGTTAATATGATCAAACATTATATTATTATTAACAAGTTGATTAGCATAGCTTGCAACAGTTGCAACAGAACCACGATAAGCTTGAGGATTAATGCTTTGCAGTGAACCGGAAATTGCTCCGCCTGCACCTGACAAAAGCATATATTTACCAACTGGCGTATCTATAATTTTATCATTAGTTACAATTGTTAAATCGCCACCTGTTTTTTCATTTTCAGATCTTACAACTTGCAAATTAAAGTTATAATCACGAGGTGAAGCAACAAAATTAATGTCGCCAAGTTCAATTACTGCCTCAGTTCCATTTATATGCAAGTCCTTAGTCACAATACCGTCAGTTGAATAATTTCTACCATCGGCATCAAAAGACATTACATTGTATCCGCTCAAGGTTGTTTGTCCACCAACTGATATCGGATTTACCTTGCCACCGGAAAGATTTATAACTGAATCCCTTATGTTTAAATTATTTCCTACTGAAACGGTATTATTTGCTGCAAATTCAGAATCCGCAATAGAAACATTTCCTGCTACAGTATTTGTATCGCCATACAAATACAATGCGGAATCATTTTGCATATTAATGTTACCCGTTAAGTTAATATTATCTCTAACGCCCATATCTGCAGCATCTGCATTTACACTATTTGCGTTGAGTCCTTTATTAACTTCCATATATGTAAGTTGTGAAAGATTAACATCTCCTGTGATATTAACATCTCCATCAATACCCAGACCCCCACCATTTAAGTTGAGGTTAGTATTTACAGCCGGTTTATCCATTGAACCGAGATCTTCATCAATAATTACAGCGCCGTCTCCATTTTTATTAATGTTAGATAAAGCACCTCCTGAAGTTAAACTTGCAATATGAGCTCCAAATTTAGTATCTTCATTATAATTCAGATTCAATTGTGCGCCGTCACCTAAGAAGATTGTACTATTATCATCAACAAACGCACTGTCGTTATAAGTAACTATTGAATTATCATGAGCCGTAATATTACCAAGCACCCCAGAACCATTAGAAAATTCAATTTCTTTTATTCCTGTGCCGCCTGCAAATACGTTAAGCCCATCTTCATAATTGCTATCTTGAACCCAACCGTTTGCCAGATGCAACCCTGCTTTATCAATCTGCACATCAGTTGAGTATCCATCAATCGCATCTGTTAAAGTTACTTTTCCGGTTGTCATATCAATTAATGTGTAATCTTTTTCGGTTTCATTTTGAAGAACTAAAGTAGCATAACCTGTACCGGCATCATTAGCCACAACATTATTCACGCTACCTTGTGCAAAACGTCCGCCGTTTTCGACTACTAGATCTCCATCTTTTATGGTATTTGAACCGCCAAAAAATGTTGAACCCTCTTTTAGGACTGTTGTACCGGCTGTTTGGGTAAAGTTACCGGTAAAATCTTTATTATCAGAGTATACATTAACTGTTGTATCATATGCTTTATTTATTTCACCAGTTCCGCTAACAGCAGCATTAAGATCTATTAAACCACCATCATTTGCGGTACCCAAATTAAATGTACCATTATTTAATACAACGTTATTTGTGTCATAGTTTACAGTATTGCTTCCAAAAGTCAATGCCGAATCATTAACCGTCAAATCTATACCTTCTTTTAATCCGGCACCGCCTAAGAACGTCAAATCATTAATATTAACTCCGGTTCCTATTTGAGTAATATCAGTTGATGCATTATTTGCGGAAGTAAGAGTCAAATCCACTTGATTTGAACCCAATATAAAACTTCCTGTTTGATTGTTCAATGTTATCTCACCATTGGTAAGATCATTTGTAATTGTATCAACAGCAGCTGAAATTACTAAATCAGTTGTATTATTGCCAGTAACAGTAACCTTATTTACAAGTTTACCATTTAAGGCAAATATACCTTGAGAAACCTCCGTTTCGCCGCCTATAAATGTTCCATTTACAGTGGTTTTACCGCCGGTTTGATTATACGTTCCTGTATAATCTGTGCTATCACCGTTAAATATTACGTTGTTTCCATTAGATTCAACAACACCTTCTCCTTGTAGACCTTTATTAAATGTCACGCTGTTATTACCACTAATTGTAGTTTTAGCGCCTGCATCTTGATAAACATCTGCCACATCATTTCCATTAAATAAAATTTGTCCGTTAGAAGAATTTAAGTTTAATGTTCCACTATTAATGATAGCAAAATCATTATTTGAAAAAGTTGTTTCCGCATTTATATTAACAACTCCGCTATCGTTGTTATTAATTGCTGTTGCGTTATTTGTAAACTCTGTTTCTGCGTTAACATTAAACTCACCACTATTATCAACAGCACTTCCGTTAGAACTAAAATAAGATTCTGACGTAATAGTTAAATCCGATGTGTCATCTATACTTATAGCGCCATTTTCGCTAAGCGTTACGGAACCTGTTAAGCTTGAACTATTATTTATTGTCAAGCCACCATAAACAGAATCACTACCAAGAATTATTTCTTGATCAGCAAGAGTTACCCCATCTAAAGTCAACTCCTGATTTTTCACACCGGTATTTACAACAACATCAGAATTATTACTACCTAAAGCTCCAGACTTAATATCTATAGTACCATCAGCCCAATTAATTCCATTTGCATCTATAGCGTTACCGTTTACCGTGATATTAGTTACACCGGCAATAGTAATATTATTATTTAAAGCTGCATTTTCTGATAAAATCAAATCTCCGCCGGAAATTGTTGAAGTACCGCTTATAAATTCTCCATCTACATTGATTGTACCTGCACTTTGAGTATATGCTCCGGTAAAACCAGAACTGTCACCTTTAAATACTACAGAACCATCACCTGTTTTATTTATACTACCGGCTCCGCTAACTCCTGTGTTAAAAGTAACTGTATTTGCAGAAGCGTTAATACTTGTTGTACCTGTAGCACTTTGAGCAATATCAGCTGTTGTATTATTGCTAAAAGTTATATCTCCGGCAGAAGAATCAAGAGTCAAAGAACCACTATTATCTATTGCGACATTTGAATTTTCTAATACAGATGGTCCGTTAACAACCTCTGAAGCACCTTGTGCAATTGTAATTGTACCATTATCTAAAGCAACCGCACCGGTTAAATTTGCCCCATTACCTAGATTAAGATTTTGGAACTTTTCACCTTCTCCAATACTCAAATCACTTGAAAGAGAAATATTTCCCAAAGTCATATCGAGATTATTAGTTGATGCATCTACATTAATATTGTATCCACCAAGACTTATAGAACCTGTTTGCCAATCAATAGAATCGGGAACCCCACCATTAAATGCCAAATCCACAGCTCCAGCTATATTAATATCATTGCTTAAAACAGCATTATTAGTGAATTCCAAAGCACCGTCTTCAAATGTTGAATCACCTGTAAAGAAAGTTCCGTCTATAATAGTCTTACCTGATTCTTGCGTATATTGTCCAGTATAACCGGAATTATCGCCTGAAACTTTAAAAGTGTTTTCGCCGGTTTTAATAATTTCACCAGCTCCGGCAATTCCACCATCCATAGAAACAACACCTGATGCGCCTTGTATCAAAGTATTAGCTGTACTTTCCTGATACAAATCACCACCGCTTGCAGCACTGTTTCCTGTAAACGTGATACCCTCTGTTCCGTCAGCGGAGCCCAATACTAAAGAACCATCATTGTAAATAGCTCCACCTTGTCCAGAAGCTGTATTTCCGCTAAAACTTGAACCATTTGCTACATTAACAATACCGCCGTCTATGTTAGAAATAGCACCACCGTCTCCACTTGTAGCTTTATTGTTAGAAAAAGATGTAGAACCTACATTCAACTCACCTTTATTATTGTAAATAGCTCCACCTTGTCCAGATATATTACCGTCAAAGCTTGAGCCATCTGCCAAGTTAACGTTTGCATCAGTAGTTCCGACTACATATTCATTTACGATAGCACCACCTGCATTATTTGAGTTGTTGCCAATAAAACTAGCCGCACCATTAAAATCTATAGTGCCTTCGTTATAAATTGCACCACCCCAATTATTAGACTCATTGTTTTCAAAGGTTGATGTTCCCTCAATCGTAACTGTTGATGTCAATTCATTGTATATTGCACCGCCATAACTAGCAGATTCAGTCAGACTATTGTTATTAAAACTAACATTATCTGCGCTAAACGTTATATCTGAGCTGCCCCAGTTGGCAACTGCGCCACCGCCATATTGGGCTTGCGAATTACTATAGTCAGTGCCTGCCTCAACTCTGCCTGTGTTTCTATTATCAATAATCCCACCATTTACGGGAATATCAGCTAAACACATCGCAGGAGATAATGACCATGACACAAGGACACCAGCTACAAGCATACGCTTTTTAAGGCTTTTTTCCATGTTCTTTTCTCTCCTAATTTATTCTTAATTAAATACAGCTTAATTATTTTATCATAATAATTATAATAAAGTAACATATTTACATTTATATTTACAATTTTTACACTATATAGCTGAAGTAAAAAAATACAAAACAAATACTTTGTATAAAAATTTGACTGCGTATAATATTAAGATATGGACAACCTAACAAAACAAAACTGTATAAACTCATTCAAAGCGGCATGCGACAAATTCCCTCAAGACAAAAAATACAGAGAAACTCTTGCAAGGGCAATAGAGCTTGACCCGCAAGAAGCTTATTTACTAAGACCAGTTATCGGGCAAAATGAACTAAAATACTTGCTTGAAAATGCAGAAGAAAAAAACTTCATGCCAGGAATCAGACACGATTATACCGTAATGGATTCCCATGACAATAAATACCTAAAATCCGGTGAGTTTAAAATAAACTTACACATTCATACAAAATATTCAGATGGAATTCTTGAAATAGAAGATTTTTTGCAACATGCAGCAGAACTTGCAGATAAAAATTACACACTCAATCCAACTGAACCCCCTCTTTTAATAGCCATTACAGATCACGACTGCATAGACGGTGCAAAAGAAATTCTTACTAAACTTAGCAAAGATCCTTTTAAATACAAAAATGTAAGATTAGTTTTGGGAATAGAAATATCAACTATTTCTAACAAATTCCATAAACTTAAACAACCCGTCCAAATCCATACACATATGTTCTGTATAAACCCATTTGACAAACAATTAAATGACTTTATAAATCAAAAACGCGAACTTAAGCTCAAACTTGCACAAAACACTATTACGAAACTAAACAAAGAACTTAAACCAATATTAAACAAATTCGATATAAACTTAACAATGGAAGATGCTGCAAAAGTTCACCCAATACTACTAAAAGGTCAAGATGAAATCAAGGCTCCATTAGTAAAATATATCTGCTCAAAGCTTTTATTTTCTCATCTTGTTTTATACAACGATGAATTCCTAAAGATTCTATATAGCAATAATATTAACCCTCAAGAACTGGGCTTTGACAAACCTATTATGGAATATAAAAGCATTTTTAAAAAACCCGGCAATATTTTCAAACGATACAAAGACGCCCTTAAAATTTATTTGACTGATTTTTTTAAAGATAAAACCCAAAAAACATATAATTTTAGCGAAATATTAAACCTGGAAACAACTGAAACCGAACACTATATAGAAAAGGGATTTGAGATAGCTAAACAAGCCCACCCAACATTAACAACAATGCCAAAAGCATTTGCTGGCTTCGAACAAACTCTTGAAACACTTTCAAAACTAGACTTTGGCGTTTTTGGAATTGCACATCCGGGAAGAACTACAGTAACCGACTTTGAAAGCTCATTGGAAGAACTTTTTGAAAATATGTTTGAGACCTTTAAAACCTATGGAAAAGAACGAGCAGCATTTTACGAAGGATACTATCAATCATACTACGGTACAGCATATCTTGATTATCTCCTCCCCATAGATAACGCAGCAAAAAAATGCAAATTACTAAAAAGCGGCGGGCTTGACTCACATGGCCCTAATATTACAACTCGTCACCCTTGGCCTTAAACCACTAAACTAATAATAAATATACTTAATAAAATATTATTGATTTTTTCATAAAAGTTTTGTAAAATAGAAAAGTAATACTTAAACAGGAGTGTTTTGTTGCACCTTAATTTTAATACGATTAATAAGTTAAAACACACTCCTGTTGTACATTTAACTTGCCCCCCCCCCCCCCGAATACTAAGTCGTAGCAAGGGTTTTAAGGATTTAGCAAGTTACTTTTCAAGCCACATAATGAGGCTTGATTTTTTATGTGGACTTTTGTTCACTTGTATAGTTAAATATTATTTGAATATGGAGGTTTCATATGAAGTTTGACAGTTATATCACTAGCAACACTAAAATAGCTTTAACAGTTAAAAACTATACTGAATTTGTTAATAAAACAGATTTTAATAAAAAAAGATTTAGCCTAAAAAAAGCTGCATTTACTTTAGCTGAAACTTTAATTACTCTAACTATTATCGGTGTTATTGCTGCTTTAACCATTCCTAATTTAATCTCTAGCTACCAAAAACATACCTATGTTGTTGGGCTTAAAAAAGCCTACTCTCAACTTCAAAATGCTGTTAAAATGATTCCTATT
>CASDWY010000017.1 GCA_949284985.1 uncultured bacterium | reverse complement strand
TGGCTTGAAAAACAACTTGCTAAATCCTTAAAACCCTTGCTACGACTTAGTATTCGGGGGGGGGGGGCAAGTTAAATGTACAACAGGAGTGTGTTTTAACTTATTAATCGTATTAAAATTAAGGTGCATCAAAACTCTCCTATTTAAGTATTACTTTTCTATTTTACAAAACTTTTGTGAAAAAATCAATAATATTTTAAATAGAAGTGAATGTAATTATAAATGAGGTGATTGTTAAAAAATATTAACAAGTTTTATATATCTTTTTTTCTTGATATTATTGCTTTGTGGATGTTTAGTCGGAAATTTTTATATAATTTAAAATAGATACTAGCAAAAAAATTTTTTTTTATGTTTTAAAGCAAAAGCGATAAATATCTACGAATGATATTAATGGAGAAGAAATATGTCAACAGAATTTAATAGTAATATAAGTATAAACTCGATCTCGCAGCCAACGACGTCAAAACCTGCTGCAGAAAAAGAGCAAGCAGTTGTTTTACCTGCAGAAAATAATGAGATACAAACATCTCAGGGTAATCTTGTGGGACAAAGTGCAATAGCTGGTAAGTCACAGATTAAAGCGGATAATATTGCAAATGATATGCTTACTTTTTGCTCAAATCCAAAGGCTGTAGAGCTTTCAGATAAGTTTTTTGATAAAGCTTATGCTGCATTAGTTGCAGAAAAAGATCCAAATGCTTACGAAAAGGCTTGTCTTATGACTGCGCAATTTGTTGCCGAGTGTGTAAAAAAATAAAATTAAATAATATTTTTTTGCTTGTGATAAAATGAGCGTATGGATGCACATTTTACGATAGCATTAATATTAACTTTGTTAGCAGGAATGTCTACTGTTGTTGGCGGTTTTATGACATTTTTTGTTAAAAGAAATAATCTAAAGGCACTTTCAGTGGGTTTAGGTTTTTCTGCCGGAGTAATGGTTTATATTAGTCTTACAGAGATAATGAATTCTGCAAAAATAATGTTGGACTCTTCTTTTGGAGACAATGTTTCTCGTGGAATAACATTTATATCATTTTTTTTAGGAATATTAATAGCAATATTGATAGATTATTTTATACCTGATCATATTGAGTCTGATTTATTAGAGGAACAAAAACCGGGACAATCTTGTTGTAGGCACAATCACAGAATTAAACGAGCTGGAGTTATAACAGCAATAGCAATAGCTGTTCATAATTTTCCGGAGGGTTTGGCTACTTTTTTAGTATCAAGTCAAGATTTGAGTCTTGGAGTGCCGGTTGCAATTGCGATTGCAATACATAATATCCCTGAGGGAATTGCTGTTGCTTTACCAATATATCATGCAAGTGGTAAAAAACGTCAAGCAATTTGGTATTCTTTTATGTCTGGGATTTCTGAACCAATAGGTGGTCTGCTAGGTATTTTGTTGTTAAAAACTTTTATGCCTCAATGGTGTGTTGGGGCTATGTTTGCTGCTGTGGCTGGAATTATGGTTTATATTTCTTTTGATACTTTGCTCCCTATGGCTCGAGAATATGGGGAAAATCATCATGTTATTACGGGAATTGTTGCAGGAATGTTTGTTATTGGATTGAGTTTGCTTTTAATTTAGTAACTAAAGTATCTGTCAAAATCAACATCATCAAAACTACAAAGTAATCTGTATACAGGATCTTCTTCATCCATCCTTTGAAAATTATATTCATCAAATTTCCAGTATTTGGGATTAATTCCTTTTACACGAATAATATTGCAACCGGAAAGTATTCTAAGTTTTTTTTTGACTGTATCAAGTGGAAGTTCAACGAGTTTTGCCAGTTCAACGGCAGTTATACCCTTTTGGTTGGAATATTTTTCAGGAGTTAGAAACATAAGTTCCATCCCAACTTTTTTAAGTTCTTTATCTTCGTTTGAAGTATCCCAATCGAACATTTTTTTCTCCTTCTTATTTATTTTAAAATAAATATTTGTATTTCCCATCCAGTTGTAGGTGGATTTTTTAAAATTGGTGAAAAAAAAACGTCTTTGTAATAAAATGTTATAAAAATATGTTAGCTTTGGGGTAAAGATTGTGAAGCATTCAAAATATTCGGTAATAATAGTAGGAAGCGGTATAGCAGGGCTTTATGCAGCACTTAAACTTTCGGATAAGATGACATTGCCGGATGGGCTTTTGGTTTTGACTAAAGCAAATCTTTCGGATAGCAATTCCAGTCATGCTCAAGGTGGAATTGTAGCTGTACTTCCAGAAAATATAGAAGATTCTGTTAAAATTCATGTAGAAGATACACTTAAAGCAGGTGCAGGCTTGTCTAATAAAGATGTTGTTACGTTTATATCTGAAAATTCAAATGTAGTGATTAAAGATCTTTTAAATTATGGTGTTGAGTTTGATAAAAATGAAAAGAATGAGTTGAATTTTACATTAGAGGGTGCGCATAGTGTAAAACGAATACTACATGCCGGAGGAGACTCAACTGGTGCAAATATTGAAAAAGCACTTGTTAAAAAAGTTGTAGAAAATCAGAATATTACTGTATATGAACAAGCACTAGCTGTTGAGCTTATAAAAAATCAAAAAAACCAAGTTAAGGGTGTTATTTGTTATAATGCTGCACTAGATGAATATGAAGCAGTATATTCTTCAGCAACAGTTTTGGCAACAGGCGGACTAGGTCGGGTTTATAAGTATACGACAAATCCGGAAGTAGCTACAGGTGATGGAATGGCTCTTGCTTATCGTGCAGGTGCAGTATTGGCGGATATGGAGTTTGTTCAGTTTCATCCAACAGCGTTGAGCTTACCTAATGATGATAGTAGATTTTTGATTTCTGAAGCTGTTAGAGGTGAGGGAGCCAAACTTGTTAACTCTTCTGGGGAACCATTTATGCAAAAATATCATGAGTTAAAGGATCTTGCGCCTCGTGATATTGTAACACGTGCTATTTTTCAGGAATTAAGAAATAGTGGTGAAGCTAATGTTTATCTTGATGCAACTTTGATTGGAGAAGAAAAACTTAAGCGGCGTTTTCCTAATATTTATAAACTTTGTATGTCAAAGGGAATAGATATTGCCAAACATTATATACCGGTTTCACCTGCTTGCCATTATTTGATGGGTGGAATAAAAACAGATATTACAAATGCTAAAACCTCGCTTGATGGACTTTATGCTATAGGTGAAGTCGCTTGTACTGGTTTGCATGGTGCAAATCGTCTCGCTAGTAATTCGCTTTTGGAGTGTGTCGTTTCTGCACACGAATTAGCCGATTATCTTACTTTTGCTAATTTGGAGGTTGCTGATATTATTGATGATAGTGTGCTTGAAATTATTCATAAATATGAAGATGATGAAACTTATTTTGATGTTGATGTTGATAAAATCAAGTATGAACTTCAGCAAACAATGTGGGATTGTGTAGGTGTAGAACGTAATCAAGATGATATGGAAAAAGCACTTGTTAAACTTAAAGAGCTACAAGATGAATTTAGCTATGTTGATAAATGTACAACGTTCGAAGAATATGAGTTAAGAAATCTCATATGTGTTGCAAAAATAATTACAGAGCTTGCAATAGCTAGAAAAGAGTCGCGAGGCGGACATTATAGAATTGATTATCCAAATCAGTTACCCAATGCATATCATAGTAGTTTAGTAAAGGAAGATAAGATAAATGACAAAGTTTTTATTGCATGATTTTATAATAGAAGAACATGTTAAATCTGCGCTTAAAGAAGATATAGGGTTTGGTGATATTTCAACAGATTATTTAGCCGGGGATGAGCTTATTACGGCAGAGTTAAATACCCGTAATGATGGAATTTTGTGCGGATTAGATGTGTTAAAAATGGTGTTTAGAGTTTTGGATAAAGACATTGAAATTGTTTCATATTTTCAAGATGGCGATGAAATTAAAAAAGGTGATAAAATAGCGGAAATTAAAGGAAAAGCCAGATTTGTATTGATAGGTGAAAGAACGGCTTTAAATTATATTCAAAGAATGAGCGGAATTGCAACAGAAACAAATAAATATCAAAAGGCAATTGAGCCGTATAAGTCAAAAATTGTTGATACGCGAAAAACAACACCTAACTTTAGAATGTTTGAAAAATATGCAGTGAAAGTTGGAGGCGGAGCCTTGCATAGGTTTAATTTGAGCGATTGCGTGATGTTAAAGGATAATCATATTAAACTGGCAGGTTCTATTGAAAAAGCCGTTGAAAAGGTTCGAGCTAATATATCTCACGCCCATAAAATTGAAGTAGAGTGTGATACGTTTGAACAAGTAAAATCTTGTGTAAGTGTAGGAGTGGATATTATAATGCTTGATAATATGACGCCGGAACAAATGAAAGAGTGTGTTGAATATATAGATCATAGAGCAATTGTTGAGGCTAGCGGAAATGTAAAGCTTTCAACTGTTAATGAAATTGCAGCAACAGGGGTGGACATAATTTCTTCTAGTGCAATAGTTGCAAAAGCCGGTACGTTGGATATTGGGCTTGATATGTAATTAAGAGGGTATAAGGTTATCTCATCATATTAATATATTAATAATTCATCGCATCTTCTATTAATACTCTGGCAGTACAACTTTCGTTTATATTTGTTGGTAGACATTTTGTTTTCCAAAAATTTGCATCTTCCAAAATGCCAAATGGTAATATTTCTATTGGTACTGGGCTGCAGTTATTTGTAATAATGTCTATGCAATTATGATCTTTGGGTAACAATGTATAAGTAAAGATATCTCTTCCTATTTTGTTTGGACCTTTTTTGCCATTTATATCTATGTCTATGTATTTATCAAAAGATGTAAATTGCATGCCATCATCAGTAACAAAGCACGAAAAGCCGCTTTCTGCTTTTGTGTTTGTACAATTCCGATTAAAGTCTGAGTATTGTACTTTAAATTGTTTGGATAAAATATATAAATTTTTATCATCTTGATATTGAAAGGTTTTTCCATCTATAGGTAGAACTGGAGTGCGCCAATATACATCAAGTCCTGCACATTCATAATCACCAGCAGGGCAGCCTTGGTTAATTGGTATCATTTTCCAGGCATTTTGTAAATTAGAATTCGCTTTTTTAAGCCCAACAACATAGGTATGTTTTTGATAGTTAGAGATTAAATTAGGAATGGTTAAAGCAGCAATAACACCGATAATTGTTAGAGTAATCAAAGTTTCAGCTAAAGTAAATGCAGCTTTTTTTAGGCTAAATTTTTCTTTATCAAATTCAGGTTTGTTGCGAATTTTTGTATAGTTTTTAGCTGTTGAGACAGTTTTAGTGCAACTCGAGGTACAACTGTCAAACTTCATATAAAACCTCCATAATAAATTACTATTTTATTATAAGTGAAAAATATAGACGTAAAATGGACTTGCTCAAAAGGATTTTAGATAAAAAGTTCACATTTTCTTTTGGACTTTGTATTAATAATTCATCGCATCTTCCTCAAGAACTCGCCCTGTGCAGACCCCTTCATTCCACCAGTGTGTACTATTTCTATTAACATTTTCTGTCGTGCACCAATTGTTATTTCTCCAGTATAAGCCTTCACCACGTATATCAGCATATAATTTTGAGCCTCTAGGGACAACAGTACCTTGAGGAATGCCATATCTGTTTTCTTCGTATTGGTCTGGTATATAAAATGCAAATTTATCTCTACCCCATTTGTTAGGACCTTTAAATCCGTTTATATCGACTCCAGAAGAGGTAAAAATCATACCATCATTTGTAATAAAAGCAGCAGAAGCCTCATTATTATAAAAATGCTTTAAAAGTTTTTCGCAACTTTCATCAGTTGAGCCCTCGTAACACAATTTATTAATTTTAAACTGTTTAGATATAAGATAAGCTAGTTTGTTGCTTATATTTCCATCAAACTCCTGCCCATCAATGTTTGTTACAGGAGTACTAACCCAGGTCCCATTTTCATCCCTGTGCAATCCTTCATTCCACCCAACACAATCAAAATCCCCAGCAGGACAGCCTTGAGTGATAGGAATCATCTTCATAGCATTTTGAAGTTGAGAGTAGGCTTTTTTAAGCCCAACAACATAGGTATGTTTTTGGTAGCTAGAGATTAAATTAGGAATGGTTAAAGCAGCAATAACACCGATAATAGTTAAAGTAATCAACGTTTCAGCTAAAGTAAAAGCGGCTTTTTTTAGCCTAAACTTATTATATTTAATAAGTTTTTGATTAACGCCAACTGTAAAAGCCGTTTTAGTAGCGCTAGTAATATAACTGTCAAACTTCATATGATACCTCCATATTCAAACAATATTTAACTAAAAAAGAGAATAAAAATTCACACAAAAAATCAAGCCTCATTATGTGGCTTGAAAAACAACTTGCTAAATCCTTAAAACCCTTGCTACGACTTAGTATTCGGGGGGGGGGGGG
>CASDWY010000016.1 GCA_949284985.1 uncultured bacterium | reverse complement strand
TTTGATTACTCTCACTATTATTGGCGTTATTGCTGCTTTAACCATTCCTAATTTAATCTCTAGCTACCAAAAACATACCTATGTTGTTGGGCTTAAAAAAGCCTACTCTCAACTTCAAAATGCTATGAAGATGATTCCTATTACTCAAGGTTGTCCTGCTGGGGATTTTGACTGTGTTGGGTGGAATGAAGGATTGGACAATGCCACAAACATTGAAGGGCAGGAATTTAATGGAAACAGAGCTAACAAGCGGATATATCTTCTCTCTAAACAGTTTAAAATTACAAACTTATGCTACCAACCTTTCACAAATAATACTATTTGCGAAAAAAATGCAGTTTTACCTCATCCTGAATATTTTATAACAGAAGACGGTATGCATTATGGTTACTCTTCTTATGGACAAGGAAGTGGCATCTTTGTTGATATAAATGGAGTACAAAATCCAAACAAAATGGGAAGAGATCAATTTGAATTTGATATAACAGACCTATATAATGAAAGGGACTACGGCATTCCTCAAGGTACTGTTGTTCCTGTCGGCTCAAAATTATTTGCGGATATATACAAAAACCAAAACTTATACTGGAGAAATAATAACAACTGTACTACAAAAGAGGCTAATAGCGGCACCCCTTATAGAAGTGTTTACTGCACAGGACGGGTGCTGGAAGAAGATGCGATGAATTATTAACCAAAGGTTTTAAATGATGATTCAACGTTTTTATCCAAAACTTTTTTGACAGAGTCCATTTCTGTTTCTATAGCTTTTTGCTCAGATGTTATTTGTGTTAAGCGCATTTCAAGCATTTTATCCTGTTTTTGCAACGTTTCTGTATCTCTAGTATACTCTGCCTCAGCAGCACTATCATTATCTTCATAAAGCAAATCATCAATATACTGATTGGTATAAAAATCTGTGTCTACCCAATCAAGTCCATCTTTATTATCTCCGCCAGTAGCTTTTTGCAACGTCCATTCTCCAGTCCGCAATTTGTCCTCAAGATAATCACAAGCGTTTCTGTATGAATTTTCCGAATCTGTTTGATTTGCAACTATACTTGCATCAACTACATAATCATCAGGATTTGCAGCTTCCGGTAAAGAAGGGACAATTATTTTTCCGTCTTTATTGACAATTCTCATTCCTAATCCGGGTTGGTTCGGATCACTAACTCCGTTTGTCAAATCATAATAGTCCAAACGCTTTAATGTAGTGGAACTTTCTCCAAAACTTACAATCGGGCGAGCTTCGCCATTTTCATCAATTCCGGTTGTCAAAGTATATGGCGCATTGTAATATAAATGCCTATCATTAATTTGATCACTGTATGCCGTCGCAATTTGTTCTGTTCGCTCCGCAAGTGTCAATCTTTTCTGACAAATTTGCTGTGCTTGAAACTCCAAATCTGTCTTTCTAGCTGTTAACTGTAAATATCTTGCTTGAGATGCTGACATTCCCATATCTGAAACACTCCGTTCTTTTTACATAACTTTATATCGGCACATGCAACAAAGAACTTAAACCTTTACAGCTAAGTATTAAGAAAATTTAACAAAAAATCAAACAAATTACTTCTCGTCGTGTTTTATTACAATCAAATTATTCATAATTTTCATAACGCAAGTCGGCAAAACTACTTCATTAAGCCCATTTGCAATGCTTATTATACTGCCGGCCTTTAAAGTAACCTCTTCGCCTTTATATATAAATTTGTAGTCTGTATCTCGATCTGAGCGAATTGTAATCTTATCCATTATTTTCTCCTTCAAGGTATTAGCAGCAAGAATTATTGTAATGGAAATTAATAATTTTATCAATAGATTGTGAGGCTAAATCCAAAATTTCATTAAGTTGTACTCTGTCATAAGGCTCGCCCTCTGCTGTAGTTTGAAACTCTATAATTTTCCCGCTTTTTGTCATAACAATATTTGAATCAACTTGCGCATGAGAATCTTCTGCATAATCCAAATCTACAATAACCTCTCCATCACAAATCCCTGCTGATACCGCTGCAATCGGCTCTATAATAGGGTTATCGTCAATAAGCCCCCTTTGTATAAGTTTTTCTACAGCTATAGAAAGTGCTACATATGCTCCGCATATACTTACACATCGTGTTGAACCGTCTGCTTGAATAACATCAGCATCAATCGTTATCGTCCTGGGTCCTAATTTCTGCAAATCTACACAAGCTCTAAGACTACGTCCAATAAGCCTTTGAATCTCTTGCGTCCGCCCGGAAACTTTTGTCCTCTCTCTTGTACAACGTGTATTCGTTGAAGAAGGTAACAATGAATATTCTGCAGTAACCCAGCCTCTGGTATCATCTTTCTCCATCCATTTCGGCTTTTGCTCTTCAACTGAAGCACTTACAATAACTTTAGTATCTCCAAACTCTGCAAGAACCGATCCCAAAGCATGCTTAGTAAAATTTTTTGTAAACTTTATCTCTCTAAGTTCTTGATTTTTTCTGTTATTTACCCTTTGCATAGACTTCTCCTTTTTGGTATATATATGTTAATTATTGCACAAATTTTGCTCGAGTAAACTTTATAATGAATATTAAAAAATTAACAACTACCAACCTAAAAGATAAAAAGGCAATTAGTCTTACCGCTTATCGTGCACTTTTTATTGCAAAACTTCTAATTTCCGCTCCAAAATCAACCGAAGAAATATTAAAAGCTTTCTCTAAAGACAAATTCCTGTCAAAATTCTGCCACAAAGATACTCTAACAAACTCTATTAACTCCCTCAGAAAGGTTGGCTTCGTTATAGATAAACCTAAACCATCAAACAATTTTAAATTCGTCCTTAAACAAACCCCTTTTAAACTTAAAATTTCTCAAGACCAAGCAGAATTACTCAATATAATGAGAGAATCTCTTTTTTATTCTAATAATTATAAACTTCTATTTAAAATTAATTCAACTTATCAAAAAATAACAGATTTAACATATTGCCCACAAAATCCCGAAATATTGGAACATTCAAATCACCTCAAAACTATTGACCCAACTTTGCTTAACGATATTTTAGAAATATGTAAAGACAAAGCAACTGCAAAAATTATTTACAAATCCCCAATTAATGGAAACGAAGAGTTAATAATAAAAGCGGAAAAAGTTGTTTTTGAAAACAAAAAATTATACCTCTGGCTATATTCATTTAAATACAAAACACCGGCTTATTTTAGAATTGATAAAATATCTTCAATCCAAAGATACTCCCAAAAAGAAAAAGAAGAATATAACCTTTCAACCACAGTAAAATATCAACTAAAAGGCAATGCCGCACAAACATTTATACCCCTTGAAAACGAAATTATTATAGAAAAACTAATTGATACTATAACTATAAAAGCCGAGGTAATTAATACCTTTAACTTTTTCCAACGAATAATTGCTTTTACTGATGAGTGCACAATACTAGAACCTCAAGACCTTAAAGATGAATATCTGAATTTTGTGGACAGCATTTTGGGAGAGTACGATAATGCAGAAGAATAAAATTAAAAAATATAATGACACTGCAACAAGAGCTATTGAATTACTAAAACTGTTTTTTGAACAAGATCTCACTATTGAGGATGCTGCAAAAATTCTTCAAAATAATAACGAATTTGAAAATGAAATAAGACCTGAGTCTCTTTATAAATACATAAACACTTTCAAACTTTTGGGAATAATTATAGAAAAAAATAAAAATAAATATAGCGTTAAAGAATTCCCTTTTGAACTACTATTATCAAAAGAACAAATCGAAGGCTTTAACTTTTTAACTGAATACGCAAAACACCTATTCCAAAATAAAGATCTTATTCTCACCCAAAATGTATTAGAAAAATATACCTACTTTACACAAAAACTTAAAGATATTACCAAACAAAAACTAAAACAAAAATACTCTGAGCTTTTTAGCTACAAACTTGATAAAGAAAAATTTGCAATATTCAGACAACTCTGCAAAGAAAAACAAAAACTGAGTTTTTGCTACTTCAACCTAGATTTAAATTCTAATCAAAAATTTATTGTCGAACCTTGGGAAACAATCATAACTCCAACCGGTTACATTCTTAAAGCCTATAATCCCGCCTCAGCAGAACTCCAAAACTTTTACATTGAAAATATATCTAACCTTAAACAACTACCATCAAAAATTAAACCTGTTAATGTAAAAAATTCCGTAACCTTTAAAATCACCGGAAGACTAGCCAGAAGCTATGAACTAAAACAAGGTGAAAGAATTACACATTTTGAACCAGAGTATAAAATTATTACAAACACAGAAGAAGATAAAGAACTTCTGCTAAAAAGGCTACTCAGATACGGCACCTCCTGCAAAATTTTATATCCTAAAAACTTCATAGAAAAGACAACAACCACTCTTAAAAAGATTAAAACAAACTACTCATAAAAAAAACTTCCTTAAAAAAGGAAGTCAAGATTAGTAAAAGAGACATCACTAACAATTTGCCATGCGTTAAAAAAAAGTCAAATTATTTATCTCTATATTCTTTTGGAAGATGTTTTTTCCAATCTGCACCAAGTTTTTTTATAAATTTATGTGCATCAATAACATCATCTACACTTACAGGTCCTGGACCATCTTGAAGCTCAAAAGCTAAATCCGAATCTCTTGCCCCTTTAACTGCAAGCCCGCTTTCTCCAAGAAAAGCTATACCAAAAGACTTTGCACACTTACTACAAACTATTTGCAGCACAGAAAATTCATCCTCTTCCCTCAAAACATTGATAGACTCTTCTGTAAAATCTGCTCCACACTCAGAACAGCATAAATTAGAAAATAATTTACTAATATTTTTCTTCATAAATCCCTCATAGTATAAATCACTATATTATCCCTATATTTTACAGCAAATTAACTCTTTTTATTACAATATATTAGAAAGTTTTTTTTAAAAAAAGTTCCAAAATTTTTAAAAAATATGTTATTTTTTTAAAAAAATGGGTATATACATAATGTAGGTATTAATATGAGGATAAGTCATGGACATACTTAGCTTATTATTTATTGGTTTCATTATGTACTTAGGATTTATCGCTATTCCTGCTGTTATGGAAAAACGTATATAAAACTAATGCGCATACTGTAATTAGAATCTTAATAAGCATTCATGCAGAATGCTTACTTGTGATATAATTAAATTATGAAAAAGTACTTGTTTTGGATACTTGAAGCATTTATATGGGCTTTGGTCATAATTATTTTCATTATGGGCATATTTTTGTATAAGAATATAAAACTTAAACAAAAACACAGCTACCACGTATTTTTTACTGATACTAATGGACTTAGAAACGGTTCACCGGTAAAAATTATGGGCAAAGAAATAGGCTATGTTTCAAATGTAAAAGTTATGAATAATGATGAAATTTTTGTCTCGTTTGTTATAACATATCCAAATATTTCTATCCCCGCAGGAACAAAAGCAAACATTGAATACACAGGAATTGTAGGCTCAAGATCTTTAGAGCTTTATCCTCCAAAAACTAATATGCAAGAAACTTCAGAATTAATTATCCCCCAAAATCCAGCAAGAGTTCAAGGCGCATTTACAAATTCATCAAGAACAGCAGAACTTATCTACACTGCTGCAACAAACGTAAATAAAACTATACCTGTTAAAAACATACCATTTATTCGGAAAGAAATACAAAATAAATCTAATGAAGCCAAAAATTTTCCGGAAAAATTACATAATTTTAATAATAGTCAAATCTCACTCATAAATTCAATCAAAACAAATGAAAAACTTAAAAATTTTAATATCAAAATGGAGAAAATAACAAATGACAAAACTACTAAATGATGAAAATTTAATTGTATGCGATTTTCCACTTGTAGAACATAATCTAAGTGTAATAAGAAATAAAAACACATCGTCTGAAATTTTTAGAAATGCAGCAAGAAGACTGGCATATCTTCTTTTATACAAAGCCTACAGCAATCTGCCAATGAAAGAATTTGATATAGAAACACCTATTTGTAAAACCAAATCAAAAATGATAGACCCTGAAGCCGATATAATAATTGCTCCAATATTACGTGCCGGTCTCGCATTTGCCGATGTAGCATCAGAGATTCTTCCTGCTGCGACCATTCGACATATAGGAATGTATAGGGATGAAAAAACTCTTCAACCAGTATGGTATTATAACAAAACTCCGGTTGAACTTAAAAACCCTAAAAATACATATGTTTACGTACTTGACCCAATGCTTGCTACAGGAAATTCTTCTGTTGAAACAATAAATCTTTTTCTAAAAAAAGGTATGAAAGAAGAAAACCTAACTTTTGTAAATCTTTTAGCCTCTCCTCAAGGAATAGAAAGAATTAGACATCATTTCAAAAAAATCAGAATAGTAACCGCTCATATTGATGAAGCTATTAACGAAAAAGGCTACATTATACCGGGATTAGGAGATGCTGGAGACAGACTATTCAATACTTTTAACTAATTATGTTTTATTTTGAAAAAATCAATAATAAAAAAATATTAAAATCTACATTGCTTAAAGAATTACCTCACGCATTTACAACACGCGAGTCAGTAATTAAAAGTGCAGAACCTTTTACAACCAATCTTATAGCGGAAAATAAAGCCGCTATATGTAAATATTTTAACATTTCACAATCAGAATTAATTTGCCCAGAACAAACTCATAGTTGCAATATTTCACTTGTGCTGGATGATAAATATTCTTACCCACAAACAGATGCCTTAATTTTAACAACATATTCAAAAGCAATCTACCTAAACTTTGCCGACTGCACACCTATTATTCTTTTTGATAACAAACTTAACATAGGAGCTATAGTTCATGCCGGCTGGAGAGGAACAGCTCAAAGTATTACTGCCAAAACTGTTAATACCCTAATACAATCATTTGGTTCAAACCCTAAAAACATCTGCGCAGCAATTGGACCGGCAATTGATCAATGCTGCTACCAAGTAGGTAAAGACGTTCAAAAAGCACTTGAAAAAACCATCAGCAACTCAAAAAATTGCTTTAAAGAGCAAAATACAAAAATATACGCCAATCTGAAAAAAATTAATTACTACCAACTATTGTCCATAGGAGTAGAAAAAATCGACTTATGTAATTATTGCACTTCTTGTTCAAATGAGTTATTTTTTTCTTATAGAAAAGAAAACGGAACAACAAACCGTCATAGCGCAATAATAAAACTAAATAAAGAAAGATAGAGGAATATAAATGTCAGTTATAGAAAAGTTTTCAACAATTTCAACCACCATTACAAAATTATTCGACTTTTTAATGAACTCAAAAATTGAAAAGCTCAACAACGATGTCCAAGAATATTTAAAAACCATATCCGCAAACAATCAAAAAGGAAAAAACCTACAATCAGTACTTATTCCATATCTTTTTGAACGTAATATAGATCAAAAAAATATCTTTCAAATTTATCTTGAAAACGTAAAAATACAAGACAACACCGAAGCAGAAATAGTAAAAAGTCTTCAAACGTCTTTTGAAAGTGTTTTTGAAATAAAAAAAATAATGAGAAACGGTTTTTTATTTAAAAATCTCCTTAATGATAAAGAATATAGCGTTCTTCCGCTCGTAAAAATGACTAACTTTAGAAGTATTTTAGCAGGGCAGTTTGTTATAGCAAGAATTTTTGAATTTGAAAATACATTCTATCTAATAGAAATTTCAAATGTTTATGCAAGTTACCAAAAAGACGATGTATACCGCTACGCAATAGCAAAATTACTTGAAAAGCCTGAATTACTATACATTGACAACATAGAAAAACAAAAAGAAATTGAATCTCTTATCCTAGAATTTTCAACAAAGTTCAAAGACCTATTTGGAACAGATGAAATAATTTCGGATAATAAAAATATAGATGAGCTTATAAGCCTGTTTAATGATTACTGCGAAGAACCTAACCCATCGCTTAAAGATAAAATTAACCAATTTATTAAAGAACCAACCGAGTTTAACTTTTTTAAAGTAAAAGAATTTAATTCACAATATAATAATTTTCTTGAAAACTCGATGGGAGGCTTCTCAGCCCATAACTCTCACTACGACGTAGGAATGATATTCGATTCTAATACCGGACTATACATTATTCCATTCTGGGCAACATTAAAACACGGCTTTGAAACAGATTACCACGAAATTCCAAATTACGCTCAATGCCTCAAATCCGTTTTAGAAAATGATAAAATACCAAATACAATTCTTTCAAGATTAAATTCACAATTTCCTAACTTTATGAACGTTGTAAACGAAATTCTTGAAGCAAACTACTCTTTTGAAGAATTAATCCAACATTATAAATCAGACTTTTTATCACAAAAAATTTATTCTCCTACGACAGTTTTGTATTCTTCTGAAATTTTTACAAAGACAATAGCCATGATAGAAAAAGAAGAAGAAGAAAATAATAAACCAAACAAAAAAATTCGTCCAAATGACCCCTGTCCATGCGGAAGCGGCAAAAAATACAAAAAATGCTGCGGTGCAAATTAAAAATAATCTTACTTGATTTTTGAATCCATACCGCTTAAAATCAGAAATACACAGAAAAGCTGGAGAATTTTTTGTTAAATGAAATACAAAAAAAAACACGCATTTACTTTAGCAGAAGTACTAATATCACTGACTATTATTGGGGTAATAGGTGCCCTGGTCATTTCAAATATTAAATCCGCTGTCTTTGAAAATGAAGCGGTTTCACGAGCTAAACAAACTTACGCACAAATTGCAAACGCCTACCAAATATATGAATCCGAAAATTCCTGTAAAGGAACAGACGATTGTTTTTCAAAAATGGACACTTACAATTGTGACGAATTTTTTACCCCGATAATAGAAAAACTTCGCATTGCAGAAAAAGTAATAGTGCCAATTGGAGGCAAAAAACCAGAAATAAGATGGCTTGCACCTGAAACAAAAACCATACAAGGGACAAGAGCTTTAAATGCGCTTACTGCAGTGTCACAAAATTCTTTCGCTTGGGATAAATCAGCTGCCTGCTACTATCTGTTAGAAAATGGAGTGACAGTAACCGCAGCAGGTGAAGGAATTTGGGATCCATATAACCAAAACAAGAGAATATTTGTTTCTTTTGATATTAACGGTAAAAAACCACCAAATCAAACCGGAAAAGATACTTTTTCTTTTGGAATAGATCCTCTAGGCCCCACACCTGAATTTTCATTTAATTTTAGGACCTCGCCAGGATATGCCGGATATATGTGCTACAGTGACATAGACCCATTTTGGACAGGCGCCAGAAAAACCAGAGTTTCAAAATGCCCAGGCGGACAAAATATTCCGGAAAGACACCCTCTTTTATATGTAATTCAAAAAAGTAAACTTCCTGACCTAAAAAAAATCCTCTAACTTTTGTATAGAAATATTAAGATTAATTATTTTAGTAAAATTAATATTTGAAAAATTTTATCTTTGGTTTATGATTGTAACATAGTCAAGTATTTGCGAAGTAGAATGAGAGAAAAGATTCATTCTATAGTTTTTGCAACAAAAGATTTAAAATCAATTACAGTAAATATAAAGAGAAGGTGAAACATGGGCATAAAAGGTAAAGTTGACAGAATGGTTGTTCTAGCTTGCGAAGAATGCAAAAAAAGAAACTACACAACCACTAAAAATAAAAAAGTTTTGAAAGAAAGAATGGAGCTTAACAAGTACTGTCCTTTCTGTAAAAGACATACAACCCATAAAGAAACAAAATAGGACAAATTATAGAGTCACAGGTGTTACAGTGACTCATAAGCGTCCTTAGTTCAGTTGGTAGAACGTCGGTCTCCAAAACCGGATGTCGAGGGTTCGAGTCCTTCAGGGCGCGATTTATATAAATGAGGCAATTATGAGTTTACAAGATATAAAAGAAAATATACTAAACTACTTCAAAGGCGTTAGAGCTGAATGGGGGAAAATTACTTGGCCAACAAAAGATCAAGTAAGAAACGAAACTATTGCTGTAATTCTCATAGTGTTTGCATTCACTATATTTATTCTGCTTTTGGATATAGTGTTTCAAGGATTTTTCAATCTTATAAAGCTGGGTTAATACTTAAAACGGGAAAGAATAATGGCTGAAGATAAAAAACAAAACTCAACCGAAATAGAAGAACTTTTAAATGAAAAAGATGCTCAACTTAATGCGTCTAAAGAGAAAGCACCACAAAAAAGATGGTATATAGTTCACACATACTCAGGACACGAAAACAAGGTTAAAGTAAATCTTGAAAAACGTATTGAATATATGAACATGGGTGACAAAATATTTCGAGTTGAAGTACCACAAAAAACAGTTACAAAAGTAAAAGACGGTAAAAAACAAGATCGTGACGAAAAAATATTTCCAGGCTATGTTTTAGTAGAAATGATTATGGATGACGACAGTTGGTATGTTGTTCGCCACACAGCAGGCGTTACAAAGTTTGTTGGTTCTGCTAAACGACCTATCGCCGCAAAAGATAGCGAAATTAAAAAAATTATCCACAGAACACAAGGTCAAACGGTTAAAATCGAACTTGACGTTAAAGTTGGAGACAAAGTCAGAATTGTTTCTGGTCCATTTGCAGACTTTATTGGAGACATTACAGAAGTTTATCCGGACAAGTCTAAAATACGTGCAAATGTTTCAATTTTTGGTCGTGAGACACCTGTGGAACTTGAATACAAACAAATTCAAAAAGTATAAATATTTATTAGAGAAGTGGCAGGTTTCCTTTATTTAAGCCGAAGAAAACCGCTATGACCACGAAAGGAGAATAAAATGGCAAAAAAAGTCGTAGGAAAAATCAAACTACAAATCCAAGCCGGCAAGGCTAACCCATCACCACCGGTAGGACCTGCATTGGGTCAACATGGTGTAAACATTATGGATTTCTGTAAACAGTTTAACGCTAAAACAGAATCCCAAGCAGGTTATATTATTCCTGTAGTAATAGATGTATACGAAGACAGAAGTTTTTCGTTCATTACAAAATCACCACCGGCAGCAGTATTGATTAAAAAGGCTCTCAATCTTCAAACAGCTTCAGCAGCACCGAACAAAACAAAAGTCGGACAAATTACTCAAGCTCAACTTGAAGAAATTGCTAAAACCAAAATGGAAGATCTTAATGCAACCACTTTGGAAGCAGCAGTCGAAATGATCAAAGGTACTTGCCGTTCAATGGGTGTTACTGTAGCAGAATAATAATGGGAGGCGCAAGCCGTTAAAACCATAAAGGAGAATAATTAATGAGTAAATTAACTAAAAAACAACAAAAAGTAAACGAAATGCTTGAAGGATTGGTTCAACCAACCAATGCCAAAGAAGCTTTAACAAAACTTCAAGAAATCTCAAAAGCTGTTTCTAAATTCAATGAAACTGTTGAATGCCATATGAGATTAGGTATCGAAGTTAAACACGCAGACCAACAAATCCGCTCAACTGTTGTACTTCCGGCTGGTTTGGGTAAAGACGTTAGAGTTTGTGTTATTGCTAAAGGTGCAAAAGCAACTGAAGCTAAAGACGCAGGTGCTGATGTTGCAGGTGCGGAAGAAGTTATCGAAAAAATTTCAAACGGTTGGTTTGATTTTGATACATTGATAGCTACACCTGATTGTATGGGTATGCTTGGTAAACTAGGTCGTGTTTTAGGACCTAAAGGGTTAATGCCTAACCCAAAAACAGGAACTGTTACTCTTGATGTTGCAAAAGCTGTTAAAGATGCTAAAGCTGGTAAAGTTGAATTCCGCGCTGACAAACAAGGTATGATTCACGTACCTATAGGTAAAGCCGATTTCAAACACGAAGATTTGGTTACAAACTTTGCAACACTTGCAGACGCTGTAATTAAAGCTAAACCAGCATCTGCAAAAGGTGTTTACATTAAATCAATCTTTTTGACAACAACAATGGGACCAAGTATTAAACTTGACAACAAAACCATTGCGTCCGAAGTAAAGGAATATCTTGGACTTTAATTAAAAGTTAAATAAATAAAAAACGTCCAATTAAAATTAATTGGACGTTTTTTTCTATATTTTAACAATTATGGTACAGGGTCATATCCGCCTTCATTAAGCGGATGGCATCTGCATATTCGTTTTAAGCCGAGCCAGCTTCCTTTTATTACTCCGTACTTAATAATTGCCTCTTTCGTATATTGTGAGCACGTTGGGTAAAACCTACACACTTTTGGTGTAAAAACCGAAATTTTTTGATAAATTTTAATAAGAAAAAGAATCAAAGATTTTACCATTATTTCACCAATTTAAAAATTCTAAACTCAGACGGTTCTAATCGTTCTACTTTTACAATATTTGTTTGATTTTCTAATTGCTGTTCCCACATTTCTATACCATATTCCGGAAGTTTCACCTCTGCAACTACAGTATAGTCGCAAGGAAGCTCAATCAATTTATTTTCTACCGGCAAAGACTTTTTCACTACAGATATTTTTATGCCATCATCATTAACCTCTTGCACTTCTTGCTCATTAGGAAGCCAATTGGCAATCACTAGAAGACTTTCTTTAACCATTTCTTTTGAAATCAGCCAAGCACAAAATCCATCATCTTCTTGCAAAATAATTTCTGCCTCACCTTCACGAGTAAGTTCACATTGAAGAGCAAACCTATTTATAGCATCAAATTTTTCAAAGAAGTTATAATTTTTTTCACGAGGCATAGATACTTCAGCACCAATAACTCCTTCTATTCCGGTTTTTGTAAAACTTTCATCTCCATCAATAAACATAACCGGTCTATTTGCATTTTTTCCCCCAGGTAAAAACTTAAGCTTTAACCACTTAAACAATGCACCGTTTTCACCTAGTTGCCCCGGATATTGATTTATCTCACGAAACTCTCCATCTTGATTATTATATGTTTTCAATATCGAAAGCATACTTTTACTTATATCATTTGTATTAAACTGAGCAAGCTCTTGATTATCTTCAACTATAAGCTGAGGGGTCTTCTTCGACTGCATAATAATATCATTTCCCCACAAAATATCAAATTTCATATTATAATGATATTGAGCATATAATCTATCCCACAACATATATTCCGCAAGTGTTGCAAAATATGGATTTTTCGCCTTTAATGCAGAATTAACTTTAGCCAAGACTTTTTGCGGTGCGCGATAGCTTATAGGCACCCCATCCGCCTCTGAAATAGAATCTGCAACATGGTCTATATGATCGACCCTATATCCATCAAAATTATATTTAGACTGCATTTTTTTAAGAAAATCAACGTAAAAATCTATAACCGAATTATTATACTGTCCATTTTCTAAAAACACAAAGTAAAATGGTGTTTGACAGTCCAAATTTGCAAACTCAGTCACATCATTATCTTTATAATCAAAATGTCTAAACATTGGATACGTTGCACACTCAGACATTTTATCAAAAACCGGAACTCCAGAAGAACACCAAGCACCGCCAGGTGCAGTCCAAAGACCTTCTTTTATAAGTTCTTGAATAATTTCACCTTGTTTTTTTATATCATCTTCACACAAAACAGCTTTTTCGGAGTTGCCATTTACTTTTGCTACAATTTTTTTTACTCTTTTTACAAGCTCTATTTGATTATTTTTTTTCATCATTTCTTCTGAAAAACTTTTTTTATTCTCAAGCAATTTATCCAAAAATTCATTATAAAGCTTCAAATAATTTTCGCTTATATCTCCTGCACCGGAATTAAGAATATTTATAACAAGATTTTTAACAATTTCTACATCATCCGCTTCATATTCTTTTTTAAGTTCAATAGCGATTTTCTGAGCATCATCTTCAATCAAAGCAATTAATTTAGGTATATCAAACCAACGAGCAATTTGAGGATTTGACAAAACAAGTTTTGAATACCTGCCAGATTGAGGCAGCACATCATATATAACAGGATGGCCTGCAAGTTGAGACAACTCTATAAAAAGCTTAACTTGTTCTTCTACATCTAATCCACAAGCTTCTTTTAACTGTTTATCTTCGAGATTTGGACTAACACCATATCCTGAAGGCAAATACGCGCATCCAAATTCCCGAGGGTGAAAAGGAATAAGATAAATTGTACAAGCAAGAACTCCTTTTTCTGGCATACCCGACGGTAAAATTAAAAGTTGTCGCAACCAATCAATAAATTTTCCAGGTTCTTGGGTTTTATTGCCATCACCTAAACCTGCTAAATTTACCAACTTTATATTATGTTGTTCTTTTTTTATCCAATCCGGATTATCAATCCCCCGCCTGCAAAGTGGGCTGATTTGATTATTATCAAACTCAAAAATTCCGTTTTTTAATACACCTTCTTTTTCCCATTTTTTTTCTAATGCATATAATGTTTCAGCCTCAGAAAGTTCTTCTAACACTTTTATATGCGGATAAGGAAGATATCCATATTTTTCGAGCTGTTCATCCAAATATAGTTTTCTTTCCTCACTTATAGTATTAAAGCCATAATATGCTTTAATCTTTGCATAAACTGCATTTAAATTATCTGTTTTTTTTTCTTCTTTTTTAAACAAATTAAAAAACATCTAGCACATATCTCCCTAAACTCATTATAAAATTATATCACAGCGTTTTTTATCTGTCATGCAAAAATAATTTGTTTACTTTATTTGCTTTTGGTACAATTATATCAAGAAAAAGTTAAATGCCCTAAATTCGGACATTTCAAGAAACAAGGGAGAAAATATGGAAAACATAAGAGTAAGAATTGCACCATCACCAAGTGGTAATTTGCACATAGGAACAGCAAGAACAGCTTTATTTAACTACTTATTTGCAAAGAAAAATAAAGGCAAATTTGTTTTGAGAATTGAAGACACAGATTTAGAACGTTCAAATGCAGAATACACCCAAAACATCTATGATAGTTTAAAAGCATTAGGATTAAATTGGGATGAAGGACCAGATGTAGGAGGAGAATACGGTCCATATCAACAATCAGAACGTTTTGATATTTATCCTAAATACGTTCAAAAACTTATAGATGCCGGGTTCGCATATGAATGTTTCTGTACTCAAGAAGAACTTGAAGCTGAAAAAGAAGATGCTATTAAAAATAAAAAAGCTTATATATACTCAGAAAAATGCAGAAATCTAACAAAAGAACAACGCGAAGAATTTATTAAACAAGGAAGAAAACCTGTAGTTAGATTTGCAGTGCCTAAAAATCGTGAAATTGTATTTCACGATTTAGTTAAAGGAGAATTAAAATTTGACAGTAATCTTATAGGCGATTTTGTAATTCAAAAATCAAATAATACTCCAACCTACAATTTTGCTGTAGTTATAGATGATATGGAAATGAAAATTTCACACATAATTCGTGGAGAAGACCATATTTCAAATACAGCAAAGCAAATTTTAATCTATGAAGCATTAGGTGCAGAAGTACCAAAATTTGGTCATTTAGGTATGATTTTAGCTACAGACAGAAGTAAGCTGTCAAAGCGTCATGGAGCTACAGCTGTCAGCGATTTTGTTAAACAAGGTTACTTAAGTGAAGCTCTTGTAAACTTTGTTGCACTTCTGGGTTGGACTCCTTCTGATGGGGAAGAAATTAAATCTCTTAATGAAATTGCAGAAGACTTTGACATTACAAAAATTTCCTCTTCAAATTCTGTATTTGAGTACGATAAACTAAATTGGATGAATGGTCAATACATAAAAAAAATGGATATCAAAAAATTAACTGAAAAAATAAAACCATACCTTGAGCAAAATTACGATTTGTCTGAATTGACACAAGCTCAACTTGAACATATGGTTGAGGTAACTCGTGAACCGCTTACTGTTCTTGCAGATATAGTTAAAGATGTTCCATTTTTCTTTGGTAAAGATGTAGATTTTGAAGATAAGGTTAAAGAAGATGTTTTAAACACAGAAGTTTCACAGAAAGTGCTTAAAAAAGTCGTTGAAGATGCGCAAACATGGGATTTTAACAATCTTGAAGATTTACATGAAAAACTTGGCGACATTAGAGCTTTCTTTAAAGAACAAGGCATTAAACCAAAAGAAACAATGTGGGCAATCAGAGCCGCTATCACTGGCAGAACCCATGGTGCAGACATATCTGCCGTTATGAATATCATTGGTAAAGATAAATTTATATACAGAGTAAAAAATGCAATTATTTCATAGTAATAACGGCAAAAAGTCCTTAATTATATTTTTTTCTGGGTGGGCATTGGATTTTTCTTCATTCGCCCCCCAATTTTCTAGTGAACATGATTTATTATTTGTATGGGATTACAGAAATACAGACTTTACATTCGATTTTTCTTCCTATTCAAAAATCATTTCCATTTCATATTCCTATGGTGTTTTTATGTCACAATTTGTAGACTTACCTCAGTTAAAAGAAAATATAGCAATAAACGGCACCCCATATCCTATTAATAAAACATATGGAATTTCTCCAAAAATGTTTGAACTAACACTTAAAACGCTTAACAAAAAAACTATTGAAAAATTTTATAAAAATATGTTTTTAACAACCGATCAATATGACCAATTTACAAAAATAAATACATATAAACCAACTATCACTGCGCTTAAAGATGAACTTGAAAATATAAAAAATCTTGCTAATACTGAACAAAAAAACCTCAGAGCCTATACAAAAGCAATAATTTCTACTAACGATAGAATTTTCCCATCAAAAGCACAACTTGAATATTGGAAAACCGCCTCTAACACCAAAACACTAGAAATATCTTCCGGGCACTTTCCTTTTATTGCAAACAACATGAAAGATTTAATTTTTAATGGATAAAAACCTTATAAAAAAAAGATTTAGCAATAACTTCACAACATACAACGAAAACGCTGTTGTGCAAAAAACCGTTATAAAAAATCTTACAAAACTTATTCCATTCAAGCAATATAAAAATATTCTTGAAATTGGTTGCGGAACAGGGCTTTTAAGCCTAGAGCTTGACCTTTTAAACGCTCAAAAAATTTTTCTGAATGATATTTGTGAAGAAGTACAAAACTATATAAAACTTAAAAACACCCCATACGAATTTTTGATTGAAGATGCAGAAAAAATAACGTTCCCTAAAAACTTAGATATGATTATATCTTCAAATGCGATTCAGTGGCTTGAAAACCTTAACGAATTTTTTGCACAATCATCAAAAGCTCTATCTAACGATGGATTATTAATTTTTTCAACATTTTTGCAAGACAACTACAAAGAAATTAACAATATTTTTGGTACTTCACTCAATTACAAAACCGAAACTGAAATCCTCAAAACAGCTAAAAAATTTTTTACCATTAAATCCCATAAATCAGAAAAAATTACACTATATTTTCCAACTCTTAAAAATCTTTTAACACATATTAAAAAAACAGGAGTAAACGCAATAAAGCAAACTAAACTAACAAAAACCAAACTCCGGTTTGCAGAACAAGAGTACGAAAAACTTCGTACCGAAAAAGGGCTACCACTTACCTATGCTCCGGCATATTTCGTATTAGAAAAAATTTAAATTTCTTTTGTCCTCTTATAATTACCTATGTATGTTTTCAGCTCATCACTAAAAGCAAAGAAAAAAACACCCATAGACAAAGATAACAGAGCTATAACTAAAAGAAAAACAGAAAGTTTTTCTTGGTTAATTGGTTCAGCCGATAATGACACAACAGCTTGTCCTGACGTATCAGAAATATTTTTTTCATATTGAGCAAACATTCCACAGCACAAAACTGCAGATAAGATAATCCATATAAGAGCAAATGCCCTGTTTTTAAATCGCATAAATACCATCCTAAACTAAGTACTAAATAAAAATAATAATAATTAAAGAACTGATTTTGGCGTGACAAACCAAGCTCAAACTCCTCAATTAAGCACTACCAAGTAGTGCGTTAAAAGCACTCACGTCAGGTAAAATTTGATTTTAATAATGAAAACATAAAATTCTTTTTAATAATTTCTCAATTACAAAAATATTATAACACATGCTCGAATATTTGTCACCCTTATAAATTTATCTACAACAAACTCAATATATTATTGATTTTTTTACAAAAGTTTTGTAAAATAGAAAAGTAATACTTAAACAGGAGAGTTTTGATGCACCTTAATTTTAATACGATTAATAAGTTAAAACACGCTCCTGTTGCACATTTAACTTGCCCCCCCCCCCCGAATACTAAGTCGTAGCAAGGGTTTTAAGGATTTAGCAAGTTGTTTTTCAAGCCACATAATGAGG
>CASDWY010000015.1 GCA_949284985.1 uncultured bacterium | reverse complement strand
TACCTCCATATTCAAACAATATTTAACTACATATGTGAACAAAAGTCCACATAAAAAATCAAGCCTCATTATGTGGCTTGAAAAACAACTTGCTAAATCCTTAAAACCCTTGCTACGACTTAGTATTCGGGGGGGGGGGGCAAGTTAAATGTGCAACAGGAGTGTGTTTTAACTTATTAATCACATTAAAATTAAGGTGCATCAAAACTCTCCTGTTTAAGTATTACTTTTTTATTTTACAAAACTTTTGTGGAAAAATCAATAATAATTTAGGAATTTTTTTTAAAGGTTGTTAACATTGCTTAAACTTGTGTAAGTTGTTGTTTAATGTGGTATAATAAATAACATGGATAGGGTATTTAGTATGAAATTAATACATAAATTAAAGCAGTTTGAAAAACAAATTGTATATCTAAGGTGGGTAACAGGTGGAGCTTATGGAAAGCTTCAATATATTGGTGAGGATTTTGTTGAATTTCAAGTATTAGATACGGATGAGATGGAGTATGTTGAGACTGTGCTTATTAATTCTCAACTTATTTTGGAGATGATTGCAGGCAGCACAGATATTGCAAGAATTGTTGCAGAATATTCAAGAAAATTACCGTCATTTTAAGTTAAAAATCAAACAAATATTGTATTTAGCAGGGGTATAAACTTTGTTATAATGAATGAAACGGATTAAAAAGAGGAATTATTAGTATGAAAAAGCTAAAAATGTTTACAGCAATGGTTGTTATGACAGTATTTTCCGGCGCAGCTTTTGCTGATGGTATGATGTTTGAGCCGGTTGATGTAAATTATACACCTATTGAAAAAGCAGCACCAGCAGCTCAAGGTTCTTCAGCTACTGAAGCTGCAGATGGGGCTTTGATTCAAGGCGCTTCTACAGAGAAGTTTCAAAATGCTATATTGCAATTAGATTCTGTGCAAGTAGAGTTAAGAAACAGCTATCTGGCATACAAGGAAAAGTATCAACAAATTGATGCTCAATATCAGCAAGTCAAAGCAGAAAGAAAAGCTACTGCTAAAGCTGTGAAAACTTTAGAAAAGAAAATTAAGCAGATAGAGTCAACGAAATCAAATATTAGAAAAACGATGCAATAAAATATTGCACAAAAATATTTACGTGATATATTAGTCATACGGAGCCAGTTGCTTTGTATGACTAATTAATATAATAAATGCCTCGGTAGCTCAGCTGGATAGAGCAACCGCCTTCTAAGCGGTAGGTCATGCGTTCGAATCGCATCCGGGGTATTTTTTAGTGGATGATAAGATTTTTTTGACACTTTTTTATTTTTGATAAAGTAGCGAAAATAAAATAAATAAATTAGGTGTAATTAAAAATAAAGATGAGGGCTTCAATAAGTAAATTAGGTTTTAAATTATAATTTTTTGGTTTTGTACTATTTTATATAGCTAATTTAATGCTTGATAAATATTTAAATATACTTTATAACTATATTAGTATAAATAGGAGTTTTTTATGAAATATATTTGGTTGTACGTTGTTGCAGTAATTGCATCTTTAGGTGGCTTGCTTTCGGGTTATGACACAGGAGTAATATCGGGAGCATTATTATTTATAAATGAGTCTTGGAATCTTACAGACACAACTCAAGGTATATTGGTTAGTTCAGTATTAATAGGTGCGGTTATCGGTGCGGCAACTAATGGTGTCTTGGCTGATATGTTTGGAAGAAAAAAAATTATTATAGCTACCGCAATTATTTTTATTTTAGGGTCAATCTTCTGTGCATTTGCACCTAATATATATGTACTCATAGCTTCAAGACTTTTTATTGGATTTGCGGTGGGTATTGTTAATTTTGTTGTACCTCTTTATTTGTCGGAAATTTCTCCTAAAAATCTGAGAGGTACGTTGGTTTCATTGTACCAGTGGGCAATTACGGCTGGAATTTTGTTCTCATATTTTATAAATGCAGTTTTTGCTCCAGCTGTGTATAATTGGCGTTGGATGCTTTTTGCAGGAGTTTTGCCCGGATTAGTTTTGTTAATTGGAATGTGTTTTATGACAGACACTCCACGTTGGTTGTTAAGTAAAGATCGTGAAGATGAGGCAAGACGTGTTTTTGCTAAAATTGAGCCGGACATTGATATTGATAGTGAAATTGACAATGTGCGAGCAAATTTAAAATCTGACGATTCTGGCTCTGTTATGCAATTTAAGTTGAAAAAGTGGATGATTATGCCTTTTGTTGTTGGTATAGGAATAATGTTTGCTCAAATATGCACAGGAATTAATACTATAATTTATTATGCACCTACAATATTTAAAAACGCAGGTTTTGAGAGTAATATAAGTGCTATTTATGCTACTACAGGAATTGGAATTATTAATTTTCTTATGACTATAGTGGCTTTATTTTTTACTGACAAATTGGGTCGAAAACCTCTTTTGTATTTTGGATTAACAGGTGTTATGCTTAGTTTAATAGCTTTGGGTGGTGCTTTTGCATTTGCAGATTTTTTTGGTGATAATTTAAAATGGGTTACTGTTGGAAGTCTTATTACTTATATAATTTGTTTTGCTATGAGTTTGGGACCTATTGGTTGGATATTAGTTTCAGAAGTATTTCCGCTTAGTATTCGTGGACGTGCGATGAGTATTTGTACTGTGTCTAACTTTGTTTTTAATTTTTTAGTTGTAAGCAGTTTTCCTGTTTTACTTAATAGGGTTGGTGGTGCATTAACTTTTTGGGGATTTGGGATAGTTTCTTTATTGTGTATAATTTTTGTCTACTTTTTTGTTCCCGAAACAAAAGGTATTTCTTTGGAAACAATAGAAACTAACTGGATGAAAGGTGTAAAGCCTAGAGATTTTTAATATTTTAAAAGAGTGTAGTTTTAAAATATTTTGTAATTTATAAGTAAAAAAAGCGGTTCATTGAACCGCTTTTTTATTTAAATTATAGAAAAGATTTCTTATAATTTTTCAGCAACCATCAATGTAGTTTCAGCCAATCTTGTTGAATAACCCATTTCGTTATCATACCAAGAAACAACTTTAACCATGTTGTCACCCATTGTCATAGTCAATGCAGCGTCAACAGTTGAAGATTGAGATGAACCGATAAAGTCAGAAGATACCAACGGTTCTTCAGAATAGCAAAGAATATGTCCATCAGCAGCTTCTTTTAATGCAGCATTAACTGCTTCTACAGTAACAGGTTTAGCTGTTTCAACAACAACGTCAACAACTGATACATCCGGAGTAGGAACACGCATAGCGAAGCCGTTTAATTTACCTTTCAATTGAGGTAATACTAAAGCAACTGCTTTAGCAGCACCGGTAGTTGTAGGAACAATATTCAATGCGCCAGCTCTAGCACGACGAGGATCTTTGTGTCCGGCATCAAGGATTCTTTGGTCTCCAGTGTAAGAGTGAACTGTAGTCATCAAGCCTTTAACGATACCGAATTTTTCATCCAAAACTTTAGCAACAGGTGCTAAGCAGTTAGTTGTGCAAGATGCCATAGATATAACGTTATGTTTTGCAGGATCATATTCTTTTTCGTTAACACCTAAAACGATAGTTTTATCTTCGTTTTTAGCAGGAGCAGAAATGATAACTTTTTTAGCACCAGCACTAATGTGAGCTTTAGCTTTTTCTGCATCTGTGTAGAAACCTGTTGATTCAACTACTACGTCTACACCTAATTCTTTCCAAGGAAGGTTTGCAGGATCTTTTTCTGCATAGAATTTAATTTTTTTGCCATTGATAACAAGACCGTCTTCAACAACTTCAACAGTACCATCAAATTTGCCCATTACAGAGTCATATTTGAAAACATGTGCAGCATTAGCAGGTGTTAGACCTGGGTCATTGATAGCAACATAATCAATTTTATCAAAGATACCTTCTCTGATTGCTGCTCTTAATGTGTTACGGCCGATTCTTCCAAAACCGTTAATTGCAACTTTCTTAGCCATTTTATAGCTCCTCTTTTTGTACTACATGTATTAACATCCAATTTATAGCCCAAACAAAAGTTTAAATCAAGAAAAATTAAAGTTTTCATAATGTATTTTTAAAATAGTTTTTACCACTGGGTTTTATGGGGTAGTATTTTTTTGAGCATGTTTGTGTATAAATATTAGTAATCAGTTAATTTGAAATTAGGGAAAGTGTATAGATGTATAAAAAGTTATGGGCGTTGTGTTTTACGGCGGTTATATTATTAAGTAATTCTGGAGTTTTAGCTTATGCTCAAGCTCAAGAGAGTACCCCAAAAAGTATTCCGGTTTTATTTAAAAGGGCAGAGACATCACCTGTTGTTCCTAAAAAGCTGGAGGCGGAACTTAAGTCGTCGATTGGAGCTATATATGGGAAAGAAAAAGTAGATGTAATATATCCGAAAGTTGAGGAGCTTATTGTAAAAGTTAGGTCTAAACGTTCTGAAACATTAAAAAATGATGATTATAACCGTACAGCAGATTGGTATAAAGAAGAAGTAGTTTATATGTTTTATCCTGATCAATTTGGGGTAAATGCAGAAGGAAAGCCGGGCACTTTTAAAAATCTTATTGAAATGCTAGATTATTTAAAGGATTTGGGTGTTACGACCATATATGTTCTTCCTTTTGCGGATTCACCAATGAATGATTCAGGCTTTGACGTTCGCAATCCCCGTAGCGTGAGGGCTGATTTGGGCGGTATGCCTGAATTTAAAGAGTTTGTTACTGCGGCTAGAAATAAAGGATTTAAAATTAAGGCTGACTTAGTATTAAATCATTTTTCTGATCAACATGAATGGTTTCAAGAAGCTTTAAAGGGTGATATTGAAAAATTAAATTATTTTATTGTTCGTGAAGATATGCCTGAGTATAAAAAGTACAAAGATGAAAAACTTGGTATTGTTGTTGAATATAAAGAAAAAGATGGTACTGTTACAAAACGCAGATTGATTTTCCCTGAAATATGCGACAATCATTACAGGAAAGTTACTATAGACGGTAAAGATTTTTATTTGTATCATACTTTTTATCCTTTTCAGTTGGATGTTAACTGGGAAAATCCTCAAGTGCTTTATTATATGCTTGATACAATTGGTATGTGGGCAAATCTTGGCGTTGATATATTTAGGATGGATGCAATTCCTTATTATATTAAAGAGGAGGGAACCACTGCAGAAAATTTGCCTAAAACGCATCAGATTATTAAATTAATTAGTGCATTTTTACAAGCTTCGGCACCTAGATCTGTTATTCAGGCAGAAGCTTGTCAGATGCCTAAAAAAATATTACCTTATTTTGGTTCAGAACGAAAGGTTGTTTTGAATACTGACGGCAAGGAAAAAGAAATAGTTAGAACTGATGAAGTGCAGATTGCATATCATTTTCCGTATATGCCTGCAATTTGGGCTTCGTTGATTGCGGCTGATAATACTTATTTTTGGGATGCTTATAAACAAACTCCAAAGATTCCGGCGTCTTCTTCTTGGGCTATATTTTTGCGTGTTCACGATGAATTAACTCTTGAGATGGTCGATGAAAAAACCAGAGAACTTATATATGGCGGTTTAGTTTCTAAAGGTGCTGCTTTTAGAAAAGGTTATGGAGTGAGCGGAAGATTAGCAAGTTTTTTGGATAAAAATCCTGATAGAATAGGTATGGCTTTTTCAATATTGCTTTCTATGCCTGGCGTGCCAATTGTATATTATGGTGATGAAATTGGCGTTCAGAATAATTATGCAAATGCTAAAAATAGTGCAAAAAAACGTGAAGAAAAACAAAAATCTGAAAAAAATTCTCGTAACAAAGTTAAAATGCTAAGTTATTTTGATAGTAGAGATATTAATAGAGGACCAATTGCTCAGAAAACTTTTTATGATGCTAAAAATATGCCGGATACATATAGCGGGCGAGTTTATGCTCATGTTAAAAAGCTTATAGCTTTGCGTAAACAGTATCCAATTATGACCAGAGGTGATTTTATTGAGATAAAATCTGACTCTCCGGAAATATTTGCTTATGTTAGAAGTTATAATGACGAAAGAGTTTTGATTATAAATAACCTGTCTGATAAACGGGAAAAAGCTTCTATAAACTTTATAGATGATGATTTTGGAAAGAAAGCAAAGGATATTTATTTAAAAAATTTATTTACTGACAAAGCCGTTCGGGCAAGAGTTCAAAATAAAAAACTTAGCGTTAAGCTTGAGCCATACGGTTCTATGTGGTTGAAATTGTAAATATTTTATCTAGTTTAGCTTTTATAAATTTTAATCCTACTCCTATGTATGTGGAAATTATCATTGTTAAGATAAAGTACAAATAGGTTGTTTGAATTGGGTTGTAAATCCAGTATATATTGTGATTAGCCCTTTCAGATATTGGAATACCTAGTATTGTAAAGAAAACAATTGTTATTAAATACATAACTAATAAATGATTTGCCATTATGTGGTAGGTGTTTTCACCCATTTGTTGTAAAAATTTTACATCTTTGAAATAGGGGTAAGAGATTTTTAACACAAATAAGGATGCCCATATTCCTGTTATTGAAGTTAGAATTGGGACAAAAAGCTGTTCGTCAAACCTTGCCCATACAAGTACATAGCTCAAACCTATACCATGTTGCGGATTATAATCACGATTAAACATCCAGAGTATGGATTGAAGAATTATAACAGCTGCGCACCATTTTACTGTGAATATGTTAATTATGTTTTCAATATAGTTTCTGTAAAAATATCCAAGATATACAAAAAATAATGAAAACATAGTCCTAATAATAATTAAAGAAATTGAATCTAAAGTAATTATTTTAGATAGTGGAATTGCGCTTACACCAAGGATTGAAAAAAATGCTAAATGAAAAAATTTATTGTCTTTAGTTTTTTTTAGTACTTTAAAAAAGAAAAGAAATGCAATCATTGTAATAAAAAGTTGTGTTACGAACCATAGTGGGCAAGCCAGATCAAATTGATGCCCATTTAAAAAAGGTGTTATAAAAAAGTTTTTTAACGATAATGGCATTCCCCAAAATTTGCCTGTAAGCTTTGCTATTATAATAGTTACAAGCATATAAAAAATGTTGTATAAAAAATAAGGTATAAGCAGACTTTTTATACGTCTTTTAATAAAAATTGCGACATTATCAAGATATTTTTCTTTGAATAAATATCCTGAAATAAAGAAAAATAGTGCTAGTTGAAAAGAGTAGGGCGTGAAAATTCCAAGCATTGAAAACTCTAAATGCCCTGACACAACAAGCATAATTGCCAGAGCTTTTAGTAAAGTTATTTTTGAAGAGAATTCGCTTTTTAAAGCTTCAGACATTTTCTTGCCCCACTATTTTATTTAAACTTTTGAAAGCGCATAATCAATATCTGCGATAATATCATCTGCGTCTTCAAGTCCGACAGAAAGTCGCATAAAGTCATTGTATACGCCACAAGCTTCTAGTTGTTCATCACTAAGTTGTCTATGAGTTGTTAAGGCAGAATATGTGATGATTGATCTTGAATCACCGAGATTTGTAGCGTGGATTAAAAGTTTGAGATTTTCTACAAAACGAGTACCGCCTTCACGACCGCCTTTTACTCTGAATCCAATAAGTGAAGAACCACCTTTAGGCAAATATTTTTTTCCTAATTCAAAGTATACAGAGCTTTCTAATTTTGGATAGTTTACGTAAGTAACCTTTTCATGATTTTCTAAGAATTTGGCAACTTTAAGTGCTGTTTCAGACATTCTTTGTACCCTGAGGTGAAGTGTTTCTAACCCTAGCAAAGTAAGATAAGAATTCATTGGACTTATACAAGTTCCCAAGTCTCTTAGAAGTTGGACTCTGGCTTTAACAATAAAGGCTGCTTTTCCAAAAGTTTTTGTGTAAGATACCCCATGGTAGCTTGGATCCGGTGCGCTAAGTTCAGGGAATTTTCCGCTTTTTTCCCAATCAAATGTTCCGCAATCAACTATTACTCCGCCCATTGAGTTGCCATGTCCATTAATATATTTTGTAATAGAGTGTACAATTATATCTGCTCCAAAATCAATTGGAGTAAGTAAATATGGGGTTGGTATCGTATTATCGACAATAAGCGGAATATTGTTTTCGTGTGCAATTTTTGCTATTGCCTCAATATCAGGAACATTAAGTTTTGGATTACTTAAAGCTTCAATAAAAATAGCTTTAGTTTTTGGGGTAATAGCTTTTCTATATGCTTCCGGATTTTCGTCTGCGAGCATATTTACATTTATGCCAAATTTTTTCAAAGTGTGGCCGAAAAGATTTACGGTTCCACCATAAAGCTGTGCTGCAGCTACAATTTCGTCACCGGCTTTTGCAATATTCATTATTGCAAGTGTTGATGCTGCTTGTCCCGAAGAAACTGCAAGTCCTCCTACTCCTTTTTCTAATGCTGCCATTCGTTCTTCTAGTACAGCAGTTGTAGGGTTGGAGATTCTTGTATAAATGTCTCCACCTACTTTTAAATCAAATAAATCAGCAGCATATTGAACGTCATTAAAGTTAAATGCTGTTGTCATGTAAATTGGGACCGGAATGCAGTTTTTGCTGTCTTCTGGATTGTGTCCGCCGTGAAGTGTTTTTGTGTCGAATTTCATTTTTTCCCTCCCCAAATACTAATAATTTATGTTTGCTTTTATTATGTTAGATACCCAAGGAATAAATGTCATTTTTCCCATTAAAGAAGTTATTACCAGGTATCCTATAAATAAAATAAACAAGATATTTAAAATAGAAAAAGTTGCTATGATTGGTGTTGCAATTAAGAATGTTATTGTAGATATTATTCCTCCAATAAATGGAATATAGCTTAGTATCCCTAAAATTAAGGATAAGCCCATAGAAATAAGAAAAAATAAAAAAGAAAGAAAAATAGATTGGTATATGTGATATCTCAAAAAAGGTCTGAGTCCGAGTTTGAGTATTGCGCCTAGAAGAAGCCATATAAACCCTACAATGCCCATTGTAAAGTATGATAGGGCTGATATTATTTTTTCAAGTGGGAGTGGTTCATAGTTAATGCTTTTCATATATTTTTTCTTTCCTGTTAATAAATTCATCTATTATTTCATAATATATTAGTTTAAGCTCATCGCTTGTGCTGTCAAGTTGTATTGCTTTTCTATAATTTATGATAGCAAGGTCTAAATTCTCGAGAATAGCGTGGGTATTGCCTATTAGCTTGTAGGTGTCTGCATCATTTGGTTGAATTTGTGTAACTTTATTGTAATAATCCAGAGCTTCATTATATTTTTCTTCACTTACCAAAAGGTTGGCTAAAAGCAGATAAGCATTTGGTGTATTTGGTTCAAGCTGGATGGCATTTTTATAAATTTTAATAGCTTCATCTGTTTTGTTCTCGTCAGACAATGCTATAGCGTAACAAACATTAGCTTGATAGTAATCCGGTGTGGCTTTAAGAACTTTTTCAAAATATTTTTTGGCAATAGAGTAACTTTTTAATGCTGAATATGCATTTGCTATACATAAACATGCTTTATAGTTATCAGGTTCAAGCTCAAAGGCTTTTTTGTAGTTTTCCACAGCTTCTTCATATTTTGAGAGCTTCATTAAAATTCCGGCTTTATTCATATAGTTTTCAGCATTAATTTTATCAAGTGACAGTGCTTTATCGTAGTATTTTTCAGCTTCAATGTAATCATTATTATCTTGGTATAAAAGACCTATTGCCGAATATACCATCGCGTTGTCATTTTGTATTAATAGTGCTTTTTGATAATTTTCTAGTGCTTTATTAAATTCTCCACATTCAGCATAAGCATTTGCAAGGTTGAAAATTACAGAAAAATTATTTGGTTCAAATTCTGCGGCTTTTTTAAAGTTTATAATAGCATTGTAAAAATCTTCGAAAAAGAAGTATAAGCTACCTGTATTTACTAGGGCTTGAAGATCATTTGGAAATATTTTTAAGATTTGTTGATAGGCATTTAGTGCTTTTTCGTACTCATTTTGAACAATATAAAGTTTTCCTAATAGAAAATAGTTATCTATATTTTGGGGATTATCTTCTATAGCTTTTTTGGTGTTTTCAATGAGTATATTGTTGTAATTAGAATCTTCCATAATTTTATCCTTGGAATATTATTTTACAACAATAATAAAAAAAACGGTATTTTAAATACCGTTTTTAATTGAATTTTGAAATAAATATTATCATATCGTTAATTGAATCTTTAACAAACTCTATAGCTAATTTTTTTAAAGGTTGTTTATCAATATACTCAAAAGCGACATATATCGGGTCTTTTGAATTTTTAAATCGCATGCGTCTGTCTTTTTTATCTAGAATGTCTTGGTCAAATTCTTTTTCTTCATTTTCTTCTTTTTCTTTGCGGCGTTTTAGTGGTTTATAATTACCGTTTCCTGTGCGATTATTTTCTGTATTTGTTGCTGCTAATATTGACATTTAATAAACCTCACTCGTTATATCTTATATATATAATAAGATATATACTTAAATATTGTTGCTTATAATTATTCTATTTGTAAAGATTTTGTAATATAATAAGATTGTAAATTATTAGTGGAATTTATATGAAGTTAGCGATATTAAGTGGTACATTTGATCCTATACATAATTCACATTTGGCTTTAGCCAATTTTGTAAAAAATAATTTTAGTTATGATGAAATACTTTTAATTCCCGCATATAATCCGCCATTTAAAAATAGTTTGGCTTCAGCTAAAGATAGAATGAGTATGGCAAAACTTGCGTTGAGGAATTTGGATTATATTAAAGTTAGTGATATTGAATATAGATTAAAAGGAAAGTCTTATTCTGTTTTAACAGTCAAGGAATTAATTAAGGAATATGAGGTTGAAGGGCGGATAGGTTTTGTAATTGGTACAGACGCATATATAAACCTTGAAAAGTGGTATAATGCTGAAGAATTGCGTGCTTTAGTAGATTTTATTGTTTTTGAAAGAGGAGTTTCTTTTGATGATAATAGAGTGAAATTACTTATGGACAGAGGGTTTAAGTTGATTAAAGCAGAGATGCCATATGTAGATATTTCATCTACCGAAATTAGAAAAAGAGTTAAAAATAATCAAAGTATAGCTGAGTTTGTTCCCAAATTAGTTGAGGAGTTTATAAAAGAAAATGAATTATACCAGTAAGAATTTTGAAGAGATAAATAAGTGGCTTCGAGAAAAACTCAATGATGAGAGATATTTTCATAGTCTTGGTACTATGAAATGTGCAGTTGAACTTGCGCAAATGTTTAATCTTGATGTACAAAAGGCGCAGACAGCTGGTTTGTTGCATGATTGTGCAAAATGTTTTTCTAACGAAGAGTTAGTGAGTATTATTAATAGTAAAATTCCTAATGTTGAAAAAAGTGAGCTTTTAAATTATAAAACTTTGCATGCTCCGGTTAGTGCGTATATTGCCAAAGAAGTTTTTGGAGTTAATGACGAAGAGATTTTGTCCGCAATTCGTTGGCATACTTTAGGCAGGTGCGAAATGAGTGATTTCGAAAAAATTGTATTTCTTGCAGATAAAATTGAGCCAAATATGAGACCAATTGAATATAGGGAAGAAATGCTTGAAATTTTAAAAAGTGAAAACGGGTTAAATAAAGCTCTTTTTAGATGTTTTTCAGAAACAATAAAAAGTCTTGTTGAGAGGAAACTGGGAATTTGTCATATTACAATTGATGTTTATAATGAATTACTTAATTGCTTAATATAGCAGATTTGTAATAAAATAAGTTTATAGAAAAGATGCGAATATAAAATTGGAGAAAGAAATTGGAATTGGAATTGGATAGAGAATATATTTTAGGATATGGAGTAGATCTTGGTTCTAAAAATGAAGCTTTGGATTATATTAGTAAAAAAATTATCAGTAAAGAAGGGGCGCAAATAGTTACAATAAATCCTGAAATGATAGAAATGGGGGAAAAAGATGAAAGGCTTGGCAAAATACTTAAAAATGCGGATTTAATAATTCCTGATGGAGTAGGGATAAAACTTGCTTTGCGATTTCGTGGAATAAAGCAAGAGCAAATTGCAGGGATAGATTTTGCGCGTTCATTAATTAATATTTGTGCAGATAATGATTATTCTGTAGCTTTTGTTGGTGCGCAAGAGGAAGTTGTTAATCGTGCGGTAGAAAATATCAAAAAAGAAACGCCAAACTTAAATGTTGTTTACAAACATAATGGTTATTATGATGATGAAGATGTAATTATAGATGCGATTTTAGCGGCTGAGCCTAAAGTTGTATTGGTGGCAATGGGTGTTCCTAGGCAGGAATTTTTTATAGATAAGCTAAAATCTAAAAAAAATGATATAATACTTATAGGTGTAGGTGGTAGCTTTGATGTATGGTCTGGTTTTACAAAACGTGCACCTGTAGTATGGCAAAAGCTTGGTTTAGAATGGCTTTATAGAACAATAAAACAACCTGAAAGGTTTAAGCGAATATTTCCAACTTTGCCATTGTTTTTATTTAGGGTTATAATAGAAACCATACAGTTGGAAAAGGATTATTAAATTAAATGACAAAACTTAGTGAAAAAGAAATACAAGACGTTAAGGATTTTGCAAAAATTGTAAGGAGAGATATTATCTCCATGATTTATAATGCAAAGTCTGGTCATCCTGGAGGTAATCTTTCGGCTGTTGAAATTATTAGTACACTTTATCTTAAGTGTATGAGGCACTTTCCGGATTGGAACAGAAATCCTAATTTTGCAACAAGAGATAGGTTTATACTATCTAAGGGGCATGCTTCTGCGTGTTTGTATTCAGTGTTGTCAAGGTGTGGTTATTTTGATTCTAAGGAACTTATGACGTTTCGTAAGTTGGGTTCTCGACTTCAAGGACATCCATCAGCTAAGCATATTGAAGGGGTGGAAGTTTCGACAGGTTCGCTTGGGCAAGGGCTTTCTATTGCTTGCGGCATTGCCTTGGGATTAAAACTTGATAAACTTGATTCAAATGTTTTTGTTTACCTTGGAGATGGTGAATTACAAGAAGGAAGTGTGTGGGAAGGTGTAATGAATGCCGCTCATCATAAATTGGATAATCTTATTGCATTTGTTGATAAAAATAATCTCCAAATTGATGGATGTACTAATGATATAAAATGTTTAGAGCCGTTAAATGAAAAATTTAGGGCTTTTGGATGGGATTGTGCAGTCATTGACGGTCACAATATTTTAGAAATATTTGATGCAGTAGAACAGGCTAAATTGAACTCTAAGCCAACAGTTATTATAGCTAATACAGTTAAGGGCAAGGGTGTTTCTTATATGGAAAATAACGTAGGCTGGCATGGAAAAGCACCTAATGCAGAAGAATTTGAAATAGCAATTAAAGATTTAACTTAGTTAAAGGAAAATTATGTTGACTAATAATAGAGAAAGAAAATCAATAAGAAGTGAATATGGTAAAACCCTTGTTGCATTGGGGCGAGAAAACAAGGATATAGTTGTTTTGGATGCAGATTTAGCATGCTCAACGCAGACAGCAATGTTTGCAAAAGAGTTTCCAGAAAGATTTTTTAATATGGGGATAGCAGAGCAGGATATGATGTCTACCGCTGCAGGGTTAGCAGCGGAGGGTAAAATTCCCTTTGCCTCAACTTTTGCAATGTTTGCAACCGGGAGAGCTTGGGATCAAATTCGTAATTCTATAGGTTATCCGCATTTTAATGTAAAAATAGTTGCGACTCATGGAGGAATAACTGTTGGGGAAGATGGAGCTAGCCATCAAGCACTTGAAGATGTTTCAATTATGCGCTCTATTCCCGGCATGATGGTTATTGTTCCTGCTGATTGTGCAGAAACGGCTGAGGTTATAAAGTTTGCAGCTAAATATAAAGGTCCGATGTATATTAGAATTGCTAGAACAAATGTTCCTGATGTTTTTGACAGGGAAACATATTGTTTTAATCCGGATAAAGCTTTAATTGTAGAAGAAGGATTGGACGTTTCTTTGGTTACAAATGGTGAAACCTTGGCAGAAGCAATTGACTGCGTTGCAATTTTAAAGGAAAAAGGAATTAGTGCGGAACTTATTCATTTGCCTGTAGTTAAACCTATAGATGTTGAAACTATTGTAAAAAGTGCAGCTAAAACGAACAAAGTTGTTACGATTGAAAATCATTCCATAATTGGTGGTGTTGGAAGCGCGGTTTGTGAAGCTTTGAGCGAAAACTATCCTGCAAAAGTATTGAGAATAGGAACTAATGATGAATTTGGTCAAAGCGGTGAACAAAGGGAGCTTATGAATTACTATGGGTTAACCGGAGAAAAGCTGGCACAAAAAGTTTTGAAATTTTTAGGAAAAATTTAATATGATTCAACTTAGAGGTGTTACAAAAAAATACAAAAATAATGAATATGCGTTGAAAAATATCAATTTGGATATTTTATCCGGTGAGTTTGTCTTTTTAACCGGTTCAAGCGGTGCTGGAAAATCAACTTTGATGAAATTATTATACCGTGAAGAAACCCCAACAATTGGGACCGTTATGATTGGCAATATTAATGTCGCTAATTTGCCGGATGAAAGAGTTCCGGACCTTAGAAGACATATGGGGATAGTTTTTCAAGATTACAAACTTCTACAGAAACAAAGTGTTTATGATAATGTGGCATATGTAATTAGAACTTTGGGGATAAGTACAAAAGAAATTAATGCACGAGTAATGGGTGCTTTGAAAGTTGTAGGACTTGCAGATAAGATTAAGTCTAAACCATCTGAGCTTTCGGGTGGAGAACAACAAAGAGTTTCTATTGCACGAGCAATAGTAAACGGACCGCCATTATTGATTGCAGATGAACCTACTGGTAACCTCGACCCTAAAAACTCTTTAGAGGTTATGCATATATTGGAACAAATTAATCAAAAAGGTATTACAGTTCTTGTTTCAACACACGATCATGCTATGGTAAACTATTTTAGGAAAAGGGTAATTACGTTGGAAGACGGTCAAATTATCAGAGATATACAAGCAGGTACATATGAGTAATGAAGATGCAAAAACTATTATAAAACGTAAGGTTAAGTCTCATCTGCCAAAAGACTGGTTGACAGAGCTTAGGATAGTATATAGGCTCGGTATGGAAACCATAAATGGCATAAAAAGAACAGGACTTATGAATATAGCTATTATTACTACGATGGCTGCAATTTTAACAATTTTTGGTGCTATGTTTAGATCAACATTGTCTGTATCATCTTTTGCCAAAGAATTTGGTAATGTTTTGGAAATTTCAGCGTACTTGTCACAAAATGCAAATAACAAGCAAGTAATTAGTAGTATTCAATCAATTGAGCATGTCCAAAGAGTTCAGTTTATTCCAAAGTCAAAATCTTGGGCAAAAATGAAGAAAGAGCTTGATTTAGCTGATTTAGAAAATCCGCTTCCTGATACATTGCATATAAAAGTCGATAAACCTGAAAATATAGAGGCAGTGTATGATTCTGTTAAAAAGATAAATGGTGTTGAGGATTTGAATTACGCCAAAGATATTGCACAAAAAATGCAAATCTTTAATAATGTAGTGAGTACTGTTACATTGTTAATAATAGTGGTTATAGGATTTTTGACTATTGCAATTATACATAATACAATACAGTTTGTTATTCAGTTAAAAAAAGATGAAATAGAAATAATGCGTTTAATGGGTGTAAGTAATTGGTATATTAAGACTCCGTTGATTACTCAAGGGGCAATATATGGTTTTGTTGGTGCATTGATATCTCTTGTACCGCTTAATGCGGTTCAAAACGGACTTTTGAAAGTGCATCAATTTTTTATGATTCCATCTCCGGTCTTAGCGACAAACATTGTTGTTTTTGTTATGTTTATAGTTGCAATAGGATTTGGAGCATTAGGAAGTTATTTGTCAGTTAAGAAGCATTTGCAGGTGTAAAATAGATAAATGGACGTAACAAAAAAACTTATATTAAATTATAACGATATACCGGCAATGCCAAATGTAATGGTAAAGGCGTTAAGTGTCATAAAAGACGAAGGGTCGGGTTTGAATGATCTTGCGGATGTAATGTGTTATGACCAAGCATTGACTACGCAAGTTTTGAAGCTTGTTAATTCGGCTTATTATGGTTTTGCACAGCAAATAACATCAATAAGTAAGGCATTACCGCTTTTGGGTATGGAGCAAGCTAAGAATATTATAATAACATTTGCGATGAAGCCGATGTTGACGTCTCGAGGCGGAAAAGTTTTATGGGAGCATTCGATAAGAACTGCAGTTGGTTGTGAGTGGCTTGCAAAACAATTTAAACTTATGGATCCAGCAGAAGCTTTTGTAATAGGGTTTTTACATGATATTGGTAAAATAGTTCTTAATACAAAAAATCCTATAGTATATCGTAAGGTTGTAGAGCTTGTTAATAAAGGTGCAAATATTCTTGATGTAGAGAATATGTTTTTTGGCACAAATCATAGTGATGTAGGTTTTTTACTGGCTAAAAAGTGGCAGCTTCCGATTGTTGTAATAAATGGTATAAAATATCATCATAATCCTCAGGCTTCCAGTATGTCCAATTTTGCTTATATTGTTTATATAGCAGATAAATTGACCCAAGACAAGACCGGAGAAATAGAGCTGGATGATGATGTTATGAAAAATTCGAACATAGAAATTGAGGACCCTGTTGCGTTGCGTGAAAATATTATGAATCGTGCGTCAATTCTTTTGTCGAGCTTGTCTAAGTAGTTATTCTTTGTACATCATTTCTTTTTTCTTAGCATATTGTGGATTCACAAGATAATCATCGTATTTGTCATAGGCGTTTATCCAGCCTTTTGGAGAAATTTCAACAATTCTGTCAGCAACAGTTTGTATAAATTCGTGGTCTTGGGAAGTAAATAAAATCGTACCGTTAAAATCAATGAGTGAATTATTGAGTGCTGTAATTGATTCTAAATCGAGATGGTTTGTTGGTTCATCAAAAATTAAAACATTTGATTCAGCAACCATCATTTTTGCTAACATGCAACGAACTTTTTCACCACCAGAAAGTACTGTTGCGCTTTTTTCAGATTCTTCGCCTGTAAAAAGCATTCTTCCCAAAAAACCACGTATATAGTTTATGTTTTGGTCTTTAGAATATTGACGAAGCCAATCAATAAGATTTATATTTGTATCAAAAAATTTGGAGTTATCTTTAGGGAAATAGGATACTGTAGCAGTTACGCCCCAATCAAAAGTTCCGCTGTCTGGTTCTATTCCACCTGTAAGAATCTGAAATAAAGTTGTTATTATTAGCGGATCGCGGCTTATAAAGGCTATTTTATCACCTTTTTGTACTTCAAGTGAAAAATTTTTGATAAGTTGAGTGCCATCAATAGATTTGTTTAAATTTTTAATATGTAAAACGTCTCTGCCTGGCATTTTTTGATAAGTAAAGCGAATTCTAGGGTATTGGCGAGATGAAGGTTTTATGTCTTCTAATGTTAGTTTATCGAGCATATTTTTTCTGGAAGTTGCTTGTTTTGCTTTTGATGCATTGGCACTAAATCTGGCAATAAAAGCTTTAAGTTCTTCTATTTTTTCTTCAGTTTTTTTATTAATTTCTTCTTTTTGTTTTTGAATTAGTTGGCTTGCTTGTGACCAAAAAGAGTAGTTTCCGGTGTATAGTTGAATTTTACAGTAATCGATATCTGCAATGTGTGTACAAACTTTGTCTAAAAATCTTCTATCATGCGAAACTACAATAACAGTATTTGGGAAATTTATTAAAAATTCTTCAAGCCAGGCGATTGTATTTATGTCCAAATGGTTTGTCGGTTCATCAAGCAGTAGGATGTCTGGATTTCCAAATAAAGCTTGAGCTAAAAGTACACGAACTTTTTCACTTCCTGAAAGTTCACTCATTAAAAGATAATGTTTTTCATTTTCTATTCCCAAATCATTGAGCATTGTTGCAGCCATAGCTTCTGCTTGCCAGCCATCCAGTTCAGCAAATTCTGTTTCTAATTGAGCAACGCGCATACCATCGTTATCATTAAAGTCGGGTTTCATATAAAGTGCATCTTTTTCTTTCATTATGTCATAAAGTTTTTTGTGCCCCATAATAACAGTGTCGATGACATTATATTTATCAAATTCAAAATGATTTTGCTTGAGTACAGCAATACGTTGGTTTTTACCAATGTGTACTTCTCCTGAAGTTGGTTCTATTTCTCCGGATAGTACTCTTAGTAGAGTGCTTTTCCCTGCTCCGTTTGCCCCTATTACTCCATAGCAGTTTCCAGGAGAAAACTTTACACTAACATTTTCAAATAAGGTTTGATTTCCAAACTTTACTGTTAATTTATCTGTAGTTATCATGTTCTAATTCCATATGTCTAGTAAAAGTTAATATTAATATTTTACTATAAATAAAAAAAATGCCGCACTGCGGCACAAGTCTGTCATGGAGAAAAGGAGTGGAGAAATATATTAAAGAGAATCGGCTACACATGTATAGTACCCAAATTATAAGTATATATAACAGTATATACTTATAATTTTACAAAATTTAACAATCACAAATTAATATCTTTAGCTTCAAATTGTTTTAAAAAAGTTTTTACACCTTCAGTGAGAATTAAATTAGGATTATTTATGCAGAATTCGTCTAATTTAATTATACCTGCTTCGCGATCACCTTTTTCAATATAAAGCAGCCCTAAAGTTACGCTGTCAAGAGGATTTTTGACGGACAAATAATAGGTAATTTTAGAGTTTAAAACAGCTTTTCCCATTTTTCTGTAAGTTTGTGCTAAGTGTTGGCGGTAAGAAAAATTCATAGGGTTAAGTCTAATTGCGTTAATGAAACAATCTTCAGCTAAAGAGGGATGACCAATTACAAGATAGCTACGCCCTAAGTTATCGTAATAGCCTGCTGATGCTTGAGATTTAGGATTTAGAGAGATTGCAATTTTAAATTCTTGTATTGCACCGTAGTAGTAACCTTCGTTAAAGTAGTTCATTCCAATATTGTTGTGTCTTACAGAGTTTTTGGCAGCATCAATAACGTATATTTCACTAAAAGATGGAGCATTAAACAAAAATAAAACACAGGCAGTAACAAAAAATTTAAATAATTTCAATTTCCATCCCCTCTTTTGCGACAAAGCAGTTAGGCTCTATAGTTTTATAGTGTTCGTCAAGAGCTGCAATTTTTTTGTCACAGTAGGATGGTTCGAGATGGAAGAAAGCAAGTTGTTCGGCATGAGAAAGATGTTGACTTTCAATTGCCATTTCAAAAGTTGAATGTCCAAAACCTTGTTTTGGGGAAACAGTTGAGCTGTAATCTTCTTCAGTATATTGCGCGTCATGTATAAGAAGATTGCAATTGCGAGCAAATCTTGCCAATTTCTTATCCCCACCCATATATCCTTCTCTATCTGTAGCATATACGACTGATTTATCTTTGTAAGCTATTTTGTATGCCATTACTCCATTTTGAGGATGAGCGTATGATTTATAGCAACTTATAATTACTTCTTCACCTTTAGGTTCAAAATCATCTTTTGATGTAACTGTTTTTAGAACTGGTTGTCCATATTTTGGCGAAAGGATAATAATTTCATTGTTACCGGAAATATTGGTTATATTTAGATTAGATGCTATGTCACCTAAATCTAGGGGAAAGGATTTACTAAAGAGTAAATCAGATAATATTATATCTAAACCCTCATCAAAATCTGAATACCCAAAAACTTCCAAGTTTGTAGATGAAATATGCGCGGGTTTAAAGAAAGTAAAACCTTGTATGTGGTCTTGGTGGATATGACTTAAAAGCAAAGTGGCAGTAATTGGTGTACGTTCATATGCATCAGCTGCAGATGCAATATGTTCGAGCACCAAATCTTCACCGAGGCTAATAATTCCTGTGCCTGCATCTAAAATAATGAGATTATTATTTACATTAATTTCAACACAAGCAGTATTTCCTCCGTATTCAACAGTTGTTTTTCCGGGAGTTGGGAAACTACCTCTAATACCTCTAAATTTTACATAAAACTTTTCTTTAGACTCTTTCATCTTCAACTCCAGTTATTCTTTTATTGTTAATATCGTACTTTATTTTTCTTTATTTGTCTACAACAATAGTAGTTGTTTGATCAGATTCTGTTCCTGCGCATGGGCTGGATATAATGGAATTTAATTGAGCCTTTGCTTGAACTGTTTTTATATTTGTATTTTTAAAATAAAAATCAAAAATTGTTTTATTTCGGTAATTAGTTACAGAAACTATTCTGAAGGCATTTGGATAAGTTACGAGTGCAGGAGAAGAAACATGCACAATATTTTTTTCTTGAGTAATTTTTGTTGCGTGATAATGTCCTGAAAAAATTGCAATTGGGTTTTTATACTTATCAACTATTTGATAAAAATCTTCTGTATTAAGTATTTTGTGGTATGAACTTGAAAAAGGTTCTATAATTGGATGATGTAAAAATATTAAAACGGTATCACGTTTAGAGGTTTTAAGTTGTTCGTCTAACCATTCAAGTTCTTCTTTTGGAAAAATTCCATTTCCTGTAATTTTGGAGTTATCTACTGCGTCTAAAACAATAACTTTGTATCCTTTTTTAGGCTTAAATGAGTAGTAAGATTTGTCAAAGTTAAAATTTTTATTATGAGAATTAAGCAGTTGGAGGTATTTTTCACGAGTAATGTCACCGTTTACGGATAAATCGTGGTTGCCAAAGGCTACAAACCAAGGATATCTTAAGTTATTCATTATTCCCATATATAGCATAATGCTTGATTCATTTGGTATGTCAACTGTATCGCCGGTTTGTATTACAAAATCAAGTCCTTTGGTTTGATTTATTTGATCAATGGCATCTGCTAAGAGGTCTTTTGAGCTGCTTAAAGCTTTAAAAGTGGTATCTTGGCGAGTTGTTGTTAAGTGGGAATCAGAAATTTGTGCAAATTTTAGTGAATCGTGTAGACTAAGTGCTTGCAAATTGCTTGCGAGTAAAAGTGCTATTGTAAAAACAATAATGTTATTAAAAATTTTTTTCATAGTTTTCCTTTCTTTTGTAGCTTTATTTTAATACGGAAATTTTGCAAATTCCAGCCCCCCAGTTTGGGTAAAAAGATAAATTAATCCTTACAATTTGATACAATTTGAAGAAATTAATTGTAATTCTTTACTCTTTAATATACGATTTTATTGTTGAGGGATTAGATGGGATGTGTTTAAATGGAACAAAATTATAATGATTCATATGTAATTGATTTAAGCTATGCTGTAACAGCAAGTGATATTGTTTATGAGCTTAGTTCGATTATAGATAACGATAGAGCAAAGAATCAGAAAATTGTTTTAAAACTTGGTGATGTAGATTTAAATCAATCACAGTTATTGAGTATTAGGTCACTGATAAACAGTATTAATTCCACTGTTGAAATTTTAGAAACAAATTCTGAACAAACAGAACTTGCGGCTATTAACTTGGGGATAGTGGTTTCGGAAATGAAATCATTGGAAGCAGAGCAAACATCTTCAGTTGAATCTTCTTTACCAGAGCCTACATATGTGCAATCATACGGTTATGTTAAATTAGAAGATCATTTGCCTAACGATAATGAAGAAGATAATAAATCAGAGGATAGTGTTTGCAAAGATACAAAAATGTCAAATGATGAAAAAAATGCAAGCGTAATTGTTGAAGATTTTGCTTCCAAAGCTGGTTTTAAATCGGAAGATGTTGCTGATGATAAACAAGATGTTATGAATAATGAAGTTAAAAATGAAGAAGTTTTGAGTGAAAATATTGAAAAATTAGAAGAACTTAAACAAGATAATTTAATTTCAGACGAAAAAGCTGATGAAATTTTTGAAGCAAAATCTGAAGATATTCAAGATGCATTAGATAATATTTATGCTTCGGAAGTTAAATTGGAATCAATTTTAGAAAGTGAAGTGCAAAATGAAGAAGGAATTATTTCAGAAGCTCAGGTTAAAAGGGCAATTTTAAAAGAGGAAAAATATACTGAAGCTGATTTTGAAATAGATCATTTTTCAACAACTTATATAAAGCAAACTCTTCGTTCTGGTCAAATAGTTAATTATGATGGGAATGTAGTAATAATAGGAGATTGTCATCCTGGTAGTGAGGTTATTGCATCTGGTGATATAACAGTTTGGGGTGTGCTTAGCGGTATTGCGCATGCAGGAGCTAAAGGTAATGAGAGAGCTAGAGTTCGTGCATTAAAAATGAATGCTATTCAGCTGAGAATAGCTAATTGTTATGCTAGGAAGCCAGATGGCATGAATACCATTTTCCCGGAAAGAAGTTCTACCTTTACTCCGGAAGAAGCAAGAATTATTAATGACGAAATTGTAATATTTAAAATAAATGATTAATATATAAGGAGATAGTAATGTCTGGTCGCGTAATTGTAATTACATCAGGAAAGGGTGGTGTTGGGAAAACTACCACAAGTGCCAATATAGGTACAGCACTGGCAAAAAATGGTTCAAGTGTTGTGCTTATAGATACTGATATTGGATTGAGAAATTTAGATTTGTTGCTTGGGTTAGAAAATAGGATTGTATATACACTTGTTGATGTTGTAGAAGAAAGATGTAAGCTGAAACAGGCTTTGGTAAAAGATAAACGAAACCCCAATCTGTGTTTGCTTGCTGCTGCTCAAACTCGTGATAAATCTGCTGTTTCACAAGACCAGTTAAAAGAATTATGTGATGAACTTAAAGAAGAATTTGATTTTGTTCTTTTAGATTGTCCGGCAGGTATTGAGCAAGGTTTTCAAAATGCTGTTGCCGGTGCATCTGAGGCTATAGTTGTTACTACTCCTGAGGTTTCGGCAATTCGTGATGCAGATAGAATTATTGGTTTATTACAAGCTAGGGAAGAAATAGATAGTTATAAACTTGTAATAAATCGTGTTCGTCCACAAATGGTTCAAACAAATGATATGTTAAGTGTTGATGATGTTATAAATACTTTACATTGCGATTTGCTTGGGGTTGTACCGGATGATACTTATATTATTACTTCTACCAATAAAGGTATTCCTGCTGTCAATGAGGAAAAATCACTTGCAGGAAAAGCTTATTTGAATATTGCAAGAAGAATTATGGGTGAAGATGTTCCTTTTATAGATCTTGATGAACCTAAAAATATTCTGGATAAGATTAAAAGATTTTTTAAATCTTTGGGTAAAGGAGAATAAGCTATGAGGGATTTTTTAACAGATTTTTATAATAAAGTTATCAACTTCTTTCAAGCTGAAAAAGTTGAGGGTGAAAATACAAAAGAAACCGCTAAGAATCGTCTTAAACTTGTTTTGATGCAGGATAGATCTAATTTGGAACCGGAAGTTATGGCCCAGCTTAGAGAAGAATTAATAGAGGTTATTTCAAAGTATATTGTGATTGATAAAGAGGCGTTGGGCTTGAATCTTGACGGTGATGGGGAGTCTATGGCTTTAATGCTTAATATTCCTGTAATTAGAGCAAAAAAACCAGAGGAAATTCAAGAGGCTTTGGAAGAAGCTAAAAAGGCTAAGGAACTTGCTCAAAAAGGTGAGGAAAGTGAATTAAATGAGCAAGAGTCAGAACCAACTTCTGAAGAGTCAGAGGAAGTTGAAGAAACTATAATCGAATTTTCTGAAGGAGCAATAGATGAAATTGAGCCTCCTTGTGATGAACAATGTTCTTGTGGTTGTCAGCAAGAAAACTCTTGTACTTGTATGGAGGATGTTTCGATTGAAGTTGATAAAAATGAAGAAGATGAAGTAAATTCTGAAGTACAGCCTGAAGATAATATAGAAAAACTTGATGGTGAAGCTGAGAGTCAAAAAAAGAACAGTTCATCAAAAGTAAACAAAAAAGGTAGTAAATAATTAAAAATGGAAGTTTACTACGAGCTGAATAAACAAACTGATATGTCCCTGTGTCTTGGTTTTTTTGACGGAGTTCACCTGGGGCATCAAGTTGTAATAAAAAATGCAGTTAATTATGCGAGGCAAAATGGTGGAAAATCTGCTTTAATAACATTTATTGAGCATCCTTTATGTTTGCTGCATGGTTTTGAAATTGGTTATATTTCAACTTTAGAGGAAAAATTAAGTCTTATTGAAGGGTTAGGAATTGATTTTGTTTATGTTTTGGAATTTAATCGTGAGTTGGCTGATAAAACGGCATATAACTATTTAAAAGAAGTTTTGATAGATAATTTTAAACCTAAATCTATTACAACAGGTTTTAATCATTTTTTTGGTATGCACAGACAGGGTAATACAAAATTTTTATATGAGCATCAAGATGAATTTGGGTATAAATATTTTGAAATTCCACCAATTACATATAAAGATACGGTTATAAGTTCTTCTGTTATAAAGGAATTTTTGTCAAAAGGTGATATATACACAGCAAACAAACTTTTGGGACATAGGTTTGCGTTTGAATCAGTAGTTCAAAGCGGTCAAAAAATAGGTCGTACAATCAGTTTTCCGACAATAAATTTAGAGTATCCTATGAGTATGGTAAAAATACCGTATGGCGTTTATTCCGTTGAGGTAGAAGTTGAGTCTAAAAGATATAAAGCACTCGCTAATTGGGGGTTAAAGCCTACTGTTAATAATACGTTAAATCCTACATTTGAAGCACATTTGTTAGATTTTTCAAAAAATATTTATGGTGAAGCTGTTAGAGTTGAGGTGATAGAGTTTTTGCGAAATGAAATTAAATTTCTTTCTGTTAAAGAATTGCAAAAGCAAATTGCAAAAGATATTGCATCTATAAATCAATAATGTCATCTTTTTTAAAAAGACATGTTTGTGCTTATTTTAATTATAGCCGGGTAGAGAATAATTAAAAAGATTGCAGGCAACATAAACAAAACCATTGGGATAGTCATTTTCCCTGCAGCTTGTTGAGCAAGTTCTTCAATTCGTTGTCTTTTTCTGGTTCGAACAGAGTCACAATATGCATCCAGTGATTGAGTAATGCTTGTACCAAGTTTTTCTGTTTGAATTAATAGTGCGACAAATGATTTTACTTCGGCATTTGGGTTGCAAATTGCCATATTTCGATATGCTTCTTGTTTTGTTAAGCCTGATAGGACGTCACGATTTAGTCTATCAAATTCTTTGGCTACAATTTTGGAGGTAAGAGCAAATTCATTTGATACTCTATTAAGTGCAGCATCGAGTCCTAGTCCTGCTTTTATGCATATAGATAGCAAATCGATGGCATCAGGTAAATTGCGGATAAATTCTTTTTGACGTTTTGCAATTCTTTGTTTTAGTATTAGATTTGGTAGCTTGTAAACAAGCAGAAGAATAGTAATTGTAATTAGCAAATTTATTTTTGTAAATCCGAGTATGGACATTAGAATAAGACAAATTATAAGAGTAATAATTAGTGCGATGATTTTTTGTCCTTCAAAAATCATAACTGTATCTTCATTTGAGTCTTCTCCTGCTTGCATAAGAAGTAGCTTGTTTTTTGCAATTTGTTCTTGGTTTTTTTTGTTTTTCTTGCCGTAACTTCCTATTATTTCCGCAATATTTTTGGCAATACTTTTAGTATATTGTCTTTGTTGCTTTGCTATTTTTTTAATACGGGTTTCAAGCAAACTCTTTTTGTCGAAAAACAATAAAAATATGATTGAAGCAATTGATATTCCTAATATTAATGAAACTATAATTTCCAATTTTTCTCCTACATTTCAATGTTTGTAATTTTATTAATAAAATACAGACCCAGAAGTGTTAAAAAAATAGCACTTAAAAGAGCTAAATTACCTTGCTGTGTTTTAAGCAGTGGTTCCATATATTCTGGGCTGAGTAAAAATATTCCTCCTCCTACAAGTGGAGGCATTATACTTAAAACGATTCCTGAAAATCTTGTTTGAGCGGTTTGAGCTCTTAATTGTCCTAACAGTTTAAACCGTTCGCGAATAGTTGTGGAAAGACCATCTAGTAGTTCGGCAAGATTTCCTCCGACATCACGTTGGATTAAAACAGCTGTAACAAAAAATTTTAAATCTATACTGCCCGGTATAATTTTAACCATGTTGTTAAGTGCATCTTTTACGTCAACGCCTAATGAAATTTCATCTACAGCAGTTTTGAAAATAATATTTACCGGCTGCGGCATTTCCTGTACAACTATTTCAAATGATGACATTAACGGGTGTCCTGCTCTTAGAGAACTGGATATCATATTTAATGCATCCGGAAATTGTTGTGTGAACATATGTAATCGTTTATTTATTTTAACTTTTAATATAATAAATGGAATTGCTGTTGCAAACAGTCCGATTGGGGCAAAAGGTTTTGATATTATTGCTATTAAGCAGCAAGCTAAAATACCTAATGAAATACTTATGAATAAAAAAGTATCTAAATACATTTTTGAATCTGCTAAAAATAGGGCATTTTTTATTTTTTCTGTTATTTTAAATTGACGCAAAAAATTCCCCATAAATTTTAAGCGGTAGGTTGTATCAGAAACAATGAGTGAAATTTTTTTTTCTAATTCTTTTTCTTTTTTAAAAGATTTATTTTTTATTTTTTCTAATCGTTTTTGTTCTGCGCCTTTTCTTTTAGTTGCAGAGGAAAATAAAAGAATTGAGATAAAAAAGCTTGACATACCTACTATTAGGCTAATTATTACAGTATTCATTTTCTTAACCTTTGAGCAAGAGCATTATTTTGCATTAATCTTGTTTTTACCGGCGCATTTTTTTCAAGCTCACGAACCAAATTGTTTGCATCTTTACTAGCATAAGTGTGTCTGTGTTCTTTATTAAATATTGAAACATCAATATTAATACCTTTTGTGAGCATTTTTTCAATGAATTCAGGTCTAATTCCTGTAGATATATGTACGCCTACAACTTTACCATTTTCCAGTCCGACTTGTTCGAAATGAAAGATTTCTTGCATTGATATAATGTCTTCTTCCATACCTGTTACTTCAGAAATAGAAATAACTTTTCTTGATCCATCTTCAAGTCTGTTTGTTTGAATAATGAAGTCAATTGCAGATGCAATTTGAGATTTTATGTTTCTATCAGGCAAATTAATTCCTGCAAACAGCACCATAGTTTCAAGTCTAGAAAGCGCATCACGTGGAGAATTTGCGTGAAGTGTTGTTAAAGAGCCATCATGTCCGGTATTCATAGCCTGAAGCATATCTAAAGCTTCTGAACCGCGGCATTCTCCTATGACAATTCTGTCAGGACGCATTCTCAGTGCATTTATTACCAAGTCCCGTGTAGAAATTTGTCCTGTACCTTCAATGTTTGCAGGTCGTGTCTCTAGTCTAACGATATGTTCTTGTTTTAGGGATAATTCGGCAGAATCTTCTATAGTAATAATTCGTTCGTCATGAGGAATTTCGTCAGAAAGACTGTTTAGAAGTGTGGTTTTACCCGAGCCGGTACCTCCACTTATAACAATATTTGCTCTGGCTTTTACAATTGAAGATAGAAAATCAGCAATTTCAACAGTAATTGAGCCCCATTTTAAAAGACTATTTAAAGAACCTGCATCGCCTTTAAATTTTCTTATTGAAAGAGATGGTCCATCTATTGCTAGAGGTGGAATAATTGCATTTACACGGCTTCCGTCAGGTAATCTTGCGTCTACCATAGGTGACTTTTCGTCTATTCTCCTTCCTACTTTTGAAACAATTCTTTCAATTATATTTTTTAGGTGGTTATTATCTTTAAATGTTATTGGCGTTTTGTGCAATTTTCCATTTTTTTCAATATAGATATTTTTGGCACCATTAACGAGAATATCTGATATGTCAGGATCTTCCAAAAGAGGATCAAGCGGACCGTATCCTTTTGTTTCTTGAACAAGTTCTCTGATAAGCCTTTCTTTTTCTGCTCGATTAAGCGGAACTGATTTAAAGTTTGTTTCTAATTGGTTATCAATAAATTCTCTTATAAGATCTTTTTGTTCATCGTCACTAAAGTTTATCCATGTTGGGGTTGCATTAACTTTTTCTATTAAAAGATTGTGAATACGTTCTTTGAGTTGTAAAAATTCACTACTAACTTCTCCTGTTTGGAACAAGAGTTCATATGATTTTTCTTGTTGAAGTTGTTTTTCCGGTGTTCGATTTAATCGGTCTTTTAGTGACAATGTTTTTTCCTTTATTTTTTAAATATATTTAAGAAATTAAAGTTATTTGTTCTTTGTTGTTTAGTTGTGTATTTTATGGAACCAATGTTATCAGAAAGCATTGCTGCCAGTTCTCTGTAGTTGTGTGCGATATTTGAGTCGGGATTTACAATTCCTACAGGAATACCTTTGTTTATTGATGACATGATAGTAAAATAATTGTTAGGAATTTTCCAGTATATTTTTCTGTCTAAAACGTCTTCTACGTCTTCTATTTTTATTTCTTCATTATCCATGTATCTATTCAGAATAATTTTGGCTTTGTCTTTACCATATCCAAGTCTTTCAAAGAGTTCTAAGCATCTTTGGCAATTGCGTATTGCCGGAAGATTTACAATTGTTACTAACAGTATAAGATCAGAGTTATCTAATACTGTTATTGTTTTGCCGTCAAAATTAGATCCTGTGTCTACAATTATATATGAAAAAGTGTCTTTTAGTACATCAAAAAGTTTTGAAATTTGATCGGAAGTAATGTCTTCAGCCTGTTCTAAATATGGCGGATCCGCAAGAACGTACAAACTTGTATCTTTGTATTTTTCTAAAGTTGATAGTAAAAATGTTTCATCAACACGGTTTATATTATTTACCACGTATGAAATATCAAAACTCGGATTTAAATCTAAAAATGTTGTTACATCTCCTAATTGAAGATTAAGATCAATTAATGCAACTTTTTCTTTTGTTAAATTTGCAAGTTCTAATGCTAAATTTACTGCAATGGCAGTTTTTCCGATACCACCTTTGTTTGAAAATGTGGATATGATTTTGCATTTATTGTTATCGGACATATTTCCGAGTGATAAATCGCGCAATTTTGTTACTGCATTGATTAATTCTTCTTCTTTTATTGGTTTTGTTAAAAATTCTCTTGCACCTATTCTCATTGCTTTTATAACAAGTTCGGCATCTGTACTGTATGAAGTTACTATAATTTTGGCTTGTTTGTTTATTGTTGTTATTTTATTTATTAATTCAAAAGTAACGTCAGGCTCTTCTGTAATATCTGCAATGATAATATTTGTTCTATTTTCAATAACGTAGTTATAAGCTTCAAATGAGTCTGCAAAGTCTTTATCAATAAAAATATCTGAAACATTTTGCAAGAAGTTTTTTATAATTTTTTTTGAAGCTTCTTCTTTATCTATTATTACTACGCTGACTAAATTATTCATTTTATCCCCTTAAAGTGTTTCTGTAGAGTTCATTTCAACGATTCTAGGTGTTATAAATATAACGAGTTCTGTATCATCTTTTGTATCGCTTAGGTTAGTAAACAATAGCCCAAGAACAGGGATGTTTGAAATCCAAGGCACTTTGGTTTTACTTTTGCTGCTGGTTTGTTTTAATAAACCGGCTATAATAAGAGTTTCTCCATCGCCAAGTTCAACCGTTGTGTCAACTTTTCTTGTTTTAAATCCTGGAATTCTTCCGCCTCCTTGTTGTTGAATAGCGAGTGAATCATCAACTTCGCTAACTTCTGGAGAGAGTTTTAAAATTACTCGGTTAGATTTTTCTAAAATTTGTGGTTTAAAGTTAAGAATAACTCCAGTATTTTTAAATTGATATGAAACTTGACCGTATTGTCCTATATCAGACGGAACAGGAACTTCGTTGCCAACGTTAAAACTTGCTTCTGCATTATCAAGCGCAAGCAATTTCGGTTCTGCCAGAATTTTTATAGTTCCGTTTTTTTCGCCTGCCCGAATAGAAAATGCTAATTTGGCAGAATTGTTAGCAAAAATGTATTGAAATCCGTTTATGGTGCCATCAAATGCACCTTGGCTTATATTCCCTATAGTACCAAATGTATTTTGCATAAAATTTTGTGTGCCTTGACCAAAGGAAAATTGTGTTGCAAGTTCATTGGTAAAGTTTCGTGAGGCTTCTGTTATTTTTACTTCCAAGAGGACTTGTTTTGTTGGGCTTTCTGACATATCAACAAGATTAAAATTATATGCTTTTGCTATGTTTTTTATTTTGTCTTTTGTGCCGGTTGAAGAAATATGGCCGGAAAGAATAACTCCATCATCAGTAAAAATTAGATTTGCATTTTCATTTGGGGCAATTTCTTCGACTGCTTGCAAAAAAGCATCAGCATCTTGTTGTACTACCAGGTTATAGAAAACAGGTTTATTGTTGCTACCCCAAAATATAAGACTTGTTCGTCCGGATTTCTTACCATTTAAAAGTAGTTCGCGAGGTGATAGTAAAACCAGATCAGCGTATTGTGGCTCAGTTATTGATACTCTTGTTACGGGCTCATCAAATTTTAAAAGTTGGGATTTGCCAACAATAGCGTATAATTTTTCGTTTTTGTCTTTAATTTCTGCAGAGAGTTTTACATTTTTTGAATTCAGTTTAGTATTTTGAGGTTGTGTAATATTGTTATTGTAATCAGGCTCAGCGATAACTGAATCATAGTCAATTTTTCTGTCTGCAAAAGCTTTTTGCTCGCAAGCTATGCCGAGTGTAGTTATTGTAATTATTAAAATTTTTGTAATTAGTTTTTTCAATTTTACCTCTTATTAATCAAAACTGATTTGAGTTTTATTGCTGGCTTCAATTATTTCAACTGTTTTTTGTTGCTTTTTAGGTACGACAGGTGCTGGCATTTCATTTATTCCTGGTTCTTCGTATGTTTGTACAATCGGTAGTGATGGTAAAGACGCCGGGGTATAAGTGTAATTTATATTTGAATATGTTTTGTTAGAAGTTTGTGCTGATGTTTGAGCAGGCTTTTTCCCTACAATAACAGTGTCATCTCCTATCGGACGCATTACTAACAAAATTTTACCCGAAGAATATATTTCAACTAAGTCTTGAATTTTGTTAACAGGCACTTCAAACGTTGCACTTTTAGCTTTGGTTATAGAAATATTTTCATTAGTTTGTTCATTTGTTTCAGTGGGTTCTAGTGATAGAATTTTTACTTTTGACAAAACAAAAGAGTTATCCTTGCTTTTGGAAAATACATCAACCATTGAACCTTGTTTCATTTCAGAAGAAAGACCATCTAAAGATGAAGTTGATAGAGTCAATGCACGATATCCTTCACGTAATCCTTTATTATCTGATTTGGAGGCTAATACACCAGTAAAAACATATCCGGTAAGAATTTGCCCTTTTTTAACAGGTTCTAGTAAGACGTTCCCAATTACCATTTCAGATGAGCTAAGTGCGTCTTCTTGTTCAGTTGCAAATGAAGTTTTTGTTATGTCTTCTTGCGCAATTGTTTCGCCGGCTTCCATATCATGCGTTGCAGTTAAGTAGCTGTATTTACCACTTTCTATTTGTTTATCTCTTAGCTGCATAACTTGTATGAGTTGATCTTTTTCCTTTATTTGCTTTTTTAAGCTTGAGAAGGCATTTAGTGAAATGCAGGTAGCAATTACCCCAATAACCAGTGCTATAAATATTTTTCGTGCATTTTTGTTTGCCATTTACAAAAGTAATCTCTCAAAAATCTTCCATTTTAATTATAGCTATTATAACAATATAGTACAACATTTTTTACGCTTTGTTGCTAATGTAAAGAAGAAAATCTCCCATTTGGGAGATTTTCTTCTTTAATATGTAAATCCATCTTTTTCCATTCGTTCGATTACTTCGTGAAGTTTTTCTTTTGGAGCAACTATTGAAATTCTTGCATATCCTTCGCCGTATTGGCCAAAAGCATCGCCAGGTACTGCTACGATACCGGATTTTTCAAGTAAGGCAGTTGTAAATTCTTTTGATGTTTTATATTTACGTGAAATTGGCAACCAAAGATAAAATGTTGCTTGTGGAATAACAAAATTTTTGTCGTTCCAGCCTAACTTTTTTAGTCCGTTAACAAGGATTTGTTGTTTTTCTTTAAAATTTGTATTTGCTTGTTTGATATAGTCGTCACCTTCTTTAGAATTAAGGATTTGTGCCGCAGCATATTGGAGTGCTTTAAACAATCCTGTATCAATTGTGGATTTTTGTTTTGCAAACATAGCTAAAGCCTCTTTGTTGCCGCAAACCCATCCCAAACGCCAACCTGTCATGGCATATGGTTTAGAAAGACTATGAAATTCTAAAGTTACATCTTTTGCGCCTTCTATTTCTAAAGCAGATATTGGCTTTTTGTCTTCATCAAAGTACATATCACAGTATGCTGCATCAGAAATTAGTAGAATTCTATGTTTTTTACAGAAAGCAACAACTTTTTCGTAATATTCTTTTGGGGCTGTTGCACCAAGAGGATTATTTGGATAGTTGATGATTACGGCTTTAACTTTTTTTTCGTCATAACCATCTTTTTTAAGTGAAACCAAGACATCTTCTAAATCCGGCATATAATTGTTTTCAATTGTTAGTGGGATTGGGTATGCCAAACCGCCTGAAACCATTAACATTTGACTGTATGATGCATATCCTGGATCTGGAACCAGTATAATTTCTTTATCTTTAATATTTTCTGTGGGGTTAATCAGTTCTCTAACTATATTAGCTAGTCCTTCTTTTGAACCAATAAGTGAGCATATTTCTGTTTTAGGGTCAACATCTACACCAAAACGATTTTTCATCCTTTTTGCTACTGCTTCAAGAAAAAATGCTTCACCTTTTGGAGTAGAATACTTATGCATCCCGTCCATATCAAGTGCTTCTTTAAGCTTTTCAATTACAAATCTTGGCGGGTTATCAGTAGGTGCACCAATATCGAGTGAAATAGGTGCTCTATTTTTAGCGGTTAATTCAGGTGTTAACTCAAGAGTGCGTTGTTTAATTTGCACCATAATGTAGGTTTCAATTTCTTGAACGTATTTATTAAATAATTCTTTCATTTTCATACTCCAAATTTATTTATTGTTAATAATACACTCTTTCTTTATTTTCTGCAAGTTTTGTGTATATTTAAACTTTAAGCATGTAAACTTCACATAAGCTTTTTATGTAGTTATAGTCAAATTTATAGTATTTTTCGGGGGTAATAATTTGAAGTATTTTACAAATATCTTGTCTGGAATAATTATTTAAAATTAAGTATGTTGCGTAATTCGGATGCATATTTTTTTTAGCAGTAATTATATACGCATAAAGATTGTTTCTGCAAATAGTTTGTTTAAAATTTTGCATAGATTTTTGACAAAATTCATTGATAGGTAAAATTAAGTAGTTTGCATTTTTTTTATTTTTTAAATGAGTTAATAAAATTTCAGTTGCAATATTGCCTGCTCCTCTGCCTAAGCCGTTTACTGCGCTGTCTATATATAAATCACGATTTAGATTTACAGAGGAACAAAACGCATATGCATTTTGAAGCCCTTGTGCAAGGTTGTTGTGGCAATGTAAAGATAAATGTGCTTCTTTGTTTGCGTATTTGTCAAAAAGAAGCGTAATTCTTTTTATTGCTGTTTCGTCTAATGCACCAAATGTATCTACAATAGCTATCGCTTGATATTTTATTGATTGAAAATGTTGTAGCATTTTAACAATATCTTCATCTGTGTAGTAACTTATTATTGTAGGTTGAATATGAACTTCGTATCCTTTTTTGATAATTTTTTGTATAATTTGAGGCGCATATGAAAGTTCCTCTTTAGATACCATGATTCTTATAATGCTAATACAATTTTCAGCCTTATCGCAGATTGGCATTTTATCGGGATTGTATTCATTTAGCCTCATCATAACTGCAAACTTTGCACAAGATTTATTGAGTGAATTATCTTTTAAGATTGAATTTGCTTTTTCAATAGATTTGAAGTGTGTGCCAAAATTATCATTGCCTGAGTTTTCGTTGATAAAGCCGCATTCAATAATATCTATATTGGAGTTTATGAGCGCTTTTATAAGCGAAACTTGGAAATTTTGGTCAAATTCCCAGTTATTTAAATATCCGCCATCACGTAGTGTACAGTCTATTGTTGAAATTATACTCATATTAGCCTTTTACGGCACCTTCGTTTTCGCCTGATATAAAGTATCTTTGTAATGCCAGAAAGAAAATGATGATAGGTATAATTGAGATTAATGAACCGGCTGCTATAATTCGCCAATTCGCTGAAAACATACCTTGAAGATCATTAACTCCGACAGGTAAAGTATACATTGCTTTGTTTGTTAATACAATACTTGGCCATAAAAACTCTCCCCAAGAACCAATGAAAGTAAATATTGCAAGAGTTGCCAGTGTTGGTTTTACCATTGGAATTAAAATTTTGTACCAGATTTGAAAAATGTTACATCCATCTACAAATGCTGCTTCTTCGAGTTCTCTGGGAATTGCCATAAATGCTTGTCTCATAAGGAATATTCCAAAAGCATTAACAGCAAAGGGTAAAATTAGTCCTAAAAATCCCATAAAATTGTTAACTGTGTCTACCATGTTTAATTTTAGTACAATTAGATAAACAGGAAGCATTATAGCTTGAAAAGGAATCATTATTGTCGATAAAATTGCGTAAAATATTATCTTTTTTCCGCGAAATTCCATTCTTGCAAGAGGATATGCTGCCAGCGACGATAAAATAAGGTTTAAAATAACAGTAAAAAATGCCACTATAAAACTATTAATATAATAAGTTAAAAATGGAATTTGAGTCCAAGCTGATTTGAAATTTGCTAAAGTTGCTTTGGTCGGAATTAATTGCGGCGGATATTGAAAAATATTTTCTCCACTACCCTTTAATGCAGTAGAAAGTAACCATAGAAAAGGAAAAATGCAAAGCAATGATACCAAAATTAGTGAAAAATGAACCATTAAATTTTTTATTTGAAATTTTTGCATTAATATTTTTTCCCCTCAAAAAATACAACATTAATTATTGAAAATACCATAACTATGCATAATAAAATTACCGCAGCAGCAGAAGCTATCCCAAGATCGAGATTTTCAAAAGCTCTTTCATAGATATAGTAAACTATTGTTTTACTGGAGTTAAGCGGACCACCTTTTGTCATAACATATATTTCAGCAAAAACTTTTAGTGCAGAAATAGAACTTATCGTTGTAACAAGAGCTAAAGTGGGCATTAAATGAGGGATTGATACCGTTAAATGCTTTTGTATAAAGTTTGCTCCATCTATTTCACATGCTTCATAAAGATCTTTTGGTGCAGACATTAGTGCGGCTAGATATATCATCATATAATATCCAAGCCCTTTCCATACGGTTACAATAATTACGGAATATAAAGAAAATCTCGGATCCGTAAGCCATCCGATAGGTTTTAAACCAATTAAACCAATTACATAGTTTAAAATCCCGTTTTGGGCGTATAACCATTTAAAAGCAATTGCTGCAACAACAATTGATACAATAACTGGAAGATAAATAAGTAATTTGTATATTGTGATTCCTTTTATTTTTTGATTAATCATTATTGCTAGGATTAATGGTATTATTACAAGAAGTGGAACCGCACATACTAAAAAAATGAATGTGTTTAATATAATTTTGTAAAATTCCGGCGATTTCATTAAATAAATATAATTTGAAACCCCTATCCAACTTGGATTGTAGATGTTTGTTGAATAATCCTTAAAACTTAAAATCATTGTATCGAAAAACGGTAAAAAGAAAAACAGCCCCAAAACTATTGCGGCAGGCAATAAAAATAAATATGGTGCGTATTTCTTGTAATAACTAATCATTAGACGATTTCAAATAATAATTACTATTATAATAGTCATTGTAATAAAAAATACCACCAAATGTACTATTAATAATATTGACAAAACTACTGCCAGATAGTAATGTTAAGTTTGAAAGAATTGAGATATTTTATGTCAAATGAAATAAAACTTGCGAAAACACTTAAAATACTTGATAAAAATAGTATTAATAAGAAAAATGCTTTTACATTGGCAGAAACATTAATTACTCTAACTATAATTGGAGTTATTGCTGCTTTAACCATTCCGAATTTAATTTCCAAATATCAAAAACATAGCTACGTTGTTGGGCTAAAAAAAGCTTACTCCCAATTACAAAACGCTATGAAGATGATTCCTATTACCCAAGGCTGCCCCGCTGGTGATTTTGATTGTGTGGGATGGGATCAAGGTGGGCAAAATATAAATGGGAATTGGGCTAGCAATGTTACAAACATTGAAGGACAGGAGTTTAACGGATACTTAGAAAACAAACAAGTGTATCTTCTTTCTAAGCAGTTTAAAATTAATAAATTGTGTTATAACTACAACAACTCAACAGATAAAACATGTGAAAAAATTAAAAATAACTTTAATTACGCAACTAATAGTGGAACATCTTTTGTTACAAATGATGGAATGATATGGAACGGCGATCTCCAAATAATCGATATAAATGGATTTAGGGGACCTAATAAGTTGGGTAGGGATCAGTTTTCATTTTTTATAACAGATTTAGCGGCAGAACGAGCTTTAAAAATCCCTATGGGACTTGTTTTGCCTACTGGCTCAAAATTATATTCAGACTTGCAGAAATTACCAACCGAATATTGGAAAAATAACAACTATTGCACAACTGAAAATGTTAATAAAAATGGTGAAGGTGGTAAAGGTGCTTATTGTGCCGGTAGAGTTTTAGAAGAAGATGCGATGAATTATTAATCATTTTGTGCTGTTTTTAAACTAAAAAAAACGACCTTTGAGGGGTCGTGTAATAATTTTGAGTGAGAGTGGAATATGCACAAGTTTTATATTACATGTTTGTATTTTTTTAGTACATTAGCTGGTTGGGTGATTATTTTTATCTTATAGTAGTAGGTATGATTACTACTATATAAAAAGGATTAAAGTTATGATACTTTTTTTGATTTCATTTTTGTTGATATGTTGTTCTTCTTACCTGTTGGCATCAGTTTTTGAGGCTAAAAAATATTTGAGCGGTTTGATTTATACAATGTTAATTACTTTTGCGCAGGTTGTTTTGACTATAGAGGTGCTTTCATTATTCAAGGCAATTTCCAAAATTGGTATTTTGTTTATTAACATAGTATGTTTTTTAGTTGTGTTAATGATATGGGTTAAGAATGGTAAGAAATTATATCGACCAAAATTTAAAGAGTTTTTAAAAAAAATAATAGGTGCTTGTAACCGTGATAAAATGCTTTATATTCTAGGTAGCGGTTTTATATTTTTTATTTTGGTTAGCATAGTTTTGTGCATAATAATGCCTGTTGTTTCGTATGATGCTCTTGCGTATCATTTTAATCGTGCATTATTTTGGGTTTCACAAGGCAGCTTGGCGCATTTTGATATAGCAGATGATAGAAATATTGTTATGCCAATAAATTCTGAAATTCTTTACACATGGTTTTTAACATTTGTTCCAAAAAACTGGTTTATTGGTTTTTTTTCATTTGCAGGATACATTTTAATGATAGTGTCTCTTTATTCCTTTTTGGAAATAAATGGATTTTGTGTACGCAAAAGACTTTGGGCGGTATTTTTAATATCTTCAATTGCAGGTATTTTGATGGAGGCATCTGGAGTTGAGACAAATATTATAGTATCAGGGCTTGCACTTGCTTGTATAAGTTTGTTTTTGCAAGGAACAAAAAGCGGAAAGATTACGCCTATATACTTTTCTTCCCTTGCTTTTGCTCTTGCAGTCGGGACAAAAACAACTTCATTTTTTATAATGCCGTCTGTTGCATTAATTTTTATTTATTTCCTTTTACGTTATCAGAAAGAAAAATTTTGGTGTTATAGTGGTTCTTTTATAGGTTTTGCGATTATAAATTTTTTAATTTTTTCTGCTTATAATTATGTTTTAAACTTTATAGAATTTGGTAATTTTGCCGGCTCACCTGAATCTATATTGCATCATTGTATGAGCGGTGGGTTAAAGGGGTATTTATCCGGATTTATTAGACATTGTATTTTGTTGTTTGATTTTTCCGGATTTTCATATTCGATTTATTTGCAAAAATGGGTTTTTGGGGTACAGGATAAGTTGCTTACTATGTTAGGCATTCCGTTAGATTTAAATGTTATATTTAGTAATGAAAACACATTAAATCTTGCACTTAACGATTCTGTTGTCGGTGGAGGTGTTATTGGAATATTAGTTTTAGTTCCTTGTGCTATTATTGCCATTTTTAAAGGTATTTTTTACCCAAAATGTAAAAATAATCAAATGCTTGCTCTTTTTGGCTTAAGTTTATTTTTAAGTATTGCTGTTATGTCGGGAGTTATTGGTTTTATGCTTTTTAGCGCAAGATTTTTAAATACTTTTTTGGCATTAAGTGCTCCTGTATTAGTTTTATCTTACATAAAGAGCAATAAAAACATATTTAAGTATTTGATTTTATTTTATGTAATGTCATATTTTCTATTAATTTCTACTCATATGTGGTCTCGACATGTTGTGAATATGGTTAAAGAACTTGTTAAAGGTCAAACAATATCTGATGTCCGAACAAAACATCTTTGTACAAGATATATTGGTTATACAGGAAAAATGCCATATTGTACTTTTCGTTCAATTTTGTATAAATTACCAAAGGGATCTAAAATTGGTATTTTTTCAGCTAATACTGATAATGTTGCTGTTTTAAAGCTTATGGAAGCGGATGGTTATAAGATTGATACATTGTTGGTTTCTGAAATTTTTAATTATGATTTAAAATCTTATGATTATCTTGTTTTTACAAAACGTATTATTGATTCAAGTTATGCAAAATCTTACAGTAAAATTTTCGATAATTATTACATAGATAATGGCCAACTTAAATTAAAGGACAGTAGTTTACCGTTTTGTATTGTTTCTAATACAAAAGGGAGCAAGAGCATTCTTTTAACAAAAGCGGATTATGGTAAAATAACACCAACACAAGTAACATGTGAAATTCCGACAACAATTTTGGAGAAAATGGGTTATCATAAAATTATACGAGTTTTGTATGGTGAACATGCATCAAAAAACCCTAATGGTGAGGATGTAGAAGAGTTAAATGTATATAAGCGCAATTAGGCTTTCATAAGCAGTGTGTTACAGTATACTGCAATAGCTTCACCTTTTCCTATGCTATCTTGTTTTTCATAGGTTTTAGCTTTCACTGAAATTTGTTTTAGTCCTATTAGCATATTTTGGGATAAGTTTTCTCGAATAGAATTTATGTGTGGCATGAGTTTAGGTTCTTGGGCTTGAATTGTAGAGTCAATGTTAACTATTTTATAACCTGATTTTTCAACCATAGCTAAAACATTTTTTAACAGTTCCAAGCTGTTTGCATTTTTATATCTGGAGTCTGTATCTGGAAAATGCTGCCCAATATCTCCAAGACAAAGTGCTCCTAGAAGGCTGTCAATTATTGCGTGAATAAGTACATCCGCATCGGAGTGCCCCAATAGTCCTTTTGTGTGATTTATTTTAACGCCGCCTAAAATAAGAGGGCGTCCTTCTACTAGTCTATGTATATCAAAACCTTGCCCAATTCTATACATTTTATACTCCTATAAATTTTTTAATAGCAAAGACTACTCCGTCATCTTCTACAGATTTTGTAATAAAATCAGCTGCTTCTTTAAGTTGTTTGGTGGCATTTCCCATAGCTACACCTATCTGTGCAGTTTTAATCATTGCAATATCGTTATCTTGGTCTCCTATAGCCATTGTTTCTGATAAATCTATTCCCCAATATTTACATAAGAATTCTATAGCTTTTCCTTTTGTTGCTTCTATATGTGTAACTTCACAGTAGTGTTGCATTGATTTTACAATTTCAAGCTTACCTTTATATTTTAATGATAGATCTTTGACGACTTGTTGCATTTTCTCTTGATTAGGTTCAATGCATAATAGTTTATCTAATTTAGATAAATCTAAAGTTTTAAGGTCAGATAATACGTTGTAATTGACATATCTGTTGTTAACATAATCTTTTATTAATTCATCGTCTTGTTCAACATACAGTTTGTCACCCGAATAGGCATTTATATGAATATTTTTATTGCGAAAATAATCTATAATTTCTGAAGCTTGTTGAGCGCTCATTCGTTTAGAATAGAGGATATTGTTATTTTCTTTCCAATTGCGCACCATACTGCCTTGATAAGAAATAATTGGGGTATTTAGCCCAAGTTCTTTAACTAACGGAACGGCACCATCATGCATTCTGCCTGTTGCAATAACTACTTTTATACCTTTGTTTTGTAGTTCTAAAAGCTTTTCATGCAAAACCTTAGAGTAGGTAAAATCCTTTTTTATAATTGTTCCATCAATATCAAGAACAAGTAATTTTATCATAATTTATATGCCCTCATTAGTCCGCAGATTGTTTTGGCATCATTAATTTTTCCGTTTTTAATCATATCAAACACTTCTTGTATGTCAAATTCGTAATAATCAATAATTTCATTTTCATCCGGATTTTGTCCGATAAAATCCGTAATTTCAGCTTTGTACAGATAAAGTTTTTCGTTGCAAATGCCTGCAGAAGTATTTATAAACCCTAAGCATTGCCAATTTTGAGCTTGGTATCCTGTTTCTTCTAAGAGTTCACGTTTTGCTGCTATAAATGGATCTTCTCCAAGTTCCAGTTTTCCTGCAGGAAGTTCAAAAATAGCTTCAGAAATAGCATAACGGAATTGTTTAACAAGAATAATTTTGTTACCCTTTTGTGGAACAACAACTACTCCGCCCGGGTGTAAAATTATATCTCGAAAAGAGTTTGCACCATTAGAAAGTTGGACTTCGTCATGTTTTATATCAAAAATTTTTCCTTTAAAAACTATTTCAGAAGAAAGAGTCTTTTCGTAAAACTTATTCATAATAAATACCTCAACCAAAATAATGGGAAGCAACCCGTAAGCCGAATTCTGTTTTAAACCGACATCTATCTGGGACGCGCATTACTGTGCGCCTCAAGCGATATTTTGAAAGACGGCGGGTCACCTTAACCTTTCATTTAATCTTGCACCCGATCGGAGTTTACCTGCCAAATATCTCACGATATTCGCGGTGGGCTCTTACCCCGCCATTGCACCCTTACCTGTGCAATAAAGCCATCGGCGGTGTGTTTCTGTGGCACTAGTCCGGCGATTACTCGCGGCTGACGTTATCAGTCGATCTGCCCTTAGGTGTTCGGACTTTCCTCATCTTAAAAAAGACGCGTCGGTTCGGTTACTTCCCGAAATATTGTAGCATAAATTGGTATCTTGAGTAAATTTTTGTTTGTATAAACTCGATTTTAATTACCAAGGATAGTTGGTTTTTATCTGCCAACCGTCGTTAAAAATTTTTAATGCACAGCCATATGCAGCTTCTAAAATTATTGATTGTCTTGTCTTTTAAACTTTTTAGCGTGGTGAAAAAATTGTAATTAAGTGTTGTTGAGTAAGAAAAAATCCCGGTTTTAGCCGGGATTTTAAATCATTAATTTAATTAATTAATGATTATATGGAGGTTTTTGTTTGATTTAAACATTTTATAACAGTATCTACAACGTATTTTTGTTCTTCTTCAGTTATTTCAGGGAACATTGGCAAGCTCATTACAAGCTTAGTATTTTTTTCTGTAATTGGTAGTGCCCCTTCTTTTACGTTTAAGTAGTCATGGACTTTTTGTAAGTGTAATGGAACCGGATAGTATATCATTGCCCCAACACCGTTTTCTTGTAAGAGTTTATGAACTTCATCACGATTTTCAATTTTGATTGTGTATTGGTGATAAACACAATATGCTTTATCTAGTTCTTTTGGGGTTTCTATTTCCGGGTATTTAGAGAATAATTCGTTATATCGGTATGCGTTTTCACGTCTTTGTTTATTCCATTTATCGATATAATTAAATTTTACTCTTAAAATTGCAGCTTGAATTTCATCAAGTCTTGAGTTAACGCCAATTTCATCATGGTAGTATCTTACAGCTCCACCGTGGTTTCTTAAAGCAATCATTCTATTTTTAAGATATTCGCTGTTTGTTACAGCCATGCCTCCGTCGCCCATAGTACCAAGGTTTTTTGTTGGGTAAAAACTATAACAACCGATATCACCAAATGAGCCTACTTTTTGTCCGTTGAAAGTTGATCCAACTGCTTGACAACAATCTTCTATGACATATAGATTATGGCGTTTTGCAATGTCCATAATTTTATCCATTTCGCAAGGTTGTCCGTATAAGTGAACGGGTATAATAGCTTTTGTTTTTGGTGTAATTAGGTTTTCTATTTTTGATGCATCAATATTAAAGGTATCTGGGTTGATATCTACAAAAACAGGTTTTGCACCGACAATTCCAATAGCTTCTGTTGTTGCAACAAAGGTAAATGCTACGGTAATAACTTCATCTCCCGGACCTATATCGAGTGCTCGAAGTGCCAGATGAAGTGCGTCTGTACCTGAGTTTAATGCAACGCCATATTTACAGTCGCAGTATTTTGCAAAATCTTCTTCTAGTGCTTTATTGTTTTGTCCAAGAATATACGCTCCGGAGCGCATAACTTCAATAACTTTTTCTTCTAATTCTTTTCCTATTGTTGCGTATTGACGTTTTGTGTCTAGAATTGGTACTTTCATTTATAAATCTCCCACTTTTATGCTTGTGTATATGTTAATTTTAGCACTAATTTGGGAAGTCTTTACAAATTCTTTATACAGGTTTTATAACAATTTTAACTTTTCAAAAAGCATTCTAAGTTTTTTATGTTTCTATACATGCTAAATTTAGCATATAGGGCATTTTTGTTATCTGAGATACCTTTTTCTGCCATGGTCTTAATTCCTAAGGCGGCATCTGGTGAAAAAATGCTTGGTTGTGCGGCAATTTTTTGTGTTGATGCTAGGCTTTTAAATAAATTATTTTCTCTAGTCATGTCTAATATTTTTATACTCCTCATGTATATAAAAAATATATTTTATGAAAATTTGTCTTTATGATTTACAGAATTTAAAGTTTCTTAACATGAAAAAACAGTAATATCGAGTAAATGGATTATTTTAAAATTTAGTGATTGTGTATAATAAATATATAGGAGAACAGGTAAGATATGCTTCAAGAAGCCGGTAAAATAATAAGTTCAGCGTTTCATGACAGCTTTATAAAAAGGTTGTCTTTATATTTGCATGATTGTGTAAGGGAAGAAGTCCAGAGTTCTACTTTTCGTAATCTTAAACAGGATAAAGATAACAAATGGATATTTTTACAAGGTGAAGAAGAGTTGTTTACAAATTTTGGTTCTTCTTTAAAACTTGATGGGGCAGATCCTCTTTTAACTGAACTTATGATTCAATCGGAAATGAGCCAGAAAGATAAATATCTTATTTATGGTTATTTATTTTTAGTTGGTAAAGGTGGTCGCAATAAAAGATCTAATGAATTTTTAACGCCGCTTTTATATATGCCTGCAAAACTTGAGAGGGTTGGGAAAAATATTGAATGTACTTTGCAAGATGAGGTTTTATCTTTAAATACCGGGGCGTTAACGGCACTTATGAATAAAAGTGATGATGAAGATGAGATGGAGCATCTTTTGGATGGGTTGCTTGAAGTTGTTCCTGATTTGCCTTTGAGTGAAGAAAAAATGGAAATATTCCTAACAACATTGCGTTCTATTGTTCCGGGGATAGAGTTAAAACTTGATCATGAAGATGATGCTTTAGAAAATAATGTCTCAATGGATGAGGCTGTTAATGAAGATGAGATAAATTATGATAATCTGCATGATGTTATAGATGATGATGAAACTTCAAAACCTAAAAAAGTTAAGATTGAAAAAGTTTGTGTAACTAATCAGAGCGCAATTATTCTTACCAAAAGACCCCAAGTAACGGCTGGCGTTTTGCATGAACTTACACAAATTGCAGAAAAACCATCTGGAATTTTTAGAGAAACGTCACTTTCTACTATTAACGAAGAATATATGAGAACTTGTGGCAAAATGAGTGAAAAAATGTCAAAACCCAAAAAAAATTTAGAGGATTTTGTTGCAACAACCCCATTGTCTTTAAGTGATAGTCAAGAAGGAGTAATAAAAAGTATTGAAGAAAATGCTATAGTTTCTGTTGCAGGACCTCCTGGCACAGGTAAATCCCAAACTATAGTTAATTTAGTAGCTCATTTGATTGCTAATGGAAAGACGGTTTTGGTTGCTTCTCGAATGGACAAGGCTACAGATGTTGTAGCAGAAAGATTGAATGAACTGGGTGCTCCATTTTTAGCTTTGCGAGCAGGAAGACAAAATTATCAAAAACAGCTTAATTTTAAACTTCAAGACCTTTTAAATAATAAAGTTGAATTGGATAAAGGTTATGACAATGCTATTTTGGTCGATGTTGATGATATGCATGATTTGGTGTCAACAATTCGTGATAATGAAAAAAAATGTGAAGAAATTATTGAGTTGGAAAATGAGTGGCGAAGTTTAATTGAGGAAAAAGATAAAAGTCTTTTAGAGCTTAAAAAAACGGAGTTTATTAATAAAAAACTTAAAAAAGATGAGCTTGATGTAGTTATGGGGCTGATAAGAAAGCTAGAAAAAGATTTAGAAAAATCAAATTTTTGGGCAAATATTTTTAATAAATTTAGAGCTTCAAAACTTAAAAAAATTCTTAAAATTACAAATTTTGATGTTTGTCTTGAGGATATTGAGAGACTTAAAAATGAGCTTTATACAGAAAATCTTGCTTGTAAAGCACGTATGGTAGAGGCAAAAATACATAAAATAGGTAATTTGCATCAATTATTAGAAAATATCAGGAATTTAAAACGGAAGCAGTCAAAGCTTGCTGTGGAAATTTTAAAGGGAAAACGCAGAGAAGCGCTTAAGGGGCTTTTGCGCGATCAAACAAAACGTCAAAGGTTGTTTGTTCATTCAAAATCATTGGTTGCAAGAAAACGCCAACAACAAACTAGGCTTTTGGAAACTGAGGATTTTAAACCGTTATTGGAGGCTTTTCCTTGTTGGTGTGTTACGACTTATGCTGTTTCGGGATCTTTGCCTATGAGACCGGGACTTTTTGATGTAGCTATCATAGATGAAGCGTCACAATGTGATATTGCAAGTTGTTTTCCTATTCTTTTCCGCGCAAAAAAAGCTGTTATAGTAGGTGATGATAAACAACTTCCACATTTATCTTTTCTTGAAAAAACAAAAGAACAGTCATTTTTATCTCAATATAATATTCCTGATAAATATCAGTTGATTTGGCGGTTTAGAACTAATTCTATGTTTGATTTGGCTAATTATTATTCAACTTCGCCTATAATGTTAGATGAACATTTTAGAAGTTTACCGCCTATAATTGAGTTTTCGAATAAGGAGTTTTATGGTGGCCGAATTAGGATAATGAAGAAAAATAGTGCTTCAAATGATGTTCTGGAGTTATGTCTTGTTCTTGATGGCAAAGTGGATTTTGATGTAACTAGGAATATGCCAGAGACAGAAGCTGTAATAAAACGTTTGCATGAACTTATACTTGAAGACGAAAAATCTGATTCTGAACCGGTTTCAATAGGAATTGTTTCACCGTTTAGAGGACAGGTGGAGTTGATTAAAAAAGCCTTAATGCAGGTTTTTTCGGAAAATATTATAAAAAAACATAAAATTGAAGTTGGAACTGCACATACCTTTCAAGGAGATGAAAAAGATATAATGATTTTGTCTTGGTGTGTTGCAGATAATAGTTTTACGCAGAGTTTAACGTTTTTACAAAAACCAAACTTGTTTAATGTTGCAATTACACGTGCACGTAAAAAGCTTATTTGTTTTTTGTCTAAAAACCCAAAATCTCTTCCTGAAGGATTGCTTCGAGATTATATTGAATATATTCAAAGTTATTTAAATAAATCTCAAACAGCAGATAGATTTGATGAAAATGTATATAAAAATGCATTTGAAAAAGAAGTTGCCAAAGCGATTAGGGCAGAGGGCTTAGAAGTTCTTGCCGGTGTAGAAACCGCAGGCTTTTCGACTGATTTATCTGTTAGTGATAATGAGGGACATTCTTTGCTTGTAGAAATTGATGGGGTTGAAGATAGTATAAAAACTTATAATACTAATATGAAAAAGCAAGCTATATTAGAAAGATGTGGACTAAAGGTTTTGCGTTTGACTTATCGTGAGTGGTATTATAGTCCAACGGCATGTATAGAGAGAATAAAATCAGCATTGTTTAATTAATCGTTTTGTTTATAATAATAAAATGATTAATTTGGACAGTTTAACATTAAAACTTTTTGCAATAGAAAATTTGGACTATTTTGAGGATGCACGCATTCAAAAAATTCAGCAGCCGACAAGAAGAGATTTGATAATTCAATTTCATAATGCAGGGGAAACTAGAAAACTCTACATTAACATTAATCCTGCTGTTTATCATATGTGCTTTATGAGTGTAGATAATGCCAAAAGAAGACATTTGGAAATTCCTAAGCAACCTCCAATGTTTTGCATGCTTTTGCGTAAATATATGGTTGGATCTCGTATAGTTAGAGTTAATGTCCCGGAAGATGAGCGTATTTTTGAAATGTATTTTGAAACATTTTCAGAAATTGGTGAAATTATTCCTCTGTGTTTAACAGTTGAGCTTATGGGGAAGCATAGTAATGTTGTTTTGTATAATTATGAAACTAATGTTATTTTAGGTTGTATGCATAATATTGGTGCAGAAAAAAGTCGATTGAGAGAAATGGCTGGGGGATTAACTTATGTTTATCCACCTAGAGTAAGACGTGAAAATTTGTTAGAAACAAATGTTGAAGTTGTTAGGGCACGTTTAAATATTGATAGAAACAATCTTTTGGATTCTTTTGCAAATAATTTTCAATATATCTCACGAGCTTTGATGAGTGAAATTATAAAAAGTAATGAAATAGAAAAAAATCTCTTTATAGCTGCAAAGCATGAAAAAATTAATCCATCTGTAGATTTAAGTTATTGTGATTTTTCACTTTTTTCTTTTGTTAAAAATAATAGAGTTTATAAAGCAACGGTTAATGAAATGATAGACGATTATTTTTCATTTTATATGGAAAAATATGTTATGAATGCATTGAGGCAAGGACTTTATGGGGTTGCTTATAAAGAACTTAAGAAAAACCAAGTAACTTTGACAAAGCAACAACAACAAGTAGGAAAATTTGATAAGGCAATGCTTCAAAAACATAAAGCAGATGTAATTATGGCAAATTTGTATCAGATTAAAAATGGAATTTCTAAAATTACGCTTAATGATTTTGAAACAGGAAAGCCTATTGAGATAGATATGGATGTTATGCTTTCACCGGTAGAAAATGCTAATCGGTATTATAAGCTTTATAACAAAGCAAAGACAGCATATGAAATTGCCTTGAAAATGATGAATGAAACAAAAGAAAAACTTTTATATTTTGAAAATATAGTATATCAAATAGAATCTGCAACAAATTACGAAAGTCTTATTGAGATTAAAGAAGAAATAATGCCAAATTCCACTAAACAGAGTAAATCTTTAGTTTCAATTGTGGAAGAAGTAGAAGTTAATGGTTATAAAATTTATGTTGGCAGAAATAATAGACAAAATGATTATATTTTTTCTAAACTTTCTTCTCCCGAGGATTTGTGGTTTCATGCTCAAAACTCACCAGGTGCGCATGTTCTGATTAAAGTAAAAGAACGCCGAATAGTAGATAATGATACTTTGTTGGAAGCAGCTAAAATAGCTAAAAAATATTCAAAGCAAGCTGCTGCAACTAAAGCATTAGTTATATATACAAAACGAAAATATTTAAAACGTCCGCCAAATACTCCTGCCGGGTATGTAACTTATAAAAATGAACAAGAAATAGTTGTTGCAGATTAACTTTTGTAAAAAGATTTTATTAAAAGCATATTTTGCGCAAAAATTTGTATGTTTTGATATTAAAAAAATAGAATAAAGGCATGAAGAAAATGAAAATAAATTCAATTTTAACTTGTAGTAATAATAATTATAATAATATTCAAAACAAATCTAATAAAAATGTATCGTTTGGAACAGGTTTTAATTATGCTTCTAGCGGTTTTTATTATGAACCGAAGCACAAAACTCCCAAAAAACAAAAAAATACAGTCAAAATATTGTGTAATGTTTTAAAATTATTGGGGTTAAGTGGTGCTGTTGCATTGGGAGAGCATAAAATTTCACAGGAATATAAACGAGCACATTATAATACAGAGCTTGCTCCATTGTCTATAAATAATGATAACTATAATGATTTTTCTCCGGCAATGATAAAAGGGAAAGTTTTTTATTATCTTCATGATATGAGCCCATTATGCTATCAAATAGTTGAAAATAAAGGAATTTATGAAGAAGATTTGTTAGCAACTGAAGCAGATATATGTTTAGCCAGATATGCGTTAGAAGTTGCAAATTATATGAAAACAGCCGATTATTGTTATTCAGGAGTAAAGCATGCCCTGCTTTCTGCAGGGGTACTTGATGCATATAGCGATATGCCTTTGGGAGATGCCAAAAACGCGGTAAAATATTTTGATGATAATAAAGAAAAATTTGTACAAGAAAAAATTACAGCTGATAACTTAAATCAGCTTCCAGCAGGCAGGATAATTGTATATGGCTGTAAAAATCATCCCGGACATATCGCAATAACTAATGGTTTAGGACAAGAAATGAGCGATCATACAGGTAATATGCAGTGGTTAAAAGACCATAAGGACGGATGGTTTAAAGCTTATCGTTTGTCAGACAAGTGGCATTATAATGAACAAACTAAGAAACTTTGTTTTTTAGAATGATGTTTTACTTTAGTTCTTTTGTTATAATAGGTTTAATCAATAGGAGAAAAATATGAGAATTAACCCTATAAAAAATTCAACATCTTTTAGAAGTATAAATACTTATAATTTGTCTACCAAGCAGGATATTTTGTTTGAAGAAGCGCAAAAAGATCCAGTTATAGCTATTATTACAGATGGATTTGAAAAACTTAATGTAGATTTTGATTTTGAAGGTGAAACAGGCTATAACGCTGAAAGAAATGGTTATGTTACTGCCAAGATTTCTAATCCTACTACTGACGATAAAAATCCACTCGGAAAAATGCGAGCTAAACTAAACTGTCTTGATGATGTAAAACAGTTTATAGCAAAAACTTATGCTAAGGCATTAACATATATGCTTGATCACGATGAAACTGCTAATGAACCTGTAGAGTACGATATTTATCATAGAGTAGGCGGTTTTTAGTTTTGAGTATAAAAAATAATTCCTCATATATAATTATTTATGGCTAAAATCAATAGTTTATTGTAAAATTCCATTATGAGAGAAGTTGTTGAGATTAGTGCAGAAAATTTATATAAGGCAGTTTATCAAGCTTGTTTTAGTGCTAATGTTTATCTTCCGCAAGTGGTTTATAATTCCATTAATGAGTTGGGACGTCAAAATATAGAGGATAAATTAAAAATTAGTAAAATTAACGCAAATGCGTTAATTGCAGCAGAAAATAAGCGACCTTTGTGTCAAGATACAGGACAAGTTATTGCTTTTGTTAAGATAGGTGAAAATGTTTTGTTGGATAAGGGAACGCCATTAAGTGTTATAAGCAAAGCTGTTGAGGATTGTTATAAAGAAAATTTTTTTAGAAAATCTGTTGTAAAAGATGCTATTTTCGATCGTAGTAATACGGGGAATAATTTACCTGCAATAGTTTATACAGAATATGGCGATGATGATGAAATAAAAGTTGATTTGTTAATAAAAGGTGGAGGTGCCGAGAATATGTCGGCAACTAAAATGTTTAATCCATCAGCTTCAGAATCAGAAATTATGGACTTTATTGCGGAAATAGTGAAAAAATCAGGTCAAAACGCATGTCCACCATTGTTTTTGGGTGTTGGAATAGGTGGCACAATAGATTATGCTTCAGTTTTGTCTAAAAAAGCTTTTTTTGTAGAGCGTGAACAAGAATTTTCTAAAAAATTGAAACAGTTTATTAATGAGGTTTCTCCGGTAAAAATAGCTTGGGCAGGGGTTTTAAGCGCTCCTACTCATATTGCAAGTTTGCCGCTTTGTGTTACGCTTAATTGCCATAGCTGCCGTCATGCAAGTATGGTTGTGAAAAAAAATGATTTTGAAATTTTAACAAAGTTTGTAAAGCCTAAACAGGTTGATTTTTATGATAGTGATATAAAAGAAGTTAATGTGGAGGATATATCTTCTTTTAAAGGTTTAAAACAAGGGGAAGATATATTGCTTAGTGGAACAATTTATACTGCCAGAGATGCGGCACATCAAAGATTAATTCAATTAATTAAAAATGGAGAAAAATTACCGTTTGAAATAAAAAATGCAGTAATTTTTTATGCAGGTCCTTGTCCGAAAAATGAAAATGAAATAATAGGACCAATTGGACCTACAACTTCAAAGAGGATGGACAAGTTTGCTTGTACTTTATATGATATGGGACTTTTGGCTACTATTGGCAAAGGTTTAAGAGCAAAAGAGGTTTGTGAATGTATAGCTAAAAATAATGCTTTTTATTTTACTGCTCAAGGCGGTGTGGCTTCATTATTGCAAAAATGTGTTAAGGAGGCTCAAATTGTAGCGTTTGAAGATTTGGGGGCTGAGGCTATTTATAAATTAAAAGTTGAAAAATTACCTTTGAAAGTGGAGTGGAAATGAGTGAAAAAATAAGACCTTATTTATTTTATATTACCTTATTTTTGTTTATTTTACTTGTAAGTTTTCAGTCAAATATGGCAGATTATGATTTATTTGCAAGATTATTACAAGGACAAGCTTTTTGGAATTTGGGCAATATTTTGCATCATGATATTTTTTCATATACACCTACCCATACGTGGTTTGATCATGAATGGGGTGCTAGTGTAGTTTTTTATGGTATTTTTGCAAAGTTTAGTGCGTTTGGGCTTTTATTTTTAAAAGCTTTGATGATTTTTGCTATATTTTTCCTTGTTATTGAAACTGTTAAATTGCGTGGATTGCAAGTTGGGAACTCTCCTTATAATTTTTTGTTTTATTTCTTTGCATATCACGCTGCTGCACAATCTGGTTTTATAGGTGCTATAAGATGTCAACTTTTTACCTATTTGTTTTTTGTAATTTGGTTGTATATTTTAGAGAGAGTCCGCGTTAGAGGTGAGTATTATCTTCTTATAACGTTTGTTCCTATGATGCTTTTTTGGTCAAATATACATGGCGGTTGTGTAGCCGGTTTGGGGTTACTTGTACTATATGCATTGGGAGAGTTATTTAATAGAAAACCATTTAAGTATTATATTTTTACAATTATAGGCTGTATTTTGATAATGTTTGCAAATCCTTGGGGGGTAGCGTATGTGAAGTTTTTGGCTATGGCTGCAACAATGTCTCGCAAACTTATAATTGAGTGGCAACCAACTTTTGGAGGGTTAAATACAGGAAATTATATCGTTTTTAAGTCTTTTTTGGTTGCAATTGCTTTAGGGGTGTTTGCCGGATTTTTGATGTGCTTTAATAAGATTAAATTAAAAACTCTAGATTGGACTAAGCTAATTATTATAATGGTTATGACTTATCTCTCACTTAGGTATACCAGACATCAGCCATTTTTTGTTATATGTGCAGTTGTGTTTTTATATGATGATATTTATTTTGTTTTGTCTCGTGTGACTAAAAAAATTATAAAGTCAGATTTGGTTATGTCAAAACTGTTTTTATGGAAAGAAGTTTTAATTTTTATTTTTGTTGCAATTGCAACGTTATCGTATTTTGTTGTAAATAAACCGCAAATAGTTGTAGATAACTATAAGTTTCCAGTAAAACCAATTGAATTTATAAGGAAGAATAAATTAGCCGGCAATCTTTTAGTTAATTTTCATTATGGGAGTTATGCGGCGTATAAGTTATATCCATCTAATTTGATAGCTATGGATGGTAGATATGAAGAGGTTTATCCTGATTATATGCTTCCAATGTTTAATAATTTTTTTATGCAGGTAGGGGATAATCCGAATATGTTAATTGATATGTTTAAGCCAGACGTAATAGTTGTTGAGCATGAGTTTGAGGCTGAAAAATCTTTGAGTAGAGATAAAACTTATAAAAAAGCTTATAGTGATGAAAATTATTCTGTATATGTAGATAAAAAAATATCCAAAAAGGTATATTTACAGCCGGAAGAAGATATAAAATATTATAATGATACGCTTTTTGATTCTAGACTTAAGTTTACCAAAGTGCGAAAAAGCAAATAACTTAACTACTTAAGCATTTTTTTAAGATACTGACCGGTTTTAGAGTTTTTGCATTTTGCAACTTCTTCTGGGGTTCCTGCTACAATTATTTGTCCGCCGTTATCACCGCCATCTGGTCCGAGGTCTATTATATAATCTGAGGTCTTAATAATATCAAGATTATGCTCAATAATCATAATAGTGTTACCATTATCGGCTAATTTTTGAATAATTTTTATCAGTTTATCCAAATCGTACCAGTGTAAACCAACAGATGGCTCATCAAGCAAGTAAAGTGTTTTTCCTGTTGCTTTTTTGTTGAGTTCTGCTGCTAGTTTAATTCTTTGTGCTTCTCCACCGGAGAGTGTGGTTGCACTTTGACCTAATTTAATATAATCTAATCCAACATCATTTAGGGTTTTTAGTCGACTGTGAATTTTAGGAATATTTTCAAAAAATTCCATTGCTTCAGATACAGTCATATCTAAAACATCGTAGATTGTTTTCCCTTTATATTTTACTTCAAGTGTTTCACGATTGTAGCGTTTACCTTTGCAGACATCGCATTTTACGTAAACATCAGAAAGAAAATTCATTTCAATTTTGATAACGCCATCGCCTTTACAAGCTTCGCATCTTCCACCTTTTACATTAAAACTGAAACGTCCTTGTTTATAGCCTCTGAGTTTTGATTCATTAGTTTTTGCAAATAAATCTCTAATATGAGTAAAAACATCAGTATATGTTGCAGGGTTTGAACGAGGAGTTCTACCGATTGGTGATTGGTCAATGTCTATTACTTTATCAATATTTTCAAATCCTTTAATATCCTCAACGCCTTGCGGTTTTGGGCGGTTACCTCTGAGTTTATGCAGGGCAAATTCATAGATTAAATCTTGCATTAGGGTTGATTTACCTGAGCCTGAAACCCCGGTAAGTGTTATAATTTTTCCTAACGGGATATCAAGATTAATATTTTTTAAATTATTTTTATGAGCGTTGATTATTTGTAAGTATTTGCCATTTCCTTTACGGCGTTTTTGAGGAACTGCAATTTGTTTTTCGCCGCTTAAGTATTTACCTGTGATAGACTTGGGGGCATTTTTAATATCTTCAAGGGAGCCTTGAGCGATTACGTGTCCGCCGAAACGTCCTGCTTTTGGTCCGATATCAACAATGTGATCGGCATTTCTGATTGTATCTTCGTCGTGCTCAACTACGATAAGAGTATTGCCAAGATTTCTTAATTTGAGTAATGTTTTTATGAGCATGTCGTTGTTGTATTGGTGCAAACCGATTGAAGGTTCATCAAGGACATACAATACGCCTGAAAGTCTGCTTCCTATTTGTGTCGCTAGCCTAATTCGTTGAGCTTCTCCACCGGATAGTGTTCCTGCCATACGAGCTAAGTTGAGATAACTTAACCCTACATCCATTAAAAATTTTAGTCGTGCTCGAATTTCTTCAAGAACTTGTTTAGCAATTTTCATTTCGTAGTCTGAAAGTTCTAAAAATAAGTTTGAAATGAATTCGAAAGCTTTTTCAATAGATAGCATACAAAATTCATGAATGTTTAAGTTTTTTATTTTTACACTTAGTGCAAAAGGTTTTAGTCTTGCCCCATGGCAAGCTTGGCATGGAGTTGTAACCATGTATTTTTGAATTTCTTCACGCCAGTATTCACCATTGGATTCGTTGTATCTTTTTTCAAGATATGGTATTACTCCTGGGTAGTAGGAGTGGCGAGATTGATAATTTTGTGTACCAAATTGTTTTACTCTAATTTTAATTGGTTCATTTGAACCATATAAAATGATTTTTTGATGTTCTAAAGGCAGATTTTCAAATGGTGTATTTAGGTCAATATTATATGCATTGGCAACGGATTTTACTAAATCTGTGTAAAAATCTGCTCCGGATTTTGCCCAAGGATATATTGCACCGTCTCGAAGTGATTTTGTTTTATCAGGAATAATTAAATCCGGGTCGATTTTGAAGTCAGCACCGAGTCCAGCGCATTTTTCACAAGCACCGTATGGACTATTAAAACTAAATATCCTTGGTGCGAGTTCTTCAAAACTTAAATTGCATTTTGCGCATGCAAGTTTTTCACTAAACAAAATTTCTTTTTCACCGACTATATCTGCAATTACTAGTCCGTTAGCTTTTTCTAATGCAATTTGTACGCTGTCTGCAATACGGGATTTTGCGTTTTCTTTTACAACGATTCTGTCAACCACAATATCAATATCATGTTTTTTGGTTTTTGCAAGTTCAATTTCATCTTCGTCAAGATTATAAATTTTGTTATCTATACGTATTCTTATAAAGCCTTCTTGCTTGAGTTCTTCAATTTGAGAGATAAATTCTCCTTTTTTGCCTCGTATAATTGGTGCAATAATTTGAATTTTTGTACCTTCTTTAAGGTTTAAGATTTTGTCTACAATTTCATCAAGTGTTTGAGGTTTAATAGGTTCACCGCATTCCGGGCAAAATGGCGTGCCTATTCTTGCATATAATAATCTTAAGTAGTCGTATATTTCTGTAACTGTTCCAACCGTAGATCGAGGGTTATTAGAGGTTGATTTTTGGTCAATTGAAATTGCCGGAGAAAGCCCTTCTATGCTTTCTACATCAGGTTTGTCCATTTGACCAAGAAATTGTCTTGCATAGGTAGAAAGACTTTCAACATATCTTCTTTGCCCTTCTGCAAAAATTGTATCAAAAGCTAAAGAACTTTTTCCTGATCCGGATACACCCGTAAATACAATTAATTCGTTTTTAGGAAGTTCTAAATCAATATTTTTTAAGTTATGTTGATTAGCTTTTCTTATTATAATATTGTCGTTCATTGTGAATTTGCTTTCATAAATATGATAACACAATATATTTTAAACAACATTTTGTATATAGAAAATCGGAGTATACTTTGGTTTAGTATATGTGATATAATAAAGTTGTAAAAGGAGGATATTATGTCAAATGCTATAGAAATAACGGATGCTATGTTTGAGCAGGAGGTTTTAAACTCTTCAAGTGTAACAGTTGTAGATTTTTGGGCCCCTTGGTGTGGTCCTTGCAGAAAACTCGGTCCTGTTCTGGATGAAGTTGCTTCTGAATTGGCGGATAAAATTAAGGTTGTTAAATTGAACACTGATGAAAATTTAAAAACAGCCAAGGAATATTCTATAAGTGGGTTGCCTACTATTATGGTATTTAAAAACGGACAAGCCGTTGAAAGGATGGTTGGGTTAATGCAAAAGTCTGCACTTGTTTCAAACATAGAAAAACATTTATAATTATTTATAAATTAAAAGCCCCATCGGGGCTTTTAATTTATCGGATTGGTTTTATATTATCAATCAAAACATTCTAACAGGTGATGTTTCGTTTATAGTGTTTAATACGTAGTCATAGTAGGCATTTTTTCCGGAATATTTTTTTAGGTATTGTTTTAGTAAGTTTCCGTCTATAAAACCTTGCTCATATGCAATTTCTTCAAGACAGGCAATTTTTTCACCTTTTGTAGTCTGCATTGTTTGTACAAAATTGCTTGCTTGTAAAAGTGAGTCATGTGTTCCTGTATCAAGCCATGCAAAACCACGTCCAAGAACTTCAACATGAAGATTCCCATTATTGAGGTATATTTTGTTAAGGTCAGTTATTTCAAGTTCTCCTCTTGCAGAAGGTTTTAGCGATTTTGCATAGTTGCATACATTTTTATCGTAAAAATATAATCCTGTTACGGCGTAGTGGGATTTAGGTTTTTGCGGTTTTTCTTCTAATGAAATAGCACAATTGTTTCTATCAAATTCAACAACTCCAAACCTTTCAGGATCGCTAACCCTGTATCCAAAAACTGTTGCACCATTTTTTCTTTTTGCTACTTCTTGAAGAAGATTACAAAAATTATGTCCATGAAAAATATTATCGCCAAGAATTAATGCGGATTCATCACCATCAATAAAATCTTCACCAATTATGAAAGCATCTGCTATTCCTCGTTGAATTTCTTGGATTTTATATTCAAAACGAATACCAAATTGGGAGCCATTTCCTAAGAGCTTTTTGAAATTGTCATAGTCTGTAGCATTTGTGATAATTAAAATATCTTTTATTCCTGCAAGCATAAGAATTGATATTGGGTAATATATCATTGGTTTATCATAAATAGGTAAAAGTATTTTTGATATTGGCAGTGATGCGGGATAAAGTCTTGTCCCTGCTCCTCCTGCGAGAACGATGCCTTTCATTTGGTTTCTCCGCTTTTTTCTTTTTTCTTAATTATAACATAAGCTATTGCTTTAGTTTTGTCATGAGATAAGCTTAATTTTGTTTCATATTGATTATCCAGCTCTGAAAGAAATCGGATACTGGGAATTTTGTTGTTATGAAAAACTTCTATTTTGTTGAACTTGATACCTTGTACGTTAAATGCACTTAAAGCTTTAAAGACTGCTTCTTTTGCACAGTATCTTGCTGCAAAATGTTGATGAGGGAATGGTTTTGAGTTGCAGTATTTAATTTCGAGCGGTGAAAAAATTCTGTTTATAAACGCTTCATCTTTGTTTTTGAAACGTTCTATATCTTCTATATCAATTCCAATTGAGAGATTTTCAAAGTTCATAATAATAATATCCTATATTTTATGATTATTTTGGTATATTTCCCACAAATCTGGGCGATTTTTTTTGGTTTTAGAAATTTGTTGATTTTTTCTCCATTCTGCTATTGCATTATGGTTGCCATTTAGCAAAACTTCAGGAACTTCAAGATTATTATAAATTCTTGGTTTAGTATATTGCGGATATTCGAGCAGCCCATCTTCAAAGCTGTCATAGTCCGCTGAATCAAGTTTGCCTAAAACGCCATCTATATACCGGATGGTACTGTCTAAAATACATAATGCAGGTAATTCTCCACCGGTTAAAACAAAATCGCCGATTGAAATTTCTTGAGCGTGGCTTAAAGTTCTTATACGTTCGTCAAACCCTTCGTAATGTCCACAAATCATTATTAGTTGGTCCTTTTGTGAGAATTCTTTCGCCATATTACGATTAAATTTTTGACCTTGAGGGGTTAAAATTATAGTTTGGGTGTTTTTTTGTTTTTTTATTGAAGCTAATGCATCTAAAAAAGGTTGACACATTAAAACCATGCCTGCGCCGCCTCCATAAGGAGTATCATCGACTTTTTTATGCTTTGAATGAGTATAATCTCGAGGATTAATGGTATTTATTTTAATTAAGTTATCAGTTATTGCCCGAGATATAATGCTGTGTGTACATGCATCTTCTATCATTTTTGGAAAAAGTGTTATTATGTCAAATTGCATATTTCTCCTTTTCCGTTAATTAAGCTTAGGGATTAATCCATCGATATTTTTTACAATAATTTTATTTTTTTCGATATTTACGCTGGGAACAAGTTCTTTTACAAAAGGAACCAAGTGAGTCGAATTGTCTCGGATTTTAACAGAAAGTAGATCGGTGGCACCATTTTCAGATACTCCTGTGACAATTCCAAGTTTATTACCTTCTGTGTCATAGACATCCATGCCTTTAAGATCTGATGTTAAATATTCATCTTCTTGGAGTTCATTTGTTACAATGTCTTTGCCTGTGTATAGAATTGAACCTTTTAGTTCCATTACTTCATTGATAGAATTAATTTCTTTAAATTTTACAATAGCAAAACCTTTGTGAAATTTTATTGATGTTATATTAAGTTCAATATTTTCATTATTTTTTTGTGCATAAACTGTCGACAAATTTTCAAGTTGGTTTTCTTTTCCTTTTGTGTAACCAAGCTTTACTTCTCCCTTTATTCCATGAAAATTAAGAATTTTACCTATAGAAATTAATGCACTCATTTACTGTTCTTGCTCTTTAGTTTCGGCGTTGTTGTTCAAGCGTTCATCGTTTTCAAGTACTTTGTCCGCTTCGCTTAAACCTTTTCTTGGTCGAATAATTTGAGCCGGAGCGTCTTCACGGTTTTCGTTCCAACGATCCAATCCCATTTGTTTTCTTATAAGTCCAATGCCGACATGAACTCTCCATTCATCCATTTTAAGCTGATTTGCAATAATTTTATGGCAGCCTATTGGTGGAAGTGGCAGTAAAGGTTCATAAAGGTTTTTGATGGCTGAAAGCTGATCCGGAGATACTGCTAATTTTCTTTTAGGGTAAGGTAATTTAGGTAAAAACATTTTTTGTCTGATAAGATTAATGCCAAAAAATACCTTACGTGGTTCAAGTCCAACTTGTGCACCTATTGTTTCATGTGCATTATAGTTTGGCAAAGGAAGCATTAGTTTGTATAGTGCTTCAATTTGTGCAAGTTGTTCTTTATTAATTAATAGTTCTTTGTGTTGCCTTGTATTTTGAGGTCGTCTTTGTTGAGGACGTCTGCCTTGTTGTGAACGATTTGTTCGGTTGTATTTATTTTTGTCATTTTGTGATCTGTTGTAATTGTTTGTTCTTTGTTGGGGTCTATTGTAATTACCTTGTGAGCGATTGTAGCCTCCTTGGTTGTAGCTACCTTGTGAACGGTTATTATTGTTTTGTCTTTGGTAGTTTTGTCGTGGTCGAGCTGAATATGCTCTTTGCGGTCCGTCAGCTCCTCCGTCGTAACTGTAGGAAGATCGCATTTGCGGCTTCTCTTGTGTGGAATCACTGTTTGCATCGAGGATTGGTTTTCTATCCGGATACAAACAATTAGGACAAATTACTCTTTTGGGATTTTTTGTTTCGAACTCTGCGCCACATTTGGTACATTTATTAATATACATTTTTTTATAGCCCCTTTTTGACTAGTACAAGGATTTCCTATCCTTAAAACAATAATAATCTCTCTTTTAACTAAATTTAACTAAAGTCCTTGCTTATATTGTAAATGAAACAGGCAAACAACCTCACTTGTATTCTATATGTAAAAACTTTTTTTGACAAGTCTTTTTTAAAAAATAGACTAGTTAATTGAGAAAAGTTGATGTTTTATTCTTAATTATTTAAGTTGTTGATTAATGCGTATAAGTTTGTTATTATTGAGCTTGGAGTTAATAACGGAGTGTTGATAATGTTAAGAATAGTAAAGCTTTTTTTTAAAAAAATACGTTTAAACGCTACAAAAAATAAGTCTTTGAGTTCTTTAAAACGTACATGTAAAGCTTTTACTCTTGCAGAAACTATGATTACACTGGCGATTATTGCAGTTATTGCTGCTCTTGTTATTGGAGTAATTAAGTTTAATAAGATAAAGCAAAAAGATTTGCTTGGTAGGTTTAATATTACATTTAATAATCTTTCAGGAATAACTGAAAGTGCAATGCAAGCTTCTAAATCTAAAAGTAATTGGATTGCAGATGTACATGCTTTAAGTAATTTATCTTGTAAGGATGAACATGGCAATGATGTTGAAAATAAGTCTTTGTGTTTAAAAACAGCGCTCATGTCTGTCTCCTCAATCCCTAAAGACTGTGTAAGTGATGAGGAGTGTTTTAGTGGTTTGGATAAATTAAAAGAAGATTTAAAAAGTATTATTCCTACTATGAAAACTGATGAATTAGTGACGTTTAGGATGAGTGGAGGTGTTTCCATTCTTGCTTCGTATTTAGATTCAGCTTGCGAATTAGAAATACCAGTAAATAAGTATAATGATGAAATTGAAACTGTTAAGGGTTGCGGAGTTTTTGTGGTTGATGTAAATGGCAGAGAAAAACCTAATCATCTTATAATTGATGAAAATAAAGTAATTGATAGGTTTTTGATTGCAATTACTCCTAACGGACTTGTAAAATCGAATTATTTGGACAAATTGGTTTGTTCTGATGATACGCAGTTTAATCCTGCTACAGGGGCATGTGAAAAGCCATTTGTTTGTCCGTATGATATGGATTTAATGCATAAATTGGAGCAGCAAAATAATGATAGTCTTATAAAAAAAGATGATATCCAAAATGAAGCTTGTTATCTTATAAAATGCAAAGTAGGGGAATATGACCCAAGTACGTTTAAATGTCCGGAACTTTGTGATAATGGTGAAAGACGCGTTTTAAGACTTGGGGGGTATACAAAACCTATTTGCTGTGTGCCCATATACAACCAAAAAGACCTTGCTAATGTTAATAATGACTTGAGGCGAACTTACTGCCTTATGGAGGATATAGAGCTTGATGAAACCAAAGATGGATTTGTAAACGGCAGCTGGCAGCCAATTGGCGGTGAGAGCGGCAGTTTTGGTGGAAAATTCTACGGAAACGGACACATAATTAAGAAATTAAAAATAAATACCGATAATTCTACCTTAACTAAATTTGGTTTGTTTTCACAAGTTAACGGAACCGTAGAAAATATGGGGCTTGAAGATGTCGATATAACTATTGACGCTAGTCACGATAAGGAAACTTGGATTGGAAGTTTGGCTTCTTATAGTGGAATGCATGGAAGTGCTGTTGTTGAAGGCATATATACAACAGGTAAGATGAACATTACTGCTATACCTCCAAATAAAAATATTAGAGTGGGAGGTATTATAGGAATAAATACGACTGATAGGTTTGGTTTAAGCTATAACAATATTAATATTAAAACTACCGGAGGCAGTTATTATTCACGGATATATGTTGGTGGATTGGTGGGGGACAGTCAAATTAGTTCAGATATTTATATGCCCATGTATAATACAGGAAATATAACAGTAGATGCCAATGATGGCTCGGTTTTTGCCGGTGGAATAGCTGGTTCGCATTCGGGTGTAAATGAGGTAGGTGTTTACAATACAGGAAATATAACAGTAAATTCAAATTCAATATCCGAGTGGTTGCTTGTTGGCGGGCTTTTTGGCGAGCTTAACGGAACTGTGCAAGGAGGGTATAATGTTGGAACTGTAATACATAACAATAACAAGGAAGCTGCTTATATTTATACAGGTGGGATCGCTGGGCTCATGTGGAATTCTTTTGGGTATAATGATATTAAGTATGCTTATAACTCGGGTAATATAAGCAGTACTTATAAAACAGATTGGAGCTTGACTCATACTGGTGGAATATTGGGCGGTAGTGACGAAGAACCAACTATTAGCGATGTATATAATCTGGGTTCGATTACTGCCACAGAAGCTGATCCGGTAGTGCGGCTTGGTGGTATTACAGGATATGTTACTTCTACGATTACTAACGCTTATAGTGTGAATGTTGCTGTAAAAAATGACCAGTCTAATGGGGTTCAATATATATCCAGCAGTAATAGTTTTAACCCGGGAGGTGCCTGGTATAAAAAAGAAAATCCTTGGCCTACAATTCATCCATATTATTTGCCGCCTCAGCTGCATAGAGATTGCCGGATTGATCCAAGTGCTCTTGGAGGATGCTATGATGTGCTTAATACAGATTACAATTTAGAATTTGATTTTGTGTGGCGAAACCCCAATAGCGGGGGGGGGGGGGTAACTCACCCTGTTCTCTTTTGGCAATGTAAACCATATCGCTCAGACGGCTTTGATTGTTGTATACCTAAATGGCATGGAACAGGATCACTTGGTAATGGAATTCCAACATGTCCGGCGATGGAGGGGAATTACCCAAACAAAGTTAACTATATAAGCAAATACTCTTTCTTATAAGTGTTCTTTTTACACTTAAAGCGGGCGGTGAAGATCTCTTTGCCGCCTGCTTTTATCCTTATTGTTAAATTATACAAATAATTTAGCCTAAGTAGGTTATATTATTTCTGTTTTTATGATAATTTATAATTAATCAAGAAATTTTATATATATATTACAAACAATCTCGCTAAAAGCAAAAGGAGAGACGATTATGACAGTTGGTTCATTTGTATTTATGTTGCACTCGCACCTGCCATATTACAGAAAAGCAGGCATGTGGCCGTTCGGAGAGGAAAATCTTTATGAATGTATGGGTGAAACTTATGTCCCGCTTTTAAACGCAATTTCTGAACTTTATGAGGAAGGCATTAAGGCTAAATTGACGATAGGTATTACACCTATTCTTGCTGAACAGTTAAATGATGAACATTTGCAAAATGGCTTTGTTAAGTATCTGGATACTCGTATTGAAGCGGTATCAAAAGATTTGGAGCGTTATCCTGATCCTGAAGTAGCTCATTCACAGCATAAACGCTACTTAGCCGAGTATTATTACAAGTGGTTTAATCATATTAAAGACACATTTGTTAATAAATATAATAAAAATTTAGTCCAAGCTTTTAAAAAGTATCAAGATCTTGGATGTATTGAAATTACAACTTCCGGGGCTACTCATGGATTTTCCCCGCTTTTAGCTACGGATAGTAATTTAAATGCTCAATTTAAAGTTGGATCTGATACAACGAAACGTCTTTTTGGAAAGAAAGCAAAAGGATGTTGGCTTCCTGAATGTGCTTATAGACAGGGGTACGAATATGTAGGCAAAGATGGTAAAAAACATTGGCGTCCTGCTATTGAAGTAACTCTTCAAAATAATGGAATTGAATATTTCTTTACGGAATCGCATGTTATTGAGGGTGGAAACTCTATTGGTGACAGGCGAGTAATTGGTCCATACGGAAATATTGAATATATTCCGCTTCCTGATCGTGCGCCAACAGGTTATGATACATATAGTGCATATTGGTTGCCTGATGCACAGGTTGCGGTAATGGGAAGAAATGATCGTGCAGGATTTCAAGTTTGGTCTGCTGCGGATGGTTATCCGGGTGATGGCTGTTATCGTGAGTTTCACAAAAAAGATGATAAGTCCGGAATGCACTATTGGAGAATAACAAGTGAAAAAACTGATCTTGGCGATAAAATGCTTTATGATCCGGTTTTAGCATACAATCAAGTTGGTTCAAACTCTGATCATTATACAACTCTCATTTATCATTTACTTAATGATTATAAAAATGCTCATAATGGTAAAGAAGGACTTGTTATGGTGTCTTTTGATACGGAACTTTTTGGCCATTGGTGGTTTGAGGGCGTAGAGTTTATCAAGCAGGTTATTAAAAAATTTAATAATTATTTACCAGAGGTTGAAAGACTTACTGCAGGAGAATATCTTGAAAAGCATCCGCCTGTTGAGGCTATTCAAATTCCAGAAAGTTCTTGGGGCGCAGGTGGTCATTTCTATGTTTGGATGAACCATTTAACTGAGTGGATGTGGCCTATTATACATGGTTGTGAAAAACGTATTATGGCTATTGCAGATAAATATCAAGAAATTCCTCAAGATAAACTTTTGCATAGAGCGTTGAATCAAATGGCACGTGAAAATTTATTGTTGCAAAGTTCTGATTGGCCTTTCTTAATTACGACTTGGCAGGCTAAGGATTATGCTACAGAAAGATTTAGAGAACATGTGGATAGGTTTGAACTTATTTGCGACATGATTGAGGCTGGAAATATTGATGAGGCAAAATTGCGCGAAATTGAAGCTATCGATAACTGTTTCCCTGTTATAGACTATAGAGTTTATTCTACTATTGAAGATGGGGTGATACCGCAGCAGGAAGCAAAACTTGCGCCGCTGTATCAGTAAAAACATTTAAACATTTATTTAAAACCGTTTCTTTTAAGGGAACGGTTTTTTTATTGGTTTATATTGTGACAGGCAACTTTATGAGTTGGGGAGATATCTATATATTGAGGATGTTCTATATAACAAGGTTTTGTAGCAAAGGGACACCTGCTGCTAAAGTAGCAGCCTAAAGGAAGTTCTTTGGCTGAAGGAAGTTCACCTTGAAGAGGTTGTGAAGTTAATTTTTTTGTTGGGTTTATTTGGGGGACTGAAGATAGAAGAGCTTTTGTATAGGGATGAATTGGAGAGTCGAAAAGTGATTTTTTGTCGGCTAGTTCAATTATTTCACCAAGATACATAACAGCTATTCTATCTGAGATGTGTTTTACTACGCTTAGGTCGTGAGAAATAAAAATTATTGTAAGGTTAAGTTTTTCTTTTAATTCTAGTAAAAGATTTATTATTTGAGCTTGAATGCTTACATCTAGTGCGCTTACAGGTTCATCAGCAACAATTACTTCCGGTTCAAGAATTAGTGCACGTGCAATTGCAATTCTTTGTCGTTGTCCTCCAGAAAACTCGTGTGGAAATCGATTTAGTATTAATTCGTCTAATCCTACTATTGTTATAACTTTTTTTATCTTGTTGTTAATTTCTTTTTTAGAATGTATGTTGTTAACAATTAGAGGTTCTTTTAAAATTTCATAGATTGTCATTCTTGGATTAAGGCTAGAAAATGGGTTTTGAAAAACTAGTTGGCATTTTTTACGAAAAATTTTTTTCTGCTTTTTTGAAAAGTTGTCAAAATTTTCTCCATTAAACAAGATTGTTCCTGCTGTTTTTTGTTCAAGACCTAAGATAGTACGAGCAAAAGTAGATTTGCCGCATCCGGATTCACCTACGATAGAAATTATTTCATTTTTGTAAATATCCAGGTCAATATTATTTACAGCATGTATAAACTCTTTTGATGAGTTAAAAAAGCTTTCTGAGAGTGGAAATTTTACTTGTAGATTTTTTATTTCAAAAATTTTTTCCATGCGAACATTATAGCTTAATTTTTTGAAATAGTTAAGCCTTGCGAGAAAGTCAAGTGGGCAATTGTTGGGGGGTGTTATTTTACAACTTTGTTTAAGCCTAGGGGTTTGTCGACGTTTCGTCCAAGTTTTATGGCAATTTCAAATGCGAGCATTTGGAATGTTATGACTGTTGCAAAAATGTTATAAATATTATTTGTAGTGCCAATTTCTATGGTTAATGCATTTTTAAATAAAGTATTTTTGTTGCAAACTAAGATTAAGGGGAAAGTATAATCTTGGAAAAGGCGATTAAGAACCAGTTTCATACTTTCTTTTGTCTCTTCAACGCAAATAGCAACTAAAGCTGGTTTATTGTTTAATATTGCCATATGACCATGTAAAAATTCTCCTTGAGGGTAGGCGTTTGCATCAATGTATGAAGTCTCTTTGATTTTTAAGGCTCCTTCTTTTGCTGCGGAGTAGTAATATTTTGAACCTATAAGCACAATATTTTTGTTTTTTGATAGTTCTTTTGCTGCTAATTTTATTTGTGTAGTGTTTGACAAATATTTTTCAATAAAAGTTGGTAATTTTTTTATGGAAATTAGTTCTTGAGTAATGTCATGCCCTTTTGTTTCAATAAATTCCAGCATAATCAAATAAAGACATAACAGTTGTGCACTAAGTGCTTTTGTAGAAGCGATGCTTTTTTCTTCTCCTGCTTCAGAAAGAATTTTATAGTCGCACATGTTCCATAAGGAGGAGTTTATACAGTTTGTTACGCACATTGTTTTTCCGCCAAATTCTTTAACTTTTTTTAGTGATTCGACGGTATCAAAGGTTTCTCCGGATTGAGAAATAAAAATGTAAAGAGTATTATTTTCTATAAAAATATTTTTTGAAATATAAAATTCGCTAGCATATTCAAAGCTTGCTTTTATATTTGCGAACTCACGAAAGAGTTTTGCTACTATTCCTGCGCAATGGTATGAAGAGCCGCTTGCAATGAATGTAAGTTTTTTTATGCCTTTTGGTAGGTTAAAGGATATTTTGTTTTCTTTTGTTACGTATTTTTCAATTAAGTTTTTTAGAACCTTTGGTTGTTCATGAATTTCTTTTTCCATTTCGTATGTCATAGCTGAGCTCCTATTTTATTTAGGGTAAATAATTTTTCTAAAAAAGTCAAGAAATCAGAAATTGTTTGGAAAGTAAATTTAAATAGTTTTGTGTGGTTTTTAAAGAGTTATTTTGTGAATGACTTGCTTTTTAATTAAAAACGTACGATAATTTGTTTATGGTAGTAAAATTAAGTAAAATATTAAATATATCAATTTTATCTTGTGCAATAACTTTTAGCGGATTTAATTATTTTGCGGATGCAAAAATGTCTTCTTCAGCGCATCAATATTATGAGTCAGCATGCAAAGCAGAAGCAGCGCAAAATTACTTGCAAGCTATTGAACAGATGAAATTGGCACTTATAGAAGCTCCGGATGATGCGCTTTTGTATACAAAACTTGCAGGATTGTATTCTGAGATTGGAGATTGGAAAAACTCTCTTTCAATGTATAAAAAAGCAATAAAACTTCGTCCAAATGATGCTTTTATATACATTAGTGTAGGAAATATTTTACAACAGCAGCATAATTATGATGATGCGTTTAGTGCGTATTATCAGGCATTAAATATTTTCCCGGATTATACGTATAATTATCTCAATATGGCTAATGTTAAGTATCTTATGGGCGATAAAACAGAGGCTATTGATTATTATAAAACTTTTTTGAACTATTATCCTGATAATATTGATGCTCGTGAAAATTTAGCATCAATATATTTAGAGATCAACGAACCTCAAAAAGCTGCTGATGAATATACAAAACTTTATTCTTCAGATCCTAAAATTTTTAAAGAGTATTCTAATTACGGTTTGGCATTATTAAAAACCGATAATTATGAAAATGCGGCAAATATGCTTAATGAGGCTATAAAAAAAGATTCTGAAGATTATGCAGCGCATGGAAATCTTGCGCTTGCATATGTACGTTTAAATCAAGACGAAAAAGCTTTAGCAGAGTTTGAAAAAGCTTTTGAAATTAATCCGGGGCTTGATGCTTTAAAGTTTGATTATGCTAATTTGTTGGCGGATGTTGGGCAAGTAGATAAAGCGATAGAACAGTATAAATCATATATTAAGTTTAATCCGTCTAATCCTGATGTGTACATAAATCTTGGTATTTTGTATGTTAAAAATAAACAATATGAAAATGCGATTAGTGCGTTTGCTAAGTCACTTGAATTAAAACCGGGTAATATGGAAATTCAAAAAGAGTTGGCGAGGGCATATCACTTGGCAGGACAGTATGGTAAAGCCGTTATAATATATGATGAAATTTTATCTAATGATAAAGACAACTATGATATTTTGTTGGACAAAGCATTGGCTTTGCATGGAAGTGGGGATGTCACTAGTGCTATAGAAATATATAATCAACTTTTGGCAAGAAAACAGGATCCAAAAGTTGTTGAAAACCTTGCTAAGGCTTATGTTTTTAAAGGTAATGAGCTTAAAAAGGCTGGTAATTATAAAAAAGCTATTGAAAATTATGATATGGCCAAGAAACTTAATGAAAAAGAATTTGAAGCATATGAAGGAAGTGCTGATTCTTATGATAAATTGGGTGAAAAAGAAAAAGCTGTTGAAAATTATGTTAGAGCCGTTGAGATAGAGCCGGATAATAATGATATTATTTTTGAGTATGCAGATAAGCTTTCTAAGTATGATATGGATGCCGAAGCTCAAGATGTTTATCAAAAAATGATTGCCAAAGATCCTAAAAATATAGATGCATACGTGGCGCTAGGCGATATTTATTTGAAAGGAGAACACTATGAGCTTGCTTTGCCTGAGTATCAAAAAGCAAGTGAATTAGCTCCTAATAATGAGATAGTTTTAATTAAACTTGGAAACGGATATAAACTTAATGGTGATAATGAAAAAGCTTTAGAGTTTTATCAAAAGGTTATTAGTTTGAACTCTAAAAATACTGATGCGCTTTTTAATATTGGTTTAATTAGAGCGGAACAAAATAAATTGTCTGAAGCAAAGTCTTGTTTTGAAAAAGTTATTCAAATTGACTATAATTATGCTTATGCATATTATGCTCTTGCTATGGCTTTTGAAACAGAAAATAATATAAAAGCTGCGTTGAATAATTATGAAAAGTTTTTAACACTTTCTTCTGATGAGACCGTTAATAAAGGTATTAGAGAAAAAGTTGAATATTTGAAGAAAAAATCTGCAAAATAATGTATTTTAAACAAATTGTAAGTTATTTAGGAATATTTTTTGTATTAGGGTTTGTGTGTGCTTGTGATAAAGAAAAAGCAGTTATCTTGTTTAATAAACAACCTATAAATACAACAACTATTCAATCACCAACAAATCTTTTTGAGCTTGGGCAAACAACTCATTATGTTATTTTTAATCCTAAGGGATTTGACTCACCTTATTTAAGAATGCAAATTATTAAAAAGAATACAAAAACTCAGAATTGGGGGTTTGAAGTTTATAGAGCACAAAATATGAAGATTGATACCTCTAAAAAATATTATATTGATAAAATAAAAATGTCTGCACCGGGATTTTATATAGTTTCTGTATATTATTTAAGTGATTTAAACAGACCTATAGTACGTAGTTCTTTTACGGTTAAATAAATGGTTTTAAGTTGGATTAAATATTTTGGGAATAGGCTTTTTTCTTCTAAATATGTTCGTTATGGACAGTGTAAGCAATGTGGAAAATGCTGTCGTTCAATTGTTCTTTTGGATATGGGAAAGCCGATTAAGACTGAAGAAGAATTTGACCAGATAAAGAAAAAATACAAAGCTTATAACCATTTTTATCCATCCGGACGTGACAATCAAAATCAATTGTTGTTTACTTGTAAGTCTTTGGGTGAGGATAATCTTTGTAGAGACTATTTTTTTCGTTCATTATATTGTAGAAAGTATCCTAATATTGATAAAAAGTTTATAATGTCTGGAGGAAGAATGTTGGATGGATGTGGATATAAGATTGAGCCATCAAAAAAATTTTCTGACTATTTGGATTAATCCTCTGTTTGTTTGAATTTTTGTTTAGAATATTGCTTTAAATTTAAGTTTTTTCTATGATATTTTAGTTGTATTAGGAGTTTGTTATGAAAAAAATTTTTTTAATATTTACAATATTATTTGTTTCGGTTCTTTCAACTGCGTGTATTAATAATCTTGCTGTTCAGGAGCTTAATACTAAAGCAAAAGAATATTTAGATGCCGGAGAACTTGACAAGGCAATTTGTAGATATAAATCAAGTCTTGATTTAGATAATACTATTTTTGAAACAAATTATAATTTAGGTGTAGCATTAGTATCTGCGAAAGAATATTCGGAAGCAATTGATGTTTTAAAAAAAGCAATAAGTATTAATCCATCTTTTGCAGATACATATTATTCGCTTGCGGTTGCTTTAGAAAATGAAGCATATGAAAAAGTTAATGGGGAACAGAATACGAAGGTACAAGAAGAACCAACTGAAGAAAATATAAAATCAGAAGTTTTTAAAAATAAAGAATTAACGAAAGAAGAAAAAGAAGAGGTTTCAAAGTATTTCCTTGAGGCAATTGATAATTATAATAAATATTTATCACTAAATGCAAGTGCAGAGGACAAGAGTGATGTTGCTGCTCATATTGAAACTTTGAATGGAGAGTTGTTAAAATATTCAGTAACCGAACCTTCTATCAAAACAGAGGATTAACAAAAAATGATTTCTCCTGCATCTGCTGTTGCGTTTTGTGTTGGTAGCTACAGTGTAAGGTTTTATAGTTTAATAATGTTGGGAGCTATAATTGCTGGGAGTTTTACGATTTGTTTTGTTGCTAAAAAATATTACAGAGGAGTTAGTATTGAAAAAATTCTTGATATTTTGCCTGTAATTGTTATATGTGCGATATTTGGAGCGAGATTATATTATGTGGCGTTGGATTGGGGATATTATTCAAAGCATTTATTAGAAGTTTTTGCGTTTAATCAAGGTGGTTTATCTATTCATGGTGCTATTTTAGGTGGATTTTTAAGTGGGTATTTTTGCGTTAAGCATTACAAGTTAAATTTATGGCGTTATGCAGATGTTTTTGCCTATGGATTACCAATTGGGCAAGCAATAGGTCGTTTAGGAAATTATTTTAATATTGAGGCGTTTGGGAAACCTTGTTTTTTTTCTGATTGGATTTGTATGTATGTACCTAAAGTAAAAAGACCTTTTGAGTATATGGATTACGAGTATTTTCATCCAACTTTTTTGTATGAAATTATTTGGAATATAATAGTTTTTTTACTTTTGTTTTTTGTAGTGAAAAAAAATGTAAAAAACTATGATGGGGTCTTGTTTTTTGTATATTTGATATTGTATTCGGTAGGGCGATTTTTGATAGAGGGAATACGGTTGGATAGCGTCTTGTCAATAAACGGAATACATATTGCGGAGATTGTAAGTTTTATAGTTATAATTTTTTCTGTTATTATGATTTTAAAAAGAGTAAAAGATACAAAAAGAATTACAATGTTATAATTCGTTTTTCGGTTACTATAATGTCAATTTTTTCATCAAATTCGTTTGTATCAATTTTAGAAACAACTAAATTATCATAAATTGGGGTTATGAGTTTTGTTTTTTTTCGGTCAAGTGTTTTTATAAATCTGTCATAATAACCTTTTCCATAACCGAGTCTATTCCCTTTAATGTCAACGCAAAGTGCAGGAACTATTACTATATCAAGGTTCTTGCGATTTTGTTCAAGAGTGTTGAAAGGCTCTTGAATATTAAATTTTCCTGTGCAAAATTTTTCTCCATTGCAGTATGGGACAATTTCATTATTTATTATTCTAGGGAAACAAAAATTTTTATCTTCTTTTAAAAGTTGTAAAATATTAATTTCATGCTTAGTTGGGTAATATAACATTAAATTTTGTGAAGAATTGTACACAAAACTTTTTTTTAATTTTGCAACAATAATTTTATCTAATTCTCTAAAATCCTTATGCTGTCTGATTTTTTTTGCCCAGTTTCGTAATTGTGTTTTTTCTGTCATAATTTTTTCTTAACGATAGTTAACTTTTTTTGTAATAAATTAAAAAAAGAGATATAATATGTATTAGTCAGTTTATACATTAAGAAGGTTAAAGTCAATATGAATCGTCAAGAATTATGTAAACGTCTCAGACAAGCAAGAATTGAAGCAGGATTAAGACAAGAAGATTTAGCAAGATGTCTTGGAGTTCCTATTTCTGCAATATCAATTTTAGAAGCGGGCAAGCGCAAATTGGATGTTTTAGAACTGTTAAAGGTAGCGAAGCTTTATTCAAAGCCAGCTGAATGGTTCTATTATACTCACGATTCTAGCAAGAGAAGAAGATGGTATGATCAAAATCCTGTTATTAATGAAGCAATTGATCTTATTAGACAATCACCTACAAGTCTCCAAGTTAGTGTTGCGCATGCAGTAATTGGGTTTCTTAAAAAAGGTGGTTTGATAAAAGGTGACAAATAATGGATTAGAAACCATAAGACCTAAAAAGCAGCTCTATTATGAGTTGCTTTTTAATTTTAAAAAATAATCGTTTAGACTTAAGCCTTTAAATATGTTTATGTATCCGTTTGGTGTATAACTTGTAGTTAAAATTTACAATAAAATTTTAAGCATGAAAAAAATTGCTATAGTAATATTCATGTTTTTAGTTTTATTACATACGCAGAGAGTACCTGCACATGAAGATTTGATATGGGAGTTTAAGGAAGATAATTTTCTTGAAAATATTGATTCTGAGGATTCACCTTTGAATGAAGAAAAGGAGATGTTTTTGGAAGGTGAAATACGCAAAGTGCTTGATACAGATGTAACTTATGTAAATTTGTCAGATTGTATAATAACAGCAGCTGAAAAAAGTTATGATCTGCAAATAAGTAATAAGGATAAAAAAGCTGTAGAACTTGAGTTTTGGGCAAAAACTGCTGAGCTTTTACCTGAATTTAGTTATACTTTTGATATTGCGGATTTGCGTGGGGAGTTTTTGGTAGGTGGGGTTGTTCCTATTAAAGTACATGAGACAGTTATACAAAGTTCTTTTGATTTAGGTTGGGACATAACAAATCAAGGTCGAACATTATTTGAAATGTCTGCCATTAAAAATGCGGTGAAAGCAAGTACCTATAATTTGGATTATACTCTTGATGAGGTTTTGCTTAATACAGCTTTAAATTATTATGATTTGTTGGGAAAAAAGTTAGAGATAGATGTTTATAGAATTAATTTGAGAGATAGAGAAGAACAGTTAAAAATGGTTCAAGCTAAGTATGAAATGGGTTTAAATTCAAAATTTGATATATACAGAGCAGAGGCAGAAGCGGCAAAGGCGAAACAAGAATATATAGCCTTGTTTAATAGTTTAAGATATTCTCAAGCAAAATTAGCAAACATTATGGGAATAGATGTTATTACAACGGTTTATCCAATTGAGCAAACAATTAGAATTCAAAAAATTCTTGATAATTCTTATAAAGTAGAGGATTTGTATAAAATAGCTTTAAAAGAAAGAGATGATTTAAACCGTAAACGTAAAGAAATAAGAGCAATGGAAATAAGGCAAAAAGAAGTATATGCGGATTTTATTCCAAAGGTTGGTATTTATGCATCTCATCAACAGGTAGGAACCGTTAGATTAGGGCTAAGAACTAATGATTCAATTGCTTTAGAGGTGAGTACTCCTTTAGGGAAAAATTTGGGAGTAAATACTTTTGCGAGAGCAAAAATGGAGCTTGAAAAGATTAAGGCAGAAAAATTGAGATTAACTAAAATGGAGCGTCAAGTTAAGGAGGATATAATTAGTTCTTATTATGACTCAAAAACTCAATTAGAGAAAATCGAAGCGGCAAAGAAAGAAGTTCTTGCTGCTGATGAAAGTTTAAAAATTGCAATGATAAGAATGGAAATAGGTGAGGCAACTTTTTTGGATGTTTTACAGGCGCAAAAAGCCAAAACTGAAGCGCGTCAAATGCTCATTCAGCATATTGTTGATTATAATAAATCTCAAATTCAAAATCTTTTTAATATAGGATTAATTACAAAAAGCGCAGTTCTAACTAATTATCGTATACCAAAATAGTTTATTATTTAAAAAATTCACTATTTACCGAGATAGAGAGATTTTGTTTCTCTAATTCTGCTTTTATCGCATCATTTATGTTTTGGTGGTTTATTACTGTAGAAATTATTTCATCCGGGTTAAGTCGTTTCAATTCAGCTGGAGAAAATATTTTATATTTACCAAGGGTTTGATTGTGTTTATTTGGGTTAATATCTATTATTCCAATTATTTCCGGAAAGTTTATTTTGTGATAACGAATTATATTTTCTAAAAATATGCTTGCACCCCAAAAGACAACTCGTTTATTTTTTATTCTTTTTTTTAGTTGGTATAGTTGTTTTTCTTCTTTGAAATACTGTATTACCTTGTTAAGCGCATTAAAAATATTTTTTCGAAGCTTAGCAAGTTTACATTGAAAAAGAAATATTGTGGTAAATTTTTGGGCTGTTTTGGGATCTAAAAATGTAGTTAAGTAGTTTTTATATAAATCTATTTTATCTTGAATAGCTTCAAGTGTTATATAGTTATATTCCCAAGGTGTATTTAGTGCACAAAGAAGTTTCTTGTAAATTGTTTTAGGGTTTGTAATCTGTATTGCTGCACAATTTGGGGCAATGCTATCATAAGAAAGCACCATATCTTTTATCAGAGTTTTATATATAATATGAGGACCTTTGTAAATGTTTTTAAAGCATACTATTCCTTTTGGGTGTCTATCAGCTGGCATTTTGCCAAGAACAATTTCATTTAAGAATACATCGTGTAAGACAACGATGGCATTTGGTGTGAGTTTTGGCAGAACTGAAAGAAAATCAAGTGTTGCCCAAGGGTGTGTATGGTTTGCGTCTATAAATACAAAGTCAAATTTTTGAGAAGTTGTGCTGCAAAATTCAATAGCGGTTGTATTAGTTATTTTATTCCATTTTTCATAAAGAAAGGGGTTAGCTTCTTTAAATGCGGCACCTATTTTTTTTTCGGGTTTATAATAAATTTGTTCAGAGAAGTCTATAGAAGTTATGTTTGCATTTGGTTTATGTTTTAATGCCTCTTCCAACATATAATATGCTGCCCAGCCAGCAGCGGTACCTATTTCCAAAATATTTTCAGGTTTGTATTCTTCAATAAGACCTCTAATAAAAACTGCAGATGGCAAATCATTATCAAAATTACCCATCCAACTTGGTCGGGTTTGAAATAAAAGTTCTGTTTCTTTGTGGAATAAATTCCAATATTCTTTTCCGGTTTTCATCTAATCTCCTATTTTGTAAATAAACTTGTGTCGATTTGTATATCAAGTTTTCTTTGCTCTAATTCTTTTTTAATAAATTCTTCCATTTTAGGATGATTTATTACTGAAGATACAATTTTATTAGGCTTTAGAAGTTCCAAGGAATTTGGGTGATAAATTTTATATCTGCCAATTTTTTTTCCTGTTTTTCCTGGGTCTCTATCAATAATTCCTATAATTTCTTTTGTATTAATATGGTGAAATTTTATTAAATTTTTCAGATAAATACTGGCACCCCAAAGAACGACTCTATTCCCCTTGCATTCAAGCGCAAGTTTTTTAGCAATCTTATGATCAGAAACAAGCATATTTATGAATTGTATTTTTATTCTAATAAAATTTGCTATAGTTTTTAATTTCCAAGGAGTTTTAAATGCATATTTGTAGTAATATTTAGCGTATTTATTTTTTATGCTTGAGTTCCAAGGTTTGTGTTTTGATATAAAGTGTATTAATTTTATTTCATTATCTTTATATAAATAACTTATTCTATCGCTAGATGGGTTGTATTCCAGGTTCCAACTTTGATCAAAGAATTTTATTTTATTAATTAATACGCAATTTAAAACATCTTGGTCTACCCATATTATTTTATTTGAGTTATTGTGGATAAATTCAAAACATTTTTCTTCAATATTTTCTTCTCGCCATTTTTTACAGTTAACCAAAAGAATTCCGGCGTTAAAATATGGTGCATTTTTCATAATATCCGTTAGATGGTTAACGTCATTTATATCTTGGCAAGCTGCAGCACAAAAATCTGAAATATCAATATTCCATAATTCACTTATATCCCCTAATGTTGTAGTATCACAATCAATATATAAAAGTTTATCCAGGTTTTTGAATAAACTTGGAATTTTAAGTCTAAAATATGTTTCAATAGAAAAATGAAGATTTTTTGGTATAGGACAATCTTTAAATATTTCCGGATTAATTTTTATGAACTTAATATTTGAGTTTTTAGTAGTAGAGATTTTAGATATTTTTTCTTTTGATTTGTCTGAAATATTTGCATAAAGTAAATAAAAATTCAGATGAACATTTTTTGAGGCATTTTCTATTATTGATAAAATAGCTGCAGCACAGTGCAGTGAGTATGCTTCGTTTGCTGCCAGACAAATATGAATTTGTTGTGGTTTTTCAAAAGATGATATTTCTGGAAAGTATTGGTTAATCATTTTTTGAAATAATTCGTGATGGCGTTTTCTACTGGAAATTGTATCATTTATACAGAATAGTAAGGGTTTTTCTTTGATTATGCATTCTGGTGAATGAGGAGTATAATATTTACCTAAATGAAGTGTTATATAATCTAATTTTTTGAATAATCTTAGAGGGTGATATTTAGGCAAGTCTAGAATTTTTGATTGATTATTTATAGAGTGGCTTTTTTTATTAATAAGTTCTTTTTTGTAGTATGCATAGTAAGAAAAAATTAATCTTTGAAGGCTTATTCCCTCTCTAAATTTTTGTTTACATGTATTATGCACTTCTTCGCTAAAAATATTACAGCATTCTTTTATAAGACTTTTCTTATAAGCAGTTATGTTATGAATATCAATATAGTTTGGAATGATGCCAAACTTTTTGTACATCATAGCATTACTATAAAAAACAGCTTTATTGAAATGAACCGGGATAGTTTCTACAAAGTTTTCAGAGTCTTCTAATTGTGATTTAGTATAATTAAGCTTGTTTGTTCGTTCAATAATTTTCCCATTTTTAGTAAAAAAATCGGTTTTTTTAACAGTGTGACCAAAAAACATATCATCATTAGCATATAAAAAGTATTCTGAAAGTCCTGGAATTTTATGCAAATGAAATTCTAAAGCTACAGCATTGAAACAAGGCAGGTATTCTTCTTCTATAAAATCTTTGTGGTCGATAATTTTAATTTTGGGATTATTTGTATCCAGCCAGTCAGGTTTTTGATTATCTGTTACTATAAAAATATTGTTTATCCAAGGGGCAAATTTTTCAACTGAACGAAGAGAATATTTTAGTTCATTGTGATTTTGAAAGCGGCAAGATGCTGTTGCGTTTTCTATATTGCTGTTTAAATTCAATTTATTTTGCCAATACGTTTTTTTATTGTACCAATTAAAATCTTGGTCATCAACCCAAAGGTATACCAAATCTATTTTTTCTTTATCTAAGTTAAATTTTGACATTTTTATCCTTTTTCATTATATCAAGTGCTTTTAGCACCAAGTTTACTTGGTTTTTTGTTAAATATTTGTTGTAATAATTATGCATTTTTTCCAATGTTTCATATTCAAACGTTTCATAGGGGTTTATATTTAATACCTCAGCAGGTATTTCTTTTTTTAGTAAAAAGACTGCGCTGTTTATTCTTGTACAGCCGACAAATTCAAAATAATCTTTTAAATAACCCATAGTTACTTTTAACCAGGGGCAAATGCCATAAATATAGTCCTGCTGAATAACAATAGATTTTCCGGGGATTAATCGGTTAAAAAGTTTTTGCATTGCAAAATTTGTTTTTTGACATTTACATACATCTAAAAACATGATTTCAATTTTTTCAGGGTATGGATTTTGGATTATATCTCCAAGATAAAGTTTATAGTAGTTTGGTTTATTTAAACTTATTAAGTTTTCATTTACTATATTTTTGAAATCATAAGTTATTTCTCTGTTTGGATAGCATCCTTTTAAATATTCAAATGTATATGAACTATCTACTTCAAGATTTTCATCTGGGCTGCAGTTTCCATATTCGTATGCCCATATTTGGTAGTTGGGTTTTATGCGTTTATTTTCAGATAGTCCATTGATAAGAGCTTCTGTACAGCCACCTAAAAAAATTCCGGCATCAAAAATAGCGCCTTGTCCGCTGTAATAATATTTTGCCAAAAGGTGCAGCATATGTTTTTCTTCTTGACATAACATTCCTTTCAGTGTTGAGTTGTAAAATGTATAATTATTAGCGGTTCTAATTATATATTTAAGTTTATCACTGTTTTTGAATTTAATAATATATTTTAGCAGATTAAAATTAACATTTGCAGCTTTTATCGATAAGTCTAAAGAAAAAACTTCACAATTTATGTTCTTTTCTTCTAATAATTTTTTAATTTCATTGACGATATTTGGGTAATTGTTTGCTGTTGCGATAATTAATTCAGGTTTGAGGTTATCAATTTCGGAAAGAGGAAATATTTTATATCCGAGCATATTTTGACCGCTTTTAGCTGGGTTTATGTCAATAATTCCTTTAATTTGGCATTTTGGCAAATTTATGTCTTTAAGTATTCTTTTTAGGAATAAACTTGCACCCCAAAAATAAGTATTTTTGTTAGTTGATTTTTTTAAAAGGTAATTTTTGAGTTTTGTTTTGTTCATATACACTCACTCCCAGTAATAAAATTATATCAAAAAGTTAAATAAAAATAAATTTTTCGTGCTTTTTAGAAAAAAAGGCTTAATATAAATATATAAGGACATGAATATAGGAGGGTCTGTTATGATCGATTTTAATAGGTTAACAGATTATACACAACAAATAATTTATGCAGCGCAACAAGTAATGGCAAGGTTTCGTAATTCACAAATGACGCCGGAGCATATTGCTCTTGCTATTGTTGAAGATAATGAAGGAATAGCCAAGGATTTTGTGTCAGAGTTGAGACTGGATAAGGGTAATTTTGAGGCTTCGGTTTTAGATATTTTGGAAAAGCAGCCTAAGATATCAAATATGACTTCTTCACAACAGTTATATTTGTCAAATGAAACAAATCTTCTTTTAGATATGGCTGCACAAGAAGCTGATAAACTTAAAGATGAATTTGTTTCTATTGAGCATATACTTATTGCGATGACAAAATTGGATAATTCGGAAATACAATTGTTGTTGAAAAAATCCGGAGTTAATACGGAATCAGTATTGAAAGCTATGAAAAAGATAAGAGGTAACAAATCAGTGAATTCAAAAAATGCAGAAGAGCAATATAAAGCTTTAGAAAAATATTCAACAGATCTTACGGCAATGGCCCGTAAAGGTAAGCTAGATCCAGTTATAGGACGTGATGAAGAAATTAGGCGAGTAGTACAGGTGTTGAACAGACGTACAAAAAATAACCCTGTTCTTATAGGGGAACCTGGCGTTGGTAAAACAGCAATAATTGAAGGTTTAGCACAAAGAATTGTACGTGGAGACGTACCTGAAAGTCTTAAAGATACCAAGCTTATATCATTGGATTTAGGAGCTCTTGTTGCCGGTGCCAAGTTTAGAGGTGAATTTGAAGAACGATTGAAAGCTGTTTTGAAAGAAGTGGAAGATTCAAATGGCGAAATAGTTATGTTTATAGATGAGCTTCATACAGTAATTGGTGCAGGGGCAACAGAAGGCTCTATGGATGCAGGAAACTTATTGAAACCAATGTTAGCCAGAGGCTTATTAAGATGTATAGGCGCAACTACAGTTAATGAATATAGGAAATATATTGAAAAGGATCCGGCGTTAGAACGTCGTTTTCAACCTGTGTATGTTGATGAGCCTAGTGTAGAAGATACAATAAGTATTTTGCGCGGTTTGGATGAACGTTATGAGGTTCACCATGGGGTGCGAATTAAAGATTCGGCTTTAATAGCTGCTGCAAAGCTTTCTGATAGGTATATTACAGATCGTTTCTTACCGGATAAAGCGATTGACCTTATTGATGAAGCTGCTTCAAAATTAAGAATTGAAATAGATTCTATGCCGGAAGAAATTGATACAATGATGCGGCAAAAAATTCAACTTGAGATTGAACGTGAAGCTCTGAAAAAAGAGTTTGGAGATGATGATAATGAAAAAATTCAAAATCTTACTAAAACTATAGATGGTTTAAATGAGAAAATTAATAAATTAAAAACTCAATGGGAAGAAGAAAAATCTGTAATTCAGTCTGAAGCAAAGCTTAAGGATGATATAGATGCGACAAAACATGAAATTGAAATAGCGGAAAGAAATGCTGATTTGCAAAAAGCTGCGGAATTAAAATACGGAAAGCTTATTGAGTTAGAAAAACAGTTAAAAGCTGTTCAAACTCGTGAACCTAATGCAAAAAATCATCTATTAAAAGAAGAAATTGATGAAGATGATATTGCAGAAATAGTGTCTAAGTGGACCGGTATTGAGGTTAGCAGGCTGGTTGAAAGCGAAATGCAAAAACTTTTGCGGATGGAAGACTACTTACATAAAAGAGTAATTGGGCAAAATGAAGCAGTTGATGTAGTTTCAGATGCAATTAGACGTGCTCGTTCTGGGCTGAAAGACCCTAAACGTCCAATTGGTTCTTTTATATTTCTCGGTCCTACAGGTGTCGGTAAAACTGAGTTAGCAAAAGCACTTGCAGAATTTTTGTTTAACGACGAGGATAGCTTAATACGAATCGATATGTCTGAATATATGGAAAAACATACAGTTTCAAGATTAGTTGGTGCGCCTCCTGGATATGTCGGATATGACGAAGGTGGTCAACTTACTGAAGCTGTTCGCCGTAAACCATATTCTGTTGTACTTTTTGATGAAATTGAAAAAGCACATCCTGATGTTTTTAATATTATGCTTCAAATTCTTGATGATGGTAGATTGACTGATAGCAAGGGTCGTACTGTTGATTTTAAAAATACATTGATCATTATGACTTCAAACATTGGTTCCAATATTATTTTGGAAAACACTCTTTCATCAATGGTTTCAGGTACAAAATATGAGGAAACAAAAGATCAGGTTATGGAGCTTATGAAGCAACATTTTAAGCCGGAGTTTTTAAATCGTATTGATGAAATTGTTTTCTTCAAGGCTCTTACTATGTCGGAATTAGCGCCAATTGTAGATATACAAATTGCTAATTTGAAAAAACTTTTGGCGGATAAAAATATGACAGTAGAAATAACGGAAGAAGCTAGTGAGTTACTTGCACAGCGTGGGTTTAATCCTGTATATGGTGCTCGGCCGTTAAAACGTACAATTAGACAAATGGTCGAAAATCCTTTATCAAAAAGAATTTTGGCTCAAGAGTTCTCTGTCGGAGATGACATAATAATCGATGCGGAAAATGATGAAATAGTCTTTAGAAAAGGTTAGAAAATGGGGCAAACGCCCCATTTTCTAAATTTATTCAATTTTATCCCAAAAGCTTGGAAGCACTTTTTTAATTTGATTAGTTGCAGCATCTTTTGCGGCATCTTTTAGCGTTTCTGAAATACTTTGTTGAGTTGATGTTGATGTTGTTGACGGGGTGATATTTGATTGAGTTGTTGGTTTGATAAAATCTTGAATTTTTTGTGGAATAAGTTGTTGAATTTGTGTATTTATTTGTGTTTTGGCAGAGTTTAGTTCTTCTTGTGAGGCTAGCCATTTAAATGATCTAACGGAGGTAGGTTTTTCAACGTTACCGTTAATAATAACTTGGAATTCTTTTGTATCAGTGCTTGCAGGAACAAGTTGCGGAACTTTTGCTATTGTTGCTGCATCTTTTGCAATATTATAGCTGTTGAGTATTGTAGTTGCATTTTGCCCAAAGGAAGTAATTTTTCCAAGTATTTTACTTATTGAAATATCACCTAGTGGACCTAAGACATTGGCAATTTCTTTTGTGATTCGTCCAAGAATTTCAATATTAGCATAATTGTTTAGTAAGTTATAGTTTCCTGTTATGTAAAGACTCATCTGTGGACCTCCGGAGTGTATCGGATCAAGTTTAGCCCAACCGTTAGAAAAAGTTAAATGTCCTTTTAAGTATTTAAATTTGCCTGTATTTTTAGGTGCAAGTGTTTGAGCAACTGAATTCAATGTTGATTGTGAGAATTTTTGGGATAATAAGTTTGTTGCATAAATAAAGTGTTCCAGCCGACCTAATGAGCCCATTTGCCCATCATTTACGCTAAAGTTGACTTGTCCTTTAAGGGTTTTTAGCTGTTGCTCGTAGTTCATTCCAATCATGGTTAAATCAGCGTCAAAATCAAGTTTTCCATTCATTTGATCTTTTAGTCCGCTAAGTATCATAAGGGCAGAGTTAGAATCTAAGCCTCTACCTTGAATATTTACTTTTGTTGTTTCATATGGAATGTTGTATTCTGCGTTTCCTGCAATAACTCCGGTATATGCATTTGCATTAATGGAGTTAAGTTTAAATAAATTATTTTTTAGTGTGAAATCACTTGATGCGTTTGTTGCAATTATATTACCTGATTTAATTTTGGTAATATTTCCATGTCCTTTTTCGATAATTATTGGCACACTGGCACTTGGTGTAACGCTTGTTTGCGGTACAAGTTCTATTATTTGGATAAGTTTATCTATGTCGACATACTCTGAATTTATATTGAGAGTTTTGATTGTTGTATATTTATTAAAATTTGTGCTTATTAGGCTGTCAAAGCTAATTGTTGAGCCATTTAAATTAAGTAATTGGCTTTTGGCTGCAATTGTTTCTTTGTTAAAGTTAAGAGTTGTATTTTTGCTGGAAATTTTAAAATCATCTATTGATAAGTTTGGAATTGATACAGTTCCTTTAATTATTGGTGTTGATGTTGTTCCGGAAATATTTAAATCTGTTTTAAACGAAAGTGATGATTTCTGCATTCCTGGTATAGAGGCATTAATTATATTTGGTGTTGTAAATTTAATATTTTGTAGTGTTGGATTTTTTTGAGTTAGGTTGGATATTTTGCCATCTAAAGATACCAATTTAGTTGTAGAATTTAAATTTTTGCTTAGATTATCACCCAAACTAATATTTTGATTTAGACCGTAGAGTCCTATATCTTTAATTTTTATAATATTACCGTTTGTTTCTATATCTAGGTTGGTTATGCTTGAATTGTTTTTGAGGCTATTAATATTTAGTATTGCTAAATGGTTTTGAGCATTTGCAAGGGCTTGTGCATTAATTTGGGTATTTTGCCCATCAGTTTTAATGCTTGCTTTAATGGGTAATGAGCCTTTAGCTGTAATATATGGGTGATATTCTTTAGGAATATATTTTTTTATGTCTGTAGCGACAAGATTTCCATTTAGGTTAAATTGTGCATTTAGCTTTGAAGTATAGTCTTTAATTGTTCCATCAATTGTAAATTTTGAGTTGTCTAAGGAGGTAGAGAAAGGTTTTAGCTTAATATTTTTTGTGTCAAAATCAAGTTCAATTGATGGCGTAGTTAAGTTTGTTTTTGGATTAGCTATGTTTAAGTTTGCAGTTTTAAGTTTTGCTAAGCCGTCATATTCACCTTTTGTATTTGCTTTTAAGTCAATATTTGCTGATGCTAGTGCGAATTTTGTATTTGAATTTGTTTCGTAAAGCTTAAAATTTTCAAGAGCTAAGTTTATTTTTGGCTCTATTTTATTTAGTTTACCGTTGATTAGGGCATTTATTGTAAGTGCTCCGTCATTAATTTTTAGTGTTTTCTTTATGAACTCTGGGGAAAAAGCATTATATAGCAAGCTAAGAGGAAGTTTATCAGCTGTGATTTTGATATTTGCATTAGCTTTATTATCTATATTTCCTGTTGCTTTGAATAATGAGTTATTTATTAGTGCTGAGGTGTTGTTAATACTAATATTGTTGTTTTTAAAGTCTAAATCCGACTTTATAGAATTAATAACAAGTGGAAGATCAGTGTGTTTAATGCTTGCATTTGCAATTTTTAAATGACCCTGTGATTGAATTTTTTTAAAATCACTTTTTATGTTGAAATTTGAGTCTAAAAAACCACTAACACGTAGTTTGGAAATATCTGTTTTTATGTTTGCAATATCTGTTATAGCGATTAATACTCTTTGAATATCAACCAAGTCAATTTTGTCAGATATTATTTTAAGGTCAATATTTTGATTTTTTCCGGTTTTAAAAACACCATCTATTATAAATTTTTCTTTAGCATCCACGTATAAATCAGATTTAATGTCAATTTTATTTCCGTTGAACGCGAGTTTTATAAAGTTTTGGTTAAGGTTTTGTGATTGAATTTTATAGTTTAAATTAGTGGTATTAAAATAGCCTTTAATTAGGATATCATTGTCTTTTGATGAAATTTTCAGATTTGTATCTATATCTGCTTTAAAATTATAATTTTTTATTACAGGGATTGGATTGTAATTAAATTGAGGGATATTTATAGGTTGGTTTGTTTGACTATTTGTTGTTTTGGGCAAGAAACTGTCAATTTGGGCTTTATAATTTACGCAGTTTTTATCATTTAGTAATAATTCTCCGGCAGTATTAATTTTTATTTTGTGATTAAGTTTGAATTCATAGATTTTAAATTCTTTTCCGTTTATTTTAATATTATCTTGAGTTTTTTGGTCGTTTAAAGTGATAATGTAGTTTTCTAAAATTATGTCTGGCATGTTGTCAGAAAGTTTTAAATTTGTTTCTGATTCAGTTTTATTTTGTTGATTAGCATAGTTTTTTCCCAAAATATTTGAGATATATTTTTCAAGGTCATAGCGGTTATCTTTTTCAAAGTTTATATTTAGCTTTGGGGTAGTAAGTTTAATTGAAGATAATTCTATTTTTGACCTTATAAGTGGAATTAAATTGACACCTATTGTTGCTTGTTTTGTTGAAATAAGCTCTTTTTTATTTGGATATTTGATTGATACATCATTAAATATAAGGTTCAGCTTAAAATTCCATGTTGTTTTCATTTTAATATCTTTGGAGTTGAAGTCCAAGTCGGCAAGAGATTTAACAATAGAATTTATATTGGGTTTAAACTGATTTAAGTTAATAGCATTGGGCAAAACAAACAAAAATGTCATATATGCTATCACAATTAAAGACGATATAACTATACCAAAGATTTTAAGTGCTTTCATCAAACAAACTCCATAAATAATACTTGTGGTTATTATTTTAAACTAAATTTAGAGTAATGTAAATTTGTTGATATGTCCATTATTCGAGAGTATAATAATCTTGTAATAATATTGTGGGTGAAGGATGACTGAAAAAAAACGCTGGTATGACAGGCACAAAGAAACAGAGCGAGCTTTTAAATTATTAAAGGAATTAGATTTTAAAAGCCAGTATCAAATATCACAGGATATTATGTCCATAGCGAGTGCAATAAAAACAGCGCACAAAGAAGAGGAAACAGAGCAACCATTAAGTATTGGTTTGGATAGAGTTTTGGGTTTGTATCAAGCCAGCAATATGCGTCGTTGGTATGATAAGTATCCTTATTTAAATCAAGCAATTTTAACGATTTCCACTTTACCGGAAGAAGATTATATAAATATAATGGAAGGCATTTGTGATTCGCTTGAAGCTTCACAGAGTTAACCGGCTGATAATCCTGCGCAAAGGCTTATGTTTTGTGCTGTGAGTCCTTTTGCGTCTTCAGAGATAAGATATTTTACAAGATTAGCTATTTCTTTTGGATGTATAAATCTTTTTTGAGGAATAATTTCTAAAATTTCTTCATTTGTAAAGTCACTTGTTTGAATTGAACTTTCCGCTAAAGTTGTTTCTACCCAGCCGGGGTTAATAGTGTTAACGGTGATTCCATATTCGGCAAGTTCTAATCCCAGTGCTTTAGAAAAGCCATTAAGAGCTGATTTTGTTAAAGAATACAAAGACGCATTTGCTTCTCCTATTACTCCTGATATTGAGCCGATATTGATTATGCGGCCCCATTTTTGTTTTTTCATATGCTCAACGCAGAGGCTTGTTAAAATATAAGTCGCCTTTATGTTTAAATCAATAATATTATTTATATCCTCTCGTTTAGTTTTTTCGATTGGAGTCCATACATAGCTACCCGCGTTGTTAATGAGTATATCTATAGGTTCAATATTTTTAATTAAATTTTGACAATCATCAAAATTTGTTAAATCACAGCTAAACCATGCTTTTGCGCCTATTTCTTCTGCTGTTTTTTTTAACAATGTTGAGTTGCGTGCACAAATATAAACGTTATAATTACTATTGCAGAGCAGTTTTGCTATACTTTTACCAATACCTTTAGAACTGCCTGTGACTAAAACATTTTTATTCATCAATAAGATGTTCCTGCACTAATATTTGAAATAAGAATTCAAGGACAGATTCACAGACTTCTTTTTTAGTTTTGTTGTCTGCAGTTTTTAAAATTTCGATAGAGGATAAAAGATTTGGATTGGCATCATACCAGCGGCGGTAAGAATCTCTGAGATTATTATTAAGATATTCAATTTTGGTGTCGTTTTGACCGTTGTGAGCGCTCATAACAATTTGAACAAGATCCTGTGCTACAGATTCCTGAATATCTACAGGAAGTTTTTCCAGAATTTTCATTACTGGGGAAAGATACGGATCTTCATCATACCATCTTACATACTTCATACATATTATTATATCACTAATATTATGATAAGTAAAAAAATCATTAAAAAACTGGATATCTAATTTAAGTTTGTATACAATTATAGTATGTCAACGAATATAGTAAAAGTGGAAAAGAATGCACAAGTAAAACTGCCCCCACAAAGTTTGGAGGCAGAAGAGGCTATTTTGGGCGCAGTTTTGACTAATCCTGTTTGTTTAAATAAGGTGATAGAGTACCTGCAACCGGCAACGTTTTACAAGCCTGCGCACAGAACTATTTATAGCGCAATTTTAAATTTGTATGCAAATAACCATGCCATTGATATAGTAACAGTATCAGAAATGCTTAGAGAACAAGATAAGTTGGAGGCTGTTGGTGGCAGGGCTTATATTAATGATCTTGCATTAGGGGTTACAACTACGGCAAATGTCGAGTATTATGCAAAAATAGTTCAAGAAAAAGCAATTAAGCGTTCACTTATAAATGCCGGATCTGAAATTGTTTCTATGGCTTATGATGGTCGAACAACAGAGGATGTCTTGGATAATGCGGAAAGACTTATTTTTGATATTGCTCAGCAAAGATCTACTTCTGATTTAGAGTCTATAAAAAATTTAGTTGTTCCAACATTTGATAAGATTGAATATAGATATAATCACCGAGATATGTTAACCGGAATTAGTACAGGGTTTTATGATCTTGATGAGATGACTTCAGGGCTGCAGAAATCAGATTTAATTATTTTGGCTGCTCGTCCGTCAATGGGAAAAACAGCATTTGCTCTTAATATTGCTCAGCATGTGGGGTTAAAAGAACGTAAACCGGTAGCTATATTTTCGTTAGAGATGCCAAAAGAACAGCTTGTTTCTCGTATGATGTGTAGTGAGGCAGAAGTGGATTCTCAGAACTTGAAAACGGGAAATATGGGATCTTCAGATTGGGCAAGATTGACTCAGTGTATGAATGTTTTTATGGATGCCCCAATTTATATTGATGATACATCTGGTGTGACAGTTATGGATATTCGTGCAAAATGCCGCAGGTTGGCTATGCAAGAAAAAGATCTGGCATTGATTATTATTGATTATTTACAATTGATGGAAGGCAGTTCTTCGGATGATAGATTTCAACAAGTTTCAGCTATTTCAAGAGGTTTGAAAACACTTGCAAGAGAGTTAAATGTTCCTATTATTGCTTTATCTCAATTGTCACGTGCCGTTGAGTCAAGAAACGATAAACGACCTATGTTGTCAGATTTAAGAGAATCTGGTGCCATTGAGCAGGATGCAGATATTGTAATGTTTATATATAGAGATGAATATTATAATAAAGAAGAAAGTGAAAATAAGGGCTTGGCACAGGTTCTTGTTGCAAAGCATAGAAATGGTCCGGTTGGACATGTGGATTTGTTGTTCCAGTCTTCTATAACAAAATTTAAAAACAAAGCAAAACCTTCTATTATTTAAGCAATAATATTATAACTTTTTAGAGGTTGTGAGTTTGTTGTATTCTGTAAATTGTTTGTATTTAGGTTGTTTGATGGTGGGTGATTAGGCGAGGTTGTTGCTATATTAGGATCTCTGAGTTTATATATCTCGGCTACTCTGTCTTTTAAACTTTGTGGAGATTGATTGTAAAGTTCTAAAACATAATCCATTTCCGGGTCTTTGATGGGGGGCTTTATTTTTTTAGAGGTTGTCTGCCAAAATTTTGCGGCTTCTGTATAAGCATCTTGTTCTTCAATAATCGAAGTATAGGGGTCATTATCTTTTGCATGGACAAATTCGTGTACAAGATAGGCGCATATAAGATGAGGATTTGCCCATATGTAATCTGCAGTTATTGTAATTTTACGTTTAGCATGTTCATATTGTGCTATATTGTTCCTGCCGCCCATTTGTTCTGTTGAGTCAAAAGTTATTGCAACGTCGCTTAGACTTGCAAGATAATCTTTGGGTAGATATTTTTTGACAATATTAATGGCAGAATTTAAGTTATCTTGTGCTTGTTTTTGTTTTAATTCAAATGCTTTTTGCGGGTTAAATATTGCATAGCTTAAGTTCTCTAATTCAGAAAGATTTCTTTTAATGTAATCAGAGTTTTTTTCTGTATTAAAGGCTTTTTCAAATTCTTTAGTCGCTTTTGAATATTGTCCATTATTTTTATATGCTTCTGCTAAAGTTGTGGTTATCTCATTATCTTTAGGTGAAAGTTTTGATGCTGTTTCAAGAGCTTTGATGGCTTTATTGTAGTCTTTTTGAAATATGTAGGCTTTCCCAAGGTTAAAGTAAGCATCAGTAAAGTTAGGAGAAATTGCAATAGCTTTTTTATAGCACTCTATTGCTTCGGTTAGTTTATTTATTTTTAAATATTCGTTTCCATCTTCTTTAAATTTATGTGCTTGTTGAGAAATACCTGCAGTAAATTTGTAATTGTGTACAGGTAAGATGGGAGAATAATTTGAAATTTTATTTGTTATAGAAATCAAAATAATGCCTTATCTTTGTAAGTAATAAGTTTTCTAAAGTTAGCTTTTTGCTGTTTTATTAAGTAAAATTAACAATAAAAGACCGACGATTGGTCGTCGGTCTTTTAGGTTAGTTTATTTTTATTTTTTTAAGAATTCTGGAATATCCAAAAGACTTGATGCTACTTCTTGAGCAGATTTGTTAACAACCGGTATTGATTGAGGTTGTTCTGATATTGAATTAGCACTAAAGGAATTGGAGAAGAAATCAGCAGCGCTAAGCGCTCTTGGTTCTTCTTTTGCTTTAGGCATAGCATTTTTTAGTTCAAAACCTGTAGCAATTACAGTAATTTGTATTTCTCCTTGAATTCTGTCGTCAATTACAGAGCCAAACGTAACAATAGCATCTTCAGAAACTGCATCATGAATGACTTGAGCTGCTTCGGTAACTTCATGAAGTGTCATATCAGGTCCACCGGTTACATTAAGAATAATACCGGAAGCTCCATTAATAGTAGTTTCAAGTAGAGGTGAATTGATAGCGGCAGTAGCTGCTTCCATAGCTCTTCCTTCGCCAGAACCGCGACCGATACCCATAAGAGCTGAGCCTGAAGACTCCATAACAGCCTTAACATCTGCAAAATCAACATTAATGAGTCCTGGAACTGTTATGATGTCAGAAATACCTTGAACACCACGTAAGAGAACTTCATCTACTACATGAAAAGCTTCTCTCATTGTTGTACGCTTATCAACAACTTCCATTAATTTATCATTAGGAATAACAATAAGTGCATCAACAGTTTCTTTTAATTTTTCTAAGCCTTGAAGTGCTTGGTTAAGTCTTCTTTTCCCTTCAAAAGTAAACGGCTTAGTAACGACACCTATAGTTAATGCGCCAAGTTCTTTTGCAATTTTAGCAACAATAGGAGCCGCACCGGTACCTGTACCACCGCCCATACCTGCAGTAATAAATACCATATCAGCACCATCAAGGGCTTGCATTATGTTTTCACGAGTTTCTTCTGCTGCTTTTTCACCGATTGATGGATCACCGCCGGCACCGAGACCTTGGGTCAATTTACTTCCTAGTTGAATTCTATTTTTTGCAGAACTCATACCCAATACTTGAGCATCTGTATTCATTGCCCAAAAATCTACTCCGCTTAATCCGGCTTTAATCATTCTGTTAACAGCATTTCCGCCGCCACCACCAACGCCTATAACTTTAATTTCTGCAGGATTTACACCGCTAGGCATTTCAGTGTTATTATCAGCTGCTGCACTTAATTGTACAGGTTCTTTTTTTCCAAAAATGTCATAGTTTTCCACTAATTGACCCTCTTATTTAGTCTAATACGTTTTAGTTTAGTATACTTCTTTCTTTCGGATTTTGGCAACAACCAAAGGATATTAGAATTTTTAACCTTATTCCCCTTTTTCGTTTAGTATTATTTCCGATAGAAAGGCTATTCTTTAACTAATAACATATTATGTGAAATATTTTAAATAGTAAAGAAATTTCAGATAATTTTATCGATATGTTAATAAATTTTAAAGATTTTTAATAATATAAATATTTTTTAAAGCAATATTATTGATTTTGGTGATTTGTGTTAAAATTGGTTTAAAAGTTTAGAATAAGGAACTTGTAATGAGTATTTATGAAGCATTAATGTTGATTTGTTTTGGCGCAAGCTGGCCGTTTGCAGTTATAAAAACATATAAAACAAAGAATGTAAAAGGCAAGAGTCTTGTTTTTTTGGGTTTAATTATAATTGGTTATGTATGTGGAATTATTCACAAGTGCCTTTATAAACCTGATGCTGTAATATGGCTTTATGTGGCAAACCTTATTCTTGTGAGTACAGATTTAGCTTTGTGGTTTAGATATAGAAAACGCGAAGTTTTAGTTGAAGGGAATTAGATGAAAAAAATTGTTTTAGCGCTTAGTATAGCTTTGATGTTTACCAATCAAGTTTTTGCGCAAGATTATAATGAAATAAATGAAAAAATAGCATCAATTGGTTTTGGTAAGCTTTTCTCAGCTGATCCGCAAGAGCAAATTACAAAGCTTTTTACAAATTATACAAAATATAGCAATAAGCATAATATTAATAAGTTAAAATCTCTTTATGACGATAAATATGTGAATGCGGACGGTTTTGATTTAAATATGTATTTTGAATTAGTAAAGCAGGCTTGGGACGCATATCCGGATATGGCTTATACCAATCAAATAGAGCAGATTACTGTGAATGGGGATTATGCTACAGTTCAAACCAAAGAAACGGTTAGTGGAAATGCAGCAAAACCTTCTGAATATTTAGAGGATAAAGGAACGTTAGAAAGTTCATCAAGTGTTGTTTATTATTTGCAAAAAAACGGAAACAAATGGGTTATAACTTCTGATGCTGCAATTTCAGAAAAAACTTTTTTAAAATATGGAGACGCTAAATCTATTTCATTTGATATAATTGCACCGTATACAGTAGTAGCCGGGCAGGAGTATTCTGTATTGTTTGCTGCAGATATGCCTGTTAACAAAATGCTTTTAGGCTCAATTACAAACGAAAAAATTACTTACCCTGCACAACGCCCCAAAGAGGTTTTTCGTAAATTAAAAGAGGATGGAATTTTGGAGCGGTTTGTTAGGGCAAACAAAGACGGATATAATGAGCAGGCAGTTGTTTCTGTTGGGATTACAAAAGCTGAGATTGATGAATCTATGGACATGAAATTAAGTGTTTCAGGTGTGGCTTTTTTAATTACTAGAGTAAATGTTATACAACCTAAAAACTTTAAGTTGGACGCACAGCCAAATGAAAAAGCTTCTGAACTTTAGGCTTTGTAGATTTTATAGTTTTTTGAGTGTTAGTTTTTTGGTGTGTTTTTGCTTTAAAAAACTTGTGTGGGTTATATCAAATTCGCATACAATTTTTTATAATAAATTTTTTGATTTTTCTTATTTGAAAAATACAGGAGCTGCCTTTTCTGTTTTAAAAGAGTCAAATTATTTTTTGGGTATTTTTGCGTTAATAGTATCTGCAAGTATAATTTTTTATGTGCATAAAAATTATACAAAGTTAAAAAATTTAGATATTTATGCTTATGCCGTTTTGTTGGCAGGTATTTTATCAAATATGTGTGAGAGGTTTTTTGATGGGTTTGTTACCGATTATATAAAATTGAGTTTTATTGAATTTCCTGTTTTTAATCTTGCAGATGTTTTTATAAATGTAGGTGCAGTTATTTTAATAGTTTCAATATTATTTGAAAAGAGAGGGTTGAATGGAAAGTCCGATTAAGGTTTTAGTAGATGAGCAGTCTGCTTTTGAGCGATTGGATAATTTTGTTTGTGCGGAGTTTCCGGAATATTCACGCAGCAAAATTCAAAAATTTATTAAGGAAGAATTAATCAGACTTAATGGAAAAAAAGCTAAGGTTGCAACTGTGCTTAAAGAAGGAGATGAAGTTTTATTTTATAAACCACCAGAAAAAATAATTATAGAGCCGCAAAATATAGAGCTTGATATAAGATATGAAGATGAAGATATGCTTGTTGTGAATAAACCTAAGAATATGCTTACACACCCGACTTCATCGGAAAAGAAGGATACTCTTGTAAATGCGTTGTTGTACAAGTTTGGAGATAATTTGTCTCATATAAATGGTGATATGCGCCCTGGAATAGTTCATCGTTTAGACCGCAATACTTCAGGTTTACTTATGATAGCTAAAAATGATGAAGCCCATATTCTTTTAGCTGAAAAAATAAAACAGAAAACTGCCAAAAGGAATTATCTTGCGGTTGTTACTGGAAATCTTGAATTTGATGAAAAAACTATAAATGCTCCAATTTGGCGCAATTTTTCAAATCCTGCCCAAATGACAGTGATAGAAGGAGGTAAGCCATCTGTTACGCATGTAAAGGTGCTTGAAAGGTTTAAAGGTTATACTTACATTGAGTTAGAGTTGGAAACAGGTAGAACTCATCAGATTAGAGTGCATTTAAAGCATATTGGGCATCCTATTGTTGGTGATAGTCTTTATGGTGGCGGACGAATAAATGTAAAAACTACCGAGCAGGTTTTGCAAGCTTATAGGTTGACATTCAATCGATTGAGCGATAACATTATTACAACAATAACACTAGAACCTGATGATGATATAAAAAGGGTTTTAAATTATTTGCGAAGTAAGAGGTTATAAATAATGAAATATGTTTTTGGTATTTTATCTTTAATTATAGTTGCATTTGTTGCTATTATAGCTTGGGAAAATCCGTCGGCTAATATTGCTTTGTCAGTTCCGTTTTTAAAACTTACGATTTTTACTAACTCATTTATATATGTGTTGGGAGTTTTTGTAGTTGGTTTTATTGCAGGTATTTTTTGTGGGTGTGCTTTTGTAGTTTATCAAAAAGACAAGATGGAACCATATAAAAGGCAGCTTGAAAAAATGACTGTGATAAAAGAATCAAACCAGTCTAAAGTTGAAGTTTTAGAAGCAAAGATTAAAACACTTGAAGTTGCTTTGAAACAATCTTTGGAGAATAAATAGGGGTGTTTATGAACATTGAATATATTGCGCACAGTGCTTTTGCATTAAATGTAGATGGTCGTTCAATTTTGATTGATCCTTTTATTAGTTCAAATCCGCTTGCTGATTATGATTGGCATAACCATAATATAAGGGATATTTTGCTTACGCATGCCCATGGAGATCATTTAGGAGATGCTATAGAGATTTCTATTACGAAGCATGCATTAATTACAGCAGTATTTGAGCTTGCAAATTATTGTTCGGAAAAAGGTGCAAAAAGTAAAGGAGTTAATCTGGGAGGAAGAATTCAATTTGATTGGGGTGATGTATGGTATGTGCCTGCATTTCACAGTTCTTCTACCCCGGATGGTAAATATGGTGGTGTAGCTGCGGGGTTAGTAATTCGTGTGGGAGACGTTAAAATTTATCATGCCGGAGATACATCTTTAAGCAATGAAATGAAGCTTATAAAAGAAATTTACAAACCGGATATAGCACTTTTACCTATAGGCGGATGTTTTACAATGGGAATTGAAGAAGCAGTAATTGCCAGTCAAATGCTTGGAGTTAAACAGGTTATTCCTATGCATTATAATACGTTTCCGGCAATTAATGCGGATGTTAATTTGTTTAAATATAAGCTTGAGACTTTAGGAATAGAGGCTGTTATTCTTAAACCAGGTGAAAAACTCGAAATATGATAAGTAAGAACAGACCTACTGTAGCATTTGTTGTTCCAACCGGAGTTGGTGCATCTATTGGGGGATTTGCAGGTGATGCAAGTTGTTGGGCAAGAAAATTTGCTAAAGAATTTAATTTGATAGTTAATCCTAATGTTGTGAATGCTGCGTGTTTTTCTGGTATTACGGAAAATATGTTGTATGTTGAGGGGTGGGCGTTAAGTGAATTTTTTAAAGGAAAAATTAGTCTTATTCCGTCTATTGATAACAAAATAGGTGTTATTTTTGATAAAGCGATTCCTCAAGATATTAAAAATATTCATATTAATACTATAAATGCGGTAAAAACGGTTTATGGAGTTGATATAGTTGCAATTGAATGTACAGAGGAACCCTGCGGCGTCGAGTTTTTTATAACGCAGACGGGTATTTCTTCTGGGTGTTTAAATAATCCTTTAACACTTTTAAATTCCGCTAAAAAACTTATAGAACAAGGTGCTAATGCAATTGCAGTTGTAACGCTTTTTGATAGTCCAAATGAAAATGATGGATATGCTCAAGGTGAAGCTGTTGATGTAGTTGGTGGAATTGAAGCGGTTATATCGCATTATCTTTCAAGTAGGTTGTTTATTCCCATAGCACATGCTCCTGCGTTTTGTGATAGTGAAATTTCCTCTGAGATTGTGGATGCTCGTGCCAGTGCAGAGTATATAACTCCGACATTTTTACCTTGTATTTTGCTTGGATTGCAAAATGCGCCGCATATATCAAAAAAAATTCCGGATAACAGTCTGCGAGTTGATGAAGTTAGTGCGCTTGTTGTTCCTTATAATTGTTTGGGGAGTTCTATTGTTTTTGATGCAATTGATAGAGGAGTTAGGGTTTGTGCCGTAAAAGAAAATTCAACAGTTTTAAATGTTGACAAAAATGATTTGAGTCTTCAAAATGGAGTTATAGAGTTTAAGGATTATTATGAATGTTTGGAAACAATAAAAAAGTTGCTACCTCATTATTAGAATTATTAATATTACTTGCGATAGTTGGGCTTTTGTCTGTGATTTATCAAAAAACTATAAAGAGGGATTCTTTGCCTATAAAGTACGCTTATAAAAATGTTATGGCTAATATGGCTAGTTATGCATCTACTGTAACTAGAGGGTATGTTATCAATATGCCATTGGATATTTGTAATGATTTTTTTGAGACTGTTAATACGGTTGGGGAAAAAAATTGTGATATAAACGTTGGAAGCATAATACCTAATTTACCCAATATGACTACTATTAATGGGATGAGGTTTTTTGGTTTAACAAATTCTTTTTCTAATTCTCCAGCAGATGGTGGTGAAAGATATGTTATGATAAGTGTTGATTTGGATGGCGTAAGTGGAGATAATCGTTCTGATAAGGATATTTTAACATTTGAATTGTTATATAATGGGCGAATTAGACCTTCGGGTTCACCAATAAAAGTAAATGAAAATTATACAAAAATAAAAGGTAATGCAGCGAGAGATCCTGAATTATATTCTGTTACTGCAATGTACGTTGAAGCCGGTACGGACAAACGAACCGGTATGGGAAATCGCTTGAGTTATTCGGAGGCGCAATGTCTTACTGGGAATCCTTTCCCATATAGAGAAAAAGGTTCTGGAAAAATTCAAATGTGTGTAGAAGATAGTGAAATGAGGGAGGCAATAGAAACGGCATATAGTAATGGACAAATTGTTTCTGCTGCAGATATTAAAAAATATTGGGATAAAATTAAAGATGGTAGCATTTGTGATGAATTGTATGAGGATAAAGATTCTGTAGCATATGGGCTTACAAAGGCTAACAGTACTGTAATAAGTTATTGTAAGAAATGTTATAAAGCTGCATATAAGGCAAAATTTTGTTCAGGGGTTACTACTGCAACATCTGATTGTCCAGAAGCGATAATTCAAGAGCTTGGAACATGCACAACACCTGAGTTTGTAGATAATTAGTTCTATAAAATATCTGATGGGTCAACATCTACGACCATTTTGATGTCTTCCGGCATTTTGATTTTTGAAATAAAAGATGAAATAAGGAAATGTCCTTTTTCATAAAGTTTATTTTTAATTAAAATTTGGAATCGGTATTCACCTCGGATGCGCTCAAAAATGCAGGCAGATGGACCAAGTATGATAATATGTTCGCTAATATTTCTTTTGTCTATAATTTCAGTTAGGCGCATTGCTATTTCAAGAGCAGATTTTTCAGCTCTGTAGTTATTTTCACATGAGACAACAATTCGTATAATTTGAGAGTATGGTGGGTAATCAAATTCCAGTCTGGATTGAATTTCTTCTTCGTAAAAATTTTCATAATTTTGTTCTTGTGCTGTTTTAATGGCATAGAATTCGGGATTATTTGTTTGAAAATATACTTTCCCTTCGAAATCTCCTCTCCCAGCACGTCCTGCGACTTGTGTTAAGAGTTGAAACCCTCTTTCGCAAGATCTATAATCAGGCAGGTTAAAACTCGAATCTGCACTAATAACGCCTACTATAGTTACGTTTGGGTTGTCTAGTCCTTTAGCTATCATTTGTGTACCGATTAGAATATCAATTTCACCATTTTGAAATTGTTTGAGAATATCTATGTGGTCATATTTTTTAGCAAGAATATCACTGTCAATTCTTGCAATTTTGGCATTAGGGAATAATTTGGCAGCAATTTCTTCAACACGTTGAATACCAGTTCCTGAGCGTTTAAGAGCACTAGAACCGCATTTTGGACAAAATTCCAAAAAGGGTTGTTCATATGCACAATAATGGCATTTTAGCTTTTGTTCATCGGCATGCCAAATTAATGGAATTGCGCATTTAGGGCATTTTACAATTGTTTGACAAGCTTGACAGATTGTAAAAGTTGAAAATCCGCGTCTATTTATCAAAAGGATTGTTTGTTTTTTATCTTCTAAATTTTTTTGAATGGCACCAATAAGGGTTCTTGAAAAAATTCCGTTATTGCCATCAGTTTTTTCTTCTTTAAGGTCAAGTATAATAACATGAGCCATTGAGGCATTATTAAACCTATTTTTAAGTTGGATAAGATTATTAGAAATTTTTGCGTAATAATAATTATTTACATCAGGTGTAGCAGAGCCTAAAATTAGCATTGAGTTATTTAGTGTTGCTAACTTTTCAGCAACTTTTCTTGCATCGTATCTGGGTGATGGGGTAGTTTGTTTGTAGCTATTTTCGTGTTCTTCGTCTATTATTATTAATCCAATATTTTTTAGTGGAGCAAATACCGCAGAGCGAGCGCCTGCTAAAATTCTTATTTTATTTTGCTTGAGTTTTTGCCAAACATCATATCGTTCTCCATCAGAAATAGAACTGTGCCAAATCGCAGTGGTATCTATTCCAAAACGTTTTGCGAGTCTTTGGGTAAGTTGTGAAGCAAGAGCTATTTCCGGTGCTAGAAACATGATATTTTTGCCTTCGTTTAAAACTTTTTTAATGAGGTTAAAATAAATTTCTGTTTTTCCGGATCCCGTTACTCCATAAAGATATATTGGTTGATTACTTTTTTGACGTTTTAAAATTTCGTTTAGAGCATTTTGTTGCTCTTGTGATAGTTTTGGAAATTTTTCAATTTCTTTTGGCGCAAATATATTTAATGGGTTTCTGTAAATTGGTCTTTCTTGTATTTCTAAAAAACCTTCGGATTCAAGTTTTTTAATTCGTTGTCTTGAAAATTTAAATTCTTTTTCAAAGCTAATTAATTTTACTTCTTTTAATTGTTCCAATTTATCCAAAACTTCAAGCTGCCGTTTTTGTGCATTGTTTTTATGTTTGAAAATTAGATATTTTTCTTTTATTGTTTTTTGTGTTTTTTCATCAAGAACATTTTCTATACTTATATAATTTTGAGATTTAAGCTTTCTAATAAGCGCATAAAATTTAGAAGGTGTGAGTTTTAAAAATTTTTGTAATGAGCTTGCATTAATTGGTTTTTGAGAAATTTTTTGAAGAAGAGCTTTTTCGTTTGAAGACTTTACACAAAAATTGGGATTTAAAAGTTTTACTATACGTTTTGTTTTAGTAAGGAACTTCATAGGTATAGCACAGCTAAGTACAGTTTGTAGATCACAGCAATAATAATTTGATACCCATTCTAAAAGTTTGAGGTAGTCGAGATCAAATAATGGGGTTGTATCAATGATTTCGAGTATGCTTTTTGCTTTTATATTTTCAGGCAAATAATCCGAGAAACCGACGACAAAAGCGTTAATTACTCCTTGATTGCCAAAAGAAACCAAAACAGGCTGTCCGATTTTAATTGTACTTTTAAATTCATCAGGAATTAAGTAGCTGAACGTTCTTGTTCCCAAATTGGCAACATTTACTAATACAAGGGCATATTTATAATTTGGCATAATTTATTCCTTGCCAGAAAGAGCTTTTATTGATTTTTCTATGGCATCTTTTAGAAGTTGAAGATGTTCGGGTTGAACAGTTACCCCTTTTTTTGTAGGCAGCCAAGTTTCGCCGGAATCTGTTGTATAAAAAATTCTAAGGTCTAAATATTTTTTGCCTTTAAATTCATTTATTGCAATTTGTAGTTGTTCTGTTGTACTTCTTGGTATAGATTCAATTATTTGTTTGTCATCTGACATAATTTATTCTCCCTTTTAATATAAAATAATTTTATCATATACGTTTAAATTATGTTCAAGTTATTTTAAGGTTGATTTAAAATAATCAAGAGTTTTTTGACTTGCAACAATAGAGGTTAAAGATGGAGTTAGGAAGATATATTGTGCGGCTGATTTTATATCTTCTTTTGTAATTTTGTCTATTTCATCTAAAAGCATGTTAGCAAAATTTATATTATATGCGGTACTTTTACATTTACTTAAAAGATCAGATTGTCCTGAGGAGGTTTCAGCCTCATTTAGTATTTTAGTTTTTAGATAAAGCTTTGCGCTATCTAATTCTTCATCCGTAACAAGTGTAGTAGTAAGCAAATTAATATTTTTATCGAAACCTTTAAGTGCTTTTGAGAGATTATTTAATTTGTTTTCAGCTTCGTTAGGATCATCTGTTGTTGTTTTTATATTAAGGGACATAACGCCTGTGTTGCCTATGTAATCTATATTTGATCTAACTCTGTAAGCTAGTTTTTGTTTTTCTCTAAGGTCGTTGAATAAGCGTGAATTTGCAGTTCCGCCAAGGATTATATCAAGCAAAGAGAATTTTGCCAAATCAGCAATATTTCCATTAGTTTTAAACTTAAAACATTTTGAAATATCAGCTTGATTGCGTTGGTCTGCTTGAGCAATTATTGTATTTTTTTTAATTGGTATATAAGTATTAAAAATTTGAGGTTCAAAAAGTCTCATTTTTGGTATGTTTGAACTTAATTCAGAAAAGAAAATGTTAATAAGATTTTCGTACTTTTGGAAAGGTGCATTTACAGTGCAGACTCCTGATGCGTTTTGCAAGATATAAACATATAGCCCTTTTACATCGTCAAGTGTGAGCGTTTTAAGAGATTCTAAAAAATCTTCTTTTGATGCAGTATATGGTAAATGTTTGAACATTTTTGAATATGCATTTAAGGTAGCAGTTTTGGGTTGTGCTGTTATAATTTCTTTTAATTGTTCTTTGACAAACTCAAAGTTTTCTTGAGTTAAATTGGGGTTAAAAAGTACTTCTTTAGTAAGTTGTAACTGTTTTAATGCTGCATCATAATTTGATTTGGTTGTAACAGTTATTTCATTTGGTGTTGCGGAAAAGGAAAAATTTATTCCGTTATTTTCTGCTTCGTTAAAAAATTCTTCTTTTGATTTTAGATTTGTGCCTCGGTTGAGCATTCCGGATAGTATTTCTGCGACGCCAGGCTTTATTGCTGCTGGATTTGGCGTTGTTAGTGTAAGTGTAAATGAAGATGAATTTGATTTTCCAGGATTAGCTATTATTTCTATATTATTATTAAGCCTATAAGTTTTTATTTTAGAAGTATCAAAAACTTCTTTTTTTAAGTAGTGACTATTTTTATTTCCAAATGTAACCATTGCATTTTTCTTATGTTCAATGTTTTTGTTTGGATTTACAACAGCTATTGAGACTTTATTTAAATTAAGATATTTTTTGGCTGCTTCTTGAATATCTTCTATTGTTAAAGAATCAAGGATTTTTTCATAATTAGTAATATAGTTTAAATCGTTGTCCAGTAAAGAATTCCCTATTAAGTTATTTAGCATTGAGGAGCTTTCTATAATATCATTTAGTCCGTTTTTAAGGTGTTTTTTTGCTATATTAAGTTCTTCTTTGGATATTTTACCATTTTGCAGGTTAAAAATTTCTTTGTATATTTTTTCTATTGCATCATTTGTTTTTTCAGGAGTGCAATTTAACATAAAAATAATTGCTTTTTGATCAGCAGGTTTATTCCCTATTGTTTCTATTCCGGCTTCTATATTAAGATGAAGTGTATCAAGAGCTTTTTGCAGTTTTGAATTTTGAGTACTGCTTAATAGTGTTAGTAATACTTCTGTTGCAATTTTATCTTTAGTATTGTTATTTTGCGGACCTGCAAAAGCGGTTATAACCGAGCTAACTTGTGCTTTATCAGAGGTCAAGTCCATTCTGATTGGTTTTTCCAGAGCAAAAAGGGGTTCAAATTTTTTTTGTGTTGGTTTAGTGTTATTTTTTTTTGTAAAATATTTGGCAATTAGTTGGATAGTTTCATCCGGGTTAACATCTCCGGAAATTACTGTAATAAAGTTATCCGGAGTGTAGTGCGTGTTGTAATATTTTAAAACATCATTTCTTGTCACATTTTTTATGTTTTCTATTGTTCCGGCAATAAGATCTGGAGATTTTGATTTAATTTGGTATAAATTTTTGATAGCAAGATTTGTAGCAATATTAGTTGGTTCATCCATGACCATACTAATTTCTGAAATAACCGGTCCTCTTTCTTTTTCCAACATGTCTGGGGCGAATATGGGGTTTTGGAGCATATCTGCATGAATTTTAATTTTTTCTTCTAAGTCTCCTTGCTTTAATAGTTGGGAGAGTATGAAATAATTAGTCATAGAAAACCCTGTTGCCGCGTTGGTTGATGCACCTAGTTTATTTACTTTGTTAAAAAACTCACCGGCTTTTAATGTTTGAGTACCATTAAACAGGTTATGTTCAATATAATGACTGATACCTCGTAAATCATCAGGTTCATTCATAGAGCCTACATTTACATATGTTTTTACTATTGTTGGTCCTTTTTTAGGGATGATAATAATTTTTTGTCCATTAGCTAATTTGTATGTTTTGGCTTTAATTTCGTTTAAGATATTTATTTCTGGAGTTTCAGTAAATGGAATGGGTATATTAATTCCAATGTTTGATATCGGCATATTTGACAGTTTTGTTACATTGTTTGTAGCAAAAATTTTCGCATTATCAGTTTTGGCTGACTTTAATGTTTGCTCTGTAACTGTTGATTTAGCTAATGTTTGACCTACTTCTAACATTTGAACCCAACTTTTCTTTCTTTAAAAAAAATTATAACAGTAAAAAATTGCTATATTTGTAAACAAATGGAGATTTTTTTACGGCTTTGAAGTAAAATAATAAATATCTCAAGTATTGTAAATTTTTATTAAATAATATTTGAAAAGTGGCAAAAAACATGATTTACAAGCATATATATGAGCGAATGATTATTTAAAGGAGCAGTTCTAAAGATGAATGTTCAGAGTATCAATTGTCAACCAATAAGACCATTACAATCAAAGCCATCTTTCACATCAGGAGGAGAAGGTGTTAAGCCTTGGTCAGTTAATGATGATGAGTTTGATGTAGAGTTAAATAAAATAGAAAAAGAGCGTAATGAGTGGGAAAAAATTGCAAAAAACAAAGACAGCAAAATGCTTTCTGCTCTTGGCACACTTGGTGTAAGTGTCATGGCTGGAGCATTAAGTTTTTGTACATTTAAGACAGTTGCACCTAAAGGTTATCAAACTTTAAAAAGCATTATTAGCACTGTTTTTGGTAATAAGTTGGTTAAAAAAGGCGGGGCGGCTTTATTAGCAACAGCAAAAATGTTTGGTAAAAAAGTAAAAGATATACATGCAGGAATTAAGCCCGAAAGTAAACTCGGAAAAGTAGTAAGTTTTGTAGAAACAAAGCTTGGTGGTATAAAGGAACAAGTAGCTCCAGCATTTAAAAAATGTGTAAATTATATAAAGAGTTTTACAGAGAAGCATAATATAAATAAACAGTGGGTTAAAACAGCGTTGAAAAACACTGGGGCAACCGCAGTGGCAATTCCGGCTGCTGTTACGGCAGGAAATGCTACAGATAATATGAAAGGAGAAGCATAATGCAAGTACCTTCTATTTCTCCTTCGTTTCAATCTGATTTAACAAGTAAAGTTAAATATGGGATACATAAAACAATAGCAGATCCTACTGATGTAAATAATCCTGATGCTGCGATTAGTGGAGTTGTGGCAGCAGGTGGAGTCAGTGGTGCCGCAGTTGTTGCAAGCAAATTAAGAACTATGCGGAATGCTGCAACAACCGGTCAAAAGTATATTAAAAAAGTAGTTAGTTTGAAAGCTAAAAATGTTTCGATTCTTGCAGATTTTGCGGCAAAAATGTCAAAATTTTTCCGTGGCTCAAAAGCTACTTCTTGGATTTCAAGAGCGATGGAATCGGCTGTTGGTAGAAAGACAATTGGCGGTGCAATTGGTTTGGGTGCACTAGGTATAACAGCAGCTCAATTGTATAGTGCCGGTGATATGGCGATGGAAGCTTATTCAACTTATAAATCTTAATAATATTAATCACATATAAGAGAGAGGGTTATACCCTCTCTTTTTATATAAAAAAAGTATAAAAAACGCCCTAAATTTAGGGCGTTTCTTTTATTTGTTTTTTATTATATAACTTTAAATTCAACGCTTTGAGTTTCATTAGTAGCGTAATTTTTTTGAACTGCTTGAGCAACAGTTTTGTATGACTTTTTATCAATTGTTAGTTCAAAAGTTGCTTCAGCATTTTTTTTGTATGCTTGTGTAAAATCTTTTGAATTTAGTTGAATAGAGATACTATCCATTCCTTTGCCGTATAAAGTTGCAGGCAAAATACCTTCAGATCTTAATTGTCTTGGATTTTTGTCTTCGCTTCTTTTTTCAGCGTTTAATTTTATAACGTCTGTCATTTTATTTCTCCTTTGATTAGTTTTAATGTTACTTTATTTTAGCGTAAACAAGTTATATTTCAAATATTTTGTTGCAAAAGTTAAATCAATATATATTTAACTGAAAATTTGTTATAAACTTTATGTATGCATATAACAGGTGGTAAATTTAATTCACGAAAACTTATTTCGCCCAAAGGGGATAATGTTCGTCCGACTTTATCAAAAACCAGAGCTGCCATATTTGATATTCTTAAACAATATCTTGATTTTGAGGGTAAGTCATTTTTAGATATGTTTGCTGGTTCTGGAATTATGGGGATAGAGGCTGCTTCACGTGGTTTTGGACAAATTTGGGCAATTGAGAAAGACAAAAAAACCTTTTATAATATAAAAGCAAATTACAAGCTTTTGGGGCTTCATCCTAATGTTATTTTAGGCGACAGTATAAAAAAAATTGCGAGCATAGATGAAAAATTTGATGTTATTTATGTTGATCCGCCTTATAATTTGGGATTATATAACCCGATAGTTAAGCAATTTCTGACAAAAAATATTTTAAACAAAAGTGGGATAATTGTTTTTGAACATCTGTTAAAGGAGGATATTGATTTTAGTGGTATGAAAATTATTAAACAAAAAAATTATGCAGACAAAGTTATAACATTTACAACCATTTAAAATTCTAAACATATATAAAAATATAAAAAGACGTAAACAAATGATTACGCCTTTTTGTATATTAATAATATTAATTTTATTCTGAAATTGCAGCGAGGCATTCGTCGCAGATTGTCGGATGCGTAGAGCTGCTTCCAAGGGGTCTATATTTCCAGCATCTTTCGCATTTTTGTCCTTGTGCTTTTGTTACGTATATTGTATAGCCTTCTTCTTCTAATGAATTTAGAACATTAGATGGGGCGGAATCAGTTAAAAATGCTTGGGAGGTGATGAAAATATTACCAAGTTCTGATTCATTTGCTTTAAGAACGTTTTTGTCTGTTTCGTTTTGAGTTTTGATATAAACTGCAACTTCAAGCGAACTACCAACTTTTTTATCTGCTCTAAGCGGTTCAATTGCTTTTGTTACAATTTCTCTTAATTTCAAGATTTTTGAGAAATCTTCTTCTAATTTATCATTGTTAAGTTTTTCATCATAGCGTGGCCAGTCAGATAAAAGAATACTTTCTAGTCCATTGCGTTGACATTCTGGGGTGTTTTGCCATATATCTTCTGCTTGATGAGGCATTACAGGAACCAAAAGTCTTACAAGAGTTTGTAGAATTGTATAAAGAACCGTTTGACATGATCTTCTGGATTTTGATTTTTTACCTTGGGTGTACAATCTGTCTTTTACAATATCAAGGTAGAATGAACTTAAGTCGTTTGCCGCAAAATTTTGAAGTTGTTGGAAGTATTTATAGAATTCATATGCTTCAAAGGCTTCAGTGACATTTTTAATTAAAATATTTAGCTTATGTAATGCAAATTTATCTAAATTATTCAGATCTTCATATGCAACCATATCTTTTGATGGGTCAAAATCATAAATATTTCCAAGTAAGAATCTTGCAGTGTTTCTTGTTTTTTTAAATATTTCAACAAGTTGTTTAATTATTGTGTCACCGATTTTGCTATCATTTCTGTAGTCAACAGAGGCAGCCCAAAGTCTTAATACGTCAGTTCCATATACTTTAATAATTTCTTGAGGAGCAACGGTATTGCCTAGGGATTTTGACATTTTTCGGCCTTCACCATCCATTACAAACCCATGGGTTAGGACCGATTTATAAGGTGCAATACCTTTTGTTGCAACACAAGTAAGCAATGAAGATTGGAACCATCCTCTATGTTGGTCTGAACCTTCAAGATACATTTCAACCGGGGTTTCTCCAAGTTCATCTGAACGATTTTCAACTACTGCACGCCAAGTAATTCCGCTGTCGAACCATACATCCATAATATCTGTTTCTTTGGAAAAATGATTTTTCCCACATTTTGGGCATACAAAATTGTTAGGTAATAAATCTTTTGCTTCATATTTAACCCAAGCATCTGAGCTTTCTTTTTCAAAAATAGAAGCAACATTTTCTATTGTTTCAGGTGTTACAATTATTTCTCCACAATCTTTGCAATAAAATACCGGGATAGGTACGCCCCAAGCTCTTTGACGAGAAATACACCAGTCAGAACGTCCATCAACCATGTTTGAAATTCTTTGTTCCCCTGATGAAGGAATCCATTTGACTTTTCTTATTTCTTCAAGTGCTTTTTCTTTAAATTTGTTAACTTTGACAAACCATTGAGGTGTTGCTCTATAAATAACAGGGTTCTTACATCTCCAACAATGCGGATAGGAGTGTGTTATATCGGTTTTAGAAATCAATGCATGATTTTTTTCAAGCATTTCTATTACAATATTGTTTCCTTTGTAATAAGGAACGCCTTCAAGTTCTGGTACTTGATTAGTCCAAACACCTTTTTCGTTAATAGGAGAAAACACTTCTATTCCGTATTTTAGTCCAACTTCCCAGTCTTCAAGCCCATGTCCCGGTGCAGTATGTACACAGCCTGTACCTGCTTCAAGTGTAACGTGATCTCCCAATATGATTGGTGATTTACGGTTGTATAAAGGGTGAGTAGTTTTAAAAAGCTCTAAATCTTGACCTTTTATAGGTTTTCCGACAAGTTCAATTTCGTTTTCTGCCCAATCCACACCGTTTATAAATTGTCCAACAAGTTGTTTTGCAACGAGATAAAAAGCTTTATCCTTTTTTATCAAGGTATAGTCGAGACGTGGGTTTAAGCATATTGCCATATTTGATGGGATAGTCCAAGGAGTAGTTGTCCAGATAATTGCGTATATTTCTTTTTGGGCATCTATACCGGCAAGATTTGAGATTTTCAAAGCGTCTTCTTCATCAAATTTAAACCTTACGTAAATACTTGTTGAAGTATGATCTTGGTACTCAACTTCTGCTTCAGCTAGGGCTGTTTCACAAGATGCACACCAATAAACTGGCTTTAAACCTTTTTCAATATATCCTTTTTGGTACATTTCTCCAAAAACACGGATTTGTTCTGCTTCAAACTCAGGTTTTATTGTTAGATATGGGTTTTCCCAGTTACCCAAGACCCCTAGGCGTTTAAAGTTTGCTTCTTGACCTTTAAGATTTTTAGCTGCAAATTCACGACATTTTTGACGTAATTCTAGGGAAGTGAGTGCTTCTTTCCCACCTTTAATATTTTTTACAACGGCGTTTTCTATTGGAAGTCCATGTGCATCATATCCTGGTACATATGGTGCATAAAATCCGGATTGAGTCTTATATTTAATTAAAATATCTTTTAAAATTTTGTTAAGGGCTGTTCCTATATGGATTTTGTCAGAGCTCAAATATGGAGGTCCATCGTGAAGTATAAATTTATTATTTTTGTTTCTTTGGTTTATTGATTTTTGGTAAATATTTTTTTCTTCCCAAAATTTTTGAGTTTCAACTTCTTTAATCGCAGCATTTGCACGCATTTCAAGTGTAGTTTGCGGCAGATTAAGTGTATTTTTATATTCCATTTTTGTTTCTGTCATTTTTTTCACCCTATCTAACTTAATTCTATATTTACATTCTATTACAAAAATAAGTCTTGGTGTATAATTAAAACAAATCGGGAGAAATTTATGACGAAATTAATTTTTGAAAAATCAGTTGAGGGATTAGAAGGTATTTCTTTGTGTGATGAAGAAATAAATGTAAATTTTATAGATCAGAGTTTTTTACGTGCTGAAGATGCATTGTTGCCGGAGGTTTCTGAGCTTGAGGCGATGAGACATTATAAGGAGCTTTCTGATAAGAATTTTTGTATTGAAAGTGGTTTTTATCCTTTGGGTTCATGTACGATGAAATATAATCCGAAGGTCAATGAGGAATTAAGTTTATTAGAGGGCTTTACAAATCTTCATCCATTACAAGGTGATGAGGATTCGCAAGGATCGTTGGAATTGCTTTATAAATTGCAAGAATCATTAAAAGAAATAACCGGGATGGATGCTGTTACTTTACAGCCTGCAGCTGGTGCACATGGCGAGCTTACAGGAATGATGATTGTTAAAAAATATTTTGAAACAAAAGGTGAGATTAGAACAAAAGTTATTATTCCGGATTCTGCGCATGGTACAAATCCTGCTAGTGCAGCAATGTGTGGGTTTGACATTGTAGAGGTAAAATCTTTGCCAAATGGTCAAGTTGATTTAGAGGCTTTAAAGTCAGTTTTAAACAACGATGTTGCCGCAATAATGCTTACAAATCCAAATACTTTGGGATTGTTTGAAGAAAATATTTTAGAAATTTCAAAAATTATGCATGAAGCAGGAGCTTTATTGTATTATGACGGGGCAAATTCAAATGCAATTTTGGGATATACTAATCCTGCTAAAATGGGATTTGATATTGTTCATTTAAATCTTCATAAAACATTTTCAACTCCGCATGGCGGTGGAGGTCCGGGTGCAGGTCCTGTTGGTGTTGTTGAAAAGCTGAAAGAGTTTTTGCCTGTGCCTGTTATTGAGTTTGATGGTGAAAAATATTATCGAAAATACGACTTAGAACATTCTATAGGAAAGGTTAAAGCTTTTTACGGGAATTTTGGTGTATTAGTTAGAGCTTATACTTATATTTTGATGATGGGTAAAAATTTAAAGCATGTTAGTGAGGATGCTGTCTTAAATGCAAATTATCTAAAAGAAAAATTAAAAGATATATATTATCTTCCGTATGATGAACCTTGTATGCACGAATTCGTGTTATCTGGAGACTGGCAAAAAGAACTGGGGGTTGATACGCTTCATATTGCCAAAAGACTTATGGATGACAAATTCCATCCGCCTACTGTTTATTTTCCGCTTATTGTCCATGAGGCAATGATGATTGAACCGACTGAAACAGAAAGTAAAGAAAGATTGGATGAATTTGTTAAAGTTATGCGAAAAATAGCTGAGGAAATAAAAGTAGATCCGGCCAGTGTATTAAATCATCCTCAAAAGACACCGGTAAAACGTGTTGATGAAACATTAGCGGCTAGAAAACCCGATTTGAAGTGGAAGGGTGTTTAATAGTGGATAAAGATAAATTTTGGCTTGCTTTTGCCTCAATTGAAGAACTCGGTTCTTGTTTTGTGGAACGGATTTATAAACATTTTGGCTGTATAGAAAATGCTTGGACTGTTTCAAGTGCAGAGTTGGTTAAGGTTGAAGGTATAACAAAAAAACAAATATCATATTTTTTGGAAAAAAGAAAAAATGTTTGTCCTGATGAATGCATAGAATATATTTTAAAAAAAGGAATAAAATATATTACATTAGAGGATGAAAAATATCCTAAAATGTTAAAAGAAATTTATAATGCACCGTCAGTATTGTTTATTATGGGTAGTTTGGATGTTTGTAATTTGGAAAAAACGCTTGCTGTTGTCGGTTCACGTCGTGCAAGCAGTGGTGCAAAAGATGTCTTAAATAAAGTATTGTTGGAGTTTGAGGGAACTGATTTGTGTATAGTTTCCGGTTTAGCCGCAGGAATTGATACGGTTGCACATAAATCTGCCTTGGAAGCCGGTTTAAAAACAATTGGTGTTATAGCAAGTGGTTTTGATCATTGTTATCCTGCATCTAATAAACAATTGTATAAAGAGATTATAAACGGCAATGGGGCTATTGTCAGTGAATATTGGCCGACATTCGAACCATTAAGCTTTCGTTTCCCTCTTCGTAATCGAATTGTTTCCGGGCTTTCTTATGGAACGTTAATTGCAGAAGCTGCTTTAAAAAGTGGCGCTATGATTACTGCGAATTTAACGCTTGAGCAAAATAGAGAATTGATGTGTATTCCCGGCTCCATTACCAATCCTAATACAGAGGGAGTTTATAAATTGCTAAAAGAGGGGGCAACTTTAATTACCAAAGCTGAAGATATTACAAACGCTTTAGGATGGACATTTAATCGTGTAAAACAAGTAAAAACTGTTGATTTTGACTTAGATTTATTGGAAAAAAGAGTAGTTAATGAGTTGACTATTGAACCAAAAACTTTTGATGATATTATAAGTTCAACTAAAATTAATTTAGACGATTTAATGTCTGTCTTGACAATGTTGGAGCTTAAGGGCATAATTAAACAAATTAAAGGAGAGAAATACGTATTAAACGTAAAAGTATAAAAGTATGGTAGCAACCAAGTCAAAAAAAGAAAACACAAAAACATCCAAAAATAAAATATTGGTTATCGTAGAGTCACCAGCCAAGTCTAAAACAATTAAAAAAATACTTGGTGATAAATATACGATAGAAGCAAGTTACGGGCATGTTCGTGACCTTGCTAAAAAAGGTATGGGTTTTGATGTAGAAAATAATTTTGCACCGACTTTTGTTGTTATTCCTGAAAAGAAAAATATTGTAGACAATTTAAACAAAGCGGCAAAAGCGGCAGATATGGTTTATTTAGCATCTGACCCTGATCGTGAAGGTGAGGCAATAGCTTGGCATGTAAAAGAAATATTAAAAGTACCAAGCACTAAAATTAAAAGAATTGTTTTTAATGAAATTACTCCGAAAGCTGTTCAGCACGCTGTAGATACTCCGCATGAGATAGATATGAGTCTTGTGCAAGCACAACAAACAAGACAAATTTTGGACAAATTAGTTGGATTTAAAATTAGCCCAGTTCTTTGGGAAAAGATGAAAAATTATAAGCTTTCTGCCGGTCGAGTACAAAGTGTGGCGCTTAAAATGATAGTTGAGCGAGAAGAATTGATAGATAATTTTGTTCCTGTTGAATATTGGAGTATAGAGGCAGATTGCGTAAAAGATAAAATTCCATTTAGTGCAGAATTGGTGAAACATAAAGATAAAAAAATTGAAATAGCCAATAAAGAAGAAGCTGATAAAATTTTAAAAGATTTGAGTGCAAAAGATGTTGAGTATGTTGTATCTAATATTACGGAAAGGAATACAACTCGTAAACCTATTGCTCCTTTTATTACTTCAACGTTACAAAGAGAAGCATCTTCAAAACTTGGTTATGGAGTTTCTAAGACAATGCAAATTGCTCAAAAACTCTATGAAGGAATGGAGATTGAGGGAGAACCTGTTGGTTTGATTACGTATATGAGAACTGACTCAGTGCGTATTTCAGATGACGCACAAGCTGCCGCAAAAGATTTTATTGTAAAAAATTATGGTGATAAGTATTACCCAAAAACACCTAATAATTACGTTAAAGCAGGTAAGAAAAATGTTCAAGATGCTCACGAAGCTATTAGACCGTCATATGTGGATAAAACTCCTGAAAGCATTAAAAAATATCTTACATCTGAGCAGTTCAAACTTTATAAGCTTATTTGGGACAGATTTATGTCTTCGCAAATGGAAAAGGCATCTATAAAAAATAAGACAGTAGAGATTAATGCCAAAGATTATCAATTTAGAGTTGGAACTTCTAAAGTTGTCTTTGATGGATATTTAAAGCTTTATCAAGAAACTCCGGATGAAATTTCTGAAAGCGAAGATTGTTCCACAAACAAGATGCCTGATTTTAAAGTAGGTGATAAAGTTCAACTTAAAAAACTTAATCCTAAACAGCATTTTACTCAACCGCCGCCAAGATATAGCGAAGCTTCACTTGTTAAAGCTCTTGAAGAATATGGAATCGGTCGTCCGTCTACTTATGCCTCTATAATTACTAAAATTCAGACAAGAAATTATGTTGAAAAACTAGATAAGGCTTTAGCTCCTACACTTTTGGGCAAAACAGTATGTGCTCAATTAAATCAACATTTTAAAGATATTATGGATTACAAGTTTACCGCAGGCATGGAGACTAAATTGGATGATATTGCTGATAATAAGGCAACTTGGGTAAAAGTTTTAAAAGATTTTTATGCGCCATTTATTTCAACGGTGGACGAAGCTAAAAAAAATATGGAATTTGTTCGGATAGAATCAGATGTTACTTGTCCAAATTGCGGAAGAAAAATGCTTGTTAGGACAAGCCGTTGGGGGACACAGTTTCTAGGATGTGAAGGTTATCCGGAGTGTAAAACGATGATGTCTTTAGATGGTGAGTCGAAAACACCTGTAGCGGACGAAAAAGCCGATGAAAAATGCGAAAAATGCGGAGCCGATATGCTTATAAAAAGTGGCCCGTATGGAAAATATCTTCAGTGTACTAATGAAAAATGTAAGAATCGTAAAAAAATTGTCCAAACTACGGGTATAAAGTGTCAAGAAAAAGATTGTGACGGTGAATATCTTATTAGAAAATCGCGTTTTGGTAAATTGTTTTACGGGTGCAGTAATTATCCAAAATGTACTTCTATATTATGGAATGAACCTATTGATGAAAAATGTCCGCTTTGTGGAGCTATTTTGGTAAAAAAAATTCAAAAAAAGATGCCAAAAATTGCCTGCTCAAATAAAGATTGCAAGTATATTCGGGATGCAGAGGTTGAAAATAATGATTAAATTAGGTATTTTGGGCTATCCTTTAGGTCATTCATTGTCTAAAGTTATGCATGAAGCTGTAATGAAAGAGCTTGGACTGCAGGGTACATATGATATTTTGGAGACAGAGCCGGAAGATTTGATTCAAAAAGTAAAAGATATAAAAAGATTTGGCTATCAAGGCTTTAATGTAACCATTCCATTTAAAGTTCCAATGACAATGATGATTGATGATTTTGATGATTTGGCAAATATAGCGGGTTGTGTTAATACTGTAAAAGTTTTACCGGATAAATCCTTAAAAGGGTTTAACACAGATGTTTATGGTTTTAAGGCGGCGTTTAGTGCTGAACAAAATAAACTTATTAGTGGAAAGAAAGCTTCAATAATAGGAACAGGTGGTGCAGCTAGGGCGGCTGCAATTGGACTTTGTAGTTTGGGTATTTCTGAAATAGATTTTTATACAAGAAATATTGTCAATGCAAGCAATATGGTTAATTTTTTGCGTTCACAGTTTTTGACTGTTAGGTTTAATTTAAAACAAATCCAAAGTTTGGCAGATTTGTCTGATACTTATATTCTTGTTAATGCAAGCCCTATTGGAATGAGAGGAAAAGCAATGGATCTTATGCCAGTTGAACCTAAAGTGCTAAAAACTATGCCTTTGACGGCTATTGTTTATGATATTGTTTATAACCCTAGAAAAACTTTATTAATAAAGTCTGCGAATGAATGTGGCTTGGAAACAATAGATGGCTGTGAAATGCTTATACATCAAGGAGCTAAAGCTTTTGAGATTTGGACTGGACAAAAACCGCCTATTTCTGTTATGAAAATTGCCCTTTTAGATAGCCTTGCAAAATAACAATTAATCTTAAAAAATCTTAAAAACATACTTGCAATCTATTTTTTAGATGTTATATTAAAAGAACTTACACCACCGAAATGTAAGTAAATAAAAAGGAAAATTATAATGGCAATCAACTTAAAAAACAAATCAGCTATCGTTGAAAAATACGGTAAAGATGCAAAAGACACAGGTTCTGCGGAAGTTCAAGTAGCTTTGTTGACAGAAAAAATTAATGAATTGACAGAACACTTGAAAAATAATCCTAAGGACTTCCAAGGAAAAAGAGGTCTTTTGATGATGGTTGGCAGAAGAAAAAATCTTCTTGCTTACTTGAAAAAAGTTGACCTTGAAAGATACAGAGATTTGATTAAAAAACTTAATCTTAGAGGTTAATATTAAAAAAATTTTTTAGAAAGAGGCTTTTGCCTCTTTCTTTTTTGTGTAAATTATATCAGTCGGAGTATTTTATTTTTTTTTGAAAAAAGCTATAATAAACCTTGTTACTATAATTATGGTGAGTATATGGATATTAAGCAGTTGAACGAATTAATACTTGAGTTTGATGAACAAATAGCTAACAATGAGTTTGATAAAGTTTTGGATACTTGCCGTAGTATGGTTAAGCAAAACCCTAAAGAAGCAGATTTGTATTTTTATATGGCAAGATGTGAACATGCCTTAAAAGATATAAAATCTGCAATTGAACATTTTACAACAACTATTAAGTTAAATTCAAATTATCAAAAAGCTTATAATCATAGAGGTTTGCTTTATTGTAAAGAAGGAAAGCTAAAAGAAGCTTTAGATGATATGAATAGAGCGATTAGTCTTAATAAAAATGATTTTACCGCTTGGAATAATAGAGGGTTGATTAAAAGCGAAATGCAGGACTATAATGGAGCAATAGAAGATTATACAGAGGCAATAAATTTATATCCCAAATGGTGCGTTGCATATAATAATCGAGGTTATGTCGCGTATAAAATAAAAAATTATTCATTAGCAATAAAGGATTTTACAGCGTCTATCGAGTTGAATAATAAAGATAGTTATGTTTTTTATTACAGAGGGCTTGTAAAAACTGCGTTAAAAGATTATTTGGGTGCTTTAGCTGATTATAATGAGTCATTGAATATTGATCCTAAGCAGAGCACGACTTATAACAATATTGGAAAAATTAAAGCAGATATGAAAGACTTTGATGGTGCTATAGAAGCATATACAGATGCTATTAATATAGATCCGAATTGGAGTGTTGCATATAATAATCGAGGTAAAGTTCGTTATATGCAGGGAGATAAAGATGGTGCTCTTAAAGATTATGACAAAGCAATATCCTTAAACAATAAAGATATAAGTGCTTATAGTAATCGTGCATACTTAAAATATTTGTTGGGACAGTATAAAGAGGTTGTTAGTGATTGTGATAAGGTGATTAGATTGTATCCAAATAATAGTATGGTCTTTTGTATAAGAGGTCTTGCATATCAAGCTATGGGGCAGTATCGTAGTGCACTTCTGGATTTAAAGCAAGCATTAAAATTTGCGCCGGATGATAAACGATTGAAGGATGCAATTTTACTTCTTGAATCGGCAATAACTGATCAGAAAAATGTAGCTGATGGTGTTTCAGTTATTGATAGTATTGCTAGTTTATTTAAATTCTAAGATTCGTTTCGTTTCTTTATTAATTCATTATAAAGATGTATGGCTTTTTCAGCACGTTTTGTGTTGTCTAATTTTTTGTATGTATAGCTAAGATTATAGTAATAATCTGGTTCATCTGGTTTAATTTTTATTGCGGATTCAAAACTTTTTCTTGCAAGATTATATTGTTCAGTTTTTAAATATAAACAGCCTAAATTGTAGTAAGCATAAGCAAAGTCTTTTTTGTACTTAATACTCAATTTATAATAATAAATAGCTTTTTCATAGTTTTGAACATTTGAGTATAAACATGCTATGTTAAAATATGCAGGGTAAAAGTCAGGTTTTAACTTTATGGCTTCTTCATATGCTTTTAAAGCTTTTTTAAAATTGTTTGAGGTTTTACCTATAAGATAGTAGTCTGCAGCAGTTCTATCTGCAATAGGTATTTGTAGTGTTGTTTCTTCTGCTTCTTCGTATTTTTCTCCCATAAATAAAATTTTTGCCTGTTCTCTTAACTCATCAGTTGTAGCGCAAAAAATTTGTTGAGAAGATAAACTTATTAAAAAAATTGTACTAAGTAATCGAGATATTTTTTTCATATAATTTTCCTTAATGTTTATTAACATTTTACATTAAAATAATATATCCGTCATGCCCAATAAGTACTTGACAAAATCGAACATGTCTCTGGCATGGGTTTTGCGGAAAATATTAAATAATGTAACAATTTTAAATTTTACCATGACAAATTTAAAATAGTGTCTTATTATGCATGTAACAAATCCCCAAAATCTCCTCCCAAGATTATTAATATAAGCCGTAAAACGGCTTTTTTTTTGCTTAAAATTTTAGAATGGGAATTTTTTACCGAAGCTATTTGGCATATTTGGGATTTTACCAAATTTGTTTTTGTGTTTTTTCATTTTTTGTTGAAATCCGGAAAAGCCTTTCATCATTTTACGCATTTGTTCAAATTGGTTAATAAAGCTATTTATTTCGGCTAATTCCATAGCGCAGCCTTTAGCGATACGTTTTTTACGGCTGGAGTTGATTATTTGGGGATTATCTCTTTCTTCCGGAGTCATAGAGTTAATAAAGGCTTCGATACGCTTTAGTTGTTTTTCTCCTTGGTTAGCAATTTCTTCACGATCATCTTTTTTGAGACCGGGGATAGGCAGCATTCCAAGAATTTGATCAAACGATCCCAGCATTTTGATTTGTTTTTGCATTTTTAAAAAATCGGAGTATGTAAACTCAGCTTTTTTCATTTTTTGTTCAAATTCTTTTGCTTGCTGGGCATCAATAGCTTCTTGAGCTCTCTCTACAAGTGAGACAATATCACCCATGCCAAGAATTCTTGTTGCCATTCTTTCGGGGTAAAAATCTTCCAAAGCATTTAATTTTTCACCAGTACCTGTTAATTTTATTGGTTTTTTGCAGCAATAGACAACGCTAAGAGCAGCTCCACCTCGAGCATCGCCGTCTAGTTTTGTTAGAACAACGCCTGTTATTCCGAGTTGTTCGTTAAAGTTTTCTGCTACGTTAACGGCTTCTTGTCCGGTCATTGCATCGATTACCAGTAATTTTTCTTGTGGCGTGAATATTCTGTCTAGCAGCATTAATTCTGCCATCATGTTTGTATCGATTTGGAGTCTTCCTGCAGTATCAAGGATGATAACATTATTATTATTTTCTTTTGCAAAATTTATGGCTTCTTGAGTAATTTTTTTAACGTCATTACAATTTTCAATAGAAAAGAATGCTGTTTGTGATTGTAGCGCAAGAGTTTCGAGCTGTTTAATTGCAGCTGGGCGGTATACATCACAAGCAACTAGCAAGGGGTTTTTCCCTTCTTTTTTAAGCTTTATAGCTAATTTAGCTGAAGAAGTAGTTTTACCGGAGCCTTGTAAGCCAAGCATCATAATTATAGATGGTTTTTGATTTAAGTTTAGTGGGGCATTTTGACCGCCTAAGATAGTAACAAGTTCATCGTTTACTATTTTAACAAGTTGTTGTGCCGGGTTTATACCTTTTAGTACTTCTTCACCTTCAGCGCGAGTTTTTATATTTGAAATAAAAGCTTTAACTACTTTAAGGTTGACATCTGCTTCTAGTAAAGCACGCCTGATTTCTCGCAGAGAATCACTCATATTAGCTTCGGTTAGTTCTGCGTTTCCTGATGTTTTTTTAATAATTTCTTGTAATTTATCAGATAGTGTATCAAACATAAAGTTATTATATTATAAGAAAAAATATTTTAAAAGGGAGTTAATAGAATAATTTTAGGCAATTTTGTTAACTTGTGGGATTTGTTTCAAAAGAGATAGTTACTTTTTTTGATAAAAATCTTGACTTCAAATCTTTAATTGGTATGATTAACAAGTAACTTGAAATTGTAGAAGATTTGCCACGTTAGCTCAGTTGGTAGAGCAAGGGACTGAAAATCCCTGTGTCCTTGGTTCGATTCCGAGACGTGGCAAATTTTTTATGAGAATTGTATAAAGTTTTATTTTTCTGTGAGTGTTTTATAAAAAGGTTTTTTGTTTATTATAGGCTTTCATATAATGATATAGTTTATTGGTTTTGGCTGTAAATGTTTTTGTAATTTAACGACCGGTTTGATTTGTACGGATAATTTGATTATTTGGGTAAAGTCCAGTTGTGCGAGGAATTAAAAAATAACAAAATTACTTATTACATATATCTTTAGTAATTTTGATGATTTTATCTTTCCAATCAACCACATTTCTTATGGACAGTTTTTTAATCCCACTAATATATGTTTCCATAAATTTGTAGTCAATATTTTTATTTTCATCAATTGGCAATTTAATCTTATCTTTTTGAATTTTTGTTTTTGAGATGGAGTTGCCCCATTCATATTTTGGTTTTAAGCTTTTATATAGAGCAGACACTAAAAATAAATGTATATTCTCAGTTTTATATCTTTCATCTTTTAAATATAATGCTAAATTATGACTATCATTTGAAACATAGTCATTTTCTTGATATGTAATAACAAGAGTTTTACCTCCAATCATTATTGAGTTGCCTTCTTCAATCCATTCTTGTGGTGCATTAATATTTGTCGTTATTGAATTATTTCCAACTCCAGCTGTCACATAAGGAATAGTACCACTATTTGGAATTATCCATTCTTGTAAAATACTATGTGTATTTTTTACATTAAAAATGCCATCTTGTCCAGTTATATTAAATTCATCAAATTGAATTTTCTTGTTTTTTAAATTTTCGATGGCAGATAATTCTTCCTGGGTTAATTCATAATTATCAAAACCATTTATTTTCAAGTAAGCTTCGAGTTCGCTTATTCGTTCCTCTTCGAGTTCGCTTATTCGTTCCTCTTCGAGTTCGCTTATATAGTGTTCCATATAGTGAAAGTCGGGTTCTTCATTTTTATTTACAGGTAATAAGATTGAAAAATTTTTTAATTGTTCGATTTTATATCCCCCTTGCTGCCCATTGTATTGAGAAACAAATTTTTTTATGCATGTAATAAAATATAATGCAACTTTCGGTGTAATTTTAAATTTTGGAATTAGTTTATTAATGTTTTGAGAACAATAATAAGGTTCTTCTTGATATTTTACATATTTATAATTTCCAATAACTGTTGCTGTAATTGTATTAGATTCATTAGGTGGGAATTTTTGATATTTAATTTTTCCCTTTACTCCATTATTTTCGTTTACTCTTCCTACAAAATTTATACCTTCTGTTTCAAAATCAAGATAGCCCTCATCCAAAGATTTAGTTCCATATACATCAAATAGTTCCGAAATTTTAAATAATTTTTTACTATACATTTTTGCCTCGCAAAAGTTGAGAAACTTTCCAAGCTAAATAATCTTTTACAGTATCTTTAAAATCTTCTTCAATAGGGGTTGTATCAATTGGAGCTGATTGATTCCAATCTGCTCCATTTTGAGGGTCAATAGAACCTTCGTAATAATCCTTTTCTGATAAATAACATAGTTTTTTCTTCCCAAATTTAATTAATTCTACAAGTTCCTGATATCTTTCTTTTGCATGATTTGTATCTTTTAGATTTATGCTAGCTTTTTTTCTATTTGTTCTTGTGTATCCATCTTTTGTAAAATTAATAAATTTAACTACATTATCTTTTTCATGAGCTTCTGCGACTTTAAAGACATAAATGTATGTTTGAACACTTGATTTACCAACAAATAAATCATTTGGCATTTTTATACTTGCTAATAATGTATTATTTTTTAAAATTTCTTTATTTATTTCTGTTGCCTTACCTGTACCAGCTGAATTTTGAATAATGATTGCAGCATATCCTTTATTCATCATACTTAAAGCTTTTTTTACAAAAATCATTCCATTTCCAGCAGCAGAATATGGTGGATTTAAGACAAATGCTGTTGCTGGAAATTTTTCTGTGACTTTTCCAAATCCATATTTGCCATCAAAACTTTTTAAAGAATCTTTATTTAATATATTTGTACTTCCATCGCCCATTAAAATCATATTTAATACAGCAAGCATATATATACTTGGTAGTACCTCAAGCCCTAAAAGTTGTTCTGTTTTAATTTTTAATTCTTTTTCTAAAAGTTCATTAGGAGATTTAATTTTCTCTTTAGCATCGTTGAGCATTTCATTCATTGCTGCAACCAAAAGCCCTGCAGAGCCTGTTGCAAAATCCCAAACATATGAGTCTTTGTTGACTCTAGCAAGTTTTACCAATAATTTTGCTACATATGAAGGTGTTAAAACAACATCATTTAGTTTATCTTCGGAAAATCCTAGCCAACTATACATTTCATTAAACAGTTTACCTGTAAAATCTGTTGTTAAACCTATCTTATAATATGAACCTAAATCATCTACAATTTTTGTAAAAACTCTTTTAACTTGAGTTTCTCCATTTTCTACTTTATTTATGTTTTCTGTTGTTAAAGTATTCTGTAGTGTTCTTTTAATTAGCTCCTGTTTATCTTTAGGTATATCTTTGTTGCTCAAAAAAGCACTAATTTTTCTTAAAATAATATCGCCATCGCGATTGCCATCTTCATTTAAGGATTTTAATTCATCTTTATCTAGAGGCGCAACTTTATTTGGAATTCCTAATGTAGCTATAATAGAAGCTGCAACCAAATATACCCTGTCGCTTTCGCCTAGTCCCTTTTCTTCTTTGTATATATCATTATTCAATTTTATAAGACTTTTGTCAATTTCAGCTTCTTTAATAGCTTTACGTTTTTCTAATTCTTCTGGTGTTAATGTTAATAAATTGATTTTTTCGATAAAATCATTGAAATTCTTTTTTGATAGGAATGAAAGATCTGTATAATTATCTACTTTTTGCCCCATTCCAAAATTAGCTTTTGACACATAATAAACCCCAATTTCGTGCACAAGCTTTTCATTCTCGTCTTTGTATCCTGTTATTCCAATAGCAATAATATCTGTATAATTAGTGTACTGTAAAATAGCATTTGCATAATGAACAGCACCATTAACCGCATATTCTTTAATATTCTTAAAATTTAATTCATTTTTATCATTCCTGTTTGCAATAAAACCATTGATATCTAATTTTTCTAGCTTGTCTTTATAACCTTTGTATTCAATTAAAATAGGATAGTCTTTCTGATTTTTATCTCTTAATAATAATTTTGTATCAGGTCTATTTCCACCTTTACCGCCACTTTTAGAAAAGTAATTGTTTAAGGCTTTATCAATTTCCGTATTTAAAGCTTCTTGTTCTAATTTATAATCTAAACCATATGATTTTAACCAACCATTTGCTAAATCTGCAATATTAGGTTCTACAGATTGAACTTTTTTTGCCATATTTCACCTCATAACAATTGTAAAATAATAATTATCTATATAGAATAAATTTTGATAAAAAATCATAACGATGTATGAGCCATTTAGTACAATATAGTTTGTTTGTAGGACAAATTGTTATAATTTTTCTTGTCCTGTTTCGGACAATTTTTTAAATAGACTTGAATTATTGTGTGAAATAGTTTATACTCACAATGGCATAGATGAATTATTAATTCATTACATATATTCTTCAACATTTTTGGTTCGTTTCCAACCTGGGGCACATGTTAAAATCAAACTAACTGTGAAAACTAGTCAAACTGCATGAAAAATTACATTTATTATAGGTGTAATTTAACGACCGGTTTGATTTGTACGGTTAGATAGATTATTTTGGTAAAGTTGGCTTTGTGTGTGCATTTTCGGGTCGGAAAAATTAAGTGTTCCAAAAAAATCAAACTGGAAAACCGGACTTTTTCTGGACTGTGCGGATAGATTGAGATTTGCAGAATTTCAGTGAGATACGCACCGTTTTTGAGTTGTACGGATAATTTGATTATTTCGGAATAGTCCAGTTCCGCAAATTTTCACAAAAATATCATAAGGTTTGAGAATTTGAAACAAGGTCGGAAGTTTTTTCTTAAGGTTGGAAAGTTTTTACATTAAATTTGAGAATAAACGGAACCAAATTTGAAACAAGTATTTTTCAATTGATACGAAACCGACATACATTCATTCTTAGCGAGCTTTAGCGAGCCTTAGAATGATGGAGGCAACACTCTAACATACCAGCAATCTTTGATTGCGTAAGTATGTTAAGAGTTGTTGCCAAAGCTCGGAAGTGGAGTTCCAATCCTTTGTCTTCAGAGTTATCGTGTGCGTACGATGGCTAAAGAATATATAAATATAAGCAAAGCTTTTGGCTCCTCGCTCGTTGAAAAAGCCGGTGCAAGCACCGCTTTTAACTCGTTCGTCCCCATTAATAAAATAGCAGAGATAAAAGGATTAACGAGTAATCGTTCATTAAGGCTTGCGATTCAAAAGGGCAAATATATTGCTCGTGAAGTAAAGGTTTTCAGCGGCACCTCGTATGAAATTCTTTATTCAAGTTTAGAACCTGAAGTACAAGAAAAACTTCAAGACGAACTAATTAAAGAAGTAAGTAAGTTGGGTATACTTGCCCAACAATACTAACATTCAGTAGTAGAAAGCTGTTTGATATTGTATTCATAAAACAGATTATATTGGGACTGTCGGTTGGGCATACCTGCCAAACCGACAGTTCAAAGTTCAACTAAATTACTGTACGTATAATAAGCATGGTAATTTTCGATTGTAACAATTTTCATAAACACTGTTAAAATTAGGCAATTTCTAAAAACCTGACTACTTTATATATGTAGTAGGAAATAATAAGGAATAGGTTTGTGACTAGTAGAATGGCAGACAATTATTTACAAGTATATACGGCAAATTACGGTAATAGGCAGTTACAGCCAGTGTCATTCAGGGGTGATATTGGTAAAACAGATACAATAGAATTATCACATAATGGGCAAAAAGAGTTACCAACAGGCGCTAAAGTTGCAATAGGTACAGGAATTGCGATTGCTTTAGCAATAGGTACCGATTACGTTTTTTGCAAAGGTAAACATGTTAAGAATTTGTTAGGTAAATTAAAAGAAAATAAAGCTAAATCGAAACCTGAAGTTAAACCAAAAATTAAGTCTGAAGTTAAACCAGAGGTAAAACCAGAGGTTAAACCAGCTGTTAAAACAGAAATTAAGTCTGAAGTTAAACCAGAGGTAAAACCAGAGGTTAAACCAGCTGTTAAAACAGAAATTAAGTCTGAAGTTAAATCAGAGGTAAAACCAGAGGTAAAACCAGAGGTTAAGCCTGAAGTTAAACCAGAAATTAAGCAAGAAAATCCTGCCATCAATGAAGCAAAGTTAAAAGCTGAAAAGGATTTAGAACAGTTATCACAAGAAATCCCTAGCATGTCACGTTCTAATATTGCCCAACAAAGACGTGAATTAAATAGGTGGGGTTGTGAGATTGACAGGCTTGAAATGAAAGCAAAGAAGGGATGCTTAACAGAATTAGAAAATGTTAGATTAGATTTCTTGAAACGAAAACTTTCTTTATTAGAAGCTAGAGAAAAGCAAATTGCACAATCCTTAGAACAATATGTTCCTACCGTTTCAGATAATTCTGCCGTTTCTATGCACCATTATATAAATGGAGAAAATACAAGTATTAGAGAAGCAATTAGTGCTAAAGCTAAAAATCCAAGTGAATTAAGTAAACGTCAAATTAAGAACATAGAATATATGGAAAAACGAATGGCACAAATAGATAAAGAGTTTGAACAATTACCACCTCTTGAGAAAGATTGTATTGTCTATAGAGGTCGTGCAGAAAATCCAATAATTAAAAGCTTTAATGACGACTTTGAAATAATGGAAAAAGCTAAAGTTGGTGATGTTGTTATTCCTGATACAGGATATTCATATACAGCTTTCAATTATGATATGGCAAATAACTGGTGCCAAGGTGGCAGAGCGAGAGATATGAACAATAATCCATTAAGAACAATCATGTATGAAATACGTTTACCTAAGGGTGCTAAGGTTTCCAGAAATTTAGAGCATAGAGGAGAGGTTGTTATGCCACGTAGTGCCCAGTATAAAGTATTAGACAAAAAAGTTGGTACTAATGGCGATATAGAAGTGGTTTTAGAATATATTTTACCTAAGGCATAGTTTCGTAGGTTGGGCATACTTGCCCAACGATAAAATTGGACATTAATTTGACTCGAAATTCTCTTTGTTTTTGAGTTTCAGCCTAATTTAAAAATATTCTTTGTAATTTTGTGTCCTAATAAAATTCGATTTCGTCTATTTTTTATAATCAAGCAATTTCCAACGACATGTGGTTTAGTGGCATTGGGCAGGTATGCCCAACCGACAGTCCCAATATAATCTGTTTTATGAATACAATATCAAACAGCTTTCTACTACTGAATGCTAGTATTGTTGGGCAAGTATGCCCAACCTACAGACTACTAATAAATTTTAAAAAAGTGACAAAAAGAATTGAGAAAAATTTGTTCATTTATTTAATATTTTAAATTTATGTTGCCCAAAATAATCAAACCATCTGTAACAAGAAATCAAACCATGTGTTCTTTTACAGTAATTTAACGGGACATTTTGTCTGAACGAATAAAAGGATTATTCAGCAAGGTTGGCTTTGTGTTTGAATTATGGCGGTCGGAAGTAATCGTTTTATGCGTTCTGAAACCGGACGAAAAGTCTCTTTTGGGTATCACAAATGTCCTCAAAATTCCAAAAATTTTAGCTAAAAAACGAATCGTCATCGCTGTTTGTCCTAATTCCACTAACTTGCACGGATAAAACGATTATTGGACTTTTGAAGTAGATAATGTCCGATTTGGTTTTAATAAGAGTAATTTGTGTTGGTTTGTTACAAAATCTGGAAAACAGGAACACATTTCCGACTTCAGAGTTAATCTGTGAGTATGGAAGAATATATAAACATAAATAAAATAGCTGAAATAAAGGGTTTAACGAGTAACCGCTCATTGAGACTTGCGATTCAAAAGGGTAAATACATTGCTCGTGAAGTAAAGGTTTTCGGCGGCACCTCGTATGAAATTCTTTATTCAAGTTTAGAACCAGAAGTGCAGGAAAAACTCCAAGACGAATTAATCAAAGAGGCAACGCAATCAAATTGTACAGCATTAGTTCCGATTGATACAAAACCGAAATATCCGACCTTTATTGCTGAAAGTGCAAAATTAACAGCACTCGCTAGAGTAGATATTGTAAAAGCTCTTCAGAATATGAGAACTAAATACAAAACTAAAAAAGAAGCCGATTCAATATTTTTAGATTTATACAATAGTGGAATGTATCTTCCAAAGATATATAAATATATTGGAAGTATTTCAATAGGCACACTTCATCGATGGATTTGGGCATATGAAGATAACGAAGATTATAGAGTGCTTTTACCTAATTACAAATATACAAAACAGGGTGAATACAATACAATTTTAACTCAAGAAATGAAAGATATATTTATTAAATTTCTTCTACATCCAAATAAATTCAGTGTTACAAAAGCAATCAAACTAACTCAACATATACTTGAAAAGAAAGGAATTGAAAATATTCCTCACGTTATTACATTTAAAAGATACGCAGAGCACTACAAAAAGAATAATTATTCAAGATGGATATTATTTAGAGAAGGTGAAAAAGCCTACCACGATAAAGTGGAAGCGTATATTGAGAGGGATATTTCAGTCCTTAATGTTGGAGATATATTAATCGCAGACGGACACGTTCTCAATTTTCAAGTAATAAATCCATTCACAGGAAAACCGACCAGAGCAACTTTGGTCGGTTTTTTAGATTGGAAATCAACAGCATTGGTTGGATATGAAATTATGATGAGTGAAAACACTCAATGCATAGCCTCAGCATTAAGAAATGCAATCATTAATTTAGGTATGATTCCGAAGGTAATTTACCAAGATAACGGTAGGGCATTCAAAGCAAAGTATTTTCAATCTTGTGATTGCTTGTTTGGCGGCGTTAAACGGGCACGCAGCAGCAAAGCTGCCGACTTCAGCCCTCTGCCGCCAAGCCGCTTTGATGAAGAAGGGTTTAATGGAATCTATGCCAATCTTGGAATTAAATCAGTATTTGCAAAACCATATAACGCTAGAGCAAAAGTTATTGAAAGATTCTTTCTTGAATTTCAAGAAGAGTTCGAGAAGTTAATGCCAAGCTATATCGGAACAAGTATTGAAAACAAACCCGCTTGGATGAAACGAGGAGAAAAACTCCATAAAGATATGCACAAAAAACTCACTAATAATTACATTCCAACTATACAAGAATTAATAAAATATATTGATTGTTACCTAGATTTTCACAATTCAAAACCTTGTCCGAACGCTCCTCAAAGATCAATTAAACAATGTTTAAACAGTGTTCAACGCCATCAAATCGATAAAAATATCTTAAATGATTTAATGATGAAAACAGAAGTTAGAACTATTAATAAACATGGAATTACATTTCTTGGACTTCATTATAGAAGTGATTCTATTTTAGGGTTGAGAGATTCTGTTTACATTAGATACAGCTTATTTGATTTAACTAAAATACACGTTTATTCAACTAAAGGCGAGTTTTTATGCGTCGCAAGACAAGTTGAAAAAGTTCACCCAATGGCAAATCATTTAGGCACTGTAAAGGATATGGAGCAATTCAAACAACAAATTCAAAAGCAACAAAGACAATTTAAAAAAGCTCAAAAAGAATTCTTGAAATACTTCCCTAAAGAACAGGCTGAAGTTATTGAGATTGAACCGCAAGAAAGGATTATGACTGAGGAACCAATAATTGAAAAACCAAAACGGGAACGAAAATTAAACCCTCGTGAAAACCAAATGAACAGACCTATTTTTAATACAGATTATGAAAAATATGAATGGTTAATGGCAAATGGAACAACTAACCCCGAAGATAGAAGCTGGCTTACAAACTACATTCGAAGTGATGAATACTACAATTTATATGCGGATTGTGAGCAGAGGGCGGAAAACGGAAACGATGAGTTTTCGTTTGTAGACCCGTTTAATGCGAACAACCAAGAAGGAGATTAAATTATGAAAAAAACTTTTATTAGGACAAAAATGTCAAACAATTTGTATCGTTGATGGACGAGTTACAAAAAGTACCACCTAATATCCCTAAGATGGCATTAGTTTATGGAGAACATGGGCTTGGAAAATCGCAGACAATTCAGTGGTGGGCTGATAAAAACGATTCAGTGTATGTAAGAGCTACACAAGGAATGACAAGCAGATGGCTTTTATCTGAAATCGCAGAGGAGCTTGGAGAAGAGGCTTTTTATCATTCCCAAGAAACATTTGCATTAATTGAGAATAATTTAAGACAGAATAACAAGGTAATTATTGTTGATGAGGTTGATTATTTAATCGATAAAAGCATTATTGAAACCCTAAGGGATTTACACGATAAAACGGGTTGCCCTGTGGTTCTGGTTGGAATGGGAGCAGTCGATAAGAAACTTGCACGTTATCCTCATTTAATGGATCGGATTTATAAAAAGTTGAAATTTGAAAAATTTAATTCAGATGATATTAAAGAAATTCTCACAGAATTAACGGATTTAAAGTTTAAGGATGATGCTATTGAATACCTTGCAACTCGTACAAACCAATTCAGACAATTAGTTAAACTTATCAATAGAATTGAAAAATTAATGAAAACAAATCAAATTGAAGAGTTAGACGAATACACAATGAAAGGATTATTAAATGAAAGGCGGATTTTGACAAGAGCGGAGTCGAGCGAAGCGAGCGAGCTTGCCCCTGTGAAAAATCTGTCTGAATGGAGATTTGCCGGAGGTAAATCGTAATGAAGTACAAAGATTTTTACAAAATGAACCAACGATACGAAGTGAGTTGTGTGAACTTGTATCCGAAGCAAAGCGTAGGTGAGCCGTCAATAATCCAAGAGAAGCGAATATTAAAACTATGCAAACGGTTAAACAAGTTCTCGTTGGATGAGATTGAGACAATATCTGAAATTGATTCGGAAGAACTTAAGCCAATAATCGATGGTTTAATTCAAGAAGAACGGCTAACATATTGCGATGGAACTTATTATTACAATAAAAAAGTTTGTAAAAAACAACAAACAAGTAAATTGCCATTATTTTTTGAATTTCATAAAAAACAAGATATAGAATACATTATCAGAGGATTTTGCACAGATGTTGAAGTTTTAAAAATGATTGATTTATTTGGATTTTCAAAACATGTTATGAATAATTTTTATGCTTATTTGAGGACTGTGATTTATGATAGACAATACAAGGAACTTTTAAAGTACTTTGACAAATGTCCGAAATTACCACAAGAGAGAGTGTATATGAATACTAAAGTTTATTTATACTTATACAATCATAAATTATATGTATCTGAAAAGTATCTTGTAAATATGGAAGCTAAAAAACACAAAGAACAAGAGCGACTAGAGATTAAAAATATTTATTTGAGGAGTTATAGGAATGTTTTGAGTCGTTCATATTCTCATAAATTACATCTTCACTTAGCTGAGGAGATATGGAAGTACGGGAAGTCTTTTGAAGAAGAATTTTCATTAATAAATAGAATGTTATTTGCTTAATATTTCTTAATAAACCTTTCCCCGATTTTTAAATTAGTTTCTAACTATTTATTTATAGAGATTTCAAACAAATTTAAAAATTATTCTCAAAAAACAAAAGATTGATATTACTGAATTATAGATTTTTAAAGCGGGGAAATTTCTCCGCTACTAAATTTCGAGTTCTTTTTTATATTTGAAATTTGAATATAATGAAATTATAAGTTAACTGTATTTCCTGTAGAGCTAGTCGTATTGCCTTATCGGACTTTGTACAAAAAAAGTAATTAAATCTAAAAAAATTATACTGTAATTTTAAAGCAGGAAGATATTAAAATAGGAAGTTATAAAATATCTTCGGAGATGTTTAATCTTCTTATGGAAAAAATAAAACCATTCAGATCATTGCAAGAACAATCTAAAAAAGTC
>CASDWY010000014.1 GCA_949284985.1 uncultured bacterium | reverse complement strand
TATTAACAAATTCAGTATAGTTTTTAACTGTTAAAGCTATTTTAGTGGTGCTAGTGATATAACTTTCCAATTTCATATGAATCCTCCATATTCAAACAATATTTAACTACATATGTGAACAAAAGTCCACATAGAAAATCAAGCCTAATCACTTGGCTTGAAAAACAACTTGCTAAATCCTTAAAACCCTTGCTACGACTTAGTATCGGGGGGGGGGGGGGCAAGTTAAATTTACAACAGGAGTATGTTTTAACTTATTAATCGTATTAAAATTAAGGTGCATCAAAACTCTCCTGTTTAAGTATTACTTTTCTATTTTACAAAACTTTTGTAAAAAAATCAATAATAATTTAAAAATATTTTATATGTTGAATTTTTTTATTCGATACGCTTAAGTTCTTTGAGTTGATTTATTAGCTTTAGTTTAGAAATTTCTTCGGAGTCTTCATTTGTATCAATTTCCAAGGTTACAGTGGAGCCTTGTTCGTAGTTATGGATAATTTTATCAAGTCCTATGCTTTTGTATAGCCCCTTTTTATCGTATTTTTGACAATTTTCCAAGCTTCTGTTAACAAATATTTCTACATATTTTTCACCAAGAAGTTTTTTAATTTGGGCTCTTTGTTGTGCATTTTTTGAAATACAGGTAACTATAACATTAAATCCTTGGGAGCTGATTAGTTTTGCTATTTGAGCTATTCTGTTAACGTTTTTTATTCTGTCTTCATCTGTATATCCGAGATCTGCGTTCACACCCATTCTTATGTCGTCTGCATCGAGAAGTACGGGTTTTATGGTAAAGTAGTCTATTAAATGTTTTGCAAGAGTAGTTTTTCCTGAGCCAGAAAGTCCTGTAAACCAATATATATAACCATTTTTTTTCGTTTCTATTGTTTTATTTTCATTTGTTAAAAAGACTGTTGCTCCAATAGTTTTTTTAGTTTTGTTATCAATAATAATTGCAAAGCCATTATTTTTAACATCTGTTATATTATTGAAAATGATTGGTTCTGCAAGTGTTATGGTGTTATTAGAGAGGGAGAGGACTTTGACTGTTTTTGTACCGTGTTTTAGCAGAAGATCGTCTTTGGGTTCTTCAAACCAAACAGAGTAGTGTTTGATGGTATCGTTTACTAGAACTTCTGTATTTGCAATGCAATGTCCACGTGATATATCTACATTTTCTTTAATTGTAATTAATCCGTTGTCTGTTACAGAAACTATTGTTACGGGAATATTTTCCGGGTAAAGAGTGTATTTGCGGTTAGTTTGTGGTACACCACCGCTAGTGTAATGACCCCAGTAATATCTTTGTCCAAGGTGAAAACGGCAGTCTTGTATATGGATGATATTATTGTCTTGTTTTTTGCTTATATAAAGGTCTTTGAACTCTGTTATTTTGCCTAAAACTTTATCTATATTAATATTTTCGACTGCAGAAACAGGAATAATTTCATAATTAAAATTAAAGTTTTTTAGTAAGCTTTTTATTTCTCCACTAAGCTTGTTTATTCGTCCGAAGTCCCAGTATCCATCTTTTTTTGCGAGGTCACATTTTGTAATACAAACACAAAGATTTTCAATTTGAAATAAACCGCAAATTTCAAGGTGTTTTATTGTTTGTTTTTGAATACCTTTCATTAAGTCTATAACGAGCACTGCGCTATTGGCTTCGGCAGCAGCTATAGCCATGTTTTTTGTATATTGTTCGTGACCGGGACAATCCAGTATGTGGTATCTTGTGTTTTTGTAATTGAAAAATCTATGGGCAACATCGATAGTAATTTGTTGTGCACGTTCGTCTAACAGCCCGTCTAGAAGCATTCCAAGTTCAATGTCTTTTGCTCCATTTTTAATAGAAGCTTTTTTTGCATCCTCAAGTTGGTCGGTTTTTACGTTTCCAGTATTGAGGAGTAAACGACCTATTAGAGTTGATTTGCCATCATCTACACTTCCGCAGCATATGAATTTAAAAAGATTGTTCATTTTTTTATGTCCTTTTGAAGATTTTTTTCATTGCAAACATCCAAATGCGTTCGTAAAAATAGTAGAGCAAGATTTTTGAGATTACTTCAACAATTCCAATACTTAAGGAAATAGTAACATTTCCGGTAAATATAAAAGAAATAATTATTGTACAAAGTGTTCCAAAAAGACGATAAAGGGTTCCTTTTATTAGGCTTAGAATGTGGCTTTGTTCGTTTATCATTAGAAATACCCTTCTTTCTTTTTTATTTCCATTGAGCCGTCTGTATCATAATCAATAACTCTTGTAATTCTTTCAGTGTACTGCGATGACTCGAGCTCTGCAATTATATCATCTAAGTTTTCTGCATCGGAAAAAATGGCACCTGTAAGCGGATAACAGCCTAGTGTCCTGAATCGGACTTTTTTTAGTTCTCCGGTTTCATTTTCTGTTGCAATGTACATTCCTGACTCAAGTTTTTGGACTCGCCGTTCTTTGGCAAAATAAAGCGGAACAACTTCAATATTTTCCATTTTGATGTATTCCCATATATCTAATTCTGTCCAGTTTGAAAGAGGAAAAACTCGCAGACTAGTTGAGGCGGTACAAAAAGTATTGTAAAGTGGTGGAATTTCCGGATTTTGTGCCCTTGGGTTCCAACGATGTTTTTTATCTCTTATAGAAATAATTCGTTCTTTTGCCCTGCTTTTTTCTTCATCACGTCTGCTCCCACCAAAGGCAATTTTAAACTTATATAGATCCAGTGCATTTTTTAGTGCTTCAGTTTTCATTACGTCAGTATATCTTCTGCCATCAGTAAAGGGGTTTAAGTTAGCCGGATGTTTATATACAATGAGATCTATTTTTTGAGCAATTTTTTCACGAAATTCATACATTTCTTTGAATTTCCATCCTGTATCTATATGCATAAATTTAACAGGTATTTTTTGTGGGAAAAAGGCTTTTTCAAACAGTCTGAGCATAACACTGCTGTCTTTTCCGATTGAATAAAATACAACGATATCTTCAAGTTTGTTTGTACAACAAACTTCTCTTATTATATCTATTGCTTGAAGTTCAAGTTGTTTAATAGGATTATGTTTTGTCATTCTAAAATGATAACATTGTTTATAATAAAAAAAATACTATAAATATTGTAAATAACTTGAATTTAGTCTTTTTTAAAATATAATAATCTACGGATATAGATTGAGAGGCTTTTTAGATGAAAATTAATAAAAATTATCAAAATTTGGAAGATAGTTACCTTTTTTCCACTATTGCTAAAAAAGTAAATGAATATGCAGCTGAAAATCCAAGCAAAAGTATAATTCGTTTGGGTATTGGGGATGTAACGTTGCCACTTGCTAAGGCTGTAGTTGAAGCTATGCATAAGGCTGTTGATGAAATGGGAGTCCAAGCTACTTTTCGTGGATATGGTCCTGAGCAAGGTTATGATTTTTTGAGAAGTGTTGTTCAAAAATATTATGCCTCTAGGAATACAGATTTAAGCATTGATGAAATTTTCATAAGTGATGGTGCAAAAAGTGATGTTGGGAATATTCTTGATTTGTTTGATAAGGATAATACAGTGTTGGTTCCGGATCCTGTTTATCCGGTTTACGTAGATACAAACACAATGGCAGGTCGTAAAATTATATTCGCTGAAGCAAATGAATCAAACGGATTTTTACCAATGCCGGATTTGTCTCAAAAAGCTGATATAATTTATATTTGTTCTCCCAATAATCCGACCGGAGCAGTTTATAATCGTAATCAGCTTAAGCAGTGGGTAGATTATGCCTTAGAAAATAAAGCCGTAATATTGTTTGATGCTGCATATGAATGCTTTATTTCTGACAAAAATTTACCCAGAAGTATTTTTGAAATTGAAGGTGCAAAAAAATGTGCAATTGAATTTTGTTCTTTTTCAAAAACGGCAGGCTTTACCGGAACTCGATGCGGATATACAATTGTGCCTGATGAGTTGATTGTGGATGGAATTCATCTTAGAAAAATGTGGTTGCGCCGTCAAACAACTAAATTTAACGGTGTTCCATATATTGTACAACGTGGTGCAGAGGCTGTTTTTAGTGAATGCGGTCAGAAAGAAATCAAACAAGCTATTGATTATTACCGTAATAATGCCAAAATTATTGCAGACACACTTGATGAAAAAGGTATTTGGTATACCGGGGGAAAACATTCTCCTTATATTTGGCTTAAGTGCCCAAATGGAATGGATTCTTGGGCGTTTTTTGATATGCTTTTGAATGAAATACAAGTTGTTGGTACGCCTGGTGCGGGCTTTGGTAAAAATGGTAAAAATTTCTTCCGCTTAACTTCTTTTGGTAGTGACGTTAAAACAAAAGAAGCTATGGAAAGATTTTCTAAATTGTTTTAAATAAAGGTCCTTTTTAGGGCCTTTATTTTTAAAAGATATTTGTTTTTTGCATTTGTTTGTGTGGTTGAACTTTGCTCCCAACCAGTCTTCGATTGGGATGTAATTTGGTTGTTGAGAAAGTTTGAAAGACGGATTTGGCAAGTGATATTTGTCATGATGTGGTAAGTTGTAAAATCGAATTTGCATTTTGCCTCCTATTATTATAACTTTTGCGGTTAGTAATTTTAGTTTATTTGGGGCATTAGTTTTTTTAAAACCCTAAAAGAGTATTGTGAAGATTGATTATGCTTGGAATTAATTTATAACACTATGTTGTAACATTTCTTAAAGCCCCTTTTGTACTTGTAGCTGCTAAAAAATCAGATTGGTAATATATACGAGTAAAAATACGGTAGAATTACTGCTTGTAAATTAGGTCTAAAAATGCTACTATAGGCTTAGTTAGAAAAATAAGATAAAATTTATATATATGAATTGATAGTAAATAACAATAATCAAAAATATTAAAATTAAGTCCGAGTGCTTATTGCACTTTGGATATGTTATATAGCTTAGAAGAGGATAGGACAATCGAAACTACAACTTTATTATTGATAATTTTTATAGTTGCGACTGTTGTGTTTGTAGGTATTAGTTTTTCCCTATGGAACAGCGTAAAAAAATTATCAAGCAAAACTAAAAATACTGAAGCTGAAATGAGAAATCGTGAAGAGCTTGTAAAAAAAGAGGCTAAAATTGCGGCTCGTGAAGCTTTGAACCATGAGATAGAAAAATTCAATGAAGAAGTCAGAGAAAGAAGAAATGACTTAACTCGTCAAGAATCAAAACTTGCGAAAAAAGAGGATTTGCTTGAAGACAAAATTCAAGCTGCAACTGATAAAGAAGACCAAATGAATAGAAAGCTGGATGAGCTTTTGGAAAAGGAGGATTATCTAGCAGAAGTAATTGCAAAGCAAGTGGGTGAATTAGAACGAATTTCAGGTATGTCCAGAGAGGAAGCTAAACAAACTCTTATGGAGCAGTTAAAACAAGACCTTGCACAGGAGTTTAATCAAATTGTTCGTGAAAACGAACAGAAAATTAAAGAATCTTCTGAAGAAAAGGCAAGAGAAATTCTGACAACAACAATGCAAAGATGTATGATTGATACAGTTGTAGAATCAACAGTTTCAGTTGTGAATTTGCCGTCAGATGATATGAAAGGTCGCATTATTGGTAGAGAAGGGCGCAACATTAGAACCTTAGAAACACTTACGGGAGTAGATTTTATTATAGATGATACTCCTGAGGCAGTTGTTTTGTCTGGTTTTGATCCGGTAAGACGTGAGATAGCAAAGCTTGCATTAGAAAAACTAATAGTTGATGGTCGTATTCACCCAGTACGTATTGAAGATATGGTGAATAAAGCCAGAGAAGAAATAGAACAAAAAATTAAGCAAGAAGGTGAAAATGCAGCACTTGATATGGGAGTTATGGGACTAAACAAAGAGCTGATTAAGACGTTGGGACGTTTGTATTATAGAACAAGTTACGGACAAAACGTTTTGAAGCATTCTTTGGAGGTCGGGCACATAGCAGGAATGCTTGCAGCAGAGCTGGGAGCAAATGTTGCGGTAGCAAAACGAGCAGGGCTGTTGCATGATATAGGCAAGGCTGTGGACCAATCGCAAGACGGGACTCATATTCAGTTGGGAGTAGAGCTTGCTCGTCGATATGGTGAAAAGGAAGAAGTAATTCATGCTATAGAGGCTCATCATGATGATGTTACGGCAAATACAATAGAGGCAGTGTTGGTTAAGCTGGCAGATGCGGCATCAGCAGGTAGACCTGGTTCGAGAAGAGATACTCTTGAAATTTATATTAAACGTTTACAGAAACTTGAGGAAATAGCAACCAGTTATGAAGGCATAAAGCAATCATTTGCAGTTCAAGCGGGTAGAGAAGTTCGTGTAATTGTACAGCCCGAAATGTTTGATGATATTACTTCGGCTAAACTGGCACGAGATATTGCTAAACGTATTGAAGATGAAATGGATTATCCAGGTCAAATTCGAGTTACTGTAGTTAGAGAATTTAGAACCACAGAACTGGCAAAATAATGACTGATACAATAAAAATATTGTTTTTAGGTGATTTGGTCGGCCGTCCTGCAAGAAAGGCTGTAGCTGATTTTTTGGATGGCCGTTTGCCTTGTCCTGATGAAATTTCTTATGATTTTGTTATTGCGAATGTAGAGAACGCATCGCATGGTTTTGGGCTAACGGATAAAAATTATCAACAACTTTCAGATGCCGGTATTGATTGTATGACCAGCGGTAATCATATCTGGGATAAAAGTGTTATTTTTAGTTATATAGATAATGCAAGTAAGCTTATTCGACCAATAAATTACCCAAACGAAACGCCAGGTGTAGGGAGTAGAATTTTTGAGCACAATGGCGTTAAAATAGGTGTAATAAATGTTTTGGGTCAAACATTTATGGGGCTTGTAGAACCTTATTGGAAAATTGTTGAAGAAGAAATTAAAAATATAAAAAAAGTTACGCCGATAGTGTTTATTGATTTTCATGCGGAAGCGACAGCAGAAAAAATATGTTTTGCTAGATTAATGTCAAGATTTGGTGTTAGTATGGTAGTTGGAACGCATACTCATGTGCAAACTGCTGATGCACAGATTTTGAATGAAACAACTGCTTATATTACTGATGCCGGATTTTGTGGGGTAAAAGATAGTGTGATTGGTATGGATGAAACGGCGTCTTTAAATAGATTTTTAACTTGTTTGCCTCAAAAATATATGATTGCAGAGGGGAAGATTGTGCAGTTAAATGGTGTTGTTGCAAAAATTAGTGTTAGTACCGGCAAAGCACTATCAATAAAAAGTTTTTGTGTAGAAAAGAATTATAATGAGGAAATAGAATGATGAAAGGATAGGACGGTGAAAATTGACTTACACATTCATACAACCTACTCTGATGGGATGTGGTCTCCGCAGAAGGTTGTAGATGCTGCAATTGATGCTGGTTTAGAAGCGATTGCGCTGACGGATCACGATAATGTTTTGTCGTATGATGTTGCTGTAAAATATGTAGATGAGCTCACAAAAAAATCTGGTAAAAAGCCTCTGGAAATAATAAGAGGTGTAGAGGTTAATACTTTATATAAGGGTTTTGAAATTCATATTTTAGGCTATTTTATGAATGTTAATGATCCTGATTTTGTAGAAATGATTAAAACACAGCAGAAAGCTAGAGTTGAACAAACAAAAGCAATTGTTGAGCTGTTAAAGAAAAAGGCAGGAATTGCGGTAAAATTTGAAGATATAAAAAAACTTGTGGCTAATGGTGGTAGTATTGGGCGGCCGCATATAGCAAAAGCGATAACAGTCAAAGGCGGAACAGGTAGTGTAGTAGAAGCCTACAATAAGTATATCAATGATGAATCACCGGTTTATGTAAAAAGAAACAGTGTTTCTCCGCATGAGGCTGTTGAGGTAATTTATGAGGCAGGTGGAATTCCTGTATTTGCTCATCCTTTTGATGTTGATATTGCTGAGGAAATTACCAAAGAGTTGATGCATTATGGACTTAGAGGGCTTGAGGCTTACCATAGAAAACATTCGCCGGCAATGGTTGAGTATTTTTCAACTTTGGCAGAAAAATTAGGTTTAATTGTTACTGGTGGTTCTGATTTCCATGCGCCAAACCCAATTAACGGTCAAATTATCATGGGCAAAAATTTTATACCTGATTGGATATATGACAAATTGTATGAAGAAAAGCATAGACTCGATTTGGCAAGAAATTAGGAGGATTTTTGAAAAACAATTTAAGCAAAAAGCCAGCATTTAGTTTTGCTGAAATAGCTGTTGTTGTATTTTTGTTTTTTGCTATAGGATGCATGTTCCTTAGTAAGGTTTTTGACATAAGTCAAAAAAGTGAAGTTATTTATCGATGGCGGCACACACTTTCTAATGCAAAATATTCATACGAAGTTATTTTGCTTACAGAAAAAAAAAGGTTGTTAGATACGTTGAAGCTTGAAAGAGAGGTCAGAAATAAAGAAATTTTATCCATGTTTAAAGATACTTTTAATTTGGATGGGATAAAATCTACTACGAAAAAAAGGTCGTTAAAGAATTATAAATATAGGTTTTTGAATGGTTTAAAAGTTCAAAAAAATACAAAATATAATATTGATTATTTTGATTATTCACCGAACGAGCAGATTATAGTAGGAATAAATTGGTTCAATCCCGGATGTATTGGCACAGAGGATCTTTGTGGAGTAATGCTTTTTGATATGAATGGCATTGACCCGCCAAATAGATTTGGTTTGGATGTTTTTGGAGTTAATATCTATGATAATAGGCTTGAGCCGTTTGGTACCGGGTTAAGTTATGGGCAAAATGAGAAAAATTGTCGCAGACTTGAAACAGGTGTAACTTGTTCAAAATTTTATTTAATGGGTGGTCAGTTTTTTAAATAGAGGAGTTTTTAGGTTAATTTAATTATTTTATTAGGCAGATAATACTTAATATATTGAAAAAAAGATATTTTAGGGTTAATCTGTCAGTAAAGAGTATTTGAATAAGGAGTTTGTTATGAAATTTTTACATGCAATGATTAGAGTTGCGGATTTAGATGAATCCATGAGGTTTTATCAAGATTTAATAGGATTAAAAGCTACAAATACTCTTAGGTTAGAAGATTGTACTTTATATTATTTGAAAGATGAGAAGTCTGGTGTAGAAATTGAGTTGACGCTTAATGATGAAACACCGGAGGAAGGTTATAAAATAGGAAGTGCTTTTGGTCATTTTGCATTTGAAACAGAGGATATGGAAGAGTTATCTCAAAAAGTAGAAGATATGGGCTATGAGTGGGTTTATGAACCGTATTTTATGGAGGAAGCTGGTTTTAGTGTTGCTTTTATTAACGATCCGGATGGTAATATGATAGAGTTTATTTCAAAAAAGTAAATGATTAATTTTATAAATAGTGTTAAAAATGAAAATTTTGAAAAGATTTTGAGTCGTATAACAAAATATAATTCGTTTTGTATAAGCGGTTTAACATCACTTTTACGTTTGATATTATTGAGCTATTTAGCACAAAAAAGGAAAGTTTTTTTTATAGTTGCGTCTGAACAAAAAGCTTTGAGATATAAGAATGATTTAAAAAAGCTTTTTGATCAAGAATCTGTGATATTTCCTTATCAAGATGTTTCTATGTATGAGGGGCTTTCTTGTAATCTTTATAAATATATGCAGCAACTTGATGTATTAAACAATTTGGGAAATCAGCAGATTGTACTTGTTCCAATAAAAGCGATGTCGGAGCGTTTTGCAAGACAAGAGTTTTTTGATAAGTATAGTTTGACAGTGAGTATTGATGATGAGATAGATACTTCGGATTTAGCTAAAAGCCTTATAAATTTGGGATATAAACGTTCAACCATGGTTGTGGATATTGGAGAATTTTCTATTCGAGGTGATATTGTTGATATATACGGTATGGAAAAATCTCCTGTCAGAATTGAGCTTTGGGGTGATACTGTTACTGATATAAGGTATTTTGATCCGACAAGTCAACGTAGTTTTGAAAAGACTAAGCAAATAAAAATTTTACCATTATATAAATTTGTATTAAATAAAAATTCTTCAGAAGTTTTGTCTGTATATGGAGAAGAGATTACAGAAAAATTAGAAAATGAGCATTATTTTGAAGGGATAGAGTATTTTCAATGTATTTTAAATTCAAATACATTTCCAGCTACTGATTTTTTGGATAAGAATTGGGCAGTAGTTTTTGATGAAAGTTCTGAAGTTTTGACAAAATTTGAGCAAATTGATGAAAATTATCAAAAAAATTATAACAAAATGGTAGAGGAGGGTATTTCTTGTGAGCTAAAGTGCTGGAACCATGTGCTTTATGAAGAATTTATAAAGTCAATAGCAAAACTTCAAAAAATTTCGCTTGATAATTTTATTGAGTCCGAAAATGCAGATATAATTGAGTTGAATAGTAGTATAATTCCGAGTTTTTCATCTGATGTATATAAAATAGCTGAATATATAGAAAATCAGAAAAGAGCAGGTTATAAGGTTATTTTGGCTACTGATTATAAGACAAGAGTTGAAGAAGTTATGAGGGATTTCGAGATACCTTGTTCCGAAAACCTTATGGATGATAATTCGGTTTTTCTTACTAATAATATAGCAAGTGGAGGTGCACTGATTGATGATTTGCGTCTTTGTTTGTTAAGTGATAAGGAGTTGTTTAATAAAAAATCTAAAGATGTTACTGTTTCAAAACGCACATATAATAAAGAGAAACAGGAATTTTTAGAGAGTGTTAACGATATACAAGAGGGTGAATATGTTGTTCATCATATACATGGGATAGGTCGTTATCTTGGATTAAGCAAACAAGAAATTGACGGGCAATTTAAAGATTATTTAAGTATAGAGTACCAAAACGGAGATAAACTGCATATTCCGGCAGAGCAAATAAATATGCTTGCAAGATATAGGGGCAGTGCATCAACACCCCCTCGTTTGTCTAAGATGGGTGGAAATGACTGGAATACAATTAAATCTAAAGTCAAAAAAGCCGTTGAAGATGTTGCAGAGGAGCTATTAAGGTTATATGCGCAGCGACATGCCTTAAAAGGTATTGCGTTTGAGCCTGATACAGTTTGGCAATACGAAATGGAAGAAGCCTTTGAATATACCGAAACTCCGGATCAAATGCGTGCAATAGAGCAGACTAAAGCTGATATGGAATCTGACAAATCTATGGATAGATTGATATGTGGAGATGTTGGCTTTGGAAAAACAGAAGTTGCGTTGAGAGCGGTTTTTAAGGCGGTAATGAGCGGAAAACAAGCAGCAGTTGTTGTTCCGACAACAATATTGGCTTTACAGCATTTTCAAACTATGTCTGAGAGGTTTAAGCCTTTTCCTCTAAAAATAGAGCTTTTATCACGCTTTCGATCTATAAAAGAGCAAAAAGAAACAATTAGAAAACTTGCGCTTGGTGAGATTGATGTAGTTGTTGGCACGCATAGGCTTTTGCAAAAAGATATTAGTTTTAAGGATTTGGGGCTGTTGGTAGTAGATGAAGAACACAGATTTGGGGTTAAACATAAAGAGCAGTTGAAAATGCTTAAGAAAAATATTGATATTCTTTCGATGTCAGCAACACCAATACCAAGAACTCTTTATATGTCGTTGTCAGGTATTAAAGATATGTCTGTTATAAATACTCCACCTAAAAATAGGCTTCCGATTAAAACTTTTGTGGGCAATTTTGATACGAATACAGTAAAAAATGCAATACTACATGAATTAGATAGAGATGGGCAAGTGTTTTTGCTTTACAACAGAGTGGAAACAATTTATGAGTTTGCTCAAATGTTGAAAGAGCTGCTTCCAAATTTGCGTATTGCTGTAGCGCATGGACAGATGGAAGAAAAAGAACTTGAAAATATAATGATAGAGTTTGAAGAGCACAAGTTTGATGTTCTTATTTGCACGACTATAATTGAATCCGGGCTTGATATTCCTAATGCTAATACAATTTTGATTTATGATGCGCATAAACTTGGGCTAGCACAGTTATATCAAATTCGGGGTAGAGTTGGGCGTTCAGATCGGCAAGCTTATTGCTATTGTTTTTACAGAGATCGTAATAAGCTTACCAAAGAGGCATTATCAAGATTAGATGCTATAAAAAGTTTTACAACTTTAGGCAGTGGGTATCAAATTGCACTAAGAGATATTGAAATTCGTGGAGTAGGTAATATTTTGGGAACAAAACAGCATGGACATATGGTTAATGTTGGGTTTGACACATATTGTGAACTTCTTGAAAAAGCGGTTCAAGAAGTAAAAGGTGAAAAAGTTGAGGAGATTTGTCATAGTATTATAGACATAAACGTTACAGCATTTATCCCTGATGAGTGGGTAGGGTCGAAAGAACAAAAAATGATTGAGTATAAGAGGCTTTCGGATGTTAGTTCAGCAAGTGAGTTGGATATAATTCTTGCGCAATGGAAAGATAGATTTTCAAAATTGCCACAAGAGGTCGAAAATTTGGCACGATTGGTTAGACTTAGAGTGTTGGCAAGTGATGCCAAAATTCCTATTGTTAGAGAAACACCTGATAATATAAGAATTTATACTCCTTATCAGCGAGCTGAATGGCTTATGATAAAATCTAAGCTAAATAAAGAAAATGTTAAGTATATTAAGTATACGGATGCACCGGCAACTTGTAAAGATGCCCATTCTATACTGCTTTTGAACACGTCATATTTAAACTTTGAAGAAATATATACCATATTGTCTGATTTATTTTACTATATTTCTAAATTAAGATATGATTATAGTGCTTAGAGGAAAGTTTATACTAAAAAGAAAGAGGCAAATATGAAAACTATTAAGACATTAGCGGTTTTAGCTTTATCAGTAGCATTGTTTAGCGGGTGTGTTGCTGATAAGAAAGCTATTATCACAATAAATAATCAACCTATTACGCAAACAGAGTTTCAAAAAGCATTTGATGCTGTTACTAAAAACTCTATGGTTGCTCAGCTTGGGATGGATCTTAAAAAAGATCCCAATAGCTTTATTTATTTAATGCTAAAAGATCGTGTTGTAAATGAGCTTATAGTTAAAAATCTTTTAGATCAAGATATAGCAAAGAAAAAAATTAAAGTTACTGCAGAAGATGTTGATTCTGAGTTGAGAACAATTATTGATCAAGTAGGCAGCAAAGAAAAGTTTAACGAAGTTTTAAAACAAAATGGTATTTCTGCAAACCAATTTAAGCATGAATTGGAGGAAGAAGTAAAAATAAAAAAATTAGTTGAAGAATTAAAAGTTGTAAATGTTTCTGATAAAGATGCGGAAAAGTACTATAAAGCAAATATAGCTAAGTTTAAACATCCTGAAAGAGTTAAAGCGTCACATATTTTGATTGCAGCAAATAAAGACGAAATAAAAGATATTATTGCAGCAAAAGCAGAAAATAAAAATCTTACGCCGGCAGAGTTAGATGAAAAAGTTAAGGCAGAACTGGCTGTAAGATATGATAAAGCTAAGAAAATATTGGAAGAAGCTAAAAAAGATCCAACACAGTTTGCAAAATTGGCTAAAGACAATTCAGAAGATCCTATAAGTGCTAAAAATGGCGGAGATTTGGGCTTCTTTACAAAGGAACAAATGGTTGATGAGTTTTCTAAAGCAGCATTTGCTCAAAAACCAAGCACAATTTCAGAAATTGTTGTAACACCTTTTGGTTATCACATTATAATGGTGACAGATAGACAAGAAGCAGGTGTAGAAAGTTTTGATAAAGTAAAAGCAGATATTAAAAACTTTTTGGTTAATCAAGAACGTGTAAATGTTCTTCAAAAGCATGTTGATAAATTGAAAAACGAGGCAACAATTATTTTTAATGATCCAAGTTATGATCCGGAAGTAATCCAAAAACAAATAAAAGAAAAAGCAGCGCAAAATCCTGCAATTGACCCTGCAAAAAAATCAGCAAAGGATTAATATGGGAAAAGTTGTTGCGAGAAAAGATATTGCAAGAGTAGTTGCAGATATACGCAAAAGTGGCAAAACAGTCGTTACTACAAACGGCTGTTTTGACATATTGCATGTTGGGCATGTAAGATATTTGCAAAAAACAAAAACTTTTGCAGATTATTTAATAGTAATGTTAAATAGTGATAAATCTGTTCGTTCGATAAAAGGGCCGACTCGTCCGGTTAATTGTGAAGCTGATAGAGCAGAAATTTTATGTGCACTTAATTGTGTAGATTTTGTTGTGTTATTTGATGAGGATTCTCCTGCAAAACTTATTTCAGAGATAAAGCCAGATGTGCACACAAAAGGTGCGGATTATACTGTTGAAACACTTCCGGAAGCTAAAGTAATTATCGAAAACGGAGGGCGGATTGAGTTTATAAGTTTTGTAGAGGGGAAATCAACTACCTCTATTATAGAAAAAATGAAAGGTTAAGATTGGGGATAAAAATAACAAAAGCTTTTGCGAGACTAAGCAAGAGCTTTTGTTATAGTTTTTTAAAATTTAGGTTTAAAATATTTAGTCAAAAGTAGGTTTGAGTTCTTTTCCACCAAGAATATGAATATGAACATGAAAAACACTTTGTCCTGCTTGTTTGCCTGTATTGATAACGGTTCTAAATTCTTTTAGTCCAATTTTTTGAGTTACTTTTTGGACTCCTTCTAACAATTTTCCTAAAAGATTTGTGTCAGTAATTTGAGAGATGTTATCATAATGATCTTTGGGAATAACAAGAATATGTTCTGGAGCTTGGGGGTTTAAATCCCTAAATGCAACTATATCGTTTGTTTCAATTATAAATTCAGTGCCAAAATCGCCGTTTGCTATTTTGCAAAAAATACAATCATCTTTTTTCATAATCTATCCTTTCTTATAAAATTGTAGTATGATTATATCATGAAAATTGGTATTGTAGGTTTAGGATTAATAGGCGGGTCAATACTAAAGTCGTTGTACGGGAAAGGTTTTGAGCTGTATTCGGTAACTCGAAATAAGCAAACAGTTGAGGCGGCTAGTGTATTGTGTCAAAATATTTCAAGTGATATTTCAATATTAAAAGATTGCAATATTGTGTTTGTTGCTGTTCCAATGTCTAATGTGTTAGAAACTCTGGAAAAACTTAATGGAGTATTATCTGAAAAGACTCTTGTTACTGATGTTTCGAGCTTGAAAGAGTTTGTAATGAGAAAAAAATATTCATTTAAGTTTATAGGTTCGCATCCAATGGCAGGAACAGAAAATAGTGGTTATGAAGCTTCGTTTGCTGAGCTTTTTCAAGGCGCAAAGTGGGTTTTGACCCCATATTATGATACGTTGCCTCAGGATGGAAAAAAGTTAGAAGAAGTTATTTCTAAAATGGGAGCTAAAGTTGTTTATGCAGATGCAAAAGAGCACGATGAGGCAGTGGCAAAAATTTCTCATATGCCTATGTTGTTGGCTCAAGCATTGTTTAAGATGGCTGAAGATGATGATTTGGCACTTGAACTTGCTGCAAGCGGTTTTCGAGACATGACTCGTTTAGCTATGTCTAATGTTGATATGGCTGTAGATATGGTTAATATGAATACTCAAAATATTGAAAAGAGTTTGATTGCTTTGCAAAATTCTATTTCTGATTTAAAAACTAATTATAGAAAAAAAATAACTGAAATTAGTGAAAAACGCGGTAAAATGTACGATAAAAACGGTAAAAATAATCTGTAAAAGTTTATTGATTGAATAGTATAAATAGTGTTGTAATAAGTTTAGTTAGTTTTCTTTCTTTTTTTCTTTTTAGGTTTTTTTTCTAAATCACGTTTAGCGTTGTCAATAGAAATTTTAGCAAGTGGTTTTCTTGTGCGTCTATCAAAAAACACAAGCCAATGTTTACGCTTGGGGTCCATTACAGAAAAACTCATTTTACCTGCAACTCTATCACCTGGTTTTAATTGTATAATGGCCATGCTGGTTTCACTAAAGATTGATGCGTGGAATACATTGTTCATTTCATCCATTAAAGCGATATCAAAAGATGAGAAATTATATTTTGATGAATTTATCATTGACAGTGTTATGCCGTAGGTATTTTGTTCTCCAAAAGGGTCTTTTTCAAGTTGAACATTGCTAATTCTAACATCAAGCCCATCGAGTTTTATTTCTTCTTGCCGAAGAGCTTCTTCTGAAATTACCGGAAGGTCTAAAGCTGATGTTATTTTTACTTTAATTTCATCTCCAGGTGAAAGTAAGACGTCTTTTCCTTTTCTGAAAAGCGCCATACCAAGAGCGACAGCCCCACCTAAAGCAGCTCCGCCAAGAACTGTATATCCTTGTGATGCAATTGCACCTTCTATTCCAAACAGTTGTAATGCGGCATACCCACCAACAGCTGTACCTGCAGCTGTATAACCTATATTCTGTGCGACAACTTTACTTCCGCCAATAATGGGGTTAGCTTTTGATGTCATTTTGGCTTTAATAGGAATTTCTCTCCCATCCGGCGTAATAAGGTAGTCAAAATCCATTTCTATCCAAGCATCACGACCTAATCTTTTTGCTTCTTCAAGTTGTCTAATTGTTCCATGTGCAATAGTACCTATTGGGAGGACTACGCCTTTTTTCCCTCGAACTTCTTGTGTAATTTCAGCAAAAAATTCATCACCTTCTTGGGAGTATGCTCCGCTAATAACTTGAGAAACTGTCATGTTAATTTCTTCACGCGATTCAACTGTTTGAACCTCGCCTGTAAAAATATTTTCTTGATTTATAATTTTGTCGTCTTTATGGACTTCGCCCTGAAGTGGTGTAGCTAAAGTTATACCGCTATGTAGCGTTAAAAAACTTGACAAGATTAAAAATGATAAAAGTTTGTTTGCATATCCGCGTCCCATAATTGATATTCTACTATATAAACTAAAATTGTTCCAATATATTAATTTGTTTTTTTTAATTGTTTACACAAAAATTTTATTCGTTGTAAAATAAATATATATGTTGGATTTTGGCGGTAAAATGGAGTTAATTTATAAAGAAACATTAAATTCTACAAATGCATATGCAAAAGAGCATATGGATACTTTGGCGGATATGTCTTTTGTGTACTGTAAAAATCAAACTAATGGAAAAGGACGTCTGAACAGGACTTGGATTTCTGATAATGATAAAAATTTGTATTTGACAATAGTATTAAAACCGCAGGTTCCAAATTATCCTTATATTAATCTTACTCAATATTTATGCGTAGTGACTTGTTCAGTATTAAAAAAATATGGCATTGAGCCTCAAATTAAGTGGCCCAATGATATACTTATAAATGGTAAAAAAATAGCAGGAATTTTAGCTCAAGTTAGTACAATTGGGCATCGAGTAAAAGGGATAGCCTTGGGAATAGGTGTAAACTTGAATTCTTCTTTACAGGAGATGAATTTAATTGACAAACCTGCTACATCTCTTAATCTTGAGGTAAATAGAGAAATTAACAGAGAAGAGTTTTTGTATATGTTGGCGAATGAATTTGAATCGCACTATAACGAATTTATAGAAAAAGGATTTGCGTATATAGAGAATGATTATATTTCGCAGGCGTGTTTTATTAATAAAAAAATAAATGTGAACCTTGCAGATAAGTGCATTGTTGGAACAGTTAAAAATTTAACTAAAGATGGTGCGTTGCTTTTGTGTGAGAATGATACAAATAAAGATGTAGTTATAACAATGGGAGAAATACAATGAATTTAGAATTATTGGAACAGGGGCTTATTGCTATGTTCATAGGAATGGGAGTGGTACTTGCATTTCTAGTTATATTGATTGGAGCAATGGGTGTTATGTCAAATGTAGTTGGGTATTTAAACAAAATATTTCCGGAAGTAGTTGCCGTACCCACTAAATCTAAGCCAAGCAGTGCTGCTAAACAAGATGAGCAAATTGCTATTGCTATTGCGGCTGTTATGGCAAGAGTATAGAAGAAGATTTTATTGTAGAATAAGAGGAATAAAATATGTCAAAAAAAATGATTAAAGTAATGGATACATCATTTAGAGATGGTTTCCAATCGGTTTATGGAGCAAGAGTTTTTGTAGACGACTTTCTTCCTGCATTACAGTCAGCTGTAGCTGCTGGAATTAGACATTTTGAAGTAGCAGGTGGTGCAAGATTTCAGTCTCCAATTTTTTATTGCAACGAAAATGCATTTGAAACAATGGATAAAATTAGAGCTGCAGTAGGTCCGGATATTAATCTCCAAAGTTTATCCAGAGGGGTAAACGTAGTAGGTCTTGATTCTCAACCAAGAGATATTATCAATCTCCATGCTAAAATGTTTAAAAAACATGGTGTTACTACTGTAAGAAACTTTGATGCATTGAATGATGTAAACAATCTTATATATTCTGGTCAATGTATTAAAGATAACGGCTTGAAGCATGAAGTTACAATTACAATGATGGAGTTGCCTCATGGTTGTAGTGGTGCTCATGATGTTGATTTTTATGAAAGAGTTTTAAGAAGTATTCTTGATGCAGGTATTCCGTTTGACTCATTGGCGTTTAAAGATGCATCAGGTACGTCTGCGCCTAGAAAGGTTTATGAAACTATAAAACGTACAAGAGAGATTCTTGGTGCAGATGCGCATATTCGTTTTCACTCTCATGAAACGGCAGGTACGGGTTTAGCTTGTTATTTGGCAGCATTGGATGGTGGTGCAGATGGTATAGACCTATCAATGAAACCTGTTTCTGGCGGAACAGCCCAACCTGATATTGTTTCAATGTGGCACGCATTAAAAGGCTCAGAATACGATTTGGGTATTGATATTGATAAGATTTTAGAAACGGAAGAAATTTTTAAAGAATGTATGAAAGATTACTTCTTGCCGCCGGAAGCTCTTGCAGTTAACCCTCAAATTATATCTTCACCTTTGCCCGGTGGTGCTTTGACTGCAAATACACAAATGCTACGTGACAATGGACTTATGGATAAGTTCCCTGAAATTGTTACTGCAATGAAAGAAGTTGTTATGAAGGGTGGTTTTGGAACTTCTGTTACTCCAGTATCACAGTTTTATTTCCAACAAGCATTTAATAACGTTATGCATGGAGCTTGGAAGAAAATTGCTGAAGGATATGGAAAGATGGTTCTTGGTTATTTTGGTAAAACACCTTGTGAACCTGATGCGGAAGTTGTTAAGATTGCAGCTGAGCAGCTTGGACTTCAACCAACAACAGAAAAAGTTGTTGATTTGAATGATAAAGATGAAACAAAAGGTATTGAACCTGCCAAGAAAAGACTCGAAGAAGCTGGTCTTGAAATTAATGATGAAAATATATTTATTTCTGCAGCTTGTAAAGAAAAAGGTATTGAGTTTCTCAAAGGAAATGGGCATATTGGAGTTAGAAAGAATGAACCGGCTAAAGAAACTTCAGTATCTACAGAAAAATCCAACGGTTATACAGTTACAGTTAATGGCAAAAAATATGCTGTTGCACTTGAGGGTTCCAAAGCTACAGTTAATGGAAAACTTTATGATATAGATGTTAAAGCCGGTATAGAGGCAGTTGCGCATGGTCCTGCTCAAGGTCAAGAAATTAAAGCAAAGCTTCCTGGTAACGTTTTACGTATTGAGGTTTCTGAAGGTGATACAATTCAAGAGGGTGATGTATTGTTAATTGTAGAAGCAATGAAGATGGAAACAGAGATTACATCACCGGTTTCAGGTACAGTTAGATCTATAGAAGTTCAAGTAGGTAATCAGGTACAAACAGGCCAAGTGCTTGCAGTTGTAGGATAGGAAGGTAAACGATGAATATTCAAGATAGTTTAATAACTCTTTGGAACTCAACGGGTATTGCTAACTTTATCCAACCTGTTGATCCGTCTATAACAAGTCCGTTTGAACAATTTTTACATCAATTTGGTTCGCCAATAATGTTGCTTGTATGCTTGTTCTTGTTGTGGCTTGGAATTAAGAAACAATTTGAGCCGCTTTTGTTGGTTCCTATTGCATTTGGTGGTTTTTTATCAAACATTCCTGTAGCAGATATAGCAGGGCCAAATGGATTTTTAGGAATTATATATGAAGCAGGTATTCATAAAGGTTTATTTCCTCTCATAATTTTTATGGGAGTAGGTGCAATGACAGATTTTGGTCCGTTAATTGCTAACCCTAAAACAGCGCTTTTAGGTGGTGCTGCACAGTTTGGTATTTTTGGAGCTTTGTTGTTGGCATTGTGTGTTTTTGGCTTCACATTACCGCAAGCAGGTGCGATAGGTATTATTGGTGGGGCTGATGGACCTACATCAATTTATGTAACTTCAAAACTAGCTCCGGAATTACTTGGTGCAATTGCAGTTGCTGCATATTCATACATGGCTTTGGTTCCGGTTATTCAACCACCTATTATGAAATTGCTTACAACTAAAAAAGAGCGCGTAATTGAAATGGAACAACTTAGAGCAGTATCAAAACGTGAAAAAATAGTTTTTCCTTTGGTTGTTCTTACTTTATGTGTAATATTTTTACCAGATGCTTGCCCACTTATAGGTGCTTTGACATTTGGTAATTTGTGTAAGGAATGTGGAGTTGTTGAGAGATTATCAGATACAATGCAGAATGCGTTAATTAACATAGTAACTATATTTTTAGGTTTATCAGTTGGTTCAAAACTTTCTGCAGATCAATTTTTGACAACTCAAACTTTGTTCATTCTTATTTTAGGTATTCTTGCATTTAGCTTTGCTACTGCAGCAGGTGTAATTTTTGGTAAAATAATGAACAAATTTTCTAAAACACCTATCAATCCGCTTATTGGAGCGGCAGGAGTTTCTGCTGTTCCGATGGCAGCACGTGTTGCAAATAAGGTTGGATTGGAATACAACCCTAATAATTATTTGCTTATGCATGCAATGGGACCAAATGTTGCTGGTGTAATTGGTTCAGGAGTTGCAGCAGGTGTTTTGTTGGCACTTTGCAATTAATGGGTTTGAGATAAGTAAAGAACAATATTTCTTAACCTAAATATTATAAACAAAAAAGCTCCGTCTTTGGAGCTTTTTTGTTTGGGATGTTGAATGAAGCTTTAATAGTTCATCGCATCTTCTTCCAATACCCGTCCTGTGCAGTCCGCTGCACTCCAGTCGCCTTTGTTAGCATTTTCAGTCGTGCAGTAGTTGTTATTTCTCCAGTATCCATTAGCCCATTCAAATCCAATATCATCATATAATTTTGAGCCAAAAGGAACAACAGTGCCTTGAGGAATACCATAGCGACTTTCTTTGTATTGGTCTGTTATTTCAAAAACAAATTGATCTCTTCCCCATTTGTTTGGACCTTTTATTCCGTTTATATCAACGCCAATAGAAGCTGATAATATCATCCAAATTGTGGCATCATTGTTTATAAAAAAACTAGGCTTTACAACATGAGCCATCCAGTTATTTTTCGAAATAATTGATTCAATATTTTTACATTCATCATTTTTGTAATCGTTAGAATCAGAAAGAAGACAGATTTTAGAGGCTTTAAATTGCTTAGAAAGAAGATATGCCTGTTTGTTGTAGCTGCTCCCCCCAAACTCCTGCCCCTCAATGTTATTCCTGTCATTCCACCCTGCGCAATCATAATCTCCAGGTGAGCAGCCTTGAGTAATAGGAATCATTTTAACAGCATTTTGAAGTTGAGAGTAGGCTTTTTTAAGCCCAACAACGTAGGTATGTTTTTGGTATTCAGATATCAAAGATGGTATAGTTAAAGCAGCAATAACACCGATAATAGTTAGAGTAATCAAAGTTTCAGCTAAAGTAAAAGCCGATTTTTTTAAACTAAATTTTTCTTTATCAAATTCATACTTATCAATAATTTTTGTATATTTTTTAACTGTTGAAGCAGTTTTGGTACCGCTAGTAATATAACTGTCAAAGTTCATATGAAACCTCCATATTCAAACAATATTTAACTACATATGTGAACAAAAGTCCACATAAAAAATCAAGCCTCATTATGTGGCTTGAAAAACAACTTGCTAAATCCTTAAAACCCT
>CASDWY010000013.1 GCA_949284985.1 uncultured bacterium | reverse complement strand
CAACTTGCTAAATCCTTAAAACCCTTGCTACGACTTAGTATCGGGGGGGGGGGGGCAAGTTAAATGTAAAACAGGAGTGTGTTTTAACTTATTAATCATATTAAAACTAAGGTGCATCAAAACTCTCCTGTTTAAGTATTACTTTTCTATTTTACAAAACTTTTATGCAAAAATCAATATATTAAATAAATAATTTTTATTACTTTAACTTTTAATCTTAAATATAGTATGAAATTTATTATAGATTTTAATGTCAAATAGTTTTGTCTGTGTTATGGATTACAATATCTTTATGTTATTTGATGTCAATTTTTATTTTAAAATAATTTTTATACATGTAGAATTAAGTTAAAAAATGAGTTAAAATATTAATATGGAGAAGACAAATAACATAGTAGAATTAAAAGTAATTAAGTCTGTTGATAAAGAGGTAGAAAAGAAGATTTTCTCCGAATCAAGAGTCAGTAATCCTATTACAAAAAAGCTTACCAAGTTTTTTATGTCTTCAAATAAAAAATTTAATATAAAAGATTTGTTTCGCTAATGTTTCAAGTAAAAAGCAGAGTATTTAATGATTTGACAAAGAACCAAAAGGCTGATTTCTTATCCTTTGTTAAAATATATGTAAAAAATTATTTAGATTGTGATGCAGAAAATCTTTTTTATAATCTTGTAGAAGAGTTGGATTATTATAGAGAACTAGGACAGTATAAATTTGATTATGTAGATATTAGTTCAGATAGCCACCTTGAAGATTTAAAGACATATATTAGGGCTTGCAAAAAGTATTATGAGTATAAAAAAGCCCAAAAACCAATTTATGAGGCGCAAAAACGTATTCAAAAAGAGCTAAAATCTCGACTGCTTGATGAAAAACAAAAAAATGAAAAACCAACATCAAAACAAATTTCTTACTATAAAGTTCTTTGCAAACGAAGAAATTGTGAAGAAAAAAACATAGAGGAGATGTCCAAATATGATATCAGACAAGAGATTAAAAAATTGCTTGAAGCTAATGATGATTTTGTAAAAAATTTAGATTTACAGTAAAGCCATTGCTTCATTTACAATTTCATCAATATCAAAAGCTATTGTTGAGGGGTCTGATTTAAGGTGTATCAAATATTCTATATTTCCTTTTGGACCCCTAATAGGTGAAAATTGAAGATTGTGCGTGTATAAATTGAGTGATTGTGAACAATTTATAACATTTTTTATTACATCTATATGTGTTGATTTTTCACGTACAACACCATTTTTACCAACAAGATCTTTTCCTGCTTCAAATTGAGGCTTGATTAAAAGTGCTAATTCCTTTTCCGGAGTTAATAGTTTAATAATATTTGGAAGTACTTTTGTTATTGAAATAAAAGATAAATCCATAGCACAGAAATCGGCAATTTTGTCATTTTTTGAATAAATAGCGTCAAAAGAGCAGTTTTTTATATTTGTTCTTTCAATAACCTTTATTTTATCAGATTGTCTAAGTTTCCAAGCAAATTGACCGTATCCGACATCAACAGCATAAACAAATTTGGCACCATGCTGAAGCATGCAGTCTGAAAATCCCCCTGTTGAAGCACCAGCATCCAGACAAATACGATTGTATAAGTTTATGTTAAAACTGTTAATTGCTTTTTCTAACTTAAATCCACCTCTTGAAACAAAAGGCATTGTTTTTATTTCAACTTGAGTTTTCTCATCAAAGAGAATTTGAAACCCTGGTTTTGTAATTGTTTCTCCATTTATTTTTACGTCTTGAGCCATTATTGCCGCTTGCGCTTTTTGCCTTGTTTCAAAGTATCCTTGTTCTGTAAGTATTTTATCTAATCTTTCTTTTTTCATGAGAAGTTAAATGCCCTTTTTGCGTTTTCTGTAGTAACATTTTCTATTTCTTGAGTAGTAGTGTTACGAATTTGCGCAATTTTTTCTACTACATATTTTAAGTAGGCAGGTTGATTTTGTTTCCCTCTAAAGGGTTCTGGCGTAAGATATGGAGAATCTGTTTCCAGTAATAAAAATTCAAGTGGTATTTGTGATATAACTTCTTGTGCTTTTTTTGCATTTTTGAATGTTGAGACACCGCCAAACGCTAAAAACCAACCTTCCTTAACGCATTGTTTAGCAAATTCTGCACTTCCTGAAAAACAATGCATTACTACAGGTGTTGATTTTGATATGTTTTTTTTAATTAAGTTAAAGGAGTCTAAATGTGCTTCGCGATCGTGGACAATTAGTGTTTTTTCAAGCTCATTTGCCAGGATAATTTGGCGCTCAAAAACATTTTTTTGTATTTCTACAAAGCTTTTATCCCAATAATAATCAAGTCCGCATTCGCCTATAGCCAGTACCTTAGGATTTTTACAGTTTTCTTTTATTATTAATTCTACATCTTTGTTATAAGTTTTTGCTTCTGATGGGTGTATACCCATTGCACAATATATATTGTCGTATTTTTGTGCAATGTTGAGAATGCGATTAAAAGTTGTAGGCTCGACAGCAGGAATAATGATTCTTTCAACGTGATTTAATTTTGCTTCTGCGAGCATTTCTTCAAATGTGTCTTTGTATTCTTCAAAATCAATGTGTGCGTGCGTATCGATTATCATTAGAATTCCATAATTTTTTTAATAAATTTACTAACAATATCATATAACGAAAAGAAGTTAAGTATATTTTTTCTTTTTTTAAATAAGATTATTGCAACAATAGTAGATTTTAGCAGGACAAGTTTCCTGTAGAGCAATATTTTTTGTTTGTTTTCGTAAAGGTTAAAAAGAGTTTGATTAATATATTGAAGACTTTGTCTTACTGTATCAAATTTTAGTGGAATTTGTTTAGAGACGTCTTCAACTTTTTGATTTAGTTTTATAAGATTGTTGTTTAAGTCTGATAATCTTTTAACGGAGAAGTAACAGATTAGGAACTGAATTGATATTATTAATAATATTAAAATTGCGCCCATATATACTTTAACCTTTTTTTTGATTATAATAGAAAACTGTGAGGGAATAAATACATAGTTAGCATTATTTATGAATATTTTTGAAAAAATTAAGTTTTATACAGCATTTATAAGTGCAAAGTTTATAGAAAAGGCTTTACAAATATGCAAGAAACAAGCGACTTCTTTACCGGGAATGGTTGCAACAAAGATTGATAATTCGTTTTTACATAATATTAGCGGTTATAGTAAAAAAGAAATTATAACAGTAACAGGAACAAACGGAAAAACGACTACTTCGGGAATATTAGCTGCCATATTAAAAAGCAGCGGAGCGTCTGTAGTCCATAATCAGAAAGGCGCAAATATGCCTCAAGGTATAGCCTCCGCATTAGCTTCCGGAGTTAGTCTTTTTAAAAAATCGGATTACTTTGTTTTGGAAAATGACGAAGCTTATTTGAGCAAAATTTATGATGATATAAAAGCGGATTATCTTGTTGTTACAAATTTGTTTAGAGATCAGCTTGACAGGTATGGAGAGCTGGAAACAACGGCTAGAAAAATAAGAACCGCTATAGATAAAAATCCTAATTTGAAAGTTGTTTTGAATGCAGATGACCCGATGTTGCATTCTTTGTATACAAAAAACACTTTGACTTATGGTTTTGAAGATATCAATATGGTAGATATTAACCCCGAAACACATTCAGCAAAAGAAAATGTATATTGCCAATGTTCATTACCTTTAAATTATACAAAAAGTTTTTATGCCCATATAGGACATTATTACTGTAGTTGCGGATATAGCAGAAAAGTTCCTGATGTCGCAGCAAGTGCTAAGGTCTATAAAGATAAAGCTGAATTAACTGTAAAATATGATGGAAAGTCTTATACTTTTATTGTTAATATACCAGGACTTTATAATGTATATAATGCTTTAGCTGCAATAGCAATGGGACTTTTGTTAAAAATTTCTCCGGATAAGATACAAAACGCACTAGACAGGTTTCAATCAGTATTTGGTCGAGCAGAACGAATTGAAGTAAAAGGCAAACCTGTCTTTATTCAACTTATAAAAAATCCGGTTGGAGCAAGTGAGGTTATTAGGACAATAAGTAACAATAACAAGTCAGGTCTTTTAATTGCGATTAATGATGAGTATGCTGATGGTCGTGATGTTTCTTGGTTGTGGGATACAGATTTTGAAGCTTTAGCTTCGTATGAAAATACTATATATGTTTCGGGTAAACGCGCTTATGATATGGCTTTAAGGTTAAAATATGCAGGATTTAATGAAAATAATATTAAGGTTATTCAAGATGTTAAAGCTGCAGTTATAGGCGCACTTGAGTCTCTTCCTGAAAACCAAACTTTGAACATTTTGCCAACTTATACAGCTCTTTTATATATGCAGGAATTTTTAAAAAAGCTCTGATTTGAATACCGGTGTTGAGTTTATATCAGTATAAAAAAGTGCTTGCTTTTCGGTATTTTCATTATTTATTGTCCTAAACAGATCTTTAATTAGTATTGCACGACTGTTTATTACTTTGAACCCATGTTCCTTTAATACAGATTCGCAATGTGCAGCTGTTTGTAAGTAACATCTATTTAAAACATAAAAGTTTGGGGTTAGTGTGCGTTTTTTTGCCATATTAATGCCATAATTAATAATAGAATTATAAAGGTGTTCATAGCCTTTATTTACAATAATATCCATAAGAAAATTTTTGTTATTGGTTGTTTTTAATGAAAAATAACATATGATTTGTTTTGATTGTTTATTTTCTAAAATATAATTAAAACAAGAAGGTCCACAAAACCCTGTTAATAAGTTTTCATAAAATTCTTTTTTATTTTTATTAAGAGTTGGACGGAAGTGAGTTAAAAGTGTTTCGTTAAAAAGGTTTGCAACCGATTTTGCATCGGAAGTTTGAAATGGACGCAATTGAAATTCGTCAAAAAGTGTATTTGGTGTAAGTAATTCGACAGTATTATCGTTTTGCCATATTTGGTGTCTTGAACATTGGCGGAAGCCTGCCCCTTTAATAAATAAGTTAATGAGTTCATTTTGTGTTTCATCTATTCCGGCAATAAAGGTATTCGCACCTTTGGCACCAAATTTGGTTATGATATATTGAAGCAGTAAAAGACCTGCTTCGTAAGAGTTTTCTGCCATAAAAAGTTTTGAAACTTTCCATTTCCTATGATTGTTGTCACTTTTTCTTACGGAAATAAATGCAAGTATAGAACCTTTGTCTGTTATAACATATGATTCCGGCATGAACTTGAATCGCATAGGTAATAAATTGTAAATCATTGTAATGGGGTAGGGTAAGACTATGCCATCAAAAAATGATTTTATTTGAACATCCATAAAGGACATTAATTTATTTATTTTGGGTATATCTTTTAGTGCTAGATTTCTTATTTTTGCCATAAATTATTCCCATAAAGTAGCAGATATCCTTTTATAGAAGTATATTAGCATTTTTTCTATAAAAAAAGCAAGTTCATTTAAAAAAGCGGTAAGTACCGCTTTTTTTTTTAATTATTTAGTTGATTTATTAAGTTATTTTCAATTTCTTCAAGAATTTGATTTATGTTTGACAAATCCTTGGCGCCACCTTGTGCAAAATTTGGCTTGCCGCCGCCATTGCCATTGCATTTTTTTGCTATTTCGCTAACTATTTTACCGGCATTAAAACCTTTTTTTACAAAGTTTTCTGAGACCTTAGCCATAATCATGCCGTTTTTATCATCTTTTTGTGCTACAAAAACTACTATAGAATCACCAAGTTTTGATACCAGAGCTTCTGCGGCTGTTTTTAGTACTTGTGGTTCAAATGGTTCGGTTTTAGTGATTAAAATTTTTCCACCATCTATATCTTTAGCTTTTGAAATAAATGAACCAAATTTATATTTTGCTACTTCATTTTTAAGATTTGCAAGTTCGTTTTGCAAATCTTTGTTTTCGGTGAGAAGTTTATCAATTCTATTAAATAGTTCATTTACAGGTGTTTTTAATACTTGTGCAATTGAGTCAACTTCATTTGCTTTTTTATTTAAAATATTAATTGCAGAATCAGCGCAAACAGCTTCTATTCTTCTTGAGCCTGCAGAAATAGCACTTTCTGAAATGATCTTTGCTATTCTAAGTTCAGAGGTATTATCTGCATGAGTACCTCCGCAAAGTTCTTTTGATATTTCACCTATTGAAACTACGCGGACTTTATCTTCGTATTTTTCACCAAATAAGGCAGTTGCACCTTTGTTTTTAGCTTCATTTATATCCATAATTTGGGTATTTTGTTCCAGTCTTTGATCTATCCACGTATTAATAATATTCTCTACTTTTTGTATTTCCTCTTTAGTCATTGCTCTTGGAAATGAAAAATCAAATCGCGTACGATTTTCGTCAACCTGTGAACCAGTTTGGTGAACTTCATCGCCAAGTACTTTTATAAGTGCTGCTTGAAGCAGGTGTGCGAGTGAGTGATGAACTCTTGTTTGTTGTCTTTTTACCGTGTCTACTTTGGCACAAACAAATTCTCCTGTTTTTATTGACCCATCAATAATTTTTACGCGATGGACAAACAATTTATTTACTTTAAATGTAGTTTCTACTTCTGCTTTAAAGTCTTTAGTATAAATTAGCCCCTTATCGCCTACTTGACCACCGGATTCTGCGTAAAACGGGGTTTTATCTAAAATAATATCTGCTGTATCATCGCTTGCATCTATGCTATTTACCACTAAACCATCTTTAACTATAGCTGTAACTTTTGCATCTTCGCTGGTTAAGTTTTCATATCCAATAAAATTTGTTGAGCCTTGTTCTTTTTCAATATTTGCGTATACAAGCTCATCTGTTAGAACAATTTTTTGCACAGAAGCTTTAGCTCTTTGTCGCTGTTCTTCCATTTCCGTTTTAAAGGCATCTGTATCAACTTTTACATTTGATTCTTCTGCAATTTCCACAGTAAGTTCAAGCGGAAATCCAAATGTATCGTATAGCTTAAAAGCATCAGCTCCATTAATAACATTATCAGTATTAAGTGCTTTTTGAATGCATTCATCGAGAAGTTTTTGCCCACGATCAAGTGTTTGTTTAAATTGATTTTCTTCTTTTTTTATAACATCAATAATTTTTTGTTGTTTATTAATTAATTCCGGATAAGTTTTTCCGTAGCATTCTATAACTGTTGGAACCATTTTGTGAAGAAAATCAACATCTACACCTAAAATTTTTCCATGTCTGAGTGCGCGTCTTAGAATCATCCTAAGCACATAGCTTCTACCTTCATTCCCCGGAACTACACCGTCTGCAATGAGGAAGCTTACGCATCGTGCGTGATCAGTTATAATTCTAAGTGATATATCTGATTTATCAGATGTTTTATATTTTACACCTGTTATTTCAGAGGCTTTGTCCAGTATTTTTTGAAGTAAATCTGTTTCAAATGTTGAGGTTTTACCCTGTACTACCATTGCGATACGTTCAAGTCCCATTCCAGTATCAACGTTTTTCTTTTCAAGCGGTGAGTGGTTTCCTTCTTCGTCTTGAAAAAGTTCTGTGAATACCAAGTTCCATATTTCAACCCATCTGTCGCATTCACATGTATCTATTCCGCAATTATCGGAACATTTTAAGTTTTCTCCTAAATCATAATGAATTTCAGAGCATGGACCACAAGAGCCGGTTGCCCCTGGAGGTCCCCAAAAATTGTCTTTTTTCCCTTTTCGTTTAATTCTATCCGGGCTAATATCTGTTTTGGATGTCCAAATTTCATAAGCTTCATCGTCTGTTTCAAAAATAGTAACCCACAAACGATCTTTTTCTAATCCTAAGTGATTTGTAACAAAATCCCAAGCCCAAGGAATAATTTCTTTTTTATAGTAATCACCAAATGAAAAGTTACCAAGCATTTCAAAAAACGTGTGATGGCGAGGAGTTCTCCCAACGTTTTCTATATCTGAATCTTTTCCGCCTGCTCTTGCACATTTTTGGCAGGAAGTTGCTCTTGCAGGATTATATGGTGATTGCTCTAGCCCCAGAAAAATTGGTAAAAATTGAAGCATTCCTGCTGTTGTAAGAAGTACAGTTGGGTTATCTGGAACCAAAGATGAACTTTCTACATGTGTATGTTGATGTTCTTTTTCAAAAAAATTTATGTATTTTTCTCTTATTTCATCTGTAGTTAAATATTTTGGCATAATAAAATCCTTATTTTTTAGTTTTCATAAGAATATTTTACTACAAAGATATTTGTTATTTGATTTTTTCCATTGCAAGAATAGCAGCACCTATTAATCCGGCATTATTTGCAAATTTTGCAGGTATTACTTTGGTAGGTGTTGTTACTATTTCTTTGTTTACAGATAGAGTAATTTTTTCGTAATCTACAAATTGTGCCATTGAGCCGGAGAGAATAACATAATCAGGATCAAATATATTTGCCAGACCAATAATACCGTCTATTATATCATTTTGCCAGGTTTGCAAAATTTTTGAACATAATTCATCTTTATTTTTTACTCCTTCTATTACGTCATAAGTAGTCATAGCAGGATTTCCCGAAAGTTCTTGTGCTGTAAGTTTTAGACCTGTACCAGAGGCATATATTTCAAAGCAGTCATATGCTCCACACGTGCATTGTCTGCGTTTGTTGCGGCTCATTTTAAAGTGCATTTCACCTGCTGCGCCGTTTTTGCCTTTTAGAAGTTGACCATTAACTATAATCCCACCACCTACCCCGGTTCCAAGTGTTAGAACTACGATATTTTGTTTATTTTTTTCCGGGTTAAGTTTAAATTCGGCCCATGCAGCGCAGTTTGCATCATTTTCTATTACTACTTTTTTTGAAGAAAGCTTCATAAAGTTAATTTTAGGGTAATCTATGCATAAGTTCCCTGTTGAGCCAAGAATTTTTGTATTGGTGTTGTCTACGGCTCCTGCTGTAGAAATACCTATAACGTCAACTTGGGCTTCAAAGTTTTGGATAATCTCCTTTAATATTTGTTCAATTTCTTTCCGTGTTTTTGGAGTAGCGTATTTTTTAATTTCAGATAAAAGTGTTCCGTTTTCTGCTACAACTGCTGCATAAATTTTTGTGCCGCCTATATCGATACCTAAAGATTTCATCCAATGTCCTTTCTGCAAAAATTTATAGTTAGTCAACGATTTTATTCCAGCTTACAAACATTTTAGTTATGAGCTGGGGTCTTGTTATTGCTGAGCCGATTACAACAGAATGTGCTCCAAGGTCAAATGCTTTTTTTACGTGTTCTAATGTCCAAATTCTTCCCTCAAGGATAACTGGGCAGTGAACAGTGTTAACAAGTTTTTTTAGCAAATCGAAATCCGGTTCTTTGCCATCAAAATTTGATTGTGTTGTATAGCCAGATAATGTAGTGGATAAAATATCAGCACCCAAGGCTCTAGCATTAAGCCCTTCTTCAAAGGTTGAAATATCAGCCATAGCAATTTTTTTATTTATTTTAATAAATTTTATAATATTTTTTAAAGTGTCACCGCCGGGGCGAGGTCTTGTTGTTGCGTCAAATGCAATAATATCTGCTCCAGCTTGGGCAAGTGCTGTCACATCAGCTATTGTTGGGGTTATATATACTATCTCTTTGAAATTTGGCGGAATAACATCAGGCTTGGTAATTCCTATTACAGGCAATGTAGTAAGACTTTTTGCCAATTTAACATCACGAGTCCCGGCAACTCTTAATCCGGCAGGCATTCCTTTTAGCACTGATTGAATCATTGCTTTCATGCATTCCTCTTTGTATAAAGGCTCGTTTGGCATTGCTTGGCAGGAAACTATAACTTTATTTTTAATCAAATCTAATTTATTCATAGCTTGATTATACAACACAATAGCGTATTTTAACAAGCTTATTTGTCCTTACAATTCGGTCTTTTGTCCAATTTAATAATATTAGTAATTATGAACATAGTAGAATATGATAGCTATTTTGGGATGTTTTTGTTTAAATTAGCTAAAAATTCTTTTTAAGTGAATATTATAACTTAAGGCTATCTAAAACTAGCGTTTAATGTTATTATAAATAAGGTTCAACATGTATTTGGAGATATTATGAAAACGTATAAAAGAATATTATTGACAATTATTGCTATTATTGGTTTTTTGACCTCTGTTAAGCTTACGGTTATTTTTTATGAGTCCAATTATAATCCATATGCTATAAATAGTTTTTGTACAATTAATGATTTTATTGATTGTGATGGTGTAGCAAAAACAGCCAAGTCTGTTTTTCTCGGAGTTCCTCTTGCAATTTGGGGATTGATATTATATACATTTATTTTGTTTTTAACATATGTGGATAAACTTAAAAATATAAAGTGGCTTGGGTTTTTAGAGGTCTTTAAAAATCCGGTTTCGTATATTTTTGCTGTTGGACTGATAGCATTTTTAATTTCTATGACTTTGGCATGTATTTCGTTATTCGAAATTAAAAAAATATGTATTCTTTGCGTATTTACATATTTTCTTAATCTTGTTATAGCTATAATTGCAGCAGTGAAAACAAAGCGTCCAGATGATTTATTGGCAGATTGTTTTAAAGATTTCCTTTCTGCAATTAAAGTCAAAAAGTATTTGATAGCATTTTTGGCAGTGGTTGTAGCTTTTTGCGGAGTACTTGCATATACGGCGACAAGTTTTGTTCTTGCTCCACATATGAAGCAAGTAAGCGAGTTTGAAAAATTAAGACATATGAAAAGCAATCCTTATAAAGTTAAAGGAAATATCTTAGGCGATCCAAACGGATCTGTTATTGTTTATCTGTATACTGACTTTCAATGTCCTGGATGTTCTTTGTTTAATATAACAGTACATCGTGCAGCCAAAGAACTTAAAAACGTAAGATTTATACACAAAAATTTTCCGCTTGATAGTGAATGTAACAAATTAATTAACTTCCAAATGCACCCTGGTTCTTGTAAACTTGCCAGATATAATATAGCTGCAGGATACCAAAATAAATATTGGGAAATGAATGATATTTTGTTTGAAAAAAAGCCTAAAAATGATGAAGAGTTACTTGAATATGCTAAGGCAGCAGGGTTTGATGTTAGTAAACTTAAGCAGGATGCTAATTCGGATAAAGTGAAAAATCAATTGCAAGAAGAAATTGATTTTGCTTTAAAAAATAATCTTAATGCTACACCGGTTATTCAAATAGGCTTAAAAACACTACCGGGTGTTAGAGCATATAGTGAACTTGAAAAATTACTTATTGAGTCAGGAGCACAAAAGCGTTGATAGAAGATAAAAAAAAGGTAGTCTTGCATGCTTGTTGTGCTGTTTGTTTGGGACATCCTTATGTCTTTTTAAGAGAGCTGGGGTATGATGTGTTCGTTTTGTTTTATAATCCAAATATTTACCCACAAGAAGAATATAATAGACGTAGGGATGAACTTATAAGATTTTGTAAAATTAATAAAATTGGATATGAAATACTAGAGGACTCCGAGTCTGTTTTTTATGAATGTATTAAAGGATTAGAAGATGAACCGGAAAAAGGACATAGGTGCGAAAAGTGTTTTGCTTTGAGATTGGAAAAAACAGCAGAATATGCTAAAAAAAATGGGGCTAAGTACTTTACAACGACACTATCTGTTAGTCCGCATAAAAAATTTTCTCAAATTGCTTTTGCGGCTAAAAATGCATCAGAAAAGTTTAATGTTGAATATCTGGAAATGGATTTTAAAAAACAAAATGGTTTTTTGAAAACTAATGAAATAGCACGTAAGTATAATTTTTATCGTCAAAAATATTGTGGCTGTAAGTTTAGTATTAAACTTTAAAGAATTGTTGAAATTATAGATTAATTTTGGTACACTTTGTATAGAATAAAAGGGCGGTTGGCGCAGTTGGTAGCGCATCACATTGACATTGTGGAGGTCGCTGGTTCGAGTCCAGTACCGCCCACCATTTAAGATACCTCCCAATAGCTTTTTATTAATCTAACGAAGTTATTAAAAACGTGTATTAATAAAATATTGACAAGATAATTTCATTTGATAAGATAAAAATAAGCTCAAATGGGGGCTTAGCTCAGTTGGTAGAGCATCTGCTTTGCACGCAGAGGGTCAGGAGTTCGAATCTCCTAGCCTCCACCATTTAAAAAGAAGTCATCATTGACTTCTTTTTTATTATATTTCACTACACCTTTCCTTATAAACCCTAAGTTCAACCTCTATACATATATATTGACTATTAGTAAAAAAAACTTTATCATAATACTTAAGGAATTATTATGCTAAGATTTTTTGTAACATTAATTGTTCTCACATTTATCACACTAACAGGATTTGCAGCTAGCTACAAAATAAATACAAGCGGACAAATAACTTCGCCTAATGGTAATATTCAACAAACAAAACCGCTTTCATATTCAAGCAATTATGTAAATAATTATTATATTCAACCTTACACCAACAATCCACAAATAAACAACACATCAACCCAAATCATAGACATTGTTATTGATTACTCGGGAAGCATGCAACCTTGGATTAATGAGGCAAAAAATGCTATTACAAAAGTTGTTTCACAACTGCCTTCCAATGTTCAAGTTGGTCTTAGAGTTTTTGGACACAACAATGGTGCTAACCCATACAACGCAACCTCGGCTATGTCAACCAGTATCAACAAAAAAACTTCTAACAACTATAAAATATCTCTAAAATTACCTTCTCACTTAGGTAACACTTCCGGAATGTGTTCTGCAACATCTCAAATAACAAAAATCTTACCCAATAACGCTAACAATATATATATAGGAATGAATTCTGTCTCTATTGGTTATGCAACCCCGTTAACCCTTGCTTTAGACAGAGCTGTATACTCAGATTTCGCAAATTTTCCACAATCCATTCCTAAAAAAATTATTATTGTTACTGACGGAGGAGAAACCTGTAACGGCTCCCCTTGCGGTTTTGTAAAAAATCTTATCAAGTCAAGACAAGATATAGTTATTGATGTAGTTATGGTTTCTTCTCTGTCTAAAGCACTAAAATGCCTTACAACTTCTACAGGCGGAGAATTCTATACTGTGGCAAATATTGAATCTCTGAAAAATACAATCTACAACACTATTGAAAAACCCATCAACACCCCTGCGATTAAACAACAACAATATGAATTTATTAAAAATTAATCCACCTACTAGTTAAGTGCCACTTCAAAATTTCCACCGTACATTTTTACATGCAAATTAAGTGCCTCATTTTTATATGCTTTTGGAGGAGGATTAAAATACGGTGTCTTCATAACTCCGGCATAAACCATATCATTTAAACTGTCATTCTTTGATAATTTTGAAAATGATCTGTTTACAATTTCACCTTTTGATGAAATTTTAAAAGTTACAACACAATACCCATCACCACTCACTCCTGCAAAATTTATATTTGATGCAAATTTATTTCGAAGCGCAATTTTATACTGATACAATTCCTGTTTATCTTCGGCGGTTTCTCTAGATTTTACTGACTTACTTATCACTTTTTTTTCATTTGTTGTCTTCTGAACCGTATTCTTTGACAAATCAACATTATTAGATTGCACTTTTGCTTTTTTAGGCTTATCCTCTATTGGTTTTTTATAATTTACTTGTTTTTTTAAATTTTTATCATCTTCTTTTTGTAAATTTTTACTATTCTCATTTTTACTCTGGTTCTGAGTTGAAAATGTTTTTGGAGACGAAACCTCCCATAGTTCATTTATAGATGGAATTTGCTTATTTACATTTTTAGATGACAAATGTTTTTTATCATCTTGTAAAATATTTTTATCACTTTCTTGCAGCTTATATCCGCCTATAAAAATAAAAGATAATACAGATAAAACTATGCAAACTAAAAATATAAGCCAGGATATAATTTCATACTTATTCATATCTTTTGATTTATCCAAACTTATAATAGAATGCTTTTCATCTGACTGATTAATTAAAGTAGAAGCACTTTCTAAAAGCACGTCAAACTCATTATTTCCACAATCACAATATTGAGGTTTTTCTACGTATTCTTGTCCACAATCTTTGCATTTATACATTACTAATTCCTAATTTGTTCTACATCATCATAATCATCCGGACTGCTCAGTTTACTTTTATCAGAAACTTTCCAACCACCCTCTACATTAGTTAAAAATCTTTTTGAGCCTACCGGAAAATTTAAAATACTTCGTCCTTGATAACTCCTAATAACCGGAGCTATATACTGTATCGCATATGGAGTATAAGTGGCATCTTCTGACCAAGTTTTTATATTGGTAACTCTACCAAATTTATCCACATCAAAAGAAAACCTAAAAACCGTTCCAGATGGAACAATTGGCAGTTTAACATCCAACATAATATTATTTTGAATATCAGATCTCCATTTGTTCCATAAAATTTCTTCTTTTTGTTGTGCTTGCTTTTCTTGGATATTATTATTTACATTTTTTTTACTAACAGGCTTAAGCCCAACAGCAGTCTTTGGCTTAATATTTTCTACAGTTTTCTTTTCGACTGTTTTTGTTACTTCCTGCTTTGATTTTACAGACTCAACCTTCGGTACTAATTTCCGTTCTTTCACCTTTTCAGCTGCATTTTCCTCAATTTGAAAATTATAATCATAAACGAAAAACTGCTTATGCATCCCAGGTTTAAAAATTGTTATTAAAATTGATGCAATAAATAATACAACTATAAAAGATATTATTGAACAAACCTTGTACAAAGTGTTTTATCCTCTATCAACTTTTGCCAATAGCTCTTCTGAAGCATATATTTCAAACTTAGTTTGACTAAGCATATAAGTCTCTGCAATCAAAAGCGCAGTAGGAACAAGTGCCGCAACCGCACTTAAAAACAAACCGCCCAAATCATTACCCATTTCTTGCATAAAGAAAGATATATTCATTGAAAACTCTATAAAAATTATACTAAATGCAATTACAAAAGAACGCCTCATTTCTACATCAATTTTTTTAACACCTTCAAGTCCGTATATTTCAACACCATGTTGTAAATAATTACTAAATCCATCGTTTTTTAAAACATTTGAAGCATGAATTTTTTTATTACACAAAAAAGCGTTTACAAAAGCAAAAAACGCAAAAATTATCATAAAAGTTGCCAAAACAAGAAAAACAGGACTAAATCTTAAACCTGAAATTCTAACCCAACCGGCTGCCTCAGGAAAACAAGATGCCAAAGTATTTGAAACACCATAAGCCAAAAATGGCGCCGTTAAAATTCCTAAAATTGTTTCACCTATTGATTTTATTTGTAACATAAATAACTTATCACCAATATTTCGTATTTTGGTCGGACTAAGGTTATTTATAAATCGCTCTATCCATAATTGATATTGTTTTATAACCTGTTCAAAATCAGGTCTATATTCACATTTATTAAGTTCTTTTGCAATTTCCACATTACTACTTTTACAATACCCACAAGCAACAGCAAGCGTAACACACGTTACAGTAAAAAATAAAGACATGAACACCGCAAAAAATGGCATTGACCCAGGAGAAAGATAATACAAAAGGTTAACCAAATAAATACCTGCAAAAAACAACGCTGATAAAATTATCATCAGCTTTTCACCTATAGTATTACTTGCTAAAGTATTCTGTGCATTTGATTGTATAGAAAGATACACTCCTTGTTTTAAAACAAGTCCAATTCCATAAACAACTAATGTATATGCAAAAATAAGCTTCATATTAACCGGCATTTGTATTATATTGCCTGCCTCCTTAAGCGGTAAACCCATCAAATAATTTGATAGACCAAAAGCTAAAACTAACGATGCAATTAATAGTGCAATATGTAATACTATCCCTGTTTTTGAATTCATTAAAAGTTTATGTCTAAAATCATTTATAGCAAATGAAACCTGTTTTATGATAGCAATACGAGCCTCTTCTATTTCAGTTTTTCTTTTTTCTATCTTTAACCTAACAGCCGCATTAACTTCACTACCATATAAATCTTTTAAATCCTTTTCGGTTAATTCATCTTCTTTAATTTTAGCAACCGCCAAAGAATCATTTATTTTAATAATAAAAAACTCATCAGAATCTTTAACCATAATTTTACACATTTTTTCAACTTCGAGTTTTTGAGGAAGAGGCTGCCCTTTGAATAAAAAATTCTGACAGTTAAATTGATTTAAAAGCACGCACTTTCCTGTTTTTTCATCACACTGCACCGTCAACATATAATCAAAACCAAAGTTAATACAACAATCAAAACCCGTTTTTGATGATATATTAACAATTTCTTTATCACTAAAAGTACTTTCTGAATTTTTTGTTATTATACTAAAAATCATAATTTACTCCTATCTTCCAATTGCATTCAACAGTTTTCTTTGTGACTTAACAGCAGTTTCCTTATTAGCCACAATAAGCTTTCTTTCTCCAAGAACAGGAGTAAGCTTGCTTTTAACCAAATCCAGTTTTTCCGGATGAGCATAAACGAACATCATAGATATTTCCGGGACGTATTTTTTAATGTTTTCAACATTTTTAGGCAACAAATCCCAGTTTATTTGTTTAGAAGCATCTCCCTCATTCTCTAAATCACCAATAATAACAATAGACGGTATATATCCTTCCTTGTACATTGTTAATGCATGTCCAAAGGCCTTTTGCAATGCTTCACCATAAGCTGTTCCATACTCATCTTTATCATACTTTGTAAAAGCCTTGAGTGTTTTATTTATACTCGCGCTATCCATAGGTGAACCCTCATATATCAAATAAGAAGACTCAGAAACCCTCATAATTTTAATACTATCTTCCGGATCAAGTACAGAACAAAGCGACTTCAGATAACTAATTTCTTCATCAAGCTGACTCTGATTTGACGCCGATGCATCTACAACAAAAATTACTGAAACAGGATGAAACTCATCAACTTTAATGTTTTTAATCCCTAAAATTAACAAGCTCAACACTAAAGAGCAAATTAATATTAATATTCCGGATATTATCAATTTTTTATTCATTCTTAATCCTCATCTAATAATTTAAAACTACGCTTAAAGGTTTGCTAAGGACAACATCAACCTCGGTATAAGCCGGAATTTCCGCATCTACGCCATCTTCCAACGCATTTTTTGCCAACACTCCTCCACCCAGAGCTGCTGCTCCGACTGCTGTTTTTAACCAATAGCCATCACCGGAAATTGCAGCAATCAATGCACCCAATGCGGCTCCGACTCCTGCAGCAATCCCTACTGATACAATAGTACTTTTTGCCTTTCCTTCATTCGACACATCAAAATTTATTTTTTCTGTACTCAAATCATAAACTCTACCATCGGGAGTTTGCATTTTATAAAAAGCTATACTTACTGAACCATTTCTAAAACCTTTTGATGCTTTTCTAGCCTCTTCTACACAACCGTACAAAGTGCTACCTTGAGCTGCAATTTTATATCCGCCATACATCCAATCCTCTTTCAATACTGCTATAACTGCATCCCCCTTTTTGGCATTGCCTGTGTATATTGAGTTCTGTAAATAAACTCCAAAACCCACACCTTTATCAATTTGAGCAACATATCCCTTAAGCTTTGACGCATACTCAGTTTTTTGTACAATCGCACTTTTTACATTACTCGAGGAATATTCAAAATTATATACTTTTTTTTCTCCGCTTACTGCCCTTGATGCTTTATCTGCAAAATTTTTTAAATGACTTTCATCAAAAGACTGTTCATATTTTATCCCATTTGTTTTAAAGAGTTTTAATATCTTTGAATTTATTTTTTTGGCATCATCATTTGAGTCAAAATAATAAAATAAATTGTTACCGCTAGGCTCTAAAATTATCACAGCCTTTTCTTCTTCATTTTTACCTTTTACGGCATATATCGGAGAAGATTTTTTTATCACAAATTCATTTGAATTCAAAACATGCTCAACTTGAGCTGACACCACTGTTTTATTTATATCTTTTAAATAATACAAGCTGCTAAATGCCCATACACACTGCGTAAAAGATAAATAAACTAATGTAAACATAAAGATTACAATCTTTTTCATTTTTTATCCTTTATAACCTCATGTGTCTTAACTTGTTTTGTTTGAGTCAAACTACCATCTTTGTTAAACTTTATAACATATTCTATAACACTAATATTAAATCCCTTATGCATAACCGGTTTTAATACACAAAAAACAACAGTTAAACCTAAAATAACAATAAAAAACAAACTCAGTATAATTTTTAAATTTACTTTATTAAGCATAAAAATAATACTCCATTTTATCAAAATATTACTACAAAACTGGCATTAAAACAAGTTATTTCCATTCACATACAATCTCTAGAGCTAAGCGATAAAAATTTCAATGTCAAAAAAATGCAGAAAAAAAAGAGGCCTAAGGCCTCCTTTTATACATTTCTATGAAATTCTACCCGGGACAACAACTCCACCCTTCAGATTTTTCTTATAAAATTCAACATGGGGTTGAAGCACACTCTCCAAGACCTCAGGGAACTCAATATTAGTCATAATTTTTTCAACAATTTCCTGATACACAGTTGCAAAAGCCCTAAGTTGAGTCATTGCACCGGCTGCAGATGGAGTTAATCCCATTGCTCTAGTAGAAATAGTTTCCAAGAAAAACGCCCCAGAAACCTCATATGATTTAGTCAATGCATCAATATAACTTTTTGCATTCTCACTACATACACCATTATCCTGTGGTACAGTCAACGCAAATACGAGTTTATTTGCCGGATTAAAATGTGCCTCTGCACTGTGATGCATTGCGTCAGGCACTTTTGCAACTTGCTTTAAGGTATCTTTAATAGATTCATTTTGCATTTGTGCATGCCAATATACCGTATTTTCAAATATTGAACCCATATATTGATGAACTGAGGCAGCAATTCCATTAAGCTTTGCATCTGCCCAAAATATACCTTCTTTCAATGCGTCATTTACATCTAAATCTGCTGTTAATGAGATCTTAGAAACTTCTTGTGCTGCATTTAACATTTCTAACATATCTTCTTTTTTCATTCCCGCATATGCCAACGCAAATAAAGCATGATCATCAAAAGCAGAAAAACGTCCACCTACGTCATCATGAATAAATAAATCTCCAATCCATTCATTTTCGTTTGAAGTTCTTCTAAGCTCACTTTTTTCTGCATTTGCATCTGTAACTGCTATAAAATGCTTACTCGCAGCTTTTTGTGCATCTTGTTCAGACTTACCTTGAGACTTATATGCATCTATCAACATAGCTTGAACTCTCAAAAAACCATCTTTAGTTTCAAACGTTGACCCTGATTTTGATGCAATCATAAAATTTGAACTCAAAACATCATTATCTAATCTGTATAAAAATCTTTCCCAGCTTGAAGAATCAACATCTGAATAGAACTCAATTACATCATGTTTTACATTTAAACCATTTATGGAAAGCATATGCTCAACAGTGTGTTTTGATCCGCCGATACCCATAACACTTAATTTTTTAGCTCCTGTTTGCTTTTTTAATCCATCAGCTAAAGAATAAATTTCATCAACACGTTTCGCTTGTTCTTGAGGGAGGTTAACCCAGTTTAAAAACTGCCCTTTTTGATTTGCTCGTGAAGAAAATTCTTTTACGAACTTTTCTACATTAGAAGAATATTTCCCAAAGTCTACCCCGGTAAACTTTGTTTGAACATTTTTTAATTTTGTAAGCATAAATACCTCTTTCTTATCATCTCACGTTTATATTTTAGCAAAAAATTAATCAACATCAATCTATACTACAAAATAAATCAAATATTGATAAACCTCTATCAATGTCTAAAATCCTTTTTACAAAAAAACTTACAATGTTTCTTTTTCTATCTCAAATACTTCCGAATTAACTTCTCGCAAAAAATCAAGCCAAGTATTATAATAATCAGCTAACGCATCCATATACCCCATTATAATTGTCTGATAAGACTGCTCCATTACAATAAGAGATGTAAGATTAGAACTCCCTGCAGCATAACTTTCTTTAGAAGCCTTTATCAACTCTTCAGAGTTTTTCACAAGTTTTGTTCCATAAACATTTAAATTAGTTCGTGCTGTTAAAAAAGCGTCATAAGCAGATTTAAGATTTTTGCCAGCTTTATTTTTTGCGGATAAATAATCTAATTCAGCCTGTTCCACTTGAATTTTAGCATTTTTTATTTCAGGGCCATAAAAGTATAAAATAGGAATATTAGTTAACCCTGCCCCTGCATAAGCACCATGCAAAACATGATTAGAATCCGCATATCTCGCAGGTTGATATGCATATCCTCCCATAACTGTCAAATCAGGGATTCTCTGTCTTGAAACCACAATTACATTTTGACGAGCTTTATCCCACCTATGTTTCGCTATTTTAATATCATAACGATTATCAAGCGCACTTTGCAATATACTTTCAAATGATTTTACATCCCCATCCAAATCCGGTGCGTAAAGTATTTTTAATGATCCATCTGTAATATCCATTGGCAAAGGTAATTTAGACTCTTTTACATCATAAATCTCATCATTATCAATATTTAACGCTTTATTAAATTCATATCGCGCCTTTCTTACTTTTAACTCTGCTGAATTAACTTGAGTAATCATCTGGTTTAAAGCAATTTCAGTTTGAATTACATCAACATCTTGCGCTAATTTATTTTTATCCCTTTGGCGAGTTATTTCAAGTAAATCAAAATACAATTTTTGTTGCTCTTTTAACGCCCCCAAAATAGACTTGGCATAAACAAGGTTGACATAAGCTTCTTTCAAGTCCATTGTTTTTTCAAATTGCAAATATGCATAACTATCACTTTCAAGTTTTAAATCTATTCTTGCTAAGTTTTTCCTTGCATCTCTTTTAAACAGCTCAATATCCTCACTAAGTCCAATTTGCTGAGGATTTCCATCTCCGGCTTGTCCATAGTTGTAAAATATATTTAAATTTGGATTATTAAGCTTATTCGCAACTTTAATGTTATTTGTCGCCTCATCAATATCCATTTTTTTCGCACGCAAATCAATATTCTCTTGCAAAAATAATTTTATAGCTTCATCAAGAGTAATAGTTTTAAATTTTTCTGCAGCTAAAACAGGTTGAATTGTTAAGCAAATTATTATTAAAAATTTAACTATATTTTTCATACTTAATTAATTATACATAAAGCAAAAATTCATTACAAAAGTTGAAGAAAAATTAAAAATTTTAATTTTGATAATTATTATCATTTTTTCCATCATTCGTAGTATATTCTACATTTTTCTTGAAAGTTTTTTTGCATTTTTCTTTTTTCTATGGTATAATTTTAAAACTAGGCATGGTTAATTTAATATCAAACTGCCTACCAAAACTTAAATTAAAAATAATTTAAAATAGGAGGAGACATTTATGTCAATGCAAGTCTTACTAAATCGAAAAACGACTGGGATTAACGTTTCCGAATTTATTAAAAACAATTACACCCCATACTATGGCGATGATAGTTTTTTAAGCGGTCCGACCGAAAGAACTCGTCATATGTGGGATATAGTTAGTAAATTAATGATAGAAGAACAAAAAAAAGGAGTTCTTGATGCAGATACATCTACTCCCTCTAGTATAACTTCTCATGCACCAGGATATATAGATAAAGAGAATGAAATTATAGTAGGATTACAAACAGATGCACCATTAAAAAGAGCCATCATGCCAAACGGTGGATACAGAATGGTCGAAGCCTCTTGCGCTGCTTATAATCTTCCTGTTGATGAAAATTTAAAAACAATTTACACAAAATACAGAAAAACTCATAACGACGGTGTCTTTGATGCATATACATCGCAAATAAAAAAATGCCGTCACTCAGCCATTATTACAGGTCTGCCTGATGCGTACGGCAGAGGTCGTATAATTGGAGACTACAGAAGAATTGCTCTTTACGGTGTTGATAAGCTTATTGAAGAAAAACAAAAAGACAAACTTAATCTTGAAGATAAACCAATGCTTGAGGAAACAATTAGGCTTAGAGAAGAATTAAGTGAACAAATCAGAGCTCTTAACGATATGAAAATAATGGCTGCTTCATATGATATAGACATAAGCAAACCTGCAGAAAGTTTTAAAGAAGCTGTACAGTTTACTTATATGGGCTATTTAGCAGCAATTAAAGATCAGAATGGCGCAGCAATGTCTTTGGGCAGAGTTTCAACATTCTTAGATATATATGCGGAGCAAGATTTGCAAAATGGGAAAATTACAGAAGAACAAGCACAAGAAATTATTGATGATTTTATCATTAAATTAAGAATGGTGCGTTTTCTTAGAACCCCAGAATACAACAATCTTTTCAGCGGAGACCCCGTTTGGACAACTGAAAGCATTGGAGGAATGAGTCTTGATGGAAAACCACTTGTTACTAAAACCTCTTTCAGAATGTTACAAACTTTGATAAACCTCGGTCCTGCGCCTGAACCAAACATGACAGTTCTTTGGAGCAGGCAGCTACCTCAAGGATTTAAAGATTTTTGCGCTAAAGTCAGCATCGAAACAAGTGCTGTTCAATATGAAAATGATGATTTAATGCGTGAAATGTTCCAAAACGATGATTATGCTATCGCCTGCTGCGTTTCTCCGCTAATCATTGGTAAAGAAATGCAATTCTTTGGTGCACGTGCAAACCTGGCAAAAGCACTTCTTTACACAATTAATGGTGGCATTGATGAACGAACAAATGAACGTGTTGCGGACTTCGAGCCAATTACAGATGAAATACTTGATTACGACACAGTAATGGAAAAATTTGATATAGTAATGGATTGGCTGGCTAAAACTTACGTAAATGCACTAAATATTATTCATTATATGCACGACAAATATAATTATGAAAAAGCACAAATGGCGCTAATGGATACAGATGCAATTCGTAAACTTGGCTGCGGAATAGCCGGTTTCAGTATTGTAGTAGACTCTTTATCTGCTATCAAATACGCTAAAGTTCGCCCAATTAGAGAAAATGGTATTGCAAAAAGATTTGAAATTGAAGGTGATTATCCAAAATACGGAAACAATGACGATAGTGTTGACCAAATTGGCGTAGATCTTGTAAACAGATTTATGTCCAAATTGGAAAAAAATAAAACCTACAGAAATTCAATCCCAACGCAATCAATATTAACAATAACAAGCAACGTAGTTTACGGCAAAAAAACCGGAGATACGCCTGATGGAAGAGTTTCCGGCGTACCTTTTTCTCCAGGCGCAAACCCCTTTAACGGACGAGACACTAAAGGTGCTCTTGCATCACTTTGCTCTGTTGCAAAATTGCCATTTAAAAATGCAAAAGACGGAATTTCAAATACTTTCAGCATTATTCCTGACAGCTTAGGGAAAAGCCTTGATGAAAAGAAATCAAACCTTGTTGGAATGATGGATGGATACTTCTCCCAAGGGGCTCAACACTTGAATGTTAACGTGCTAAACAGAGAAACTCTCCAAGATGCAATGGAACATCCCGAAAATTATCCACAACTTACTATTCGTGTAAGTGGATATGCTGTAAACTTTGTAAAACTTACAAAAGAACAACAGTTGGATGTGATAAACAGAACATTCCACTCAACAATATAATTAACACATATAAAGCGGGAAGAACTCCCGCTATTATTTTACAGATTAATATTTACAAAAAAATGACAAAAGGTTTTTATCACTCTATTCAAACAATAGGAACCCTTGATGGGCCAGGATTGAGATATGTTTTATTTACTCAAGGATGCCCTTTTAGGTGCTTATTTTGCCATAATCCAGATACTTGGACAGGGCAAGGTAAAGTAATAGAAACTTCAGAACTAGTAACTGATATTTTAAAATATAAAATTTTTTACCAAACAACAAACGGAGGATTCACAGTTTCTGGTGGAGAACCTCTTTTGCAAATTCCTTTTTTAATAGATCTTTTTAAACAACTAAAAGCTAATGGAATACATACAACCATTGATACTTGCGGATACGTTGAAATAACCAGTGAACTCAAACTCCTTACTGACTTAACTGATTTATTTATGTTAGATATTAAACATCTTAACAATAATGAACATATAAAACTCACAGGAAAGCCAAATGACAAAGTATTGCATTTCCTTGATTTTCTTGCTCAAAATAAAAAGAAATTATGGATTCGACAAGTTCTTGTCCCCAATATTACGATGTCAGACAATTATATTGACGAACTTATTAATTTTCTCAAACCATATGAAATAGAAAGAGTAGAACTTCTGCCTTATCATGATATGGGCAAGGAAAAATATGCACAGCTAGGACTTAAATACCCTCTTGCCGGAACCCCTATTCCCACGAAAGCTGAAATTCTTAAAATAAAGAAAAAGTTTAAAGATAATCAATTTAACGTCTTTTAACCTCACAAACCAATGAAACAATCAAAAAAACCGTCCAGAAAGATTATTATTCTCTCTACTAGTAATAGATAAAATTTTTAATTTTTTGTTACAAAATAAATTTGAACTCCTAGGAAAATATTTGTGATAAAATTTAAAAAGAGATTATAGTATGAAAAAAATATTATCAGCAAAAGATGCCGTTAAGTTAATAAAAGACAACGCAACAATCATGATTGGTGGATTTTTAAGCTGCGGAACACCAAATGAGCTTATCGATGCATTAGTAGAACAAAAAACAAAAAATCTCACTCTAATATCAAACGATACCTCCTTTCCTAATACAGATAGAGGGAAACTAATCGAAAATAAAATGGTCAAAAAAGTTATTACCTCTCACATAGGGACAAACCCTGAAACAGGAAGACAGCTTCATGCAGGAGAGCTAGATGTTGAACTCGTACCTATGGGAACCTTGTTTGAACAAATCAGATCAAAAGGTGCCGGACTTGGAGGGGTGTTAACTCCAACAGGAGTCAACACATTTATAGAAGAAAATAAAAAAACTGTGGAAATTGATGGTAAAAAATATATTTTTGACAAATCACTAGGCGCAGATGTCGCACTTATTTACGGAACAAAAGTTGACAAATTTGGCAACATATCATACTTTGGGACAACAAGAAACTGCAACACTGTTATGGCAACTGCAGCAGAAACAGTAATTGTTCAAGCTGACGAACTTGTAGAAACTTTAGACCCAAATGAAATAATCGTTCCAGGTGTTTTTGTGGATTATATTGTTGTTAGGGAGAATAATAAATGAGCCCTGTTATAGAAGAATTATCAAAAGAAAAAATAAGAGAAATAATTGCTAAAAGAGCAGCAAAAGAATTTAAAGAAGGAGACGTAGTTACACTAGGCATTGGACTACCAACCGCTGTTGCTGACTATGTACCTGAAAGCAAGCATATCTTATTCCAATCTGAAAATGGGCTTCTTGGGGTAGGCAAAACTTTAAGCCCCGAAGAAGCTGACCCAAGAATTATCAACGCAGGGGGAGGATATGTTGATATAAAGCAGGGTGCTTGTTTTTATGATGCTCAAATGGCTTTTACACTTATGCGAGGCGGACATATTGACGCAACTGTATTAGGTGCACTACAAGTTGACCAAGACGGAAGCCTAGCAAGTTGGATGATTCCAGGAAAATTTGTTCCGGGTATGGGTGGGTCTATGGACCTTATTGTGGGTGCTAAAAAAGTTATTGTTGCTATGGAGCATATATCAAAGGGGCAAATTAAAATCCTTGATAAATGCACACTACCTCTTACTGCTTATAAAGAAGTAGATTTAATTATCACTGAAAGATGCGTATTTGAAGTTGGACCAAGCGGTTTAATCCTAACGGAAATAAACCCTATGTTTAGTATTAGTGACATAAAAGCAACCGTTTCTGCCAATTTTGTTGTAAGCCATAATTTAAAATATATGGAAACCTAACATTTGTATATTATTTTATTTTTTTGAGTGATGAAATGAAATTATTATTTTGTACATCACCATCTACTTTTGTTAAAAATACTTGACAATCTTTTTCATCTGCATCAATTGGCGGAATTTGACTTAACTCAGCAGCATAATAATTGCTATAATTTCTACTGTTGAATGAAACTCTACTTGCTAAACTATTTAAAGAAATATTTCTCAAAGCGCCAGCTAGCCCTTTATGAGCACTGCTAAATTTAGTATAAATGCGCAAAATAGCATCATTTTTCTCTAAATCATAACGCCCAATTATAAAAGAACTTAACTGCGGTGCAGATGATTTTATCATAATTTTTTCAATAACATTGTTACTTATTAAAAGTTCACCGTTTATATTATCAAAATGACCTTCGGGGATATTTACCAAATCTACCAACATAGACGGACTAATCATTGCCAATGGGTTTCTAAACAAAGATGCAAATTTTAACACATATTCGACTAAACCAATTTTGCCGATAGTTCCATTATTAATAGAAAACTTCATTTTGCCATTTAGTTTTAAAGAATCATCTGTATTAAGCATTATAAGCCCATTTGCCTTACCGGAAATTTCTCTTTTCAACGCTAACAAAGTTGTAGCTATTAAATCTGAATTAACCTCTTTTACCCCTAGGGCAACACTATACTTGTGATTTTTAAGATCACAAGAAACTTTTAAGGAAGAAAGACCTTCTGCAAAATCAAATTTATTTGAATGGACCTGCAACAATCCATTTTTATCAAGTGTTAGCATAGCTTTTAAATTACCAAAATTTATTTCCTTATAAAATCCTTTGGCAACGCTCAAGACGCATTTTTCTATAATTATAAGCCCCGTATCAAAAGTGTATGCATCATCGCTTTGTTCATCATCATTATCATTGGTGGATTGAGCAATATTTTCTTGACGTTCAGTCTCAATTTTCGTTACAGCGTTAGTATTTTGGTTGTTAAAAGAAGTCAACAGCCTATCTACATCAATATTATCCACACTAAGGCTTATATTTTTAACAATCAAAGGAAAGACCAAACTATTTTTAATATTTCCTGTTAAACTATAAGCAGATCTTTTAAACCTTCCATTTGCATTTATATTTATTGAATTTTTATTAGTGTACAATTTTGCACTTTTAATTGAAAGTCTCTGAGATGGAATTCTAACTTGTTGAATTTCCATATTTCCATCTATTACAGGATATTCGCCAGTATTAATCATTTGTAAATTACCGGCAATTGTACCTTTTTTAAACATTTTTTGACCTATTAAAACGTTTAAAAATTCACTTGGTAAAGGTTTTGGAATTTTAAAGCCAATATTTTGAACAGCTCCGCCTTTTCCCATGTCAAATTTACCATCAATAGTAAGAATAGGTCTGACACCTTTTGTCTTTTTATCTAAAACTGATGCAATATAATAATTTATTGATTTAACATCTAAAATATTATTTGCAAAACGCATATCTGCTGTCAGTGCTCTATCATAATTAACGGGACTGAGTGAAGCACCATCAACTAATATATCGTAACCTTTTGGCACTTTGAATTGCCAAATAATATCTACGTCATTGTAAACAGATTTAACAATCAACCTTGTGCCACAATCTCCTGTCAAAGAAAGAGGATATCCTACAAGTTTTGACAAATAATCACGTGTTAACTCATTTGTAGCTTTTCCTGTTATTAAAATGTTTGTATTTACAGATTTTGTGTAATCTAATACATTACCCTCCATTGCCACAACATTTCGTTTATTTTTTCCATAAAACCCTTTAAAATTTTTAAGTTTTATTTCATTGCTTAAAATTTCTATATTCCCAGTCTGAACATATACAGGTAAAGCATTTAACGGCAACAATTTAAATGATGAATTAGCCACGTCTACTTTTCCGTTCAACCCGTCATTACTCAGATTAACATCAAAGTCAAAACAACCTTTTATATCCTCAAAAAAGCTTATAATTTCTTTACCATTAGCAATAATCAAATTCGTACCCAATAAGTCCACAACATTTTTAACATCAAACTTTTTAGATGCAACCTTTATATTATATATATTTTTTTCACCCAAATATGCATTAATAGAGACTTTTGAATTATTTACTTTCAAAACTCCGTCATCAATATACAACGCACGATTTTTTATATATACAGTATTATTATCCGCTAACTCAAATGTAACTTTTTGATTGTCCTTTCCAAGCTCGGCAATTATATTAAACCGCATAAATTTAGGATTTTTTCGATCTGCAACAGTTATGCCGGTACCATCAATTTTTACGTTTAAATCTTCGTTAATTTTATATAAAAACTGGCATTTTTTTATGTAAAGAAGAGAATCAAACCACTCTACCCGCCAATCACTTTTAACAGCTTCCTGCTTATCTTGTTTAGGCGCTAATGCACTCAATTTATTCACATCAGCAAAAATATACGAAGCTCCTAATTTTTTTAACACAATTCTTTTTTTAAGCAATTTTTTAAAAGAAACACTAGAATCTAATCCAGCAACCAACAATAATTTTTCATCATTTTTATAAAGAGATATAACTCCGGCATGGAAATCTATTGCTGAAGATAATCTGGTTTTCATGTGTAAATTTTTGATAACCAAATCAGCACCGGTCATTTTTTTTACAAGTTTGACCACTTTATTTTGAACACCGACATTTGAAACAATCGATGGAACTACTTTTAAATACAAAAACATCGCAAAAACTGCCAAAAGCAATATTATAAGAAAACTACACCTTGCAATTTTTATAAATCTCATTTTATTGAATTTATTAAACATTAATTTTCCCCAAATACTTTACAAAGAAATTATAACATAATTGATTTTATGTTAATATTTTATTATGAAAAAGATAGCAATAATATTACTAACAATTTTAAGCTTTCAACTCTGCGCTTTATCGCAGTCTTTAGAAACTGATATAAACCCTATAGAAATTCAAGTATACTCCGAAGACGGAAAATTTGGACTAAAAACAAAAGATGGGAAACAAATTACACCACCTGAATACAAAAAAATGATTATATTAGGTGATAAAGCTTGGATTACTCAATATAAAAACAGATTTGGCATTATGGGTGCAGATGGAAACTGGTTAGTTCAACCAAAATACAGACATGCCGACAGAGTCCTTGGAAAATATGCAAAATTAGGTAACGACAGAGATTACGGTATTTACGATGAAAACGGAAACACAATAATTCCACCGGAGTATTCTTCTATTGAATTGCTTCTTGGCGGTGCTTTTGTAACTTGCAAAAATTACAAATACGGAATTATAGATTTTAATGGAAATAAACTTCTCGATAACGAATTTGAAGATATCTACATGCCAACACCTAAAATATTGCGAATAAAATCGGATGGGGACTGGTTTGAAATTGAAAAAGTTGCAAATCAAGATATTGAACTTCCTGACAACGAACGACAAATAACAATAAACGACAACTCTTTTAAAATAACTTATCTTCTTACAAATACAGGAATAGCCTCCGGATATTCAGTTGTTACGGCAACAGACTATTTATTAAAACTCATTGCTTCTATCTCTCCCGCTTATGAAGAAACAATTGACGAACTAATGCTTTCACAAGGTGCAGAAACTGTTTCTATATTTATGAAACTCGGCTGGCTACCTAAATTCCCATTCACTTATGCAAAAAAATATTACACTATACTAAAAAATCCAAATAATGGACCTTTAAATGAAGTCAAATCTAACCTTAAAAAACGACTCTAACCATTGTTATTTGTAAAAAATTGTAAGGAAATCTTCATTATGCTATCATAATCTTATGTTGAGTAGTTTTGATAAAACTACATTTTCGGAGATACTATGAAAAAAATTATTATGTTATTTGTTTTAATCCTTTTTACTGCAATAACCACCAAGCCTGTTTTTGCAACTGATAATATTATACCTGTAACAAATAATTCAACTTTGTATTATTCTCCTTCATTAAACCTTTGGTCAATTACCCCAAAAACTAAAGATAAAATTAAAATTACAAAAAGAGATTATAAATACTACATTAACCAAAAACTCGCATTTACATTAAAATCTGACTTTAATTTTATATCAAATAACCAGTTTGCAACTGTAGATAATAATACATTAAAATTCTATGCACTAAATTATGACAATTCAACATTTTTGCCTCAAGAGATGTCCCCAAATCAAGTTCAAACATTGTTCAAAGATATTAAAGTAATTCCGATCTCTCAATTTGAAAACCAAATTTACAAAATAAAACGAGAACCTTTTAAAACTGAAACCTACCTACTTGTTAATGATACGGCACAAGATTTTACAGGCTATAGGTTTTCACCGACCTCTGTTCAAAGAACCCCAATAAAAGGCATTTTTTTAGCAAGAAACAGCAATACAATAAGATTCAGAAAAGAAAGTGATAACTTAAAACAAGAATATTTTCTAACAATAACTATAAAAAATGACCAGGAAAAAATGCCCAAAAATAAACCTGTGGATATCAAACGCTACCCTCATAATCAATACCCAATTTTTTCACAACCTGAGCTAAACTACAAGCTTTTAAATGCAAACTATTAAAAACAACTGCGATATCATCTAAAATTTTCTTTTTATCACATGATAAAACACTAAGCGGTTTATAAAACAAATCCATTCGTAAAGGTTCAATATCGCCGGGGAAGTAATATTCAATTCCACTATTAACACAGCCCAACTTCTCATAAAACTCTTGCCGTTTTATAGTATAAGGCTTAGCCCTATCTTTCACTTCAACTTCAAAATAAGCACACCTTAGCTCTGAATACTTACTAAAAAGAATTCTTAACATTTCTGTTCCATATCCTTTGGACTGATAAGCACTCAAAACAGCAATATAGTCAATCCATAAAAAACCTTCCACATAAAACAAAATATATCCAACAAAACAGTCATCATTAAAAAAAAGTGCAGCTTTATATTTTTTTCCAGCTAAATGACCGATAAACCATTCTTTAGATTTCATTTCATATACAGGAAATTGCTTCTGCATATCAGAATAAATTAAATTAAAATCATTTAACTCATTAAGTATTTTTATTTTCATTGCCCAACACTTTTTAAAAATTAAAACAAAAAAGCCTTAAAAGCGCAATATAATCCATTTTTTTATTTATCTTTATTAAGATATGTAAAATAATAACAAAAATTTGTTATAATTTTTGAAAATTGGGTACATGTATAATAGAGGCATAAAAAAAGTTTTTTTAAATTTCTCTCTAATTCCTCTCTCTAATATGTGGTAAACTTAACCGGCGTTCAGTCGGTTTTTTTTTATGAAAAGTTTAAATGTAAAATAATTCCAAACAAAGCTGCCACACCAAGATATACAAGCGGATCTTTTTTTATTTTTATACTCATTATAAACAAGCCAACAAGAAGCAACAATGCTTTTATATCAACAAATGCTGTAATATCGTAAATATTAAAAACATCAACATTTCTTAAAATATAATCTCTAAACAATCGAACAGCAACTGCTGCAATTAAAGCACAACCTGCAGGTTTAATCGCATATAAAACAGCCTGCACATAAAAATTTTCATTAAACCTATTTAAAAGTTTATAGATTACAATAACCAAAAGGTAAGAAGGAAGCATCACTGAAGCAGTAGCAATTAAAGCCCCAAGTAATCCCCCCGTTTTAAACCCAGCAAAGGTCGCCACATTTATCCCAACAGGCCCCGGAGTAATGCTCGACACTGCAAGCATATCAACTAATTCTTTAGCAGAATACCAATTATACACTTCCGCAATATGATACAAAAACGGTAAAGTAGCATACCCTCCGCCAACGGAAAAAAGCCCCACTTTTATAAACTCATACATTAACAAAAGATAATTTATCATTTCCCCATCCTTTTTTGCATAAGCTTATACAAAATTCCTAACACAGCTGCAAATATAATTGACAGCACAGGGGAAAAATTAAAAAATGCTGTCGCAGCAAAAATCAAAATAAACAATAACAGCGTAAATTTATCTACTACACTTTTTGCCCAAAGTTCTTTAACTGTTAAAAAAATCATAATTATTATACCAATTCCAACACCCCAAAAAATATTTTTTACCATCGGCATATGAGTCAACTGTCCTAAAATAGAAGCTAAACAAACTATAGCAATAAAAGGAGTTGCGCACATTCCAACCGCCGCAGCTAGCGCTCCGTATTTTCCCCTAAGTTTATATCCGGTAAATACTGCCGTATTTACTGCAATAATCCCTGGTAAACACTGACTTATCGCACAATAGTTTAAAAGTTCATCTTTGCTTATCCATTGACGTTTTTCTACAACCTCTGAAACAAGCAATGGGACTATTACATATCCTCCGCCTAACAACAAAGCACCAACTTTGAAAAATAATATAAAAATATTAAATATACTAACTTTCATACTCAAATTTTATAACAAATACCTGTATAAACTTCAATAATATATTGTAAAATTAAACAAACTACAACCAAAAGTAAAATATTAATATAATTTATCCAACAACCTTATCATCCGCTTATGGCTCAATACATCGTGAACTCTTAAAATATTAATCCCAGACATAACCAATTTTGCAGACAAAACAAGAGTTGCCTCATTCAACTCATCAATATTATAGTCAAAAGCCTTAGATAAAAAAGATTTTCTTGAATGACCAACCATAATTGGCACTTTTAAAGATTTAAATTCCTCCGCTCTACTTATAAGTTTATAACATTGCTCAATGTTTTTACCAAAACCAATCCCTAAATCTACAATAGCAGCTGTGTTAATTTTGGCCAAAACCTCTAAAATTTTTGTATAAATACTATCAATCATCGGTTCTAATGGTATTTCATTGTGCATATAAATATATGGAACAGCATTTGCATTGACAAATTCAATCATATCAAAATTAGTCGAACCAAAACCTACATCATTAATAATATTTGCACCCATATCAACAGCCATTTGTGCAGTTTTAACATTACGAGTATCAACAGAAATAGGTATTTGTGAATTTTGTAATCTCAACTCTTTTAAAATAGGTTTAAGGCGTTTAATTTCTTCTTCCGAGCTAATTACACAATGCCCCGGACGAGTAGACTCTGCACCTATATCAATTATATCAGCACCGTCCATAATCATCTCATTATAATGCTCGACAGCAGCTTCCACAGAAAAATATTTTCCGCCATCAGAAAAAGAATCCGGGGTAATATTTAAAATTCCCATTATATATGGTCGACTCCAATCAAAAACAAGTCCATTAATGTCCATTGGCATACACGTTTTTTCAATATTGCTCTTTATAAGCGAGCCAACCTGTTTCATTTTAAACGGTTGCACTAATAAAGACTCTGAAAGCTTTTTTAACTGAACTACAGACCCAGTTAAAATAGCATCTGAAGTTTCAACACTACAATCTAAAACCCCTCTGCTAACAGCAGCATCAAAGCCAAGAGCAAGGGCACTTTGCTTAAGTATCGACGCCTCTTGCGGTAAAAGATTTAAAATTTTTAAAGTTTTTGTATCATTTTTTTCCACCGCATGTGGCAAATATGAGCTGTCAAAACCAATATTTTCTAACTCCTCTCTGACATAAGAAGGATTGAGTGATTTTATAATAATTTGTCTTTCCATTCCCAAATTTTAAAACAAATTAGACAGATCTTCAACGTTTATGTTATAATATAAAAATATGAACCTCGAAAAACTCAACAATTTTTACAAAAATGACTTAATACCTAAGCTTGCAATACTCGAAAGTAAAAGAAAAAAAACACTGTTTTGGGCTTTTTTTATTTCAATTCTTTTTGCAGCAATATGCTATATTTTAGCCATTCATATAAATATTGACAGCAAAACATTTGGTCCGTTAATATTTACTGCACTTTTACCTTACCTGCTTATTACTGAAAAATATAAACTTAGCATTCAAAAAAAAGTAATGCATATTTTTATGTCATATTTTGATAATTTTAATTACGTAGAAGACGAACATATCCCCGATTATAAACTTGCAAAATCAAAACTCTTCACCTTTAACACTAATGAAGCTAAAAGCTCATTTTATGGTGTTGTAAACGGACAAAAAACTACAATTACAATATGCAAATTAAACATAATTGATAAAAAAACAGAAAAAAAATCCATAAATTTTACCGGAATTATTTCATATGTTCTCACAAATCACTATTTTCAATCACACACTATAATAATCAACAATCTTAATACCTCTAAATTTGTCGACTTAAACAGAGTCGAATCTAAAACTTTAAATATTTTTTCATCAAACTCTTCGGAAGCAGAAAAAATTACTACACCAGAGCTATCAAAATGGTTTAATAGTATAAAAGATGTTTTTAACTCAGACAAATATGCAATATCTTTTTTTGATAATACCATATTAATAGCAATATATGCGGAAAATTTAAAATGCTTCGAATTTAACTCAATTTATCAAAAAATTTATTTTTCCAACAGAATGCAAACTATGTATGAGTCTCTTGCAAAACTTCTTGAGGTAAACTATCTTCCACTGCCTGTACTTTCGAATGACGAAACAAACCCATAAAATTAATTAAACAGCATACTGCGGAAAAAACAATCAAAGCGCCCATCAATATCGACTGATGAACAAACGCTATTGCCAAAGCTTCTGATTTGGGTACAAAATATATACCTAAAGCCAAAATATATGCATACTGATAAGGTCCAACAAAAATCGAACTTGACGGCAACATTGAACCCAACGCAACAAAGCAAATAACAAACATTGCAGCTGAAATAGGATATTTAGTCCCAAAAGAAATAATAACCCAATAAGTAATCAAACACTCTACAACCCATATTGCAAAACTCATCAATACTGATTGAAAAACATAATAATTTGACTTCAAAACCTCAAATCCGCTAACAAAAAGCTTAACGTGATGACAAATACTCAAAACAATATTATGAACCCATTCTTTTATAATTTCTGGCATTTTATACGACAATGTCTCAAGAAGTTCACAAATATCAGAAATTTTATTAAAGCGAACTATCAAATATACTCCAATCAAACTGCCACCAAAAAGTAATGCGGAAATATCTGCTAAATGCCTCAACCAAGTCAGATTAGCATAAGTGACAATACAAAAATACAATATAAAACATACACTTACACCATCCAAAATTCTTTCTAACATAATACTTCCAAAAAGCTTCATCTTACTTTCTTTTACATCACCACCAACTTTATATGCGCGCCAAATATCCCCAGCTCTTGCAGGCAAAAACGCATTCATTAAATTACCTATTACCCATGAGGATGTCAAACTGTAAAAGGAAAACCTTTTGTCTGCTTGAAGTAAAAGTGACCATCTATATGCTCGAATAATCATTGTAAATGCAAACATTGCAACTATTGCACTAAGATTCTTTAAATTAAAATCCCTAAAGGTAGAAATAATTTCCTTACAATCAACATTGTAAAAAATCAATATTAAAAATAATGCCGAAACTACTAGCCCAATTATAGTTTTTCGCTTATGCTTCATTTCTTACCTAAAACTTTATCAAAACCTTTATACTTGATTTATCTTTATTTTTTTCAAATGCTTTTATAGCATCCTCCACACTAAACACATTAGTAATAAGTGGTTTTAAATTAATTCTACGTTGCTCCAACAATCTTAATGCCGGCTGAAACTGCCCACATCTTGAACCCAAAACAGTAATTTCATCTATAACAATAGGTGCAAAATTAAATTCTTTTCCACTAGCTACAGTGCTTTTCAAAACTAAAACCCCTCTTGGACGAGTAAGAGCAAGTGCAGTTTCAAACCCATTTATCGAACCCGTTGCTTCTACAACAACATCCCACGTTTTACTAATAGTTAAATCCTGTAATAATAAAGTTTTAACTCCCTGATTACAAGTAACATCAAGTTTATTTTGATGTTTCCCAACTTGAGTAACGTCTAATCCGGCAGCATTAAGCGCCAGAGCAATTGTAAGCCCAAGTTTTCCATCACCAAGAACCAAAACCTTTTGGTCCGGACGAATGTGTAATTGTTCAAGTATTTCAAGAGCCGCAGCTAATGGTTCAACCATTACTGCTTCCTCATCACTAACACTATCAGGCACGATTAACAAATTTTTCACAGGCATTGTCACAAACTCTGCCATGCAACCGTCTTTTTTCCAAATTCCAAGAGTTTCCCGATCAAAGCAATGTCTCGATAAACCCTTTTGGCACCATTCACATACTCCGCAACCACAATTAATCTCGCCAACTACACGTTTCCCCAAAAGTGATTTATCCTCATCGTTTACATCTTCTACAATACCAACAAACTCATGCCCGAGAACACCTTTATATCCCATATACCCTTTAGTTATTTCAAAATCAGTATTGCAGATCCCTGCAACCAAAACCCTAATCAAAGCTTCTCTTGACTTAGCAGATGGTTTTTTATAATCCTTTACCAACTTTAAATTTTCATCAAAAACAACCGCTTTCATACTCCACCTTTCAATGTAAACAGCAACATTTTACTCTTGGATAATTTAATCTTTTATATTACATAGTTCCAGACTGCCAACTATTCAAATAAACTTGCTGTTCTTCTGTCAACTCATCAATTTTTAACCCCATTGACTCAAGTTTTAAGCGAGCAATCTCCATATCAACTTCAAGAGGAAGTGTATATAATTTATTTTCCAGTTTTCTCTGATTTTTTAATAAAAACTCCATACCCAATGCTTGATTTGCAAAACTCATATCCATAACAGACGCAGGATGTCCCTCCGCAGCTATAAGATTTACAAGTCTTCCTTCAGCCAACACATATATAGATTTACCATTTTTTAGCTTATATTCCTCAAGACTGGGTCTGATTTGTTTAATTTCTACAGTTTCCTTACGCAAAGCACCAACATTTACTTCCACATCAAAATGTCCGGCATTACAAACCATTGCACCATCTTTCATTTCCAACAAATGCTGCAAATCAACAACATGCTTATCTCCTGTAACCGTAACAAACAAATCACCTTCTTTAGCCGCTTGAGATATCGGCATAACTCTGAAGCCTTCCATTGCGGCTTCCAATGCTTTAAGCGGATCAACTTCTGTAACTATAACATTAGCTCCTAACCCTCTTGCTCTCATTGCACAGCCCTTACCGCACCATCCATATCCGCAAACAACTACAACTTTACCTGCTAACAAAATATTTGTAGCTCTTATAATTCCATCAATAGTACTTTGACCTGTTCCGTATCTATTGTCGTACAAATGCTTTGTCATCGAGCTATTAACTCCGACCGCTGGCCATTTTAAACTTCCGTCTTTTTCCATTGCTTGAAGTCTTATAATTCCTGTTGTTGTTTCTTCAGTTGACCCAATTATATCCTTTATAAGCTCAGGTCGCTTTTGATGAATAGTCGCAACAATATCGCAACCATCATCTATAATTAACTGAGGATTATGATTCATTGCTTCTTCAACATGCCTTGAATAAACCTCTTTACTTTCACCAGCATAGCCAAAAACAGGTATACCGTAATATTTAACTAAGGCTGCTGCAACATCATCTTGTGTAGATAATGGATTTGATGCAACCAAAATTGCATCTGCTCCACCGGCTTTCATTGCAATACATAGCGCTGCAGTTTCTTTGGTAACATGAACACAACTTGAAAGTCTTATTCCATCAAAAGGCTTTTCTTTTTCAAACCTTTCTTTTATTCTGGAAAGAACCGGCATATCTTTATATGCCCATTCTATTTGTTTTTTCCCTTGTTCCGCTAAATTTATATCTTTTATATCACACTTCAACTGATTTACACACATTCTACACACCTTTTTTTGCTTGCTTTTCTTTAATATTCATTGCAGCATCATATGCCAACAAATAAACTGAGCAAGATTGTTTAACATACCATGCGCATCTTTCTTGAGCACAAACCACCGGAAGATCATTGCCGGCACTCATTAATGGACAATATGGAATTTGTTTATTAGTCGGTTTATTCATAATTTCACCTTCTTTATCTTTTATTTCAAAGCTTCGGCCTGTTTCAACAAATTACAATTTTCCGAACGCTTCTTCTCTTGATCTTTATATATTCTGGTACGATTAATTACTTCATCAAAATCAATTTGGTGCGCATCAAAATCAGGTCCATCTACACACGCAAACTTAACCTCTCCGCCAACAGTAACCCTACAAGCACCACACATACCTGTTCCATCTACCATAATAGGATTCATGCTAGCTTCTGTTTTAATACCTTTTCCTCGAGTAAGCTCTGCAACAGCACGCATCATTGGCATTGGACCTACTGCTATAGCATAATCTATTTTTTCTCTGCTCATTATATCTTGCATAACTCCTGTCACAAAACCTTTTGTGCCTAAAGATCCATCATCTGTCGTTATATAAAGTTCTGTGCAGGCATCTTTCATTTTTTCATTCCAAAATATCAAATCTTTATTTCTTGCACCCATAATCATATATACTTTATTGCCTGCATCTTTAAACGCTTTTGCTATCAAATAACAAGGCGCTGCACCATATCCACCGGCAAGACAAACAACTGTACCATATTTTTCTATATGAGTAGGCTGTCCCAAAGGTCCTACTATATCAACAATTTCATCCCCGACTTCCAGTTGTGCAAGCTTCTTGGTAGTATATCCAACAGCCATATATACAATAGTAAGTTCACCCTTTTCACGATTAAAATCTGCTATTGTCAGAGGCACCCTTTCGCCTTCTTCTTCAACTCGCAAAATAATAAACTGCCCTGCCTTGGCATTTCTTGTAATATATGGCGCTTTTACCGTCAACTCATATTGATTTGGACAAAGCTCTACTTTTTTTAAAATTTCATATCCCATTTTTATACCCCATTTATTTTTCGTGTCTATTAAGGACATTATAATATAAAAAAACCAAACTTTGCCAAAATGTTAATATTTTAACACAATTAAAACCAAATTAATCGCATTTTAATTTTTCATCCCAACCCAAGCATTCCTCTTCATTATTCTCATTCAATTTACATCCGCATCTTAAATAATCCATATTTGAATTATAAATTACCCATGCAGTACACCCACGTCCTTGAGGTTTTTTATCAGGTTTCACACAATATTCTTTGAAATTAAGTTCTTTATTCCCTGTTTTTCTATCACCAGTTGGGACAATTCCATCTTGAGTTAAAATAAAATGAAAAACATCGCGTCCCTCAACATTTGGACCACTAATCCCATTAAGATCAACCGCAAATGTACCACAAGCATTTGCCTCATTGCTAAAATTTCCACTCTTACAGTTCAATGAAACCGTCCAAAATGGAGCAAAATAAACCCCATCTTCCATTTGGACCGAAGGTAAAAATCTATTTGGAGCAAGTGTTTTGTCCCATAAATGATAAATATTCCATTTTTTTCCTTCCAAAGCTTGATTTGCCGAAGGGTCATAAGATACATATTTCATAAACGGAAGCATTCTTTCCCAAAAAACATCCTCTAAGTTATGGTTTCCGGTATCCTTATCCGCTGTAGAATTAGTTGTAAACCCCCAACGACTCGGTTTCCCATATGTAAGCACTGCTGCTTGATATGCTTTATCCAATTCTACATATACTTTCTGAAGTCTTGTTATTATAATTCTTTCTTGGATATTCGTAACTAAAGTTGGTATTGTCATTGCTGCAATAACACCAATAATGGTTAATGCCAATAAAACTTCTGCCAATGAAAATCCTACTTTCAAAATCGCATGCGATTTATTTGCTTTTTTGCTGTATTCCATAAAAAATAACCTCCACAAAATCTAATAACAAAAAAGCGCCCCTCAAAGGGACGCCTTTTCATCGGATTATTGCTTAGCTTCAACAACAGCTTGAGCCGCTGCCAACCTAGCTTGAGGAACTCTGAACGGAGAACAAGAAACATAATCTAATCCTATCTTATGACAGAATTTTACAGAATCCGGATCTCCACCATGCTCGCCGCAAACTCCGCCAACAAGCTTTGGATTAACTTTTTTACCTTTTTCCATTGACATTTCAACAAGCTGACCAACTCCATTAACATCAAGCGTTTCAAATGGGTTGCTCGGCAGAATTTTTTGTTCAACATAACGATTAAGGAACTTTCCTTCAGCGTCATCTCGTGAAAAACCAAACGTCATCTGAGTAAGATCATTTGTACCAAAAGAGAAAAACTCTGCATAATTTGCAACTTCATCTGCAGTTAATGCTGCTCGAGGGATCTCTATCATAGTACCAAATTTATATTCAACTTCAATACCTTTTTCACTCATAACTTCTTTAGCTACACGAACAAGAATATCCTTAGCTGTTTTAAGCTCATTAACATGCCCAATCAAAGGAATCATTATCCATGGTTTAACGGCATATCCTTCTTTCTTCAAATCACAACAAGCTTCAAAAATAGCTCTAACTTGCATTTCGTTAATTTCCGGATATGTTAATCCTAAACGGCAACCTCTTAACCCCATCATTGGATTTGATTCTGAAAGCCCCTCAACAACATTAAGCAAATCTTCTTTTTCTTTTGCGTCTTTGCCTAAAGCCTTAAGCCCAGCAACTTCTGCAATCAAATCTTCTTTTGACGGAAGAAACTCATGAAGTGGCGGATCTAACAATCTTACAGTAAGAGGTTTATCTCCCAACGCCTTAAACATTGCATAAAAGTCAGAATATTGCATTGGCAGTAATTTATCCAAAGCTTCTTTTCTTGCTTCTGACGTTCCTGCAATAATCATTTTTTGAACCCAAGGTAATCTGTCCGGATCCATAAACATGTGCTCTGTACGACAAAGACCTACCCCCTCAGCTCCAAACTTTAGAGCATTTTCAATATCTTTTGGAGTATCTGCGTTAGCTTCAACTTTCATTTGTTTAATCTCATTAACCCAAGAGAAAAACTTATTCCAGTTATCATCAATCCTTGCTTCTACAAGCTTTACAGCTCCTTCCATAACAATACCTTTACCACCATCCAAAGAAATAATATCATCTTTGTGATAAACAGTTCCGTCACAACCAGTCAACGTTCCGTTTGCAAGATCAATTTTCATATCTTCACAACCAGAAACACAAGGTTTTCCCATGCCCTTAGCAACAACTGCTGCGTGAGAAGTAGCTCCTCCTCTAAGAGTTAACACCCCTTGCGCAACCGCCATACCATGGATATCATCCGGGCAAGTTTCTACACGAACAAGAATAACTTTTTCCCCTGCTTCTCCTCTTTTTGCCGCTTCTTCCGTATCAAAAACAATTTTACCTACCGCAGCTCCTGGTGAAGCATTTACACCTTGTGCAATTTTATGAGCTTCTGCCATAGCTTTTGCATCAAAACAAGGTAATAAAATTTGATTTACTGAATACGGATCTACTAATTGAATAGCTCTTTCTTTAGTAATTATACCTTCTTCACACATATCTACAGCAATTTTTACTGCTGCAGCTGCCGTTCTTTTACCGTTACGTGTTTGAAGAATATACAATTTACCCTTTTCAATAGTAAATTCCATATCCTGAACATCTTTATATCCCAATTCAAGCTTCTTCGCAATATCAACATACTGCTTATAAAGCTCCGGCATCTCAGTTTCTAACATTTCAATCGGTTTAGGTGTTCTTATTCCTGCAACTACATCTTCCCCTTGTGCATTTGTTAAATATTCGCCATAAAATTTATTTTCACCTGTTGCAGGGTTCCGCGTAAATGAAACTCCTGTCGCACAGTCATCTCCCATGTTCCCAAACACCATTGTTTGAACATTTACTGCTGTTCCATAATTGTGATCAATTTTGTTCATGTTTCTATAAGCAACTGCTCTGGGAATATTCCAAGAACGGAATACTGCTTCTACAGCCTCTTGCAATTGAACATACGGGTCTTGAGGAAATTCCTTTCCTGTTACCTCTTTAATGACTTTTTTGTAAATAGGAATAAGCGACTTCCATCCCTCTGCAGATATTTCTGTATCTGCGTTAACACCTTCTCTTTCCTTAACTTTTTCTACTTCTGATTCAAAATATTTTTGCCTGTCCATTTCCCAAGCAACAGAACCAAACATTGTCAAAAAACGACGATATGAGTCATAGCAAAAACGAGGATTATTCGTTAACTTAATCATTGCCTCAACTGTTTCATCATTCAACCCTAAATTCAAAATAGTTTCCATCATTCCTGGCATTGAAACTCTTGCTCCGGAACGCACAGAAACCAACAATGGATTAGTAGTATCACCAAACTTTTTACCCGTTTGCTCTTCTACCTTTGCCAATGCAGACTTTATTTCTTCCATTAATCCATTCGGCATTTTGTTGCCGTTATTAATATAATCCATACACGTTTCTGTTGTAATAGTTAAACCAGGAGGAACCGGTAAACCTAAATTGGTCATTTCTGCAAGGTTAGCTCCTTTGCCTCCTAAAAGATTACGCATTGATGCATCGCCTTCATGAAAAAGCCAAACTCTTTTTTCTGTCATAATAATCTCCTTAATTAATAGATTGTTTATTTTGTATAATAAGTAAAACAATTATATAACAAAAAGGCTTTTTTAAAAAGTCAATAAAAAGAAATAACCTTTCTTGTAAAGATTTTTTAATCCTAAAGATGACTCCTATTTGATAATATATTAACTTTTGTAACAATTATATATACTATTGAAATTTTAAATATATATTTGTTTTTATTTATATGTGTAGTTGCAGAAGGACATAATAATGATAACAGGAATCAATATCAATGGCGACGCCTACAAATCTACTAAAGATGGAATAGGTACAACTATAAAGTTTTCTCGTGGAGAAGACGGCAACGTTATTCTTAACATAAACAATGCAACAAACGCACAAATTGGTGACGTAGGAACAATCTCAGGTACAGCATCTTTAACTTTTGGAGTTACAGACGAAGACGACGTTACAATGTTTCAATACAAACACGAAGGTGACTCTGAAAACAATTTTAAATTAGCTAATGTTGACGGCAATCACTATAACATTGTTGGAGAAAACGCAAATATTACTTCTAGCGGCGGAAACGCTATAAGAACTATACAAGTTGATGCTAAAAATTCAAATATTGACCTTAGTAATGCTGGTGGAAGCCAATTTGTATATATGAGCAATGAAAGCAAAGATAACAAAACAATCCTTGGATATGGTAGTGACAACTATATAGATGGAGGTAAATTTAACCACGTTACAAATAAAGGTGGAGACGACAGATTTGAAACAACCTATGAAAGCCATGGTGCAGTAATTGTTGGTAGCTCCGCTAATGAAACATTTGTAATTGGCGGTAAATATGGTGTAATTGACGGTGGAGATGGTAATAACACCTTTGAAGCTGTAGGTTTATTTGGTACAGATGACACCTCCAGTTATAGAAACATCATCATTGGTGGAAACGGAAATGACACTATGATAGACAAAGGTGGATACAATATATTCTTTGCCGGAGAAGGCGATAATACATACGAAGCTCACGGTCAAAGCGGTATTGCTCAAATAGGTTCAAGTGCCGGAGAAGCAGCAGGTATTATTGGTTCAAGCGCTGACAAAACTTACATCTTCTCTTCAGACACAGTAACCTCCAGCACAGGCACTGTTTACAGCATTTACGATATTATGAATAGATATGGTTGGACATTAAACGAATTCTTAAATATCTATTCTCAAATAAGTGAATCTGACCCTGATTCATTGGGCAACCACGATGTAATCGATGAAAAGACAATGGCAAAACTTGAACAATACTTTATCAACAATATGAATAAAAAATAATAATCATAAATAAACAAATTTTAGTAATTAATAAAATAGCCTAATAAGATATCCGTTTTGGTAATGCTTGTTAGGCTATTTAGCTTTAATAATTCTATATAAATATTAGAGATTACTAAGTTTATAAAACATTTAATGACCTAAGGGAGTTTATAGGGTCTAACAAATAAACCGGTAGATTTCTTACGTAAGGAGGGAAAAATGACTATCAAAAAAATGACATTAGCAGCGGCATTAACAGTCGGTTTAGTTGCCGGAACAATGAATTTGGCGCTAGCTGATTGCGGATGCACAAATCCGGTAGTTACCGGAGGCGCTTGTCCGCTCAATGACTGTCCGCAAGTTGTAACTCCGGAAAACGCAAAATGTCCGAAGTGCAAAAAAAACAAAAAAGATTGTGAATGTATGCCCAAAAAAGAAGACAACTGCAATGAATGCGAAAAGCCTAAAAAATCTTGTACGGCTTGTGACGACGACATTGCAACTTGTGATGGTCCGGACATTGCAGCTGCAGGTGTATGCCCAAACAACATTTGTGCTGATAAATGCAAGCACCAAATTTACGCATACCCGGCAGGGATTTATGGTATCGACAATGTTCGTGTAGGTGAATCTGACCAAGGTGTTCTTCTAGGTGATGGAAGCACAACCTCACAAGCATTAGCTATGAATAGCGGTATCCCTGTAGCTCTTGCACCTGAATGCGGATGCGAAACCGGAGCAGCGGCTCAAATGCCTTGTTTAAACAATGATTGTTGTGACAAAATTAGCGGAATACCAGTTCAGCGTGACTGCAACAACATTGACGGCATAAACTGTCCAATAAATATTGAAACGGAAAGCAGTATGGAAGCAATTAAAAAATCCATGGTTCCTTTCAACTATTCACAAGAAAACAGTGTAACAGGTGCAGCTGCACCAGTAGTAAGTGCATTCCAAGATGTTCCTGATGGTTTCTGGGCTAGTTGCGACATCAATAAATTAACAGAAAATAAAGTTATAGCAGGCTACCCTGATAGAACTTTTAAGCCAAACTTACCTATTTCTCGTGCAGAATTTGCAAGCATGGCTGTAAAAGGGTTCAATCTTAACGAAGACTACACCTGCCCTCAAGCTAACTTTAAAGATGTCCCAAAAAGCCACTGGGCAAATAAAGTTATCAACAAAAGTGTTTCTGAAGGTTTAATGACAGGTTATCCAAACGACACATTCAAACCTGATCACCCTGTTTCAAGAGTAGAAGCATTAACCATCCTTTCAAAAGGAGTTAAATGCGACATGGATTCTTGCAAAGCACAAGAAGTACTTAGCAAATACTGTGATGGTAACGAAGTTCCATCATGGGCAGCAATTCCGGTTGCAAAATCACTTGATGTTGGTGCAATTGCAGACTTGCCAAATCCAAACCAAATTAGACCTAATTCCGATGCAAGTCGTGCAGAATTAGCATCTATGCTTGAACAAGTTCGCATAGCCGGTGGATATTCAAACAGAGACATAGCTACAGCTACAGACTGCGGCTGCACAGGCGGTGCTGCATTTATGGAAAAAACAGAAACTGTTACTGTTCCTACTTTAAAAATTTGTTTTGACGACGAAATTACTGCTCGTACTGCTCACGTTAACGACAGATTTGCAGCAAAAACTATTGACCCGATGACAATAAACGGTGTTCTTTATCCGGAAGGTTCTATTGTTAGAGGTAAAGTTCTTGAAGTAGAAAGACCTTCTAAATGCAACAATGGTGCTTTAAAATTATCATTTGATACAATTGAAAACTGTGATTGCAAAGCAGACTTGCCTAACCAAGTACTAACTGCGCAAGTTAACAGAACACACACTCCTAACCCAATAGCTAGACTTGTTCAATGGCCATTTGCAACCGTTGGTCAAGTTGTAGGTACAGCCGGACGTGCTGTTGGTGGTGCAGCTATCGGAGTTTCTAACGCATTTGAACAAGTTGTTAGTGAATTCGGTACAGGTACAGGAGAAATATTCCAAGGACAATTTAAAGCTGCAGGCAGAAGCTACCTCGATTCTGGTAAAGCTCTCTTTAAGGCTCCTATTGACCTGACAAGAACAGCTATTAGCGGCGTTTCCGGTATGGTTCAAGTTACAGGCGAAGAAGTCGCTTATCTTGTTGATCCGGACGGAAAGAAAATTTCTGCAATTAATCCTAAAGAAAAAGTTACAATCGCTTTCGGTTGCAATTCTTGCAAGTAATCATAAGCACGTAACGAAAAAAGGAGCTTTATTTCAAGCTCCTTTTTTTATTACTAATTCACAAATTATTCTTCTACCTGTTCTGTTAGCTCTTCTTGAACATCTTCTTCATCAAGAGCGTATTCTTCTTGAAATTCGTTTTCATCTTCATCTGACGCTTCATCGTCTTCTTCAACGTATATTTCTTCTTCTACAGGCATAGACTCTCTGTCAATAGCTTCTTGTGCTTCCATTTGAGAAACACTTTTTATGTCTATTTTCCAATCCGTCAACTTATGAGCAAGTCTGACATTTTGTCCCTCACGTCCTATTGCCAACGATAATTGGTCATCAGGCACAACTACCAATGCTTCATGGGCATTTTCATCATCCACGAGAATATCAACAGACACTATTCTCGCTGGTGAAAGAGCATTTACCAAATATTCTACAGGGTCATCAGAATATCTGACAATATCAATTTTTTCATTTTTTAATTCACCCACAATAGTCTGGATTCTGGATCCGCGAGGTCCAATACAAGCTCCCACGCTATCAACATCTTGATCATTTGAATGAACTGCAATTTTGGTTCTATAACCTGCCTCACGAGCAATTGACTTGATTTCTACAATACCATCTTCTATTTCAGGAACTTCAAGCTCAAATAATTCTCTAACTATCTCTGCATGAGCGTGTGAAACAATTACCTGCGGCAATCTGTTTGTTTCTTTAACATTTAAAACAAATACTCGAATTCTTGTTCCTGATTTATAATATTCTCCTGGAATTTGTTCTTTAGGAGGCATAATTGCATCAGTTTTACCAATATTTACTATAACATTACGATTTTCTACTCGTTGAATAATCCCTGTAACCAACGTTCCTTTTTTATCCATAAATTCATCAAGAACCAATTTTCTTTCTGCTTCACGAATACGTTGTGTAATAACTTGTTTTGCGCTTTGAGCTGCAATACGACCGAAATTATCTGGAGTTACTTCTATTTTAACTTCATCTTCCAATTCAACTTCATCGTCAATATCTTGAGCATCCTTAAGCGAAATTTCATAGTCCGGATCTTGAACATTTTCAACTACTAATTTTGTTCTAAATACACCAATCTCTCCGGATTGCTCGTCCAAAATAGCTTCTACATTTGTTGCATCTTTAACTTTAATATGTTTTTTATACGCAGTAACCATTGCATCACATAATGCTTGGACAATAGCATCCTTTGTAATACCTTTTTCTCTTTCAAGCTGTTCACAAGCTTCAAATAGAGCTGTTCCAATTTTAATCATTATTTATCTCCTTTTTATATTGTTTTTCATTTTCTTCAAAACATAATCTTGACGAAAATATATTATCAAGACTTATTGTAAGCTGCTTTTTATCTGAAAGCCTTTCTACAAAAACAACCCCGCCATCGCTATAATCTAAAAGTAAAGCTTTAAATTGCTTTTCTGCTTCCCCAACAAGAGGTTGTTTTAGTTTTATTTCAATAACCTTTCCGCAAAAAATTATATATTCTTTTTCCGATTTTAGTCTTCGTTCAAGTCCCGGAGAACTAACTTCCAAATTATATTTAACAGGAATAAGCTCATCTAAAAAATCACTCAATGAACGAGAAATATTCTCACAATCCATATGATTAACCTCATGGTCATTAGAATAAATAAAAATTCTTAAAAACCAACGCCCTGACTCCTTTAAAAACTCAACTTCTATAGGAATAAGGTTATACCTCATACAAGTATTTTCTATCAATGGATAGATATTTCGCATTATCTCTTTTTTACTAAAATTTTCCGTTGTCATTTTTCTCCTATCGAACGAAAATTCATTACAAAGGTTTTAAACCTAAATTAAAAAGGAACGGCTTACGCGGTTCCTTTTCAGTAAAATTATTATAACACCTTTTTAATTTATTGCAAAGCTTTTTGTAAACCGAAACTTTACATATAGAATACAAATAACTTTTCATAACATAATAATTTTTAAAAACTAAAATAAATTTAATATTATTATTGATTTTTTCACAAAAGTTTTGTAAAATAGAAAAGTAATACTTAAATAGGAGAGTTTTGATGCACCTTAATTTTAATACTATTAATAAGTTAAAACACACTCCTGTTGTACATTTAGCTTGCCCCCCCCCCCGAATACTAAGTCGTAGCAAGGGTTTTAAGGATTTAGCAAGTTGTTTTTCAAGCCACATAATGAGGCTTGATTTTTTGTGTGGACTTTTGTTCACTTGTATAGTTAAATATTGTTTGAATATGGAGGTATCATATGAAGTTTGACAGTTATATTACTAGCGGTACCAAAACCGCTTATACAGTTAAAATTAATACTAAAAAATCTATTTTTGATAAGTTTTATCTAGAAAAAGCCGCTTTTACTTTAGCTGAAACATTAATTACTCTCACTATTATCGGCGTTATTGCTGCTTTAACCATTCCTAATTTAATCTCTAGCTATCAAAAACATACCTATGTTGTTGGGCTTAAAAAAGCCTACTCTCAACTTCAAAATGCTATGAAGATGATTCCTATCACTCAAGGTTGTCCTGCTGGGGATCTTGACTGTGCAGGGTGGAATGAATCTGGGCACTTGGATGAAAATGGGCAATGGGTTAGTGACGTAACAAACATTGATGGGCAGGAGTTTAATGGAACTCGAGAAAATAAACGTTTATATCTTCTATCTAAACAGTTTAAAATTAATAAACTGTGTTACAACAAGTACTCAACTGATGAAAGTTGCGAAAAACTTTTAAGGCATTTTCATGATTATGGTAATATTGCCAGTTTTATTACAAATGATGGGATGATTTTTACATCATATGCAGATGTTGACATAAATGGCTTTAAAGGTCCAAATAAATATGGAAGAGATCAATTTTATCTCGACATTACAAACGAAGACGAAGAAAGTCGCTATAACATCCCTCAAGGAACTGTTGTTCCTTGGGGCTCAAAATTATATGCTGATATACATGGTGAAGAATACTACTGGCGAAATAACAACAACTGCACTACAGAAAATGTCAATAAAACTGATTCTGACCCTACATTCGGACACCATCAATACATAAAAACTCAACAATGTACAGGACGGGTGTTAGAAGAAGATGCGATGAATTATTAATACTCGCTTTTAAAAAGAAAAAGTTGCTATTTTTACAAACAGCAACATCAAATAAACACGAGGATATTAAGAGAGAGAGTATAAAATAAGACTTATAATCTTGTTATTAATTACGTTTAGTTTTTTCCCTTTATAAATTTTTATCCCTTACATTTATATAAAAATTTTTTCTCTCGTTAAATTGCCTAAAAACTACCCCAAAAAAATACTTTTTAGCAAAGATTTACATTGGTATAAACTCTATATATAAAAATTAATATCAAAATATCGACTCAATATTCAACAATCTTAACAATAAAAAACGGAGGCATAAGCCTCCGTTTCAAAAAGTTTTTGCAAACTATTTAATTTCAACTGTAGCACCAGCTGCTTCCAATTGAGCTTTGATAGTTTCTGCTTCTTCTTTTTTGATGTTTTCTTTAACAGGAGCAGGAGCACCGTCAACGAGGTCTTTAGCTTCTTTCAAGCCAAGTCCTGTGATAGCTCTAACTTCTTTAAGAACTGCAATTTTATTAGCACCAGCAGATGTCAAAACTACAGAAACTTCATTTGATTCAGCAGCCGGAGCATCTCCACCAGCAGCAGGTGCAGCAACTGCTGCAACAGCTACAGGCGCTGCAGCTGATACGCCAAATTTTTCTTCCATAGCTTTTACTAATTCAGATGCTTCAAGTAAAGTTAATTTTTCAATTGATTCTAAGATTGATTCTACGCTCATTTTAATTCTCCTTATAAATTGAGTTATTTTTTACTAATACAATTGTTGTGCTTTCAACAACTAAGCTTGTTTTTGTTTTGCAACAGCATCCATCGCTCTAACAAGCGCTGACATAACACCGTTGATACCTCCAACGATGCCTGAAGCAGGTGAATTAATACATCCAAGCATTTTGGCATAAAGTTCTTCTTTCGTTGGCAGATTTGCAAGTTTTTTAGCTTCATCTGCATTAAGTAACTTTCCGTCCAAAGCTGCGGCTATAATTTCACCTTTTTTTGATTCTTTAATAAATTTTGATAAAACTTTTGCTGCTGATACTTCATCTCCGTATCCAAATGCTACTGCTGTAGGACCTGTCAAAACAGACTCTAATACTTCAAAATCAGTACCTTTAAAAGCAATTTTTGCCAAAGTATTTTTTGTTACAGTATAATCACCTTGTTCTTTTTGAAGTGTTCTTCTTAAAGCAGTGATCTCTTCTACAGAATAACCTCTGTATTCAGTAACAACAGCAACTTTAGCTTTTGAAGCTTTTTCTTTAAGCATTTCAATTTTATCTTGTTTGAAGGCTTTTGTTGCCATATTGTGCTCCTTTTTATTTTGTATCGACCTATATATTACTAAAACCGACAAGCTAACTTGTTGGAATTAATGACATATTTAATTTACTACACCTAAACTGGGTATATTTTTAAGGGTTTTTTCGCAATTGGAATTTTTTACCTTGCGACTGAGCCTGTGCTCAACCCCCCAATTTTCCTTGGTTCCACTTAAATTTATATTAAACAAATTCAAAAATCAAGCATGCACAAGACTAAATATTAATTTTTATGACTTTTTATTTCCCTATACAAAAATTTTCAAAAATATTATTTAAAATATCATCAGTAATTACCTCGCCAGTAATTTCCTCCAATGCCAAAAGAGCTGATTTTACATCGATTGATATTAAATCTTGAATCTCTTCTCTTTCGACGGCATCAAGCGCAATAATAACTGACTCTAACGCTTTTTGAAGACAATTTTGCTGTCTGGCATTTGTTGTAAACTCAGTTTCAGTTAAATCTTTATTTAATACAACATTCGCAAGCTTTTTGCGTAAAGTTCCTATATTTTCTTCTGTTTTATTTGAAAGATATATAGCATCTTTATCATTTCTGTTATCAGTAAGATCAGATTTTGTTGCAATTTTTATATAATTACAATTTTTCACAAGATCAAAAATTCTTTTATCCTCGTCATTCAAACCAACCGAGCTGTCATATAGGAATAAAACCAAATCAGCATCTTGAACAGCTTGACGCGAAAAATCAATACCTATTTTTTCAACTTTATCAATATTTCCATCACGAATACCAGCAGTATCAATTAAAGTAACTGGTATTCCCTCAACATCAATAGTTTCTTGAATAGTATCTCGAGTAGTCCCTGCAATATCAGTCACAATCGCTCTTTCCATTGTTAAAAGATTGTTAAAAAGTGAAGATTTGCCTACATTAGGTCGACCTGCGATAGCAACCTTTATACCTTGTCTCATAATATTGGATTTTTGCGCAGAGTTTAAAACTCTTTCAATATTTTGTTTAACACTAATAAGTTCATTTTTTAAATCTTCATATTCCGGCTCCGGCATATCTTCAGGAAAATCAATCCCAGCAATTATAGAAGATAATGTTTTTAATAAGTCTTTTTTAATTTTATTTATCTCTTGAGAAAGAGCTCCTGAAAGATTTTTAGCTGAAGCCGATGCAAATTTTGAAGTTTTTGCATGAATTAAATCCAATATAGCTTCCGCTTTAGAAAGATCAATTTTCCCATTTAAAAAAGCTCTTTTAGAAAATTCACCTCGTTGCGCCATTCTTGCCCCTTTATCAAAAACAAGATTAAGAATTTTTTTTAAAACATTTATCCCACCATGAGCTTGTATTTCTACTACATCCTCACCTGTAAAACTGTGTGGGGATTTGAAATACAAAACTACAACCTCATCAACTTTTTCTAGTCCATCTAAAATCCAACCATGATTAACTATATTTGGTTTTATATTCTTCTTAGAAAAAATTTCACACAAAATATCACTTGCTTTTAAACCGGAAATCCTTATTATACCAACGCCACCGGTTCCAAAAGGAGTCGCTATTGCTGCAATTGTATCAAATTCATAATTCATAGGTCTAATTTAGCATAAAAAGCAAAATTTAGACAATAGAAAAACTCATCGCAAAATATAATAAAACTAAACCCACAAAACTAATTAAAAGCCAAGAGTGCATTAATGGATGCTGTGATGACCAAATTTCATTAATACTAAGCGGTTTCCTCTCCACAAGTGCCAAATTATTGTCTAACATTATATATCCTTCTTTTCTTAACAAACATAATTTAGCGTTTTTATGTAAAAAAAACATCAATCAATCAGACTATTATTGAACAAAAAAGTTTTATACCAAAAGGTAATTGCATATTTTTTTATAGTTATTAGCAAAAGCATGCTTTATTTCTATAATTTTTTCTTTTGTTTTTTAAAATTTTTCCCGCTTTGAGTTTCTTTAGAAGCTTTAGGCTTGCTTTGTGGAGGAATATTATAAGCTCTTTTATTTGTACCAACACCTTGAATACGCTTAACAGAATATACATCCGGTAAGGCCTGTAATACTGAAATAACCTTTTGCAATCTGCTTATATTATCAACCTCAATACCCATTTCTATAACACCTAAATTCTTGGTTGGATGAGCTTTAACATTAGCATAAACTATATTTGTATTACAATCAGACAAAGCAATTAAAACTTCTTTCAACATACCCATCTTATCCGGGGTATCAATTCTAATAGATGTAACGTATGTACGATTAAGACTTTCATCTGCCCATTTAATTTCCATAAGTCTTTCAGGAGGGACATTATCCAAAGATGGACAATCAATTCTATGTATAGAAACACCCTTGCTCCTAGTAACTACACCAACAATAGGTTCCGGCGGCACAGGCATACAACATTTTGCAAAATTATATAGCATACCCTCTAAACCAACTATATCATCTTTAACATGACGCCTTTCTTTGGAGGTATGAATCTGCACTTCTTCATCTTTAGGTTTAACCAACTTATTTACAACTTTAGAAACAGTAGTCTCACCATATCCAATGCCAGAATATAAATCATCCAAAGTATGATAATTCATAGCTTGTGCGACTTTAAGCAATTCTCCGGATTTTACATAATTATCAAATACAGACTTTGTAAGTTCCGCTTCAAGATTTGCACGCCCACTTAAAATATGATCTTCTTTTTGATTTTTCTTAAACCATTGTTTAATTTTGGACTGAGCTTGCTTTGTAACGACAAAATTTAACCAATCAAGTCTGGGAGTACCATTTTTAGATGTCATTATTTCAACAATATCACCATTAGTAAGTCTTGTATCTAAAGGTACAATCCGACCGTTTATCAATGCCCCTACGGTTTTGAATCCAACATCAGTATGAATTCTAAACGCAAAATCAACAGGAGTTGCATTTTTAGGCAAATCAAAAACATCACCCATTGGTGTGAAAGCAAAAACCTGATCAGAAAATATATCAAGCTTTACACTTTCCACAAACTCTTTTGCATTAGTAACATCCCTACCCATTTCTGCAACTTTTCTCATCCATGAAAACTTGATATCCGCAGGATTTTCTGCCTTTTGAGAACCGGATTCTTTGTATCGCCAATGGGCAGCGATACCATATTCTGCCACTTCATGCATTTCATGCGTTCTTATTTGAACCTCAAGCGGCTTTGCCTTAGGTCCAATAACTGAAGTGTGCAAAGATCTATAACCATTACCCTTAGGCATAGCAATATAATCTTTAAACCTACCAGGAATAGGCTTAAATTGAGAATGAATTATACCTAAAACTTCATAACATTCACGAATATCTTTAGTTATTACACGTACTGCTGTTATATCGTATAAATCATGAAACGCTATATTAAGTCTTTTCATTTTTGCATAAATACTATAATAATGCTTAAATCGCCCTTGAATATCTGCCTCAATACCATTTGCCTTAAGCGCAACACCTATTTTATCCATAAGAAGTTTAACAGTTTCTTGTCGCTCAGTTTTCTTTTGTGCTACAAGTTGCGCAATTTCAAAATATTTTTCCGGATAAAGATATCTTAAAGACAAATCTTCAAGTTCCGCTTTAATTTTACCAATACCCAATCTGTTAGCTAATGGAGCAAAAATATCTAATGTCTCTTGTGCAATTTTTTGCTGCTTATTTTGAGCCATGTAATTTAAAGTACGCATATTATGTAAACGATCAGCCAATTTAAGGAAAATAATCCTTATATCATCTGCCATAGCAATAAACATTCGCCTAAAGTTTTCTGCCTGTCGTTCTTCTTTTGACTTAAATTGATATTTACCAAGCTTTGTAACACCTTGAACAATACTCAAAACATCATCGCCAAATTTTTCTTTAATTTCTTCCGGCTTGGTATCTGTATCTTCAAGAATATCATGCAAAAGTGCAGCAATTATCGTATTTTTATCAACTCTTAAATCTGCCAGAATTGCCGCAACTTGAATAGGGTGAATAATATATGGTTCCTCACTAACACGATATTGACCATCATGCAAACGTCTCGCAAACTCAAATGCTTGATCTATTTCCGCAATATCTTCTTGTGGTCTATTTTGACTTACAAGAATTTGTTTTAAACTATCATATAAATCTGTATACGCCATAATTCCCTTATAGGTATATTTATTTTACAACTTATTTTATAATATTGCTATGAAAACTTTTTACAAACATACAAATAATGGAATTTTAATCAATATAAAAGTTATACCAAACTCATCAAAAACTATGCCTTGTGGTATCGAACCTGCAGGTATTTCTTTAGAACCTCATCTTAAAATAAAAATTTCTGCTCCAGCTAACGAAAATAAGGCGAATGAAGAACTTATTAAATTTTTATCAAAAGAATTAAAAATATCTAAATCACAGATAAAATTAGTCAAAGGAGAAAAAAATAAAGAAAAAAAGATTTTAATTCAAAATCTAAATGAAAACACGTTAGTTAACAAGTTTATCACTACAGAATAATCTAAATATTAAATTTTGTCACTTTTTAAAGCCAATTTGCCTTATTTTTAAAAAAAAGTTATTATATTTAATAAGATCCTCTTAATATATGATAATATATAAGATAAATCAATGTAAAATATAACCATTAAGAATTAGAGTAGTTGTAAATAATGGATATAGAAAATATAACAAGTACAGGGATAGAAGAAAATAATAGCAAACCAACACCAACAAGAAACAAAAAAGTTTTACTAGGTGCTGTTTTAGGTATTTTAGCTTTGTTACTAGTTATACAAATTATTATTAATGTAAAAAATAATTTTAGCGGAACTACATCAACCAATACAAATGATTCGCTACAAAAAGAACAAATGATTAATGATACAATGCTTGAAGCAAAACAAATGGGTGATGAATTTTACAAAGCAGCCTCCAATGGTGATGCATTACCAGAAGCAATGACAACAAAAGGAGCTACAAATTCTCCCACACAACAACAAACTACTCAAAATGTAACCGCAACAACAAACAATCCTGAATCATTAAACAAACCGAATTCAGAAAAAAAGGCTTCAGAAGCATTTGTTACAGTTAATCTTGCTTCAAATATAGGCAGGACAAATCCCTTTGTTCCAACTGTAGCGATAAGCTCTTACGGTAATATGCTGCCCCAAATGCCAACAGTAAATTACCCGGCTCCTCCAACAGAATTAATACAAAATGACGAAGCTGTAAAACTTATGGAAACAACTATATCTGGAATAATGTTTGATGCTATTTCGCCATCTGCCATTATCAGTGTAGAAGGTCAAGATCATTTGGTTAGAAAAGGCGATAGAATAAACGGTTATAGGATCTTAAATATTACAAAAGACAGAGTAATTGTCCAAAATGGGACTAATGTTTATCGCGCAACCGTAGGTGAAACACTAACAACTGAAAATAATATAAACGTTAATAATGTTTATAATCTTCAACACAAATTTGGCGGTGCATCTGCACCAAAAGGCACAAAAATGATAGAAATAAATTAATTATAATCTGGAGTTATAAAAATGATAAACTTACACAACGCAAATAAAATAGGTAAAAAAATGGTGGTTAGCACCTGTTTGCTTGCTTTTATAGGAGGGCACGCTACACCGCTTGCAGCTTCTACATCATACCAAAGTGGTATTGCAGCTAATACTACTGCTCCTGTAGAACAGGCAAAATCTGAAACACCCAAAAATGTTATACTAAAAGGTGAAGTTTCCTTAGCAAAAGGAAATCAAAAAGTTGCAGTAAGCTTAAGAGATTCAGATGTAAAACAAGTTCTTAGAATGTTTGCCGATAAAGCCGGTTTAAACATAGTTTTTCACAAATCTGTTGAAGGTAAAATCACTCTCGATTTGGTTAATGTAACATTAAACGATGCTTTCAATATGATTATGGATATGGCAGAATTAACTTACATTATTGAAAATGATACTTTATTGGTTGCATCTTCTGAAGAAGCAAAAAATTTAAACTTTACAAAAGAAAACATGTCTGCTGTTCCTGTAAAATATATTGATGCAAATAAAGCTGCGACTTTCCTCAACAAAAATATTTTCACAAAAGGACGTCCAGGACTTTCCAACACAGAAATAGCAGTATCCAATCCAAGAGAAAATGAAGTTCTTATTTTTGGTTCAAAAAGTGATTTTAAAATAGCCCAAAAGGTAATTGAGGAATTAGATAAACCACTACGTATTACAACATACAAAGTAAACCATACAACGCCTAAAGAAATGGCTACGCTTATATGTGATACTTGGTTAGAAGATAAAGGAACTGAAGGTGATGAACTTGAAGATAACAGCGATACAGATATTGTAATCGGTGGAGGAGTTATTGCCTGCAGTATCGATAGTGAAGATGAATCACAAGGTGAGATGGAATCCTTAAAAACCCAAGGGTTAAAAATTGCTTACTTCCCAACTCAAGGTGTAGTAAAGCTATATGGTGGTACTGTTCAACAAGCAGAAGATATGAAAAAATTTATTGCTGACGCAGACAAAAAACAACCACAAGCAATACTTGAAATGTCTATTATAGAACTTAGTGAAAATGGTTCAAAAACAATTAATAATACTTGGACAATATATTCAAGATTCTTTACAGGCTCACTTGGTGGTTCTGCAGGTATAAACAACTCTATTGACGGATACCCAATGGTATGGCATGCACCTCATGATAAAAACTTTTTTTACGACGTACTTAACCCGGGTGGCACACCTATTGCTGCAATACTAAAATGGACAGGTGCGCCAATCATCACAACCAATATAAATTGGGTTATTCAAAATGGTGACGCTAGAGTTCTTGCAACACCTAAAGTTATGATTACAAACGGTCAAGAATCAGTTATTGACATGACCTCGGACTATATTGCGTCTGTAACAACTCAATATCTTGATACCGGTACAACTGCAGGAGCACAAGTTCAAAAAACTTATAATATTGCAAATGATAATGGTATGAAAATTACACTTACTCCATTCATAAGCCCTGATGGATACGTTGCTATGAACATTAAACCTGAATACGCAACTATAAGCGGTCGAGTAACTGATGAAAACGGAGACCCTCAAGCAACAATGCTTCAAAGAAGAAACCTCGAACTTAAAAATATAAGAATTAAAGATGGTGAAACCCTAGTAATAGGCGGATTGATTCGTGAAGATGAAACAAAAACAGTAACCAAACCCCCAATATTAGGCGATATACCAGGTATAGGTTGGATATTTAGGAGTACAAACAACCAAAAAACAAAAAACGAGCTTGTTATAATGCTTACTCCTCACATAATAAAAGATGCAGAAGATTTAGTTGAATCCCCAGAAATCGAGGCTCTATAATAAATAAAAATGACACAATTAGTTGATAAAATTAAAAATATGATTAATAAAGTCTACGCTGAAAAATTTAGCGTAGACGTTATTAATAATCTTAATTTTATTCCCATAGATGAGCAAAAAGGGATATTTTATGCGGCAATAAACGATAACTCCCCAAAAACAGAAATAGAACAAAAAGTTACCGCCTCAACAAATCTACAAACAAAATTCATATTACTCAAACAAGAGGAATATAAAGAATTATACGACTTTTATTTAAAAGAAGTTCAAAAACAAGATAATTCAACTTTAATTCCAACAGCACCGCAAAAACAAAATGACCCTAAACCTAAAAAACGAATTGGTGATTTGCTTAAAGAAGCAGGATACATAAACGAGCAACAAATTGTTGAAGCACTAGTATATAGCCGAACAAATGGTGTACCAATGGGTTCGGCACTTGTTGAAAAAGGTTATATTACCGTAGATATACTTAAAGAATTTCTACACGAACAACAAAATACCGATTTGGTAGACTCCAATCAACTACAAATTCAACCTAATACCCTTAAACTATTACCAGTAGACTTTATTAAAACCAACAAAGTTATTCCGTTGTCTTCAGACGGAAAAAATATATTCGTTGGTATGGTTCACCCCAATGATAAAAAAGTACTCAACGAAATTGTATATATAACTGGCGGATTGAAACCCCAACCCAAACTGCTAACACACTATGAATTTAAAACCTTTATCGATCAACATTACGGTGAAAGCTATAAAGAAACTAACGAAATTATACGTAATATTGAACAAGAAGTTCTTGAATACGATATAGAAGAAGATCTTGCTTCCCAAGTAGAACGAGAGCTGCAAGATAAAACCGGTAACGTTGCGAAATTTGTTAACAAAATTATTACTAACGCTATAGACAAAAAAGCCAGTGATATACATATAGAACCAAGACTTGATGGTTATATTGTCAGATATCGTATAGACGGCATATTAAAACAAGTTCTTAGTCTCCCGGCAAAAGTAGAATCTGCAATAATTACCAGATTTAAAGTACTGTCTAAAATGGATATTGCCGAATATAGACGGCCACAAGACGGTACCTTTTATATAAAATACAACAATATTTCATACGACTTTCGTATAAATACCCTACCTGTCGGCACAAGAGAAAAAATGGTAATCCGTGTACTTGCTCCGGCACAAACTCTTAGTGCCAGTGATAGAGAAATAAAACTACAAGGTGCAACTCCGGAAGAACATGAACTTATCAAAAAAATGACAAGCTCTCCAAACGGAATTATTCTAGCATCAGGTCCAACAGGTTCAGGTAAAACTACTACCCTATACTCTGTATTAAAAAGTGTAAACGATCCAAGTGTAAACATTACAACCATCGAGGATCCTGTAGAAATAAAAATTGATGGTATTAACCAATCACAAGTAAACTCAAAAGCAGGGATTACTTTTGCGAGTTGTATGAGGGCAATCTTGCGTCAAGACCCTGATATTATTCTAGTCGGCGAAATACGTGACTTAGAAACTCTTGAAGTTGCAATCTCTGCAGCATTAACAGGGCACCTTGTGCTTAGCACCATTCACACAAACTCTGCAGCAACAACCGTAACTCGTCTTATAGAAATGGGCGCAAAAGATTACCTTGTATCCTCAACCCTTACAGGGGTTATAGCTCAACGTCTGGTGCGTCGTCTATGCCCACACTGTAAAGAAGCTTACACCCCAACTAAAGAAGAAGTAGAAAAAATTATACTTAACCCTGATGAATACAACGACTTTATAAAACACACTATTTATAAACCCAAGGGATGCTCTGAATGTAATTTTGAAGGCTATAAAGGACGTATGGGGGTTTATGAAATATTACCTATAACAAAAGAAATTAGAAGACTTATTGCTCAAGGGGCACACGATATAGAAATTGAAGAAACTGCCATAGCAACCGGCATGCGAACATTACAACAAAGTTGTATGTCACATATCATACGCGGCGAAACTACAATCAGCGAATATATTCGAGTTCTCGGTATGGCTAATGAATAATGGTGATTAAATATGACAATTTATACTTATATAGCATTAAAAGATAATAATGAAACTGTTAAAGGTAAAATTGAAGCAGAAAATATTAGAAATGCCAGAGCTCAAATTAAAAAACTGAATCTTTTACCAATAAAAGTCTATGAAGAAATAAACCTAGATAATAAACAAAATGCACTGCCTATAATAAAACTTAGGCCATTAACGTTAAAAGAAAAAATAGATTTTGCATCTACTTATCAAACTCTTTCTGGTGCAGGTGTTCCTGTTGTAGAAAGTTTACTTTTTATGGAACAAGAAGCAGGTTCTGCAAGAATTAGAAATCTTGCAAGAGAATTAAGACGACATATTCTTGCAGGTGGAACATTTGCTGATACCATAAAACGATATAACGATATTTTTGATCCTGTTTTTGTCGGGTTAACCAAAGCCGGCGAAGACTCCGGAGAAATGGAAACTACAATGCAACGTATTATTGAACTTTTACGTAAGCAGGAAGCCACTCGTTCTAAAGTACAAGGTGCATTGATGTATCCGGGGTTTGTAATAATAATTGCTATTGTAGTTATTATCGTTATGCTGACGTTTGTATTCCCTAAATTTGCTGAAGTATTTGTTGAGCAAGGAAAAGAGCTCCCATTAGTTACTTCATTATGTATTAAGGCAGGAGACTTCATAGTAGAATATTGGTACGCAGTAATTCTATTGTTCATTGCTTTAGGCTTTGGAATATACTTTATGTTTAAATATCCGGTAACCAGAAATATTATAGACAAATATGCACTAAAACTTCCTTTAATCGGTAACTTAATAAAATACGGTGACTTTGCAAACTACCTTGCTGTATTACAAGTAGCCTACGATGCAGGTGTACCAATTGTCAATTCATTAACACTTGCAGGAATAACCTTAACAAATGTTTTAATCCAAGCAGCAATGAATACTGCTAAATTTAAAGTCCAACAAGGTTTACACCTATCTGCAGCACTTAGAAGTACTGGCGTCTTGCCTAAAATGTTATTATTTATGATTCAAACAGGTGAACAATCCGGTAAATTAGGTACAATGCTTGCACAGGCTGTTGTTTTTATAGATAAAGAACTGGAGAAATTTATTGAAACTTTAACAAAGTTTATAGAACCTATTATGCTTATTGTTTTAGGCGGTATTGTATTGTTCTTTGCTTTAGCACTTTACTTACCACTATTCGATATGATTACACCGGCTTAAAAGGGGAAAATGGAAAAAATGGAAAAAATAAATCAAAATGAAAATTTTATATCCGGCGTTTGGTCTGAGCGTGTATTTGTAGTAACAGATGACTACGAAATAAAAGGATATGTTTTTATGCCTAAAGTAGGCAAAAAAAGTCGTGTTTTATCTGACATTTTAAATGGCACAAGACGATTTGTTGCAATAAAAGATTGCGAAATTAGCTATCGCAATAGCGACAAGGTTGAATATCAAAATTTTATTCAAGTAAATCTTAATTCAATTATACTTTTAAGACCAGATAAAAAAGACTAAAAAGCGTTCATTTTTTTTACTATTTTCCTTGCTTCATCAAGTTGGGGATCTTTATTTGCATAATAATCTTTTTCTGAATATTTCACAATATAATCAGGTATAATTCCCCTTTTATTTATATCATTTCCATTCGGAGTTAAATATTTAGCAATAGTTAAATTCATGCCGGTTTTATTTGGCATAGGATATATTTTTTGAACCATGCCTTTACCATATGTTTTTTCCCCAACAAGCACTGCCTTGTTATAATCTTTTAACGCACCGCTAACTATTTCTGATGCACTTGCAGTTGCTCCATCAACAAGTATAACTACTGGTTTATCTACGGTTATTGCTTTACCTTGAGCATTAATATCGTTTCTTATACCATTTCTATCAACTATAGAAACAATATTTCCACCATTCAAAAACATATCTGCGACAAAAACTGCATTTGGCAATAATCCACCGGTATTTCCTCTAAGATCAATAATTAACCCCTTTGTTGATTTCAATGCATTCATAGACGCAAGAAAATCATCCGGCACATTTGCACCTAAAAAACTAGTTATTCTTATATAACCTATATTATCCGGTAACAATTTATGATTAACACTTTTAATTTTTATTTGTTCTCTTATAAGAGTCTTATTTATTTTTTTACCGTCTCTTAAAAGTTGTATTTCTACAGGTGTACCTTCTTCACCTCGAATAATTTGTGCTATCTCTGCAATATTTTTGCCATGCACATCCTTGCCATCAACCTTTAAAAGAATATCTCCTGGTTTTATATCTGCTCGTTGAGCAGGTGTCATATCAATTGTTCCAACTACAACAATCTTACCCGATGCTGACGTTATGTTTACACCAATACCCACAATTTTAGAATCTATATTTGTTGTTTGTTCAGAATATTCCTCCATACTCAAAAATCTTGAATAAGGATCATCCAAACTCGCAAGCATTGTATTTATTGCTAAATAAGCGTCATCTTCTGTTTCTATTATATTTGTATATCTATCTTTCCAACGATCCCAATCTTGATGATTTAACGTTGAATCAAAATAACGTTTTTTGGTAATCTTCCAAGAATTTAAAAATAATTTTTTAGGCACAACATGAGAAGAATCTATAAGACTCTCTTTTGTTAAAAATAAGCCGCTATCAGGGTTAATCGAGATTTTAAAAGTTATTACGGCTAAAATCAAAGATAAAACACTCATAAATATTATAGCAGCTGTTCGTTTATTCACTCTAATAACCTCTGTTTAAATAAATTTTACATCATAATTCTACCTTGATTATAAAAAAAAATCATTAATCAAATAATTTTTAAGCGGCTAAATCTTAAACTTTGTACCCAAGTACATTCTTTGTTGAACATTGGCTTTATTAGGCTGTGAAAAATTTGTTAAAGTAACTTCCAACTCTAAATTCCTATTAGATTTTTTAGGGTGATATTTCAACGTTAAATCGCTTCTTGATTCTTTATCCGTCATATTATTTTGAATCCCTGTTGAAATAGACAAAGTATCTGTTAAATCTATCTCCGGCTCAAGAAAAAGTGTACTTGCATCTATATCTATAGAGCTATTTGGTTTATATTTTGAAAGTTGAGCATTAAGTTTAAACCTTTTATATCTAAACTGATTAAAAATACCATATTGAGTTGTCTCCTTAACCCCAAGGTTAGTAGAATAAACAGCACTACCAACAATTAATTCACCAACGGGTAATTTTACCGGCGCACTCGAAATAATAACTCCACTGGTATTGCCTGTATCCAAAGAGGAATTATAAGCGCCTGCAGCAAAATTAACATATTTGTTTTTAGAAATTACAGTTGCACCATAATCTCCATAAGATGATTCTCTCTTTATAAAATTAATCGTCGGACCAATTGCAGAGTATAAATTATGACTCCCTACAATAACACTTGTATTATCATCCAAAGCTATTGTCTTATCGGTTACACCTCTATCATATTTTCTATAAGCTTTTTGATCATATATATTTATTCTTCCGATTTCTTCAATACTTCGAACAGACTCCATCTCCATTTGAGGAACATTTTTTTCTACCCTTATTTGAAATATCTCTTTACTTGGGTCTATCAAAGATTTAGTTTGCTCTCCTTTATGAAATTCAATAATATCATCAAAATACTCCTCATCATCTTCTGCAAACACAGGCAAAGAAAACATTGTAAATATTAATAATATTAAAAAATACCGCTTCATAATTATATTTTAACTCTTTTTTAAAACTTTTTGTATCTTTCAGTTATAGGATAAACGGCAAAAAGAAAACTTTTTGCCGATAAGAGAGAGATGTGAAGTATATTTAAAGTTATTTATTAACTACCCAATAAACTCAATGCAATTGCAGGCATTTGATTAGCTTGTGACAAAATACTTGTTGAAGTCTGTTGTAAAATTTGATATCTTACCATATCTGAGCTTGCTTGAGCAACATCAACATCTTTAATTTTAGAACGAGCTGATTCAAGACTTAAATTAATCGTTGTAAGATTATCTGCAGCTGATTCCATAGCATTCATATATGCACCCATAACTGATTTATCATTTGTTATCTTTGTCAATGCCTCGTCTAATTTATTAATATAATCTCTAATATCTTGAGTTTCCCAATTTGAACCATCTACAGCACCGCCTCCGGCATTTCCCAAAGATGTAATTTGGAAAAATATGTCAAGACCGGTATCATCTGTTCTGGAATTTGTTAAAGATGGCGCTACATCTATTGCATTCAACAATGGATCCGCATCAACAGCATCCCCGTTTGGTCCCATTTGAATAAACAATGTAGTTACGCTACCATCTATCAAACTTTTTCCGTTAAAATTTGTTGTTAAAGCTGTTGTGTCTATTGTTTCAAGACGCTGCTTAATTTCGTTCAAAATTGATTGTTTTGAGTTTTCATCATAAATTTCGTTAGCTGCTTGAATACATAACTCACGAATTCTTTGAACATTTTCGGTAATAACTGTTAAGCCGCCTTCTGCAGTCTGCAAAAGATTCAAAGCATCTTGAATATTACTCATTGCTTGTGCATTACCTTTAATTTGTGCTGTCATTAATTCAGCAACACCTAATCCTGCAGCATCATCTTTTGCACTGTTTATTCTCAAACCTGTTGAAAGCTGCTGCATAGTTTTGCTCAATGCTGATGTATTCTTGTTTAAACTGTTTTGTCCAATCAATGATTGAATATTTGTGTTTACTACTACTGACATTTTCTCTCTCCTATTTTGTAATTTTATTTACAAAAAATTAATCGGCCTGAGCCTCTAATACTTTAGTTTAACTTTTGTTCCATTTTTTAACAAAAATACTACCAAAACACTTGCTATATTTATATTTTAGCTATATTATACTAAAGTATAATATATCATCCATTTGATGTAGAAAGCAGGAATTATGCCCCATTTTTTTATTACAAATGATTCAATTAATAATAACATTATTACTATTTCAGACAAAGAAAATTACAACCATATCGCTCGCTCTTTACATATAAATATAGGGGAAAACCTTTTACTTGTTGATGAAAATAAAACTCAATACGAAACTACCGTTGAAAAAATAACATCTAATAACATTATCGCTAAAATAAATAAATCCTACCCTTCAAAAAGAACACTTCCATTAAACCTATATTTAGCACAATCTGTACTTAAAAAAGAAGCACAAACTAACGTCATACAAAAAGCATGCGAGCTAGGTATCAAAGGAATATTTCCAATGATTACTGATAATTGCACTATTAAAAAAAGTTATGCCGAAGATAAAGTTGATAAATATAACAAACTAGCCTATGAAGCTTCAAAACAATGTGAAAGACCAGATGTAGCAAAAATATTTAACGTTACAAGCCTTGAAGACATGCTTAATTCAAACAACTTTGAAATAAAAATTGCTTGTGTTGAAAAATATGCACAATTATCCCTAAAATCTTTTTTAAACAAAATAAAATTAAAAGAAAATACTAAAATTTTAGTTATAATAGGTCCTGAAGGCGGATTTTCACAACAAGAATTTAATCTTCTCAAAAACTCTAACATACCTATGGTTTCACTCGGTAATTTGATTTTGCGCGCAGATACCGCTGTTATAAATGCATTATCAAACATAATATACGGATTAAGCAATGAATAATTTAATCAATCTGATAAATAATAACCCTATTATTAAAAAAATTAAACCCTATCTAAAAAACTATGATTCATATTTGGTAGGAGGGTACATAAGAGACCTTTGTCTAAAAAAAATTACATATGACCATGACATAATATTAATATGTAATAATATAGAAACTGTTGTTAAAAATATTGCAAATCAAATTAACGCAACTTTTATTGAACTTGATAAAGATTGGGGAATATACAGGTTAGTTTTAGACGACAAAAAAAACTACATCGACTTTGCTCGTGCCATAGATAATAATATAAACAAAGACCTTAACCGTAGAGATATAACAATAAACTCTATCGCTTTTGATATAAATAAAAACATAATAATTGACCCTAACAACGGACTTTCTGATTTAAAAAATAAAATAATAAAAGGTATAAGTGAACAAAATTTTATTGATGACCCACTAAGAATACTACGTGTTTTCCGATTTCAAAGTACTCTTGGATTTAAAATCAATCCTGAAACTTATAAAATAATAAAGCAACATGCTCATCTGATAACAAAACCTGCTAAAGAACGTATAAACTCAGAATTAATTAAGCTTATGGAGGGAAACAACACTGCAGAAACATTAATAAGCATGGACCAAAATAATCTTTTAAACGAAATATTACCATTTTGCACAAGTTTAAAAACTATCCCCCCTAACTCACATCATCACCTAAACTTATTCGAACATTCCATTGAAACAGTTAAACAAATTGAACTATTATTTCCAACCCTTCCACAACAAGCACAAAATATATTAAACTCGACACCATACGGTACAGTGAAAAAAATAGCATTTCTTAAACTTGCAGGACTTATGCATGACATTGGGAAACCATTGACTTGGACAATTGATGAAAAAACCGGCAGACATAGATTTATAATGCACGATGCTCAAGGTGCCGAACTAGCATCACAATATTTATCTCCACTAAAATTTTCAAAAAAACAATCTGCATACATAAAAAAACTCATAAAAAATCATATTTATCCATCAAATGTAAATATAAATAATGAAAAATCAGTATTGAAATTTTTACGTAAAATGGATAACGATACTGTTGATATTATATTACTGGCAATGGCAGACAGACTTTCTGCCAGAGGTCAAGATATTACGGAAACTATAATTAATGAAAACCTAAACAATTTAAAAACAATTTTAAATAGGTATTTTCTACTTCTTGAAGAATTAAAACCTTTGCCCAAATTACTCTCAGGCAACGAAATTATGGAGTTATTAAAAATTGGCCCCTCGCCTTATCTCGGGGAAATAATAAAAGCACTCAAAGAATCACAAGAAGATGGCGAAATAACAACAAAAGAACAAGCAATAGAATTTCTAAAACATTACGCAAAACAATAAATTACTACTACACTTGTTTTCTTGAAAAAATTCCTACTTGATTTCTGCCACTTTCTTTAGCTTGATACAAACCTTTATCAGAACACTCTATTATTTCTTGAGGGGTCTCTCCATCCTCAGGATATGCCGCTACACCCAAACTAATTGTTACATGCTCTTTTTGATTATTAACAAGATCAAAAATCTTTCCTGCCACCGAATCACAAAGCTTTTGCGCCGTTATGGCAGCCTCTTCTTTTTTAGTGTTAGAAAGAATTACAGCCATTTCTTCTCCACCATAACGACAAACAATATCAGTTGAACGTACATTTTTCTTTATTATCTGTGCAACTTGCTTTAAAACTGCATCTCCGGATTGATGTCCAAATTTATCATTAAATTTTTTGAAAAAATCAATATCAATTAAAATCAATGAAAAAACAGAATTGTATCGCTTTGATGTTTCTATATTTTGAATCATTTGCTCTTGGAAATATCTGTGATTATATAATTCTGTTAAACCATCTGTTGTAGCAAGTTTATATGTATGTTCAAAGTCTCGTGACTTCCTAAAATATTTAACCAAATACACACAAATAAAGGTCAACAACATAAATGTTAAAGGGAATACGAGACTTACCCAAATATTAAAATTGTTCATTACCCATGCTGAAAGAATTACATAAAATATAGAACACATTACACAAGTCAATGATGCCATAACTGTTGACTCAAAACGCAAAACAATAAATCCAACCAACAAACTTAACAACAATGTTATCAAAAGATCAATAAGTAAAGGAATATGCCAGATAAAATTATTATCAATTAAATTATTAATAAAAGTCGCATGCATTTCAACACCAGGCATATTACGCTCTACAGGGGTAGATTTTATATCATACATAGAAGTAGCGCTTACCCCAATATAAACAATTTTGTCTTTAAAATAGTTTTTCTCAAGTCGACTGTCATCATCAAGTGTTTCACCATAAGTAAGTTTTTCTACCTGCCATAAAGGAATATATTTAAATGAATTTTTATTGTACTCACCACTTGCTCCATACCAATTTAAAATAGCTCCACCAAGTATATCAAGTGGAATTTTTCTATTCCCTACAATAAGATCCATTTTTTTGTTTACGTATAAATTTTTTTCATCTATATTTTCATATCGCTTTAAATAATCAATACCAACTTTTAAAGCCAAATGAGGATAAAAATTCCCCTGATAACTTACAATCGGATTTATTCTTCTTGCAATCCCATCTTCTTCTCGAATAAGATTTATATGCCCAATGTTAGACGTTGCATCAATAATCTCTTTTAAAATCATACGGCAATTTGTATATTCCAACAATGAATTTTTAAAATTAATTTTTGAATCATTTTTTAAATTTACACTAAGTTTTTCAGGTAAATTCTCCGGTTTTCTAATTTGAGAGTTTAAATTATCAAAATTTATTGAAGTATATAAATTATCATATTTTGCAAATCTTTTAGCTAACTGTAAATCATCCTGATTAGAACTTTTCAACGAATTAACAAACATTAAGTCAAATGCAATTACAGCAGGTTTTTGTTGTTCAATATAATCTGCTATATCAGCATAGACTTTTCTAGGCATAGGCCACTCACCATATTTGCCCACAAGATACTCATAACTCGCATTGTCAACTGTAACAATTACTATATTATCATTTGCAACTTTATGTGCCGCCATAGCTTTTTGTCTAAGATCAAAAGTCTTGTTTTCCATCCCTATAAAAAATACATCGGCGTTAATTACTCTAAAAAGCCAAAGTAAAAAGAATACACCCAATATAATTCCTAATGAATAGAAAAAATATTTAACAAAAACACGTTTGTTATATTCTTTTTTGGTAATCATAAAAATTCCTCAACAACAGCCTAAATCAATTTTCGGGTAAATTCCTCATGACAAATACCGCCACCACAAACAGTTTCAACAACTTTCAACAAAAACTCTCTTGGTGCATCCATTTGATTAATATAAAACTCCCGATTACCAAGGTGTTTAATTTTTATAATAGCATTTTGCGTTTTATCCGCCGGAATAAACAAAGATGCTATTTCTGCTTCTAATAATGCTTGCATTTCATTTTCAGGATTTTTCTTTATTATTTCGGAATATATACCATTTAACGCCATAATTCTACCAGTAATAATAGGCGTTTCTTCTTCTCTATAAAGAGCTTGCGGCTTATTATTACAACGAGTTGTAAAACTCATTGCATGCCACAAAATATTAAGCATAGCAACAGTTTTTTGCATATCTACTTCATGATAAATATTTTGAGTAGCCACACCTCGAGCAGCAAATGACTGTTTTAAAAATTCTACTGTAGATTCCATATTATCAATCATTTTTAAAAATGTTTCCGATGTATTCAACGTAGAATGCTGATACTCCAAAAATTGTTTATACATATGAGCAGAAACAAGATTGATTCTTTCCTGTATAACAGAAGATTTACGGATAGAAGATTCAAGATTATCAAAACTGTTAATATTATTATTCAAGATACTTTACCTATTTACGCGGTATAAAATATATTGTAGGACAAAATCCTGCTTTATAACACTATTGTACCACTTTTTTTTACATTACAAAATATTTAATGTAAAATAAAAAAGTAATATGTAAATAGGAGAGTTTCAATGAATCTTAGTTTTAATATGATTAATGAGTTAAAACACACTCCTATTGTGCATTTAGCTTGTCCCCCCCCCCCCGAACACTAAGCCATAGCAAGGGTTTTAAGGATTTAGCAAGTCGTTTTTCAAGCCACATAATGAGGCTTGATTTTTTATGTGGACTTTTGTTCACTTGTATAGTTAAATATTATTCGAATATGGAGGTCTTATATGAAGTTTGACAGTTATATACCAGGTAATACTAAGACTGCTTTTTCTTTAGCAGAAACTTTAATTACTTTAATGATTATTGGTGTCATCGCAGTTATAACAATTCCAAACTTAATAACTAAATACCAAAAAAAGTTTGGACAACAAAACTTCAACAAAGTTACAACATGATCTCAAACGTTCATACAGAGTTGCTGCAAGAACTAGGCTCAGTTAATGATTGGCCCTTTGGCGGATGGGATGAATTTAACAACGGTTCTCACAAATCAAATGCAAATTTGAATGCACTATACGCAAAAAAATTAAAAGCCAAAAATTGTACTCCTAACAGTCCAGACACTTATACCAATTGCCCAAACTTCAAACGCTATACAATATTTAAATTAAATGGGGAAAAGCTTGCAAATGCAGGCTGGGATTTAAATTCACCATTTTACACTTCTTATATAATTTTATTGCAAAATGGCGCTCTACTGTCCACAACATTCCGTAGTAACGCTGGGGGAGGTTATAGATGGGATTTGTATTCATTAAAAATACCTGTTATGTATCGCATTGATGTAAACGGTGAACAAAAACCCAACACTATGGGTCGTGATATTTTTACATTTGCACTGTATGATGGTGAAAATACTCTTAACCCTTTTAGAGGGTTTAAAGATAGCCCAAATGACTGCAACAAAGACGACATAGGCTGGACATGTGCCGAGCGGTTACTTCGAAACGGTTGGAAAATGGATTACTAAGGCTATTTGCGCAACTCAGAAAGCTTTTTGTACAAATCTACTTCATTATCAGTTAAGTCTGAAGGAATAACAATGTTCATTTTTAAGTTAAGATTTCCAAAACCGCCAGTTTTTTTAGGCAAACCAAGCTCCTTAAGTCTCATTGTTTTGCCCGAATTTGACTTAGGTGGGATTTTTACTGTTATTTTACCATGAGGCGTCTGAACCTCTTTGGAAGCTCCCAAAACAGCCTCACTTGGCGTAATATCTAATTTTTTTGTTAAATCAGTACCATTAATTTCATAATTTTTATCATAAAAGTCTATTTTAAAATATAAATCACCTTTACGACCATAATTATCTGTTTTTCCTTCATTTTTCAAGCGAATTTTTTGTCCGACCCTTACTTCTTTGGGGATTTTTACTTTCAAAGCTTTATTTTCGTTAACAAAACCTGTTCCGCCGCAATGTGGGCAAATTGAGCCCGGACCAGAACAATTTGTACACTTTTCAAAACTTTTCATATTAACAGTAATTGGACCATCTTTCATCAAATCAGAAACAGAAAGTTTCAAATCCTGAGTAATATCAAGTGCTGCAGTACTTTCCGATTGTTGAGCCCGAGTTTTTTGTGAAGAAGCTCTATTACTGTAGGAAGAATAACTACGTGACGAACCGCCGGTAGAATATTGTGAAGCAAAATCTCCAAATATAGTTTTAAAAAAGTCAGAAAAACCACCCATGCCGGAAAAATCAGAATATTGCGTATTTCCCCCGCTAAAAGCTTGTGAAAAATCAAAACCCATATTAGAAAATTGATTAGGATCAAACTGTGCACCACCTTGCCAATTTGAACCTAGAGAATCATATCTTTGGCGTTTTTCTTTATCGCCCAATACTTCATAAGCTTCGTTAATATCTTTAAATTTTGTTTCTGCTTCTTTTGTTTTATTGACATCGGGGTGATATTTACGTGCAAGCTTTCTGTATGCCGACTTTATTTCGGCTTCACTTGCATCCTTTTTTACGCCTAATATTTGATAGTAATCTTTGTATTCCATATAAAACCTCTATTTTCATAATAGTATAAAATTACCTCTTTTTATACATTTTTAATGAAAAATTAATCTTTTATATGCACTGTCTAACCTTTTATGGGGCTACCATTGTAAAAACATAAGGCTGTGAAAAATACTTATTTGCCACAGAAATTACATCATTGGGGCTAACAGCTTGAATTAACTGCGGATATTTTTTGTAAAACTCCCAACCTCTATTCGTTGTTTCAAACCAGCCTATAGAAGATGCCTTTTCATCGTTTGTTTCTTGAGAAAGAATATAATTTCCAATCAATTTATCTTTTGCATCTTGTAACTCTTTTTGGGTTACAAATTCTTGTTTAAGTAAATTAATTTCACGAAGAATTTCTTTTTTTGCAAGCTCTGACTTTTGAGGATTGGTACCAATATAAGTAATAAAAAAGCCCTTGTTCATATTAGCAGAATATGAAGCTCCGATTTGATAGGCAAGTCCTTGCTGGTCTCTCAAATGATTAAACAACCTGGAAGACATTCCGTTACCCATAAGAGAATTAATTACCTGCATAGCCGCATACTCCCTTTCATTATCAAAACCACAAGTCTGCCATCCCAATATTATCCATGTTGCTTGAGTATCTTTTTTTATAACTTTTTGCTCAATACGTGGCAATGGAGGTACTGTATTTTTATAAGAATTAAAACTAAATTTATTAGGTTTTTTACTTATAAACGCATTTGTAAAAAACTTAATTAGTTCATTTTTTTGAGTCTCTGACAAATTACCATTAATTGAGACAACTATATTTTTAGGGTCAAAAATACTGTTGTAATAATCAAAAACATCTTTTTGTGTTACAGTTGAAACAGATTTTTCTATCTTTTTAACCGTACTTTTCGCATAGGGTGAATTTTGATAAATAAGCTCTTTAAACTCTTCTACAGCTATATTAAAAGGTTTATCACGATTTGCTTTAATATCATAAAGAATATCAGATTTTATTTTATCCAACTCATATTCATTAAAAAGAGCGTTATTAATAACTTCATCAAGCATTTCTAATGCATCATCAAACTCATTTTTAGTAGTCTTTAATGACACATCAAAACTTTCTAACCCACTATTAACAAAAAGTTTTATACCTTTTTCTTCAAGAATCTGCATAAATTCATTTTTTGTATATTTTTTAGTTCCCAACAGCATCCCCTCAGCAGTAACAGCAGAAACTCCGGGTTTATTTTCCAACAGTTTTCCACCTTTTGCAAAAAGACGCAAAGCAACAATATCATTAGACTCATTTTGGTTAATAAGTAAAGTCACCCCATTTTTAAGTTTATATTTTTTTACATGCTCATCTCCAGAAACCAACACAGGAGTTACATCTTTAAAATTTACATTTTCTTTTTCACACACAGCTTCAATATTAAAGTTCTTAGGCAAAATTATGGAAACTGCCATTTTATTAAGATCCAAAAATTTTCTAGCCGCCAACTGAACATCTCTAGGACTTACATTTTTTATATCAGCTACATAAGTATCATACATGTTAATATCATCAAAAATAGTTTTTATATATCCCATTTCTGAGGCAATATTAGAAACAGACTCTCTTGAATAATAAGTATCACGCTCAATTATACTAAACGCCTTTTTAAGCTCTTCATTAGTTGGAGGCTGCTTTTGTATCATATTTATTTCTTCAATAATTGCACGTTTAACTTTTTCAAGATTTTCAGGCTTAAAGTTAACGCTTATTAAAAAAAGTCCATCATCTCTACTTGAAGAATTAACAGCAGAAATATCCTGCACAAGTCGTTTTTGATCTTTTACATTTTTATAAAGTCGCGATGTCACACCATCACCCAATATAGTTGCCAAAACATCCAACTCATAATTTTCTTTCTTATTCTTTGCATCAACTCCTCTAAAACCTATCAACATATATGCCGTTTCAACATCTGCTTTTACAATATTTTCAGATGGAGCTGAAAGTTGTTTTTCTTTCTCAAACTTAGGTAAAGGTTTTTTTTCTGCGGTTTTTGCAAAATATTTATTTATTTTATCAAGCACTGCCTGAGAATCAACATCACCAACTACGATAGTTGTCATATTTGCAGGAATATAATAATTATTATAAAAATCAAGCATTTCTTCACGAGTTATTGTTTCTATAATTTTACGTGTTCCTATAACATCTCTTTTATATGGATGGGTTTTATATAATTGTTTAATTAAATTTCTATACAAAACATTTTGAGGATTGTCCTCGTTTTTGGCAATTTCCTCAAGCACAACCTTTCGTTCTTTTTCCATTTCACTTCTTGGAATAAGAGGATTTAAAAGCATATCCGCATGCATTTCTAAAGCAATGTCAAACTCCTTTGAAGGAATTGTAATATAATAATGAGTAAAATCCTTGCTAGTTCCGGCATTAGTAATAGCACCCTTAGACTCAAGTATTTTGTCAAACTCTCCGGTTGGATACTTGCTTGTTCCTTTAAAAAACATATGCTCTAAAAAATGTGCAACTCCGTTATTTTGATCATTTTCGTTAATCGAACCTGTTTTTATCCAGGTATCAATTATAACAATAGGATTTTCTTTTACCTCTTTAATTATAACCGTTTGCCCATTATCCAACTTATAACTCTGGTAATCTTGAGCAAAAACAGATAAACCAGCTAATATAAACATCAATGTTATAATAAATTTTTTCATAAACACCTCTTAATTTGCTTAATTAAAGTTTACTACATTTTCATCAAACAGAAAAACTATTCACATGGGCTAAATTCAAAATTATTTATTACAAGCTTCCCAAATCATTCTCAACCCTTCAAGGGTAAGCTCAGGGTTAACGACATCAAAAGGACGTTTCAAATTATCGCTAATAATTGGGCTATACCCACCTGTAGCAACAACTACGGCTTTTTTACCCAATTCCTGCTCACAAGCCTCAATCATCCCGTCAATCATACAAGAATGACCTCTTACCAACCCGGAAAGCATAGCATCAATAGTATTTTTGCCTATTGCATTTTTAGGTGCCTCAATTTTTACATTTGGTAAACGAGAAGTAAGATTACTCAAAGCATCCGCTTGAATTTTAATTCCTGCAGTAATCATGCCGCCTACAAACTTATTGTCATCAACAATATCAAATGTTGTAGCCGTACCAAAATCTACTACAATAACAGGTTGGGTATAAAGCTTCGAGGCTGCATATGCATTTACTAGTCTATCAGGACCTGCTTCTTCAGGGTTATCTAGATCAATTTTTATCCCCAAATCAGTCTTGTGATTAACAACTAAAGTTTTTACATTCAAATATTTTTCAATAGCAATCTTTATTCGCTCTGTAAGCTGCAAAACAACAGACGAAATTGCTGCACCGGCAAGTTTACCATGTAAACCCGAATGCTTCATAAAATTTAAAAACAATACTCCATACTCATCTTCAGATTTTCGCTTATCCGATGCAATTCTCCAATGTGCAAGGAGTTTATCCCCTTGATAAACTCCTGCTGTTATTGATGTATTGCCTATGTCTGCTACCAATATCATAGAATTATTTTACTACAAAAATTCTATGATAAAAATCTAGCCTTGAGATGCTGTTGTACCTATAGAACCATTTAAAAGTCCTGGAAGCTGATTGGTGTTGTAATTATTTACACATCCTGATATATTTGCTGCTGCATCTTGCATTTTTTCAAACCAGGGATTTTTTTTATTTGACTGCTCTATACCATAACCCTTAGGTGCACTAATTCCAATATCTGACATATTTCTCCTCCTAAAAAAATGTTCTCGTTCCTATATCCATGTAAAAACATTTTATTTTTAAAAATTGCACAATTTTAATCAGTTTTATAATATAATATTAATTATGAACAAGTTTAAAAAAATCGGCATTGTTTATAAGCAAGAAGCGACAAATGTTTTGGCGGTTTGTGAAAAAATTGAAAAATTTTTTCAATCGAAACAAATTGTTACAAATGTTTCAGAAATTAATAATCCGGAAAAAGAAATTGATTTAGCAATTATTGTTGGCGGTGATGGAACAATACTACGTGCAGCAAGGTTTTTTGCTCCGCTAAACATCCCCATTTTTGGAATAAATGTTGGGCGTTTAGGCTTCTTAGCACAAGTCAAAATTAATGAAATTGAAGCAGGGCTGGAAAAAATTGTTAATAATGAATTTAAAATTGATGAAAGACTTATGCTTTCATTAAACAAAAATGGAACTATTGCTTTAAATGATATTGTAGTAAAAAGTTCAAACAGCTCAAAAACCGTAGAATTAATGGTATATTTAAATAACAAACTTGTCTGTAATTATTTTGCAGATGGAATGATTATTGCAACCCCAACAGGTTCAACAGCATACACACTTTCTGCGGGAGGTCCAGTGCTTGAACCGTCACTAGATGCTATTGTACTTGTTCCAATTTGCCCACATACTCTCAACGCTCGCCCTCTTGTTATTCCGGCTGACGAAGAAATTGAAATTCGATCTAAAGAGGATAAAGAACCTTTTACTGTTTACGTAGATGGTCAAGTTGACATATGCGGACAAAAAAATATAATGATTACTAAAGCAACCAAAAAAGCTAAAATTGTACTCTTGAATAAAGATGATGACGGATTTTATACTATTTTAAGAGAAAAACTAAACTGGGGAAAAGACCCAAGGGCATAAATGCTTAAATCACTACACATTAAAGATTTTATACTTATAGACGAACTAAAACTTGATTTTGACAAAGGTTTTAATGTCATTACAGGAGAAACCGGCGCAGGAAAAAGTATTATTATCAATGCTATAGATATAATTTTTGGCGCAAAAGCAAAAAAAGAAGTTATAAAAACAGGGTGTGAAAAATCCTTTATAGAGCTTACTCTTGCTGATTATGCTCATAGCACAAAAGATATTTTTACAGAAAATGAAATAGATTATACCCCAGAAGAAATAATAATTTCTAAAGAAATTACAGAAACTACATCTCGCTCAAGAGTAAACGGTATTGTTGTCACACAAGATTTTATAAAAGCACTACGTGAAAGAGTTATAGATATTCATTCACAGCATCAAACCTATACATACATACAACCTAAATATCATATTACACTTTTAGATTCATATTCCGATGATACACATAAGAAAAATCTTTGTGAATTTAAAGACACCTACAAAGAATATATTGATACCCAAAAACTTTATGAACAAGCCAAATTAGCAGCAACTCAAACACAAGACAAAATTGAGTTTTTAAAATTTCAAATCAAAGAAATTGAAAGTGGAGCCATAGAAAACCTTAATGAAGATGTAGAACTTGAAAAAGAACTTGATATTTTATCAAACGCACAAACACTTAAAGAACTCACATATTCATCATACTGGCAACTATACGGAAATGACAGCAACATTGTTGATGCACTAAACAACATAAAATTTGATATATCAAAAGCTGTAAATTACGATGAAAGTCTAACAAAACTACAAGAAAATCTGATTGATGCCTTAGAAACTCTAAAAGACACAGCCTTTAGCCTAAGAAACTACTCTGAAACAGTTGAACCAAACGAACAAAGAATAGATGAAATAAATGAACGAATAAGTCTTTTAAATAACCTCAAACGCAAATACGGGAGGACACTTGAGGAAGTACAAAAAACATACAAAACTCTCTTAAACGAATTAAATTCAATAGAATTTTCCGCTGAAAGAGCAAATCAACTTGAAAAAAAACTTGAAACATTAAACTTACAACTTGAAACCCTAGCCCAAAAATTATCTGATTCAAGAAAAATCAACGCAAATAAACTTTCTGTTGCAATTACCAAAGAACTTGAAAAACTTGAACTACCAAAATCAAACTTCAATATTAGTATTGAACCTTGTGCAATGAATCAAAACGGCAAAGATAATGTAGAATTTTTAATAAGCACAAATATTTCAGAATCTCCAAAACCGCTAATAAAAACAGCATCCGGTGGAGAAATTTCTCGAGTTATGCTAGCTATAAAAACAATTTTTGCAAATGCAGACAAAGTTGATACAGTAATTTTTGACGAAATAGATACAGGTATTTCCGGTAAAGCATCTCAAGCTGTTTCGGACGAACTTCTATCACTTTCAACCTCACATCAAGTAATTGTAATTACTCACCAACCAATAATTGCTGCCAAAGGTACTAAACATTTTTATGTAGCTAAAAGTCAAAAAGATACCACAAAGATTTTTGTTCATGATTTAAATGATGAAAACAAAATTAAAGCTATAGCAATTCTTGCAAGCGGCGATATAACAGAAGAAAGTATAAATCTTGCTAAACAACTCATAACGCTTTAATTTTTTGTAAATTTTTGTTTCATTTTCAAACTTTCTCTTAACTTAAGCACTTAAAATTCCGTTTAATAATATAAGAGCGGTAAAAAACGGACATGTCATGATTGCTATTCAGTTAGATTTAAACTACCTGGCAAGATATTTTAATATTAGCGCCCAGCGCCTAGAAGCATATGGGTCTAAAAGCTTGCAAGAAATTATGGAGGCAGAAGCCGCTCAAGGTAATACTGCAGCACAAGATTACCTTATTTCTGTCCTGCAAGATCCAGACGCAATACTTAATCTTTTTAAAATTGGAAGTGCACGTAACCGCTGGAAAATTCTTAAGGAAATGAATAAAGATGACTTAAGCTATCTGCTTCAATTCCTTGAAAGCAAAGATCTTGTTGCAGGATTACAATTTTTTACCCAAGACGCTCTTCTTAAATTTATCCGAGAAATGCCCAAAAAAGAAATCACTAAAGTCCTTTTTGAATGCTATTCAAAAGAAGATTTTATTAAACTTGTGCCGGAGGCAGAACTTAATAAGTGGTTTGAATCAGAAAAAGTAGATAAGAAAAAAGTTTTTGAACAACTTCAAGGTCTTAACCGCGACATTCTTGCACAAATGCTTGAAGCTGTTACTGGCGAACCGCAAGAAGATAGTGATAGAAAAGAACTTCTTCAAAATTTAAATAGCCTTAATCCGGAACAATTTTTAGAATCTGTACAATCTCTAAAACCCAAATTTAAACAACAAATTATACTTAATATGACCCAAGAAGATCCAAAACTTTGGGAAGAGTTTAGTGTCAAAACACTTACAAAACCTCTGGAACTCCTCGATAAACCAGAAGTTATAAAAGGTATGGCAAAGCTTGAAGATGATATGCTAATAAAAGTTGTAGAAAATCTGCCGAATGATCTTCTTTCTATTGTAGTAACTCAAATTGATCCTGAAGTTTTTGCAGACGTCTTAAGCAGCAAATACCAAGAAATACTTAAAAATGTTGTTTCACTTTAATTAAAAATTAAAACCAAATCATTGATTTTTAAATAAAAGTTTTGTAAAATAGGAAAGGAATACTTAAATAGGAGAGTTTTGATGCACCTTAATTTTAATACGATTAATAAGTTAAAACACACTCCTATTGTACATTTAACTTGCCCCCCCCCCCCCCCGATACTAAGTCGTAGCAAGGGTTTCAAGGATTTAGCAAGTTGTTTTTCAAGCCAAGTGATTAGGCTTGATTTTTTGTGTGGACTTTTGTTCACACATATAGTTAAATATTATTTGAACATGGAGGTATCATATGAACTTTGACAGTTATATCACTAGCAGTACTAAAACTGCTTTT
>CASDWY010000012.1 GCA_949284985.1 uncultured bacterium | reverse complement strand
TGGGGATTTTGACTGTGTTGGGTGGAATGAAGGATGGCACTATGATGAAAATGGGCAATGGGTTAGTGACGTAACAAACATTGATGGGCAGGAGTTTAATGGTAATCGTGGCAACAAAAGAACATATCTACTCTCTAAACAATTTAAAATTAATAAACTGTGTTATTACGACTCAACTGATGAAACATGTAAACAAATACTACAATATCACAATCCGACAAGTTATCGTGGCTCATTTATAACTAATGATGGGATGATTTTTGCTGGAGCATCAACTATTGGTATTGATGTAAATGGTTTTACAGGTCCTAATAAATACGGTAGAGATCAATTTGTTTTTGAAATAACAAGCCAATACGAAGAAAACAGATATGGCATTCCTCAAGGTACTGTTATTCCTTGGGGCTCAAAATTATATGCTGATATACATGGTGAAGGATACTACTGGAGAAATAATAACCAATGTACAACTGAAAATGTTAATAAAGATAGTTGGTATGACAAAGGTTTTTACTGTGCAGGCAGAGTGCTAGAGGAGGATGCGATGAATTATTAAAAATAATTCATCTATTAGCTATACCTCTCCTTAATTATGCATAAATATAAATAACTTTATTAATTCGTCTATTGAACAGGTTTCCCAACTGTCTTAAGCAAAGATTTGACAACTTTCGACATTTGACAAACAAATGAATAATGCCCCTGTGAAATAGAACATCGTGAGCAATCCCCACACAAAGAATAACACTCAATAGCTTGCTCTGTCCAGTTCTGCACAATTGATTCAGAAATTTCCCCATTATTCTGAGGAACAAAAATGTTGTAATCATAATAAGAATTTACAGCCATATACTCCTCCTCCCTATTATAGGATGAAAGATTTTTATAACTTTTTAATCCTTTATTTAATGTATTTTATTTCACTTTCAACAAATATTCTACAACTTTTTCTGTATAATAATTATCCTTTGCTGAAAATGGTAAAACCTCACAATCAAGCTCTTTTTTAAGTCTAAAAATTGTTGCAGATATTTTACCTCTGCTTAAACAATCTACTTTTGTGGCAATCGTAATTACCGGAATATTTTTATACGCAAGCCACTCCCTCATTTGATAGTCATTAGCTTGAATCGGATGCCGAGCGTCAATAAATTGAATACAAGATGTCAAAGCTTCCCTTTTCTCCAAATATATAGTAAGCTCCTTTTCCCACTGATCTTTCATCTCTTTTTTTACATTAGCATAACCATACCCGGGTAAATCTGCAACTATAAAAACTCCATTAAAATCAAAAAAATTAATTAATCTGGTCTTGCCGGGTTTATTACTCGTTTTTGCAAGCTTTGTATTATTTGCCAACCTGTTTATAAATGAAGACTTACCTACATTAGATCTTCCCAACAATGCAAACTCCGGAAGCCCTTGAAAATCAGGACAAAGAGAAAGCCGAGGTGCACTAATTATAAATTTTGCCGGCGTGATCTTTCTCATACATGCGCCTTTTATACATAACGCTAGTCAATAAACTATACATTTTATAATTATTAACCACATTAATATTTGTAACCTCATTATCAGTTACAACATTAATCGATTTTTCGTCTTTATTTTCTTTGGTCTCAACATGCATTATCTGAACTAACCCCTTGCGTATAATACTTAAGGGTAAGGATAAAAAAATCTCAAAAGTTTTTAGTATATTGTTCATATTTTCATGTTACATAATTTCTGCTAATTATGCAAGACTTGAAAAAAATTTTATTTGCTATCTCTATGAACCAATATTCAACTTAAAGTCTTTTTTAACGTTAGTATCAACAAGTTTTTCAACTGATTCTAAGTCTGCAGCTGCTGCTTTTTGTTGTGTTTCCAAGGTTTTTTGTTCTGCTTCAAGAGCTTTGTCCATATACTGAATTGAAAGCATATATGGGTCATTCTCAAGACTACCTGTACCGCCACAGTTTGCATATTGTGCTGCATAGTTTGCTGATTGTAATGCTAAAGTTTGTTTTTGGTTAGAAATACTCATCAATCTGTACTCAAGGTCACTTTTGTACATTGTCAATGTAAGCAGTCTAGCTTGTGCTGAAGCAATTGTCATCTGTTACTCTCCTCTAATAAACGGGTGTAATAGGTTAATAGGTCTTAAATTTAAATTCTCTTACTTATATAAAACCAAAGAAAAGTAAATAATTGATATTTATTTAGTATATACTTTACATTACTTAACACTTGCATCTCCTTCTCCGGGATGTTGCCCTCACTGCGAAAAACAGCTATAATTACTTTATGAATAGCTTATCTTCTAATCAAATCTTAAAAGAAATACCAGTACTGCTCGCAGCTTCTACAGATCTTGAAGTTAGCATGCGACAAATAGTACAAAAAATTAAAAATATATTTGGTATTGAAAACGCTGCAATTTATTACTTCTCTGAAGAAAACGCCTACCTAAAATCACCAGAAAATGATGACTATTTTAATAATTTTAACTTAGAACAATCAACAATACAAAATCTTGAAAATAACCCCTACACAATATTAAACGAAAAACAAACCGGCTTTAATCCAATAGGACTTAAGCTTTATTTATTTCCACTTAAAATTCGAACCACTGTATTTGGATTTGTTTGTGCCGCAACTAAAGATACTTTAGATGAAACACAAATTGATACACTTTGTGCATATAGCTCAGTTGCAGCATATTCTATAAAAGATACTGAACTGTCTAACGTATTTAAAATACAACTTAAATCACTTCAATCCAGTATTATTGATAAAACACAAGCTGTGAAAACAATTAAAGAACAAAATGAAAAAATTCTTGAAGCTGACAAAGCCAAAAATGAATTTATTGCTAACATTTCGCATGAACTCAGAACTCCTCTAAACGCTATCATCGGCTTCTCTGAAGTTCTAAGCTCCAAAATATTTGGAGAACTTAATGAAAAACAAGCTGAATATATAAATGACATTTATACCTCAGGGGTTCATCTGTTAGGCATGATTAATGAAATACTTGATATTTCTAAACTTGAATCTAATGCAATGAAACTGCATTACACAGAATTTTGCTTAGATTCCGCTATTAAAGAGGTTATAAGTGTTATGAATCCCCTCGCTGATAAAAAAAATATAAATGTATCTTACACTGCAAATGTCAAAAATCAAGTTTATCTTGATTTCCAAAAAATTCAGCAGATAATGTACAACCTGCTAAGCAATGCAATAAAATTTACCCCCAATAATGGTAAAGTAAAAATTTTAATTGAACAAACTAAAAATAACACTATTATTTCTGTAGAGGACAATGGTATTGGTATTGACAAAAATGCTCAATCAAAAATTTTTGACAAATTTGTACAACTTGAAAATACTTACACTAAAACCGGCAGCTCTACAGGACTAGGGTTAACAATTACAAAAAAATTTGTTGAAATGATGAACGGAACAATAAACCTAACAAGCAAAAAAGGACAAGGAACAAAATTTACTATAACACTTCCAAATGGTGTAAAAAATGACTAAAATACTTATTGCAGAAGACAACGAATCAAATATGAAACTTATGTACGACTTATTATCTTCACAAAATTACGACGTTCATAAAGCCTTTGATGGAGAAGAGGCTCTTCAAAAGCTTAAAAATAACAATTATGATTTGTTAATTCTTGATATACAAATGCCCAAAAAATCGGGTTATGATGTTTTAAAAGAAATAAATACTCCAATAAAAGTCATAATAGTTTCCGCTTGTGCTATGGAAAAAGACATCGAATTGGCAAAAAATATTGGATACCTAAATTACTTAACAAAACCAATAAAAGTTTTTGCCTTTCTGGAAAAAGTTAAAGCCGCTTTAAACGAAAAATAGTTTTATTATAAAACAAAAGCACCCTCTTCAGAGGGTACTTTTGCATTCAGTTAAATAATTAGTCATCCAACGCTGCAACGCCAGGAAGAATTTTACCTTCTATAAACTCTAAGCTTGCGCCACCGCCTGTTGATACGTGAGTGAAATCTTCAGCTTTGCAGAATTTCTTTGCTGCACTAACCGAATCTCCTCCACCAATTACAGATACTGCACCATTTTTTGTCGCATCTACTATTGCTGCGAGTACAGCTTTTGTTCCTTCTGCAAATGCTGGGTTTTCAAAAGCCCCAACAGGACCATTCATAAGAATTGTCTTTGATTGTTTAAGAACTTCTGCAAAAGCCTTTCTTGATTCAGGTCCAGCATCTACACCTTCAAATCCGTCAGGTATTTCGTTAATTTTTACAAACTTGTTTGTTCCATTACCTGAAAAATCATCTGTAACTAATACATCTGTAGCCATAACAAGTTTTACACCTTTTTCAGCAGCTTTCTTCTCGATAGCCTTAGCAACTTCCATCTGGTCATCTTCGCAGATAGAATTACCTATATTTCCACCATTTGCTTTAACAAAGGTATAAGCCATACCACCACCGATAATCAAATTATCTACTTTATCAATAAGGTTTTCTAAAACACCTATTTTAGAAGACACTTTTGCACCACCAACTACTGCTGTAAATGGTCTAACAGGATTATCCAACGCTTGAGACAAGCATCTTAATTCTTTTTCCATCAACAATCCTGAAACAGCAGGCTTCAAAATTTTTGCTAACTTAGCAGTTGATGTATGATTTCTGTGAGCAGCACCAAATGCATCATTTACATAAAAATCACCAAGTTCTGCAAGCTGTTGTGCAAAAGTCATATCATCATCCTTTGCTTCTTCTGCTTTGTAATAACGAATATTTTCAAGAAGTGCAACTTGTCCGTCTTGAAGTTTTTCTACATAAGGTTTTGCGTCTTCAACACTCGGGATAAAAATAACTTCTTCTCCCAAAACTGTTGACATATATTTTGCTACAGGAGCAAGTGTAAACTCCGGATTTTTTTCACCTTTTGGACGACCAAGATGTGCCATAAGAACAATTTTTGCGCCTTTTTCTTTCAAATAATTCAAAGTTGGAAGAATAGCTCTAATTCTTGTATCATCTGTTACATTTTTGTCTGCATCTAATGGAACATTAATATCAACACGAACAAGCGCCGTCTTTCCTTTAATGTCTTGTAAATCTTTAATTGATTTTTTCATTTTCTTTCCCTCATAAACTATGATTTAAATTACTTTATCAAACAATCTGCCCAAGCATTGAGCAGACTGATTATTTATACATTAGCTTTTTCTTCTTCACTAACACCTTTTATTGTTAGGTTAACTCTACCCTTATCATCAATTTTAATAACTTTTACAATGACCTCATCTCCAACACTCAATCTACTTTCTATGTTATCAATTCTTTCATTGCAAACCTGTGAAATGTGAACCATACCGTCTTTGCCAGGTGCAAGCTCTACAAAAGCTCCGATTGGAATAATTCTAACAACTTTACCACGACGAACCATACCTTGTTCTGCCTTAAAAGTAGCTTCATCAATCATTCTTCTCGCAATATTAAGTCCTTCTTTATCATTAGATGTAATCGTTACAAGTCCAGAATCCTGAATATCAATTTCTGCCCCTGAACAATCAATAATATTTCTAATATTTTTTCCACCTGGTCCAATTACTGTTCCTATCTCTTTTTGATCAATCATCATTGTAAATATTCTTGGTGCAAAAGGTGATAGATCTTTATTTGGCTCAGAAATTGCTTCTTTCATTTTTTCCATTATATGAAGTCTACCGCGTTTTGCCTGTTCCAAAGCTCTTCTCAATGTAGGATTAGAGATACCTTTTATTTTCATATCCATCTGCAATGCAGTAATACCAGTTTCATTTCCGGTAACTTTAAAATCCATATCACCAAGAAAATCTTCAATTCCCTGAATATCCGTCAATACAGTATCAGTATCGCCTTCTTTTATTAGCCCCATAGCAACCCCTGAAATCATACACTTAACAGGGACACCGGCATCCATCAACGCCATTGAGCTTCCGCATGTTGAAGCCATTGATGTAGAACCGTTTGACTCTAAGACATCTGATGTTACACGTATTGTATAACCAAATTCTTCTTTAGATGGCAAAGCAGGTACATTTGCTCTTTCTGCCAAATTACCATGCCCTACTTCACGTCTGCCCGGACCTCTAAGCGGCTTAACTTCTCCAACCGAAAATCCGGGGAAAATATATTTATGCATATATGATTTTGTTTTAACCGGATCTACACCATCAAGTTCTTGTGCCATACCCGGTCCGGCTAAAGTAGCCACTGATAGCACCTGCGTTTGTCCTCTTGTAAATACTGCTGAACCATGTGCACGTGGAATAACTCCTACTTCACACCAAATAGGACGCACGTCTTCGATTTTTCTGCCATCCGCACGAACGCCTTCTTCGGTAATCATTTTACGCATTATTTTCTTTTCCAGTGCTTTAAACTGCTCTGCTACAAAATCAATACCTGTTTCAGCCATCATAACTTTAATTGGATGTTCATCATCCAATGCTTCTATTTTGTCACGAACAGCTTGTTTAGTTTCATCAAGTTTAGCTTTTCTATAATCTCTATCAAAATTATGGTAAGCATCAAAAATAGCATCGTAACTTGTTTCACGAATAATAGCATCCAATTCTGTTGTGTCATAAGGATTTACAAACTCTACCCTTTCCACTCCACATTCTTTTGCAAAAGCCAATTGAGCCTCTACTTGTTTTCTTATTTCGACTTGAGCAAACTCAACAGCATCCATAATATCATCTTCGGTTACAAACTTACAGCCTGCTTCAACCATTATAACCGACTCATGAGTACCTGCAATTACTATATCCATATCTGATTTTTCAGCTTCTTGATAAGTAGGGTTAGCTATAAACTTTCCATCAATTCTACCAACTCTAATTGCTCCTACTGGGCCCTCAAACGGCGCACCAGAAAGCATTAATGCAGTAGATGCTGCCAAAATTGATAATGTATCCGGTTGGTTTTCTTGATCAGAACTAAAAAGCTGCGAAACTATTTGAATATCATTTCTATAACCTTTAGGAAACAACGGTCTTATCGGGCGGTCTATTAATCTTGAAATTAAAACTGCCTTTTCAGATGGTTTACCTTCTGTTTTTGTATATCCACCAGGTATTTTACCAATTGCTGACATTCTTTCTTCATAATCAATCAGCAATGGGAAAAAATCTATTCCTACTCTTGGTTCCTGCGCAACTGTACAATGCACAAAAAGCATTGTATCGCCACAACGCACTGTTACAGATGAAGTTGCAGACTTTGCATATTTACCTGTTTCTATTACGATAGGTTTGCCACCAACTTCAATTTCGAATCTTTTTACTTCGTTCATCTTTTTTCTCTTTCTTTTCTTAAGTGATACACTTCTTTGTTTGAATTAATTATATGACAAACAAGGTTTAAAAGAAAGAAGCTTAGACAAATAATTTACTATTGAGTTACAACTATATTTCTGCTTTTGCTATAGATGCTTCATACAACTCAATCTCGCTAACCAGCACTGGTAAAATTTCTTTAAACACCGATACCACATTAGGATCAAATTGCTTTCCGGAAAGTTTTTCAAGGACAGTCATTGCCTCGTTTGGCTTCATAGCTTGGCGGTATGCTCTGTTTGAGACCATGCCGTCATATGCATCAGCAACAGCTATAATTCTTGAAGATATAGGAATTTCCTCACCTTTTATTCCATAGGGATATCCATTTCCGTCAAAATGCTCGTGATGATACTTAATAATAGTTATAACATCTCTAAGCTGTTTTATATCCTCTAAAATTCTTACTCCATGATCAACATGCGATTTTATTTCTTGGAACTCTTCTTCAGTGAGTTTCTCTGTCTTAAACAAAACATCATCAGAAATACCTATCATTCCTATATCGTGAAGTAAGCCTGCTAATTCAATTTTTCCAATTTCTACATCATCTAGTCCAAGTTTTTCAGCAATTTTTAACGAGTAATATGTTACTCTACGGCTCCTACCTAGTGTATATGAATCTTTAGCATCAAGTGCCTCTATAATTGCTCTTATCGTTCCTGAGAAAAGCTCTTTTAAATCATTTACCAATAACTCATTATCCTGCTTAAGCTGAAAATACTCAAGACCTGACTCTACAACCATTTCAACTTCTGCTGGGTTAAATGGCTTTTTAATATATCTGTATATTTTAGCTTGATTTATTGACCCGATTAAAATAGAAATATCTGAATATGCAGTAACTAAAATCCTTATAGTTTCGGGATAATTTTCATAAACATACTGTAAAAGCTCTACACCATCCATCTCAGGCATTTTATGATCAGAAAGAATTAAATGGAATTTTTGAGTTTTCATCAATTCTATTGCATCTAAAGGAGATGTCGTTTTTACAATATCATACTTACCTCTCAAGGTCCTGTACAATAACATTAAATTGTTTTCTTCGTCATCTACGATTAAAATTTTATACTTGTTTGTCATTTTCAACACTTTCTTTTTCTTGTTTAAACACTATTGGTAAAGTTATTACAAAAGTTGTTCCTTTTCCGGGCTCAGTCTTAATTTTTATGTCCCCATTATGATCTTTTATAACTCTGTAACTAATAGACATGCCAAGACCTGTTCCTTGTCCTACCGGTTTAGTTGTAAAGAATGGATCAAAGATTTTTTCTGCAGTACTTCTATCCATGCCCTTACCTGTATCTTTAAATTCTATTATAACATTTTCTCCAGAATGTTTGGTAGATATATATACATCTCCTTTGCCTTCTATCGCATAAAAAGCATTATCAAGAATATTCATAAATACTTGATTCAACTGCCCACCATAACTTTCCACCAAAGGCAAATTCTCATCATAATCTTTATGTATTTCTATTCGATTTTTATATTTTGAATGCAATATATTTAATGTTGTATCAATCTCTTTTGCTATATTAATACTGCTTATAACCCTTTCTTCCATTCTGGAAAAATTCTTTAAATCCATAATAATATTTTTTGTACGCTCCGTTCCCTCTTTACAACTATTAATAAGCGCACCTAAGTCTTCTTTTAAAAACGCCAAATCTATATCATTTTTAATTTGTTCTATTTCTTTCCTATGCTCGTCCAATAAATCAGACTCATATTCACCATACTTATCTATAAGGGAAATAAGATCATTTGTATAATTTGTTAAATGAATAAGATTTCCATAAATAAAGTTCACAGGATTATTTATTTCATGAGTAATGCCTGCAACCAATTCACCAAGAGATTTCATTTTTTCTGAATGGACCATCATCGCTTGTGTGTTTTTTAATTCGTTATACGCTTTATTTAATTGTTTCGTACGCTCAGCAACTTTATTCTCCAACGAAACATACATATCTCGCAAATTTTCAGCCATTGTGTTATATGCATCAACAAGGTCATCTATCTCTTGATAATTAAAATATGCAATTCTGTGATTAAAATCACCTGAAGCAAACTTCTTTGAGCCCTCTAAAAGATTATTTAAGGGATTAGTAATAATTCTTATAAAGATATGAGATAAAATAAGTCCTAACATTATAGACAAAATTACCATATAACTCATATTATCAGTAAAAACTTCAAGACTTTGAGTCAAAGGAGCTTTTGTAAAAAAGCCTACATAAATAGTTGAATTCTTTTTAGGCGCAACTATATAATATGTACTCGTTTCACCATGCATAAAAAAGTTATTGGTATCTTTTGCTACTATCTTTTTAAGCGTATCATTAGATATTTCAACATCCTCTAATTCTTTAATTGAAGAATATTCTATTTTTTTTGTTTTATTATTTGAAACTATAAAATAAGCTATAAGATTTGTGTTTATGGCGTTCGAAACGGACTTATCCATCACAGCATAATCTTTTTTATCAACTTCCGGACCTAGTATTTGTACAAGAGATGTCGCAACCGCTTTATTTATATTCTTTGTTTGTACAGACATTGATGCCGATATATCTCTAAGAAACACTATTACATATGCGGAAATTAACAGCACTATTGTTCCGATAAGTGCCGATGAAATAAATGCCATAATTGTGCTTATTTTATATTTTGATATATGTTTAGTTTGATTTTCATTCATCATATTTCCTCGTATTATTTTTTTCCTACTTTTCCTCTTGGATTGTCCAATATATCTCCAATCATCTTTCCCAACCAACCCAAGACTATCGCAACAGGCAATACCTTAGTAAATGCAAAAATCATAGTATTAAAATCAACACTCATCGTCATAAAAATATTAGCACCAAGCATAACAATCACCGCAAATGATGCAAGTAACCCAGAAATTTTTTTTGCATAAGTCAACTCTGCCATTATTTATTTATACTCTCCATCTGCTTGCTAAAACAATATTGTGCAATTGAAATACGATCTTTATTACTTAATTGATTAAATTTTCCGGAAATTGAGTAAAAATCACCTTCTTTTTCCTGCCTTATCGGACTAAACAACGCCGCTACCTCACGATTTTTACCCAATACCATACTAAAACTATAATCCATACTCATCTGTATCTCTACAGGAGAGACAACTTTCATACCCCCTGCAGACAAATCTGTTACCTTTACTTCTATATTAGAATCAACCGCTTTTAAAACTAAAGATGCATCAAAATTTACCCTACTATATTCACGTCGCTGCATAAGGTTATACTCTGATGGAAATGCTAACCTGTAGAGCTCATTTTTACTTTGTTCTATAAAACTTCTAAAATAAAATATTCCTGCATCACTTAATGCAAAACATTCACATTCCCCATTAATAACCTTCTCCGTCTTTTGAAGCTTAATAATTATACCATCGTCTTCAACGCTTAAAACAACTCCATTACAAGCATTTTCCACATCTCCCGGAACAATTTTTATTATTTGGTTTTTTTCAAAATTTCTTATCATAATCTTCTTCTTACTTACTAAATAGATGTTTTAGCCGGTGCCGTTTTAACAACGCCAACTGATTTTGCTTTTGTATTATTACTAATTTCATTATACGACATAACAAAAATTTGTGGATAAGTTCTTTCTATGAGCCTTCTAAAGGGAAGTCTTATAGGGGAAGAACACAAAATTACAGGTTGTGAACCATTATTTTTAATTGCTTTTTCCAATTCATAATTCAAGCCATCAAGCAACTTGCGAGTAAAATCAGGATCTAAAGTAAGGCTTTGTCCGTCAGGACTTATACCTTGCGCAATAATATTTTCCACATCCGGGGAAAGCGTAATCGCAAGAAGTTCTCCAGTATCAGACAAGTTTTGCTTACAAATAGTACGTGACAAAGCTTGTCTAACCTGTTCAGTCAAATAATCTGTATTTTTTGAAACCTTTGACTGCAAACTCATTACCTCTAAAACTGTCCTTAAATCTCTTATTGAAACTCTTTCTTTTAACAAATTTTGTATAACTTGTTGAACATCAGAAGTAGTTATTTCTTTCATCAAATCATTAACATAATCCTCAGAAACTTCTTTTTTAAGATTATCAATAAGTTGAGTAATATCCGCACGAGACAATATTTCTGCCGCATTCTTCTTAATAACTTCTGTCAAATGCGTAGAAATAACAGCAGAGGGACTAACCACTGTATAACTGTTCATCTCAGCATAATCTTTATCTTTTTCTTCAATCCATAATGCAGGTAAGCCAAAAGCAGGCTCTATCGCACTTATTCCTTTTAAATTAGGGTCATCAGCTCCACCCATTGCATTCATAGCAAGACTTCTATCCGGATAAACCTCTCCATATTCAATAGGTACACCTTTAAGATTTATTCTATACTGATTTGGCGGAAGTTGCAGATTATCTCGAACTCTTATTGATGGTAAAATCAACCCCAAATCAAGTGCCGTTTGTCGTCTTATTTGCGCAATACGCTCAAGCAAATCTCCACCTTGTTCAACATTAATCAACGGAACTAATCTATATCCTATTTCAATCTCAATAGTTTCAACATTTAAAAGCTCCATAACACTTTCTTTTGTTATTTTTTTTCGCTTTTTACCTGTTTTTTCTGCAATAATTTTTTCTTCTTCTGCAGCTTTTTGTGCTGTTTCTTGGGCAATTTTATCCTTATTTTTCTTAACAGCAAACCAACCAACTATCGTTCCAACGGCAATAAACGGGATTGTTGGCATGCCAGGAACAATACCAAGAAGCAAAAGCAATCCTGAAACTACTCCCAAAACAACCGGATTAGAAAACATTTCTGTTTTTATATCTTGAGAAAGAGAAGACTCTTGTCCACTAGCACGAGTAATTATCAAACCTGTTGCAAAAGAAATTAATAATGCAGGTATTTGTGAAACTAATCCGTCTCCAACCGTTAATATTGTATATGTGCTTAGTGCATTCATAACATCCATTTTCAGCTGCCAAATACCTATTATTAACCCGCCAAAAATATTTATCACAGTAATAACAATCCCTGCAGTTGCATCTCCTTTAACAAATTTAGAAGCACCGTCCATTGTTCCATAAAAATCTGCTTCTCTCTCTAGCTTTCTTCTTCTAGCTTTAGCTTGATCTTCATTTATCAGTCCTGAATTCAAATCCGCATCAATAGAAAGCTGCTTACCAGGCATGCTATCTAATGTAAATCTGGCTGATACTTCTGCAACTCTGCCTGCACCACCAGTTATTACCATAAAGTTTATTAAAACTAATATTACAAAGATTATAAAACCTACAACGTAATTTCCACCAACTACAAATTCACCAAACGAACTAATAACTTGGCCGGCTTCCGCTTTTAGCAATATTAACCTTGTCGAACTAACGTTCAACCCCAAACGAAAAATTGTTGAAATCAACAAAATTATCGGAAAAGAAGAATACTCTAAAGGCTCTTTCGTAAAAAGGCACACAAGAAGAATTATAACAGAAAGAGAAATATTCAATGTTAATAAAACATCCAAAAGCTGAGGTGGAAGCGGCAATATCATCATAGAAATGATTATCACAAGCCCTACTGCCAGTACCACATCGTTATTCTTAAATAATGCTGATATAGTTGATAGATTCATTTAACCTCAAACTCCGCTCTTATTTTTATTGTACACGAAAGCAAGAATTTCGGCTACAGTTACATACAACTCTGCCGGAATCAAATCATCTATTTTTACAAGTTTATATAAGGCTCTTGCCAAAGGTGGATTTTCAACAATTGGAACATCATTATGCTTTGCAATTTCTCTAATCTTAAATGCCATAAAATCAACTCCTTTTGCTACAACTTTCGGTGCAGGTGCCTCTAACTTATCATATTTTATAGCAACGGCATAATGCGTAGGGTTAACTACTACAACATCTGACTTCGGAATTGCTGACATCATTTTTTGCTGTGCAAATTGCATTTGGGCTGCTTTTATTTTTGACTTTATTAAAGGATCTCCTTCTGTATTTTTCCATTCATCTTTAACCTCTTGTTTAGACATTTTTAAAGATTTATTATACTCATAATCTTGATACTTTTTGTCTATAAAGCCAATGACCAACATTACCAAACAAATATTAACAATCATCTGCGTTAAAACAGAGCCTAAAACAGCAAAACCAGTTGTTATATCTGCACCCAAAAGCCCATAAAGCTCATCTTTTCTCACAAGAATCACCGAAAAACCACAATATGCAACAACTAGCATTTTTGCCAACGATTTTGCTAATTCCATAAGATTTTTTGGCGCAAAAGGATTAAAAATTTTCTTCAATCCATTTATAATATTTTGTGGTGAAAGCTTTTCTAAAGTCGGCTTTATTTTTTGAACAGCAAACAACGCCCCAACTTGTAGTCTAAGTGCTATTGCGGTTAAAATTGTCAAACCGAATAAAAATGGAAGCAAAATATCTCCTGCACTCTTTGCAAATGGAACCAAAATTGCTATTATATCATCATTGGGAATATCTTTAGGGTTAAGATGCGTAACTGTTTGATAAATAAGTTCTCGCGTATTAGAAATAATTTTTGACGCAAGAAAAATCATAAGAGCGCAACCCGCACTGATAGTCAAAGCAGAATTTAAATCTTGACTTTTTGATATATTGCCCTTTTCTCGTTCTTTTTCTCTTCGCCGGGGCGTGGCTTCTTCTGTTTTTTCATCCGCCATCTTCTATCCCCCCATAAATAACTTTAATATTCCTGCCATATATTTTTCAATAGCATATGCCAAATATGTTATTGTCGGCGATATAAACAGTATAATCATAACAAGTCCCAAACCAATTTTAAACGGCAAGGCTACCATAAATATATTCATCTGCGGCATCATTTTTGCCATAAAACCCATAAGTACCTCACTAACAAACAAGACACAAAATATAGGTAAAATTATTTGAAATGAAATTACAAACATATGCGAAAATAAAACAATCACTTGCTTAACTAATGCCGGACTAAAAACCAGCTCTAATCCGGGTGGAATTACTGTAAAACTCTTATACACAGATGTAAATAACCAATTATGAGCATTAAGCGACACAAAAACAATCGTCGCTATATAAACATAAATCTGACCTATAATCGGAGACTGATCATTTGAGGTCGGATCTAAAACCTGTCCCATTGTTATTCCCATTTGAAGCCCAAGCGTCTGCCCGGCTATTTGCACAGCAGAAAAAATAAATTTTGCAATAAATCCAATTAAAAATCCTATAAAAAATTCCTTGCTTAAAAACAACGTCATTTCTACCATATTTAAAGGAACTTGCACACCAGCACCTTTAAGAACAACAGGATAAATTATAAACGCAACTGTTGCGCATAACCATATTTTTGCTTGCGTAGGAATCGGATAAGTTGAAAACAAAGGTGCAGAGGCAATCATTCCTGCAAGCCTTGTAAATATCATTATAAAAATGATTATACTGTTTGGTGATAAAAGTGTTAATAAATCTGATGCCATTTACCACCTCATCAATGAATTAGCGACGGAATTTGCGCAAACAGCTCATTTGTCCGTTCGATAAAAATATTTACCATCCACGGCAGCAATATTATCAATGTCAATACGCAAACAATTATTTTAGGAACAAATGTTAGAGTAGATTCTTGAATTTGTGTAACAGTTTGGAATACACTTATTATAAGACCGACAACCATAGAAATAACAAGCACCGGTGCCATCATCTGCAGCATCAGTATTAAAATAGTTTGAGTTATTGAAAGAATTATAGTATTGTCCATTTTTTCCTTTTATGTGATAAAACCCTCTAACAAAGATTTAGTAATTAAATACCAGCCATCAACCATAACAAACAATATAAGCTTAAATGGCGTTGCAACCGTTGCAGGCGGCAAAAACAACATCCCCATCGATACCAAAATACTTGCTACTACAATATCTATTACAAGAAAAGGTAAAAAGATTACAAAACCTATTTTAAATGCTGTTTTTAGCTCACTCAACACAAATGCCGGTATCAAGATATAAGTCTCTACCTCACTAGCATTCTTAGGCTTCTCCATCTTTGCCATATTAATAAACAAGCCCAATTCTTTTTCTCCTGTCTGCTTAAGCATAAAAATTCTCAAAGGCTCCATTGCTTTTTCTAATGCAACCTCCTGCGTAATTTGATTTTTAACATAAGGCTGAATTGCTGTTTCATTTATTTTATTTATAGTCGGTGACATAACAAAAAACGTCAAAATTATTGCTAAACCTGCAATAACCTGATTTGGGGGTAATGTTGTTATACCTATGGCTTGTCTGGTCAAAGCAAGAACTATAACTATTCTTATAAATGCTGTTGTCATAATTATTATACTTGGTGCCAACGTCAACACCGTAAGCAATATCATTATTTGCACACCTTGCGTAAATTCTTGCGGCGTATTAGCTGTTTGCATTCCTATATTAATATTTGGAAAAGCTATCGCACAAAAAGACGGCATGCCTGTTGCAAAAAAACAAAACAAGCCTAAAAGCAAACCTATTAATGCGTTTTTCCGTTTCATTTATAATTTCTTTCGATTATTTGTTGATACTCAAACTATTAATATAATATACATGTTTTACATATCAGTTCCACTCCTTAAACAAACTTCATATTTTTAATATTTTTAGCAATTATTTTTTTTACGCCACTTAACCCAAATATGCAAATCAATTTCCAATCAAAACCAACTCCATATTCAAAAAAACTTAACCCATCATTTCAAGGCGTTAAATTGCTTAACGTTAATCTTAAAGAAGTTCTTCCAAACGGAACAATAAGAACTATTCCTGCATTTTTTACAAGATTGACTAAAGAAGACACTCCACTAATTCAGAGTATAGCTGAACAATGGGCAAATTTAAGATTTGGTCCGTCACTTATTAAAGAATTTATGCAATACACCGCAAAAGGACGAAAAACATTCTTGCATCTAAACTCTCCAGTAAGAAAAAATTTCTTTATGATTGAACGTAAAGATAAATCTAACCCAATTGAACGCATAGTAAGCCTTATGGCAGCAAATATCCATCTAAATCGAGTTTATTTGGAATATCTTCAATCTTCAAGTAAATTGCCGCAATCACCTAAAATAAAAGGTGCTGGAGAACTAATGCTATATGGTATAACTAAATATGCAAAAAAAGCTCAAAAAGAAAAAATAGAACTAATAACTTCAATCGGAGAATGGTACAAAAAATTGGGATGGGACGTTCCAAGTGAAATTGGTTGCGCTACTTTACCAAAAGAAAATTACAATACCCTTATAAAACTCCTTGAAAACAAATACTCAAGCAGCCTTTAACAAAAAAAAAAAATTACAAAGACCTAAACTAAATGAAAATAAGATCTACTACAAATAAACAAAAATATTATCACCATAAACCTGCATTCACAGGTCAACGCCTTTTTAGTGTTACTTTACAAAAAATGCTCAAATCAGGCAAAACCGAACCTATCCAAGGGTTTATAACCAAAATGACTCCAAAAGATGCTGATCTTTTTGAAAAGACTATGCATGATTGGGAGCACACAAGATACGGTGAAGTTATAATAAGTGACTTTCTAAATGGAGTAAATTATCTTAAAGAAATTAAAAGGACCCCTCCTGGTTGGCTTCGTGACATAAAATACTTCTTTATCGAATGTCCTTCAGAACTAAAAGAAGACCAAAAAATAAGAGCACTTACAAAATTTGATACTGGATGGGATAGGATTAATCTTAGATATCTGCAATCAATAAACGAAAATAGCAAAGAACCAAAAATAAAAGGGGCAGGCAGTTGTCTTATATATGCTATAGGTAAAATAGCCGAAAAAATGAGTAAAAAATCAATTTTTTTAAGACCGGATGAAGATGCCTCAGAATTTTATCTAAAAAATGGATTTTATTTCACTGACATATGGAAACAAGACTACTGTGAAATTAGAAAGCCTGATATTGCAAAAATTCTCAAACAACTTGAAGAAAAATACAATATAAAAAGTCTAATCAAAAAGCAATGACAAATTATGATTAGCTATTGCTGATTTAATAAGCTCTGCATTTTTATTGTTGTCATAAATAACAACATCATCAATTGTTTTAGGTAAAATCAAATCAAAACCATACTTAGTCCTTACAAAAGAATCATTAAGCACTAAAAACTCTTTATAACACTGCGCTATTTTAAACCATTTTTCGTTAAAAATAAACTCTTTGCCTAAATAAAATTTAGTATCTCTTTTATACCTGTCAAAATAACTAATTAATAAATTAATCTCAGCACAAAAATCTTCCTGCGTAATATTTTTTTCATCAAGATTTATCCCCAAAAAGGGATTATTCAAAATTTCGTTTTCAGACATAACTTCTTTTAAATACTTCGCCCACATTAAACACCCTAAATAAAATGCAATAGAATTTTCAACAATTGACACAATTTGTTTTTGCAACAGCTTAAATTTAAACTTTCTTTGATTAGGAACTTTAACTGCTCGCATTACCATATCAATAGCCTCAATACTTTCTCTAAAAGAATAAACTAACGGCGCAAATCCGGGATCAAATAAAGCTTTTTGCAACATAATAATGCCCTTTCATTAATATTTGTAAATAATTTATATAAATTCTATCATATATTTTTTTTTACGAGCGTAAAATATTATGTAAACTAAGGAGGTTTATGATAGTTGCAGCATATAGCTACATATTTGACATATAGAGATCATCTTAAAGATGTACCTAAATACCGCAATGCACAGCAACAAAAAGAAGCTGCTCGCAAAGCGGCGTTCAAGGATAAAAAATTAACCCCCGAAGAACTTAATGTAGCTATAAAAAGAGGAGAAATTTTAAAACGCACAGTTGATGCGTTAGATGAGTATTCTCAAACAAAAACAGAAGATGTTGAATCTATTACACAAACAGTGCTTGGAGAGAGTACCTCCATATTAACTGCTATGGGTATTGGTCTCGGAAAATTATACCAATCAACTGATTCAGGCAAAAAACTTGTAAAAAAACTTGCATCAAAAATGGGACAACTCAAAACCGCAGCTCCAAATGTAATACCTGGAGTAACAGGGCTTTTATTTGCCATAGTCTCAAGTATACCTTTACTTTTCTCTTTAACCACTATTGAAATTCAAACCCCAAGAATAGCAAGATTTGAAGCGCTCAAAGGAGAACTTGGAAACCCCAATGATTTTGCTATTCTTACAGATGAGCAAATTAATCAAGCAAAACAAATCGCTAAAAATATAAAAGTTCCAAAACCCAAATCTACTGACAAAAGTATTTTATCTAGTCTAAACGTATTTGAACAACTAAAGTCTTACCTTGATATCGTTACAAAACGTGCAATATACAAAAAAGACAAAGCAGAATTTGATAACAGACAAAATAAAAAATATAATGCGGCTAACCCTAATAGTTTTAGCCCAAAAGACCTATCTGCCGCAGAAGAAACTCGTGAAATTACTCAAAGACTCGTTAATAAAATAGATATAGAATCTCAAGATTATATAGAAAACGCATTTAAATTTCTTGATGTAATTTCTTTATGTTTATTTGGTTTTGGTGTTATAGGATACTGGGCTGTAGAGAAAGCCATGGACTTATTAAAAATTAAACACGGAACCTTAAAAAAATATTTTCCATACGCAGCAGCAATTGCAGGAACAATCCTACTTAACAGTAAAGTTGCAGAATACAGAAATAATGCTATTAGAATTTCTCGCCACAAAAAAATGAACGAAATTCTTCAAGATCCAACAAATTTCCTAAAAACACCAAACCACAACCTCTCTATAAAAGATGTTGACCAACCTGAAAAACCACAAAAACAAGGGATTTTTGGTTTCATAAAAACTTTTTATAAAGATTTGAATGAATATGAAACCTATGCAGAAAAAAATATTCCCGAAGCTAAAAAATTCAAAATGGCTGTTCGTGAACTAAAACTTTCTGAAGAACAAATGAAACAAGCACGTTTAAATCAAATAAATATTTTTAAAACTATTAATAAAGTTGATGAAAAAAAACAAAAATATGAAGAAAAATTTGAAGTTCTTACAATGTTATTATCTACACCGATGGGTCTTCTTGCCGCAGCGATGGGCAATGTTTTTGGCTGGGCACTCCACAAAATAAAAAATGCTCCCAAATCCCATATGCCGCTTTACTCTATAATAGGTACAACCGTTGGACTAATTCCGGCTATAGCTATTGAACTTTATACCACTATAGAAGTTCGAAAAGCCTCTCGTGTGGCATACATCCAAGCTCAAAAAGAATTGTCTGACAAAAAATTATACCTCGACTACTCTAATGTAAATATAGAAGAAAACCCTTTTTTGAGAATGTCTTTCAAACATCAATCTAAAACTTTCTCAAGTTTTAATTAATAATCTTAATAGTCTTGCAAATACTATAAAATAATGGTTTAATAGTCATTATGAATATTTATAAAGTAAGAAAGTTTACAAGAAAGTTTTTAAGGAATTTTATCAAACCATTTTTAAAAGGTCTATTAGTTGTTGCGTTAATATTATTCTTGGGATGGTTTATTAACAACGCTATATACGGAAACCTTATCTGGAACAATGCCTATAGATTCCAACTTTCCGGAGAATACCATGCAGCAGTTAATCTTTATAACTATACGGTAAAATACCTGTCAAAAACAGACTTTATCCCGTCTAACCGACAAAAATATATTGAAGTTCAATACAGAAAAGCAATCTGTTATTTAAAGTTAAATCAAATTAACTTGGCAGATGAAGCCATTAAAGAAGGCATGTACCTTATGATGGAATCTTTTGGACTTAACTCCAAAGAATATGCAGAATATGTTAGAATGTATGTTGTCGAATACTATATTCAAAAAAAAGATTTCAAGCTAGCCTCAGATTATTTAAAACTTGCGGAATATCTTTATCTTAAGCTTAAAACAAATGGCAACGAATTAGCTTCAATAAATAGACTTTATGGTGATTTATATTATGCCTTGGGAAATGAAAAACTTGCAGCTAAATATTATCAAAATGCCTATCGTTTAACAAATAAATATAAAGAATTAGATATAGACTCTGTTATTGTTATTTCTCAAAGAATAGCAAATTGGTACATCAGGCATGACATGCCTGATCAAGCAGTTTTTGTATATTCAAAACTATTGGATTTATTACAAACAAGAAACTGCAAAGACAAAACAAAATATGCATATGTAAAATGGCTGCTTGCCTCGGCATATGCCGCAAATGGGCGGAATGAAACCGCTATCGGTTACTTCAACGATGCATATGCTGTAATAAAAAAACTTCCTGATCACTATTATTTGAAAAAGAATATCGACAACCTAAGAGAAGACATGGTTAAATGCTACTCTGCACTTGGAAGACATGGCATGGCAGAGAAAATACAAAAACAAATTAAAATAAACAAAGGCTCTTAACCGGAGGAAAAAATGCGTGCATACAAAGCAAAATGGATTATTACAGCAGAGGGTGAACCCCTGGAAAACCACTATATAATAGTCGATGAAGGCAAAGTTGTAGATGTTTTACCTCACGAAAAAGTAAATTTTGACGAGCTTGTAAAAGTCAAAGACTTTGGAAACTCAGTTATTACACCCGGTTTTATAAACCTTTTTGCTCAATTACAGTATACAGATATTAACCAATATCGTTCTAATACTCTTAAATCTTGCATAAAAAGACTTTTTAAAAATATTATAAGAAAATACATTTTTGCAGGCATACCTCAAAACAGCTACGTGCGCAGGCTGGCTAGAATGTACAAAGAATATTTTTGTTGGGAACGGGCAGAAAAAATCCGTTCTTTTAAACATGGGCTGGAAAAAGCAATGCTCTCTGGTACAACATGTATTGCTCAAGTCTCAAAAGAAAATAAATACTTTGAAATTCTCAACAATACCCCCATAAAAACCTATTTGTTTTTTGAATTATATGCAGATTCAAGTGATACAGGAAAAAGAGAATTCAAAGCTATAAGCAGTAAAATTGAATATTTTATTAAAAACAAATCAGACAATATGTTTATAGGAGTTGCACCATCGTCTTTATCTATGGTGCACAAACGCTTATGGAAAATTATATCAAAATATGCCCGTAAAAATAATCTTTTAATGCTTATAAGAATTGCCGAATCACAAGAAGAAATGGACTGGTTAAAACATGGTTTTTCTGACATAGATATGCTTCACATGTATCTTGGGATGAGAAAACTTACACCATACAAAAGAAATATTTCGCCTGTAGAATACCTAACAGACCTAAATGTGCTATCTAAAAAAGTTCTTGTTGCAAACGCAAACTACCTTTCAAAAAGTGAATTTGAAGAGCTTGCAGACACCTCGGTAAAATTTGTATACTCACCTCGCTACGATGACATTAATCATGGTAGAAAACAAGAATTTAAAGATGTAGTAGACCTTTTTGGTGAAAATTTTGGATTTGGTACAGAAAGCTATTTCAATATTGGTGAAGATCACAGTCTTATCAACGAAGCTAACTATGCTAATCAAAATGGAGTTTTAAATACTATAGACCTTTTAAAACATTTAACAATTTACCCGGCTAAAATTCTCAGACTGGACTCTATAATAGGCTCTTTAACTAAAGGAAAACACGCAGATTTTAACGTATTCCAACTGGAAGATAACGAAAATTACAACGCTGTACTTCAAAAAGAAAACCCTGATATGGTTTACGTAAACGGACATAGAATCGTCCAAAACAAAAAACTCCGCCGCTCCATATAATCTATATTGCTAAAAGCTTTTGCTCAATACGAAAAACTTCCTTTGGTGAATTGTTTTGTTTATATATGTTTTTTGCCTTTTCTAATAAGGCTTTAGCTTTATTTTTGTTACCCAACTGCAACATCAAATCAGAGGATTTATCATAATTACTAGCAAGTTCAATAGCATCATTTGTTTGGCTAAAATAATAGCTTGATTTTTTATAATAATCTAAAGCAGGCTTGGTTTCATTAAGCGTACTCATTTTTCCTGCAGAAACTTGATAAACTTCTGCAGCAAGCTTATCATTTTTAGTTTCTTCAGCTATTTTTTGAGCATTTTGATAATAATTTTGTGCTTCTTGTGAATTATATCTGTCTGCATACATTTTAGCAATCCTCATTAATGAGAACGTCTGACTTTTCAAATTTTCAGTTTCACCTGCAAAAGCAATTGAAGCATAATAATGTTCCATTGCCGGATGAAATTGCACAGCATCATCATAAATTTTCGCCATTGCATAATATGCCTTAGTCTTAAGAGTTGGATCTTGAGTATTTACAGCTGCTTTATTATAAAGAGTTAAAGCTTGTGGCAGCAAATCATGCCCATCATAAATTTTAGCAACTTCTAAAAATATAAGAGGTTTAGCACTTTCATCCTCAGTTTCATCTGCCAACTTCAAAGCATTTTCAAACGCAGAAAGCGCTTTGTCTGTATCGTTAATAGCTGCATACTTCCTACCCTTAAAATATGCCATTTTGACCTCTTTATTTTGTGGGGTTAAAGAATATTTAGAAGAATCCTTAACAACATCTTCCTGCTTATTAATTGTTTCAACTATTGTATCTGGCTGCTCTTGTTTCTGTGGCAACTGTACTTGAAATGCCGGATTAATTGCAGTCGGATCAGATCGAAAATCAATCTTTTGCAAAAACAATGCATCAATCCACTTTTCTACAACATCCGAAGGCTTTTTAAGCGTATCTGCAATATAATTATCCAAAACTTTTGACGCTGTTTTTAAATTAGTTTGAATAATTTTCCCGTTTGGATCAGTTTTTAAAGATTCTTTTTCAATCAATCCAAGGTATGTTTCAACCTCAGACTTAATATCATCAGGTGCACCAATAGCTGCAGTGGTATTCTTAAAATCAGTAATAATTTGTGCAACATTTACTGTTGATCTTGAGTAATCTATTGCTGTTTGCTGTCCATTTGGATATTGCTGACGAGGAAATGAGGTATAATTGTCTTTTTTTTCAAAAGTCTTTTGAGAACTATTTTGCTCTTGCGCTTCTTGCATTTGCGCCTTAGAACCAGAAGAAGGATTATCTTCATCTTCCTTGCGTTTTACATACCCTCTATTAACAGCGTATGGCTTTACATTTACAGGATAAAGCGAATTGTACATAACCTTAATTCTAACTGATGCTACCCTAACTATTTTACCTTTAAACACCGCTCAAATAAAGATTTTTCTGTAAAAATCATTTAAGAGGATGAGAAAAGCCATGTTTAATTTAATGAAAATTTGCTTTTAGTCAAAAAAGAACGACAAGATAAAACTTGTCGTTCTAAATATATTTTTTAATTAAATTACATTGCTCCACGAACAATTTTAGCAAAACTATCTGCTTTTAAACTTGCACCGCCAACTAAAGCTCCGTCTATATCTGATTTAGACATCTGTTCTTCAATTGTTTCAGGCTTAACGCTTCCACCATAAAGAATTCTTATAGCATTTGCTGCATTTTCACCAGCAACTGACTTAACAACTCCTCTAATCATAGCAATTACACGATTTGCTTCATCTGAATCACAGGTTTTTCCTGTTCCTATTGCCCATATTGGTTCATAAGCAATAACAGACTTTGCAACATCTTCTGATGAAATTCCGTCAAGAGCAGCTCTGATTTGTGTTTCTATATGTTTATCAGTTACACCTGCTTCTCTTTGCTCTAAAGTTTCACCACAACATATAATTGGAATAAGTCCATTTGCTATAATTGCTTTTGCTTTTTTGTTAATCATTTCATCAGTTTCACCAAAATACTGTCTTCTTTCAGAGTGACCAATAATAACATAATCAACACCTGCATCCTTAACCATTTCAGTAGAAACTTCACCAGTATAAGCTCCTTGAGGCTCATAATAGCAATTTTGTGCAGCAAGCTTAACCTTACCACAACCACAATCATCCATCGCTTTCCTAACCGCATACAAAGAAGTAAATACAGGTGCTACAATGACTTCCGGTAAATCCGCTTTATCTATAGAACGAAGCTCTGCCATAACTGCATTTACAAGCTCTGCTGATTCAGATTGCAATTTATGCATTTTCCAGTTTCCTGCAATAATAGGTTTTCTAGACATAATTTTCTCCTTTAATACTCCTATACAACTCAATTTTATTTCAAACACCACTTCATTTCAAGCAAAAAATATACTGTATACAACAATATAAAAAAATGTTATAATTGTAAATGGATGTAAATTTGACTTAAATATAATTAAAGTTTTACAGTTAAATAACCGTCTTATTAGTGTGGAATAATTATGGAAACAAACATGGACTGTCTTAAAGAAAGCCAAGCAGAATTTTTAAATAACAGTATAGAGCAAGTCCTTTTGGCGAGTTCGGCAAATGAAAAGCATACCATACTAATTGTTGACGACGAAGAAAACAATTTACAACTGCTGAAAAGAACCTTACGCGGCAAATACGATATTTTAACAGCTCACGACGGAAAACAAGCACTTGAAATTGTTTCTGACCACGGGAATGACATCTCGCTAATTGTTAGCGATCAACGCATGCCGGAAATGAGCGGAACCGATTTCCTTAAAAAAATATCTAAAACATACCCGAATATAATAAAAATTTTGCTCACTGGACAAGCCGATACTGATATTATGGTTGAATCTATAAATGAATGCCAAATATATCAATATATACTTAAACCTTTTGATCCAATTGAATTAACTGAAGTTGTTAAAAGCGGCATAAATAAATTTGATTTGTCTAATAATAAGTTAGAAATGCTAAAAGACCTTAGAGAACTGTTCTACAAAACAATAAAATCAATTTCTTCCGCCTTGGACGCAAAAGATCCATATACTCATGGTCACTCACTTCGTGTGACTTTATACTCCTTAATACTGGCAAAAGAACTCGGGTTAGATGACATAACTCTTGAAGAAATTGAAACCGCTGGTCTTTTGCATGACATAGGAAAAGTTGGAATTCCACAAAAGATTTTATGTAAGCCAGGTAAATTAACTGATGAAGAATTTGAAATAATGAAATCACACCCTGAACAAGGTGAAAAAATAGTTAAAAAAATAAAAAAATTAAAAATTATTTCTAATTGGCTTAAAACACACCATGAACGTTGGGATGGAAAAGGATACCCACTTGGACTCAAAGGTGAAGATATTCCTATTTCTGCTAGAATAATTGCCATAGCTGATACTTATGATGCTATGACCTCTACTCGCTCCTATAGAAAAGCTCTAGACCATGCAACTGCAATTGCTGAAATAGAGCGCTGCGCAGGCTCACAATTCGACCCAAACTTGGCAAGTCTTTTTATTAAAAATCAAGACAAAATACTCGCTGCAAAAGAAAATCCTAATGAATACTATGAAAAATACAGTTACTTAAAAAATTCTTTGGGCATAAATTTTTAATTATTAAGATATGTTAAATCGATTTTTTCCTTAAAATCCTTGCTGCAAGTGTGCTTTGATTTTAAGTTTACAAATATATTTATTTAACTATAAAGTTATTTTTGATTTTACCGAAAACATTATTAAGATAAAAGTAAGGAAAGTGATGAACAAATGAGTATCAATGATATTTACAATATTAATAACTTTAATTATGCTCGTGTTAATCTTCAAGTTAACGGTCCTAACACTCAAAAAAAATTAACACAAGAACAAAATTTATTTGATTCAGCACCAAATAATAACAATCCCTCGTTTTTATTATTTCCTGGTTCAAATGAATACGATGATGAAGACCTCACAAAGCAAAAAAACAAAAATAATTTTTTCCTATAAATTTAAAAAGCCGCAAATCGCGGCTTTTTTCTTAAATATCTTCTTTTTCAACAATCCCTGTTTCATCCGGATGCATAAAAACTTCATCTGACATTTGTTTTTCTTCAACAATTTCATCACCTGCCATATTTAGAATTTGAAAGCCAAACTTTGCTCTAAACAAATGTCGTACTGTTTCTGATTGAATTTCATACATCATTTTATTAAATAAATCATAAGCTTCACGTTTATACTCTATAAGCGGATCTTTTTGCCCATATGCCCTCAGCCCTATCCCTTCTCGAAGCATATCTATGTTATGAAGATGATCAATCCACTTATTATCAACAACTCTTAATAGAATATCTTTTTCCAGTCCTCGCATTATATTGTTAGAAGAAAATGCTACTTGCAGCTCAGGATTTTCTTCATATTGAGAAAGCACGCTATTATAAAAATTAATAGTATTTTCTTCATGCTGCTTATAAGCACTTAATGCAAGATTTTTAAGCTTTTCATATAAAAGATCAAATTTTAGTCCTTGAACATCTTTCACATCAAAACTACTTAATTGCGGCATCATTGAATGAACTTCTCTAATTAAACCTTGCACATCTTCATATATATACTCATTTGGATTCATTTCCGGTGAGATATAACTACTTATAATACGATTGGTTTCACGCTCTATCATGTAATTTATATCTTCACGCAAATCAGTACCAAAAAGAACTCTACGACGCTGATTATAAAACTTTTCACGCTGCATGTTCATAACATCATCATACTCAAGCACATTTTTACGAATATCAAAATGATAAACTTCCACCTTTCGCTGAGCAGCTTCTATTTGTCTTGTTATTATGCTATGTTCTATTGCCATATCATCTTCTACATTAAGAGCATTCATAATATTTATGACTTTATCACCACCAAAAATCCGCATAAGATTATCTTCCAAAGACAAGAAAAATCTTGTTGAGCCAGGGTCACCTTGTCGAGCTGCACGACCTCTTAACTGATTATCTATTCGCCTTGATTCATGACGTTCAGTACCAATTACATGCAATCCCCCGGCTGCCACAACTTTTTTATGATCCGCTTCGCATGTTTTTCTTGCTTGCTCAAGCGCATAATTTTTAATCGTTTCATAATTAGCAGATTCCGCTGTAATACCTTTTTTCTCCAATTCTTCTTTGGCAAGATATTCCGGGTTACCTCCAAGCAAAATATCTGTTCCGCGCCCTGCCATGTTTGTTGCTATCGTAACAGCACCATAATGCCCAGCTTGTGCAATAATATATGCTTCTCTTTCGTGATGTTTGGCATTCAGTACATTATGCTTTATTCCTCGTTCCTTCAACAACTTAGAAAGATACTCTGACTTATCTATACTTATTGTTCCTACAAGAACCGGTCGACCTTGTTTATTCATTTCAATAATTTCATCGACAACCGCTTTATACTTTTGAATTTCTCCTTTGTATACAACATCAGGCATATCTTTTCTTATATCTTTTTTGTTTGTTGGAATAACCGTAACTTCTAAATTATAAATTTTTCCAAACTCCGCTTCTTCCGTCATTGCTGTGCCTGTCATACCAGAAAGCTTTGGATATAACCTAAACAAATTTTGGAAAGTTATGCTCGCCAGCGTCTGTGTTTCATCTTGAATTTTTACACCCTCTTTTGCTTCTACTGCTTGATGAAGCCCATCAGACCAACGTCTGCCTTCCATCAAACGACCGGTAAACTCATCTACAATAACGACTTCGCCATTTTTAACTACATAATCTGTATCACGCTTAAACAGCTCTTTTGCTTTTAAAGCTTGCAAAAGATGGTGCGCATATTGAGTAGAAATATCAAAAAGATCGCTTACACCAATAAGCTCTTGTGCTCTATCTATCCCTTCTTCAGTCAGTATAACATTTTTATTTTTTTCATCCACCTCGTAGTCTTTATTTTTTTCTAACAATGGTGAAATTTTAGCCATAAGTTTATATGTCTCTGCAGATTTATCCAATCTTCCTGAAATAATAAGAGGAGTTCTTGCCTCATCTATAAGTATTGAATCAACTTCGTCTATAATTGCATAATTAAATGGTCTTTGAACAAGCTGCTCTTTAGAACTAGCCATATTATCTCTTAAGTAATCAAAGCCAAACTCATTATTAGTTCCATAAGTTATATCACATTCATATGCAAGTTTTTTCGTTTCAAAATTATTGTTTGTTCTATCAGAAAGGACAACACCTACACTAAGCCCTAAAAACTTATAGATTTGTCCCATCCACTCACTATCACGCTTTGCCAAATAGTCATTTACAGTAATAACATGAACACCTTTCCCTGTAAGTGCATTAAGATATGCGGGCAAAGTAGCAACAAGAGTTTTTCCTTCACCTGTTCTCATCTCTGCAATATGAGCTTCGTGTAAAAAAATCCCTCCTACCAACTGAACATCAAAATGACGCATATTTAAAACACGTTTTCCAGCCTCTCTTACAGTTGCAAACGCTTCGGGTAAGATTTTATCAAGAGCTTCTTTTTCAAGCTTTCTATCCTCTAACAAATTTGCAGAGGTTGGTCTTTTTGAAAGTATTTCTTTAAACTCATCCGTTTTTGCTCTGAGCTGTTCATCAGAAAGTTTTTCAAACTCCGGTTCCAACGCATTTATATGCTCTACTATAGGCATTATTTTTTTTATTTTTCTTTCGTTTGGATCTCCTAACAGCTTTAAAAGTAAACTCAACATTATATGTAATCCTCATCCCTAAAATTTATGCATCTATTTTTACTTTAATTTTATCATAAATATAAAATAATAATTAACCTTTCGGGTAATCTTATTAAAACAATAAAAAGGGCCGCCAAAGGCGGCCCATAAAATAAAAACTATAAAGTTTCCTTGACAATTATATCCAAATCATCTACTAATACAATTGAAATTTCTTTTCCGGCTTTAACTCGATAATTAATTCCCGGAGTTACAACCCCAGTAATCAAACCAACGCCTGCCCCAATAGGCAAGCCAATAGCTAAACAGCCAACTCCAACAGCTCCTGAACCAGCAGCAATTGCTGCTCCTGCTCCTGCTCCTACTCCAAGCAATCCAACTGTCCACTCTGAAATTTTTGCAAAAATATTCCAGCCTGAACGTTTTAATATTCCGTTTTTAGCATTAACTTGAGCTGAAATAGTTCCTGTTTGACCGTTAGGTAAAACTAAATCTCCAATTTCCAACAAAAGCTTTGCATTTCTGTTAAAAGATTTTGCTGCTTCAAATTCTTTTGCCGTTGCTATAATTTGTGTACCTGCCGGAAGTATTATTCTACCTTCCTTTGTCTCTAAATTCTCTTTCAAAACAAAATTAACTTTGTCTCCTACCTTAATTCCTTTAGTTGTAAAATCTTGAGCAAAAGCAATTTTAATAATATTACCTTTTACCAATACTGCTTTATCTTCAAAAATTCTTACAGTTTTAATTTGTCCTTTACCATTCTTCAAATGTTCAATAACTGGCTGCGGAGTTGATTTTGCTTGTTCCGTCGCAAGATTAATATCCGCAAACGCTGCCATATTAAATGATAACAAAGACGTTAATAATAATGTTGAAAATACTTTTTTCATAATTCCACCTCAATAAAATACTTAAGAATTATATCATTATACATCAAGTTATGCAAGAACACCTTGCATATCATATTCATCTGCATCAATCACTACCACATCCACAATATCCCCGGGCAAAACTACTTCTTTATCTGCTCGAATATAAATTTCTCCATCTATCTCAGGCGCATCTCGATATGTCCTGCCAACAATCACTCCATCATCCGTAATAGCCTCTACTATACAAGAAATTTTTTCCCCTATAAACTTTGAGTTTAATTCTTTTGAAATTTTTTGCTGAATTTCCATAATTATATTCTTTCGCTCTTGCTTGATACTTTCAGGAACCTGCTCATCCAAATCATATGAATAAGTATTTTTTTCTCGAGAATATTCAAATACTCCAAGTCTATCAAATTTTACTCTTCTTATAAACTCTTTTAAGTCATTAAACTGCTCATCTTTTTCTCCGGGATAACCAACTATAAATGTTGTTCTAATTGCAACTCCTTCTATATTATCACGTATTTTTTTAATTAAACTTTCATAATTAACACCAGGTCTGCGCATAGCCTTCAAAATGTCAGGATGAGAATGCTGCAAGGGAATATCTATATATTTTACAATTTTTTTTGAATTCTTGAATACTTCAATCAATTCATCATCAAACATTGATGGATAGGCATACATAACTCTAATCCACTGAAGTTCATCAACTTTTTCCAACTCTTTTAAAAGTCTTGCAAGCGAAGGTTTTCCATATAAATCTATGCCATAACTAGTTGTATCTTGAGCCACCAAAACAACTTCACTAACACCTTTTTGTGCTAGTTTTTTCGCTTCATCTACAATATTTTTTATTGGTCTTGAGCGATACAAGCCTCTCAACTGCGGAATTATACAATATCCGCACTGGTAATTACAACCATCTGCAATTTTTATATATGAACTTGCACCCACTGTAATCTGCTGTCTCTCAATCATTTCCGGATAAATGTATTCCGGTTTTTCTGCTATTTCATAAACAAATTCTTTTGAATTTGCAGCTACTTTCTTTATTACATCAACAATCTTTGCAATTTCCGTAGTACCAACAACCGCAACCGCCTCAGGTATTGCCTTGTGAATTTCCATCTTGTGGCGTTGAGGCAAACACCCTGTTATAACAACCTTTTTCCCGTCATTAACCATTTCCAAAATAGAATCTATACTTTCTACTTCCGCATCATGTATAAACGAACAAGTATTTACTATTACTATATCACTTTCATTTTCATCTAAAGTTATTTCAAAACCGGCAGCACTCAACATTCCTAACATTAATTCACTATCAACAAGATTTTTTGCACATCCATGATTAATTAAAGCAACTTTTTTCATCTGACTTTCCTCAAAACAATATACTCCGGTACTCCTGTTATTTTATACACAACTTGATAATTATTAAAGACCCAACGGCATAAATTTAACGCATAACCCACACAAATATCGGTTTGCCCATATTCTCTCATATCTCTTGTTCCGAAAACAAAATATTCAGGCTTATTATTTTCAAAATGGTTAATTATTTTTTCTTCACCAAAAGCCTCTACGTACATCGGTATAAGATTATTATACATATCATCACTCTTCCTGTCAGCCAAAAAATTTATAAAATGACCTTCAGGCAAAATAACTATTTTATCAGTTTTTTTAGTGTTTTTCATAATTAAGTCTATTAAAAGCTTTACAGATGGCTGACTCGTTCCCATTTTAAAAACACCTTTATTTGTACTATATTCTATTTCATAATTACTGAATTTTATAATTTCTGCATACATACTTGGGATAAATAGTACCAACAATAATGATACAAGCAAATGAGTAAAAACTTTTTTATTTTTAAAATAATAACCAGCTATTACTGTCCAGGCTAATATTAAAAGAGGTATACTAAATAAACTATAAAAATCTATTCCGGAATTAAAAAATGTTTTTAAAGAAACAGCTAATGCAGCAATAACAAGTACTATCTCTGTTTTTTTATCTATTTTTTTATAAGCAACTATGCTCATTAACACTATCAAAACAGGTAAAAACGAAAATCCCTGCAAAAAATTAAATAAAAAACCTAAACTAATTAATAATGCCGTAATAAGTCCCCAAAAACTCCAATATATCCAACTTTTGTTTATTTTTGATAAAGCTTTATAAAAAACAATATAAACACAAGCAAAAACAGTAAGATTACGGCAGCAGATTAAAATATCTGTCCAACTCGGATAAACACCCCTAAGTTTATAAAAATATGTTAAACTTGGCGCAGCAGCCATATTTTTAAACAGCTTTATATTAAAAATAAAATCTTGAAAATTTAATCCAGCTAATATTAAAGGAAGAAAAGAAAAAAGAGGAATACTCAAAAAACACAAAATTGCTTTTATTATCTCTTTCGCTGAAATTTTTTTTAAGCAAAATATTACATATATATAAACAACTATATAAGCAAAATACTCATACTTTAAAACAAAAGCAGCACCTGCCAAAATTAAACTCCAATAAAAATAAGAAAGTTTATCCTCCTTAATGTAGCGTACAAGAAAAAATAAAGATACGATAACGACAAGTAAACCATAAAGCATTGCAAAAGAATAAGGAACTACAAAATTGAAAATAGAAGAATTATATATCCCCGCAAAAATTGTAAACAGAGAAACAAACAAAGAACTAAATCTCGATAAAAATTGTCTTGCAAGAAGATAAATACTAAATCCCAAACATAAGCCCACAAAATTCCCAAAAAAATACAACACATGCGAATGTTTTCCAAAAATAATAAACAACAACGCATTTATTTGATAAGCAAGAGGACCATAAATATTAAAAACCGTTTTATATAATACTCCTCCCTCTGCAACACGTTGAGCAACATAAAATTCTCTGCCCATATCAATCAGAGGACTTCCCTGCTTATAAAAAAACAAAATTTCACCTATTAAAGCAATTAATATAACTATAAATATTGATATAATGTCTTTTTTATCAACTCTATTCATAAGTTTAGTTTAAGACGGATTACAAAAATAATCAAGAAAACTATATATCAACATTTTCCATCATAGAAATAAGAGTAGATATAGTTGTCTCCATAGAAACACTATCTGAAACTCGCTGTTGCAAAAAACCGTTTATCTGCGGCATCATTTCAATAGCAATATCAAGTTTAGGATTTGCACCCTGCTGATACATTCCAACATCAATCAAATCTTTGTTATCTCTATACAGTGCAAGCAATTTTCTCATTTTACCTGCAGCCTCTTTATGTTCAGGAGTGGCAATAGCTGACATTAACCTCGAAATACTTCCAAGTATATCTATTGCCGGATAATGATTCATCTCCGCCACTTTTCTCGACAAAAATATATGTCCATCCACAATCCCCCTTACTGTATCAACAATAGGATCATTAATATCATCACCCTCCATTAAAACAGTATAAAGTGCCGTAATAGAACCTTTTTCTGAATTACCTGTTCGTTCTAAAACTTTTTGTAACCAAGAAAAAATTGAAGGCGGGTAACCTTTCATAGTAGGAGGCTCTCCTATAGACAACCCAACTTCACGCCCAGCCATTGCACAACGAGTAACCGTATCAGTCATCAAAAAGACTTTTTTTCCTTGATCTCTAAAATACTCGCAAACTGCAGTAGCTGTCTGCAAACACTTCATTCTAATCAAAGGAGGTTGATCACCGGTAGAACAAACAAGAACAGATTTTGCCATACCTTGTTCTCCCAAAGAATCTTCAACAAACTCCTTTACTTCCCGACCTCGTTCTCCAATCAACGCAACAACGTTTACATCTGCATCAGAATTTCTTGCAATCATTCCAAGCATAGTACTTTTTCCCACACCAGAACCTGCAAACAAGCCCATTCTTTGTCCGCCGCCTAAAGTAAGACAAGAATCAATTGCTCTTACCCCTGTTGAAAACATCTCTTTTATAATCGGACGTTGAAACGCACCGGGAGGAGGTCCATCAATTGATCTCCACATAGCATCTGAGACATCTAATGGTTTTCCATCTATAGGCTCTCCCAATGGATTTATCAAACGACCTAACAAAAAATCTCCAACCGGAACTGTTATTGGTCGGTTAGTTGTAGACACCAAACTTCCTTGTCCAATGCCTGCGCCATCATACAAAAGTAAAAGCTGTGCTGCATCACCTTTAAATGCAACTACCTCAGCTGCTTTCTTTTCACCTTGATAATCCTCTATAAAACATAAATCACCGATTTTCAAGCCTGGCAATTTTACCTCTACTGTAAGCCCAACAAGTTTTGATACACTTCCTTTATATTGATACAAAGGAGTATTATGCGTAATTTCATACGCGCGGCGTTTCATATATTCTATAGATCTTTCCATTGATTGTTCTATCATACTTACCCGAAATTATACTCCGACATATAAGACTCACCGATTGTATCAACAGCTTCAACTTTAATATCCGTAATAAGCTCACTATAAGAAATAACAACTATTGTTGGAATATGTCTTTCTAAAAGCTGATACAATGGCAACCGTATTCTGGGTGAACATAATATAACAGGCGCTCGCCCAATATTTTGGTGTGCTCGCATAAGAGCCGTAGCTGACATCTCTATCAACTCCTGAACTTGCAAGGGATTTAGTAAAAACATTGTTCCAAGTTCAGTACGCTGACAACTATCATCAAGTATTTTTTCCCAATCACTCGATAAGGTCAAGGCATAAAGCACCTTATCTTGAGTCGCATGTGTAAGACATATTTGCCGTCCTAAAGCTGCCCTTAAACGTTCTGAAAGAATATCCGGTTCCTTAGAAAATCTTGCGTAATCGCATAACCTTTCAAAAATAAAAATAATATCTTTAATTGATACACGTTCACGAATAAGATTAACAAATATCTTTCTCAAATCACTTGTTGAAATAATTGTCGGCACTAAATCATTAACCAGCGTTGGGTCTTGAGATTTAACAAGTTCCATAAGTTTCAAGACATCTGTTTTTGTCATAACTTCATCTACATATTTTCTTACACATTCCTGCAAATGAGTAACAACTACATCAGTAGGTTCTGTTCTGGATATATTATCATCAGGGCCAATACTATCTTTTGACAACCAATACGCCTGAGTTTGATAAGTCGGATCCAAGCCCACAATAGCATCTTGTGGAACAGGTCTGTTCATCGCATCCCACTGATCTGCAAGCACCATAACCTTACCAGGATATACAAACCCGTTTGCAACCTTGTTTCCTCTTATCTGAATAGAATATTCATTTGCATCCAGTGCACTTGAATCCATAATCCTTATATTTGGAATAATAAAACCAAGTTCATCAGTAACACGTTGTCTAAGTGCAGCAATTTTTGCCAATAATTGCCCATCTTGCTCTGGATCGGCAATACTTAAAAGTCCAGTGCCCACTTGCAACGCCAACACATCTACACCTAAACGTTCATACATTCTATTTGGATTAACAAGGTCCTGCATATTCTGTTTAACTGCATCCAACTGCCCCAATTGTGCAGCAACATCTTGATTTACCTGTGCTGTAAACCAAGCCATTATTATAACCACTACAAACAGCAAAAACGGCCACCAAGGTAGCCCTGTAATAGGGCTGCTAAGCATAATTAATACGAAAAATAAACACGCTAAAAGTAAACTTTTAGGTTTTCCCATAATTTGTCCGGCTAAATCAGAGCCCAAGGAATTACCTTGTGCCGAAGATCTTGTCATAACAATACCTGCAGAAATAGCCATCAACAAAGAAGGTAACTGAGCAGATAATCCATCTCCAACAGTCAATGTTGTATACTTTGAAATAGCATCTGCTGCAGGCATTCCATCCATAATCATACCTACAGCCAAACCTCCTACTATGTTGATCACAGTAATTATGATGCCTGCAATAGTATCTCCCTTTACAAACTTCATTGCACCGTCCATTGAACCATATAAACTTGACTCTCTTTGCAAATCTTCCCGCTTACGAACAGCCTCCTCCGGAGAAATCAAGCCTGCATTAAAGTCCGCATCAATAGTCATTTGTTTCCCTGGCATTGCATCCAATGCAAATCTTGCTGCTACTTCAGCAATACGCTCTGCACCTTTTGTTATTACCATAAACTGCACAATAGTTATAATTGCAAATATTACAAAACCTACAATTAAGTTTCCACCTGTAACAAATGTTCCAAAAGCCTCTACAACTTCACCCGCATCACCTTTTGCTAATATTAAACGTGTTGATGCAATAGAAAGAACAAGTCTAAACATTGTACCAATCAATATTATAGACGGAAATGCAGCTAACTCTAATGGTTTTTGAACATAAAGTGAAATCATCAACAACGTTATTCCAATAGCAATATTTAAACTTATTGAAAAGTTGATAATCCACGTGGGCATTTCTATAATCAAGATTAAAACAAGCGCCAAAACGAACAGGGCAAGCCCAAATTCGCTTAACATATTCCCATTTCCACCTTGCGGCATCGCCATTTTATATTCCTTTAAACGCTTCCCTTAAAACATCCAGCTGCGTCCTAAAACTAGCATCTACTATACCGCTTGATGTTTCTACTATTACCGAACCTTTTTCTACGTTCTCTCTTGCCACTACTGATATTTTAACCTCTACTTGGGCAATTGACAATATTTGAGGTATTGACATTTTTACAAAATCTACATCTTCTTCTGACACATTTAGAGTAATCCTATCATCAGATTTTGACGTTGCCTTGAGAATATCAGCTATTGTATTAAGCAAAATAGAACTATCTTGTTCCACCTCTTTTTTAATTATTGTTTGCGCTACGTCAACAGCTATATCTAAAATATCCTTAGACAATTCTTCAACAGCTTTTTGCTTATAGCCAAAAAATGATTTTAGCTCATCTCGAAGACTCTCTATATCTTTTTGCGCTTGTTCAAGCCCTTGCGCATAGCCATCCTTGATTGCATCTTCTTTTATTGAAATAGCCTCTACTTGGGCTCTTGACACAAGATTCCTATCATCTATTCGTCTATAACCTCGACGCCTATCTCCACGTCGCCTCTCATCCCTTTGCAAAAAATCAAAATTATCTATATCGAAAACTTCAACTTTTTGTACTTCCTTAGGTTCAGCTTCAGACTCTAAAGATTCCTGCTCAATTAATTCTATATTTTCTTGTTTATCTATATTATTTTTTTTTCTTCTTATTAACATTTTATTTTTTCTTCAAGGTGATTACACACAACATCAGCAATTCTAGGAGTAAGTTTTACCTGAACTCCATCTTCTGGATTTACAAAATTTCTTATAACAGGTCGTTCATGTTCAAGTAATCTCAAGACATATTTTTTACTATCATTATTCACTAATTTTTTTAATCGATTTAAAACTTTCGGCATAGAACGCTTAGTAGGTGCCGGTAAATTCATTTTAAACTCCTCCAGATATTTTCCAACGACACTGACATCTAACTTGGTTTCAAGCCCATCCATCTTCATATACTCATTAAGTATATCTGCATCTTCTTTATCAAATTTTTCTATAATCGAATAAGCCTTGTCATGCGGCATACTTCTTAAAACCATAGCAAAAGAAACTAATTTTAAAAGCTTAGTATCACTTGCATTTGCGCCAGCCTGTTGTCTTGACATATCATCAAGATTAGACATCTTTGCAGCAGTTTTAGCTTGTTCCGCTGTTAACGCCCCTCTTTTTTGCAAATCAGCCAGTGCTTTTTGATAAGCTTTTTGAACATGAACTTCAACAATTTTTATCATATCAGGTTGAGGCATATTCCGTTTTACACATTGTTTTGCTATCTCAAAAACGGTAAACGCTATTTGTTGTAAAATTTTATCTCTATGTTGACGCGGAATTTTTCCATGTATTAAATCAATAGCCTTATGGAACGTCCACTCACCTATAAACTGTGTAATAATATATGCACTATCAGCAGTATACTTAAACTCCGTATCATTATACAAAGCTTCACCGGACATATTACAAAAGTTCAAAACAAGACTAACAATATAATCCTTATCCGGTTTAGAAATTTCAGGTGGAACAACAACAGCTGCTTGCTGTGCAAGATTTGTCGCAAATGCTTTATAATCAAAATCTGCTATTGGCAACTTAACTCCCCCTTACTACGTCAAGCTTTTTCAATCCAACTTTTTAACTTATCAACCATTTCGTCATCATCAACTTCTTCAACATCAGCAACAAGTTCACCAATAGTTTCACCAATTGGTGCAGCTTGAGGCACCGGCTGTGACTGAGGCTGTTGTACTTGAGTAATTTGCGGCTGCTGTTGTTGTTCTAAAAGTCCTTGTGCTAACTGTGATTGTCTTTCTAGCAACTCAGCTGCCTTAAGATTTACATCTCTTAACTGTCTTTCTTGATCTTGTGTTCTGTTTCTTAGCTCTTCCAATTCTTGTTTTTGTTTATCTTGTGCTAATTTAACTTTCTTAGAAATAAACGCCAAACCGCCTATTAATCCTATAACAATAAGTGCAATAGCAATCCACCAAGGATTACCTGTTTGATCCGGACGCGGAAGCGTAACAGGTCTGTCTCCTGCCAATAAAGGTTCTACTGAGTCTGAAAATGCTATTGAAACATTTTCTGCAGATACTTTGGGGCTTGCAGCCTTGGCTATAAGCTCCTTAAGTTCCTCTATAGTTACATTTTCAGGAATAGCTGCCTGCTCAAGTGTTACCGCCACAGAAATTTCTTCTATTACTCCTGCTGTCATATACTCATTAACTTGAGTTTTCGTTACGCCGTACTGAGTTTCTTTTGCAGTTCTAGAGTAACTTCTATCTTGTGCAGAATCCGCATTTCCACCAGGTAACCCGTTAGGAAGATATACGCTTACTGCGTTTATAGACTTATTAGAATCTCTTGTTTGATCTCCCAAGCCTTCAGAAAAAGTTTGCTCACTTACTGATGTTTTTAAATCCGGATCATAAATTATACTGGACTTTTCTACAGGTGCCTGTCTTAAAAACGTACTTACTGTAGCAACATAATTACCTTTTCCTACCAATCTATCTAATTGAGTACGAACTTTATTTTCCATATAACGATCGTTTTCTTCCAATCGCGCAAGCATGTCATCTGACGCATTAATAATGCTTGAGTATACCGTTCCGTTTGTATCAGAAATTGTTATATTTTTAGCTTCCAAACCAGATACTGAGCCTAAAAGTAAATTAGTAATCGCCTTTACTTTTGTTTGATCGAGCTTATCTCCACTGGGCATGGTAACTTGAACCGTTGCTGTTATAGGCTTCTGCTGTGAAGTAAACATGGTTTGCTCCGGAATAGAAACAAAGACCGATGCATTTTCTATTGGCGGTATCCGTCTTATAAGTCTTGACAATTCACCATTTACCGCCCTTGCTAAACGTATCCTTTTATCCTCTTTAGTAGACGTAAAATCGCCTTTATCAAAAATTTCCAATCCTATATTTTGATCCATCAATCCGCTTTTTACAATTGCCAGAAGTGCTCTATCCCGCTCACCCATGTTAGAAACACCTTTTCTTAAAACTATAGCAGATTTTGAACCATCGCTTTCTCTCGACGCATTAATTCCCTCACGAGCTAAAAGCGCCTGAATTTCTATTGCTTTACCTATATTATCAGTAGAAAGCAAAACTATATCTTCTTTCAAAGGCCGCTCTTGCTTAATTCTAGATAGCTCTTTTGCATCTTTTTTATTCGCAACAACTACAACTCCAAAAAGCAAAATTACTACCACTAATCCTGCAATTAGCCCCATCTGAACTCTTTTATCTTTTATTAACTGTTGAAAATTCATTTAAAATACAAACTCTCCCAACAGAATTATACTATATTTTTATTAAAAAGTTAACACTATACTTGAATTTGAGTAATTTTATCATACGCTTGGATGACTTTTCCTGTAATTCCGGTTGCAATATTAACGCCCAACTCTGCTTTTGCCATTGCTGTCATTACATCGTGTATATCAACATTTGATTTACCCATTGCAACGTCTTTCATTAAATTATCAGGTGCATTCATTTCAAGGTTAAGATTTTCAACCAATCCGGAAAAAACTGCCTTAAAATCTTGTGTTTCAGGTTTTTCTATTCTTGATAATCGCATAGTATCAATTCCTGAATTCATATCAAGCTTTGTTGGCTGAATTCTTTCAAATAAATTAATATTTGGTACTAACTGATGTTTAAACATTTAACCCTTCTTTCCTTATTTATAAATAATTTGCGAGAATATTTTTTACATAATTTTGAGTTTCCTTATATGGAGGAACTCCGCCATATTTTGCGACTGCGCCTGAACCTGCATTGTATGCCGCAAGCGCTAAAACTGTATTTCCATTATATTTTTTAAGCAAATTACTTAAATACTTTACACCGCCTTCTATATTTTGAACCGGATTATATGCATCTTTTACCCCAAGACTCTTTGCAGTTGCAGGCATAAGCTGCATCAATCCCATCGCTCCACAATGAGATGTTGCTTTAGGATTAAATCCTGATTCTTGTTTTATAACAGCATTTACAAGATTTTCATCAACTTCATATTTCTTAGCAATTTGAGAAACTATACTTTGTATTTGACCTTTTGATATTGTACCTTGATATTCCATGCTTGCATCTAATTTTGAGGGCAGCACCCTAAAACCTGATGCATTAACGTCAGACGTCTTTAAGACATCGGCAAATGTTTCCAGTTTTGATTGTTTTTGAACCTCCAGGGGGTTAACTTTTTTATCAAAATTATCAACATATGCCTGTATTTGCGCATATCTTTGCAACGCAACCTCTTTACCGCTGGAATTTATGTAATTTTGAATTTTTGGTGAAAAAGTCATTTATTATTTACCTATTTCCAAAGCTTTTAATGCCATAGATTTTGATATAGTTAAAACTGCCAAGTTAGCCTCATATGCTCTTTGTGAAGCTTGTGCATCTGCCATTTCGACAAGAGGATTAACATTTGATGCTCGTATATAACCGTTTGCATCGGCATCAGGGTGTCCGGGTTTGTATATTCTCTCACCCAATGTAGGATCTTCTACTACACCTGACCATACTACTCCCCCTTGATAAAAAGGCAAAGTCCCAACTCCAAAAACATCTTCTTTCATTGCATTCATAAGCCCATGAAAAGACAAGTCATCTGTTGCGTCAAGCACAGGTATTTTTCTTACGTAATTAGGAGTATCAAGGTTTGCAATGTTTTTGGCATGCAAATCGATCCTCTTTCCATGCACAGAAAGGCTTCTTACACCTATATCCATTGATTCCATAATACTCATAAAATTCACCTCGCATTTTACGTCTTTGTATATGAAGTCGGTTTATCTATAGTTTTTCTTTTATTTGAATAAAAAAAAACCTGCATTTGGATGAGTTCTATAAACTTCTTTCCTTCATACAGATTTTTAATGATTTATTTTTGCAAGTCAACTAATATTTTAATTTAAAATCAACTTTTTTCATTCATTCTATCCACAACCCAATTAACAATATCAACCGACATTGATGGATTTAGTTTTAACATTATCATTCCTGTTCCACCATTTGGATAAACTTTTTTTTCATAACGACCTTGAGCAAATTTTTCTACCTCGCTAAGCTGTTTTACCGAGTTCAAATCCTTTGCTGCAGCAATAGCCAATACAGATAAATTACCTGCATTTGCAAGTTTTATAGGAATATATAGCCCTCTAAAATTAATATTTGGAGAAATTAACACAAGACATATTGGTCTGGGTGATTGTATTTGTGCTGTTATAACAGCCGTATTTGCTCCTATATCTGCACCAACATACGAAACATAAAATGGTGAAATATTTTTATTGGCTGCTAGTACCTTTTTTACAATTTCATTCACCTCATTCGGATAAAGTTTAAATGCTTTATCTGTCAGGTAAATCCAAGATCTACGCTTAAAATAAATATCATTTATACTTTTACCATGACCTTTTAAATCAATTTCCAAAACAGCAATACCTGCTTGATTAAAATCAGATTTCAAACTACCCCAATACTCACTGGAATACCCTAATGAATGCAATAGAACAACCAATGGATATTTAGTTTTTTCAACCGTAGGGTATGTGAGAGTAGATTTGACTATAAAATTATCCGTAGTTTCATAGTCAAAATACTGAATTCTCTTTTTTTGCTCAATAGCGTAAGAACATCCGCCACTCAACGCTATCAATGCAACAACCAAAGTTATTGCAAATACCAGTTTTTTCATCTCTTACATCCTGTACTACTGTTTTTGTACTCTCACAAGTGCATCTACCACTACCGGATCCCACTTGATACCCGCTTCTTCCTTGATTATATCAAGTGCTTCTTCAACGCTCATTGCTTCTCGATATGACCTATCCATAGTCATAGCCGTAAAAGCATCTGCAACTGCAATAATCCTTGATCCCAAAGGAATACTGTAGCCTTTCAAGCCCTCTGGGACACCTTTTCCATCCCAGCGCTCTTTATGATAATGAATATATGGAATTACTTCTGACAAAAAATTTATACTCATTAGCAAATTTACACCAACATTTGCATGATTTTGAATTTTTTCCCAATCCTCTTGAGTAAGCTTGCCTTTTTTATTAAAAAGCTGTTCTGGCAAAGTTATTTTACCAATATTTTGTAAAAGTCCCGCGTAATATATTAAATCTTTTGTTTTTTCATTTAATTCAAGCTTATCACAAAGCTTTCTTGCAAGCTCTGCCGTATTTTTAGAATGATTATTTTTGTACTGTCCTTTAATATCAACCGCAACAGCAAGCTGCTCAACAAATGCTTGTTGCTGATCTCCCAAATCACCGATTACTGCAGTAAGCTCTGCTCTAAGATGCTGCAAATGCGACAAACCAGGAATATATTCCTCTTCGATAGCTTTAGCTGTCTCTTCAGTTAATTTTTGTAAGTACATTGATGTTGCAAATAGCTTTGCTGTACACTCTAACAACTCTACATACTCCGGCATAATCTCTTTTGGCGTACTGTTCTCAACTACAATTACCCCTACTGAAACTGAATTATTATGCATTGGTATTGCTGCATAAAAACGTGTTTCATCTTCGTTTAGCTTTGCTATCGGTCTAAAATTGCTTTCCAATGCTACAACTTCCGGAACTATTGTCTTTTTTGAAATAAATGCACGAACTATTATATCCGGATCTGTCAATTTATATCCAATATTATATGAATAAATATCATCATCAAAATACATTGACGATCCAACTAGTATAAGATCATTACCGGCATGCTCCAATCCTTTTGCATTATCTTTTGACAAAAAGATATGGCATCGATCTACATCAAGCATTTGAATTATTGTTTTTGCAATAGAATTATATAAAATATAATCCTCCTTGTTATTAAAACCAAGCAAACTTAATGTATTATCAATTGAATATATAGAAATCAGTTCTCTTAATTGATTCTTTAACGCCTTTACCCTATCTCCAGCCTTGTGAGATATTTTTTCCACTAACTCATCTGAAATCAGATGCTCAGTTAAAAAATCACCCAAATTAAGTGCAAAAATCTCCTCTAAAGGATCATTTTCTATCAACTGAGAGCTTCGTGCAAACATTGATACACTTTTCTTACTAGTACTTTCCTTCATAATTTTCCTATTTCTACATGCTCATATATTTATATTGTCGGACAACAATTCTTCAAACTTTGATATTTGTTACAAATCTTATACTTTAGTTTAGTTCTGAATGCTTTAAATCTCTAAAATAAATATTTTAATTCATTATTACATTATTTGTTTTTTAACTTATACTCAAATTTAATTGGTACAAAGCTTTCATCACTTTTTTAATCACTGCAACATTAACAAATGTTAAGAAGCTGTTAAAATTCATGGCAATTTTATAAAAAACAAATCCTTAATATATACAAGAGAGGATAATAATATTTTTTGAAAGGATTTAAGATGAGCGAGTTTGTAGAAATTGTTAAGCCTACAGGTGTAGATTTAAGGCAAAGTAATGCTATTACCTTCACTACAAAGGGAGAAGATGGAAAAACATATAAAATTTCTGTTTTCACCAACCACAAAGATTCTGACAAAAATCTCACAGGCATTTTTGACAGAAGCGATGTCATTGAAGTTAAAGATGAAAATGGCAACCTTATAAATGCTAAATTGGATAATAATACAGTAAATCTTTTAAAACAATTAGACGGTAAAAGCAAAGCAGAAGTTAATGATTTATTCATGACTGCAACTAAAAAACACACAACTGTCGGTGACATACTTGGCAATAAAAATAACGAAAGAACAAAACTTAATGATATATTTACTCAAGATACGACAACCACATCCGGCAACAGATATGAAGCAACTAACAAAGAACTAGCAGAGCTGCAAAACAGATATTCATACATAATTAATGAAATGCGTAACACCCAAGTTCATATATCTATACTTAAAGAAAAAATGCAAATTGAACAGATAATGGCAAATCAAAACATGCAGTTACAAAGCCTCAACCCATTTTTAGGGCTACAACAAAGCTTCATGGCTAATGGATTTATGAACGCAGCAGCAGCAATCCCTAATGTTGGAATGCCATATCCTACTGGATATAGAAGCAATACTTCAATGGAATTAATGCAAGTTCTAAATTATAATAAAAAGCTAGCTAACGAATTAGAAAAAGTAAAAGCAGAAATTTCAGCAAAAGAAGCAAGCGTAAATAATTTATTTAACATTAATTACGAAAAACAAACTCCTGTAAGACAAGAAAATCCTAATAATAATGTTTTTGTCTTAGCAGGAACTCCAGAAAACGAAGATGCAACTTGTACTTGTGAAAAAGGACAAGCAACAAATCTTACAGTTAGCTTTGAAGCAAATCTTCCAAAAAAAGAAAACGAACAAAAAGATCCAAAAGCAGAAACTAAACAAGTAGAAACAAAAGCAACAACTGAAAAAGAAGCACCAAAACAAACAACAACTGCTGATAATAACAAAAAATCAAATGAAATAACTGATAAAGCAAAAGCCTATGCAGCTTTAGACCTACAAGTAAAAGAATTGCAAAGAGCCTTAGGTGAAAACACAGGCGCAGTATCAAATGCTGAAATAGAAAAAATTATAAAAGAGCTTAAACAATATAACGGAAAAAATATTACAGCTGAAGATATTACAAGAATGCAAAGCATGATTGATGAAGCTAAAGAAAAAATAGACTTAATGCAAACAGCCTCAATCATACCTAATGATACTGTAGAAAACGTACAAGCAGAAGAAGTAGAACCAAATGAACCTAGCGACGAAGGACTGACAATTCTTTGGAACGAAACACAAGCTCAACAAGATAAAAAAGCAGAAAATACAGAAACTACACAAAAAACTAGAGGACCAATTGTAACTGCAACAGATAACGCTGAAGTTCCTCTTACAGATGAAGACATAACAGCAATTAAAGAAGAATATTCCGAAATCGATACTGAAATCACGTCACTATTGTTCGACATAGATGCACTAGATCACACACCAAATAAAGTAAAATATGATTTAATGTCAAAATTAGAAAAGATTCAAGGTAAAATTCAACAAGCATCAAACAGCGGTAACATAGACTATGATACATACACTCAATTAACTGAAGATTATGAAAACTTAAGAGCTGAAGTTGAAAATACTAAAGACACAGAATACACAAACGAAAATCAAGAAAAAGAATCAGTTGACGGAAACTGGGTAGCTAAAAATATTGAAATCGAAAACGGACAAGTATATGGTTTCAGTAATATAGACAAATTCAATGTATCAGAAGTTTTAATGGAATACGGTTCAGGAATATTTGGCAAAAGATCTCTTCCTGCAGATATTCTAAACGACGACGATATGACATATAACGAAAAATGTGACAAAATAGAAGCTCTCATAGATTACTTAGAAGAAAGTGCAAACTACTATGGCTATCAATATGATAAAAGCTACGAAGGAACTAATGAAATTAAAAAGCTCAGATGGCAATTCGGTAAAATAGATTCAAGAATAGATCAAATTTATCCAAAAGATTTTAACCATAAATCAGAAGAACAAAAAACCATAGAACAAATACTAGAACTTGCTTATGAAATTGAATACCGAACAAAAAAACAAAGAAAGCGCAAACGACTATGGAATTTTTAACCATAAATTAGAAGAACAAAAAACCATAGAACAAATACTAAAACTTGCTCAAGAAATTGAAAACCGAAAAAAAATCTAGTATAATTAAATAGTAAGGATAAATAAAAAACACCAGGCAACAGCCTGGTGTTTTTTTACTTTAAACTATAATTAGCAGCAACCACAGCAATGTTTTTCAGAAGATTTTTGTCCGCTGAATGCTTTTAAGCCAATGTATTTTGCTGCATCACCAAGTTCTTGTTCAATTCTAATCAATTGATTATATTTAGCAATTCTATCAGATCTTGAAGCAGAACCTGTTTTAATTTGACCGCAGTTAGTAGCAACAGCCAAATCAGCAATGAATGTATCTTCAGTTTCACCTGAGCGGTGTGAAGAAATTGCGGTATACCCTGCATCATGTGCCATATTTATGGCAGCTAAAGTTTCAGTCAAAGAACCAATTTGGTTAACTTTGATAAGAATTGAGTTAGCAACACCTTTTTCAATACCAGTAGCGAGTCTTGAAGTGTTAGTTACAAACAAGTCATCGCCAACAAGCTGGCATTTTCCGCCAATTCTGTCAGTAAGGATTTTCCAGCCATCCCAATCTTCTTCAGCCATACCATCTTCGATTGAAATGATAGGATATTTGTTAACCCATCCTTCAAGGAAATCAGCCATTTCTTCACTTGTAAAGGATTTTCCGCCTTCTCCAGCGAGGGTATATTTTCCATTTTCATAGAACTCGGAAGAAGCAACGTCTAAACAAATTTTAACTTGTTCAGTAGTGTAACCAGCTTTTTCAATAGCTTCTAGAATAACTTGAATACCTTCTTCATTAGAACCGAGGTTAGGAGCAAAGCCACCTTCATCACCAACAGAAGTAGCGAGTCCTTTATCATGAAGAACTTTTTTCAAATTATGGAAAACTTCAGCACCCATTCTAATAGCTTCCTGGAAATTAGCAGCACCAACAGGGGCGATCATAAATTCTTGGAAGTCAATATTATTATCGGCATGAGCGCCACCATTAATAATATTCATCATAGGCACCGGCAAAGTAACTGCATTGATGCCGCCAAGATATCTATATAAAGGCATTTCATAAGCTAAAGAAGCAGCTTTTGCTACAGCAAGAGAAACTCCCAATATAGCATTTGCACCCAACTTAGATTTATTTGGAGTACCATCCAACGCAAGCATAATTCTATCGATTTCTTGTTGATTAGAAGCATCTTCACCTATCAACTCTGGAGCAATAATAGAATTAACATTATCAACTGCTTGCAACACACCTTTACCAAGATAAGTTGATTTGTCACCATCTCTAAGTTCCAAAGCTTCAAAAATACCTGTTGAAGCACCTGAAGGAACAGCTGCACGACCAACAACGCCACAAGAAAGCGTTACATCAACTTCTACAGTTGGATTTCCTCTTGAATCTAGAATTTGTCTAGCTTTTACATCTTCAATAAATGTAGCCATATTTTATCTCCTTATGTTTGCGGCAGAACCATCCGCCATTAATAATAATTCCGATTACTCAAAATTATTATGTAACGCTCAAAAACATTTTTCAACTACATATTTAAAAATTTAATAATTAGCAATTCAAGAAAAAAAACATTGACAGTAAATTATGTGCATGCTAATTTAAGTAAGCAAACCGAAAGCAGAAGTTGCAATAGGTTTTATGTTATGGGCTGCTAGCTCAGGTGGTTAGAGCGCACCCCTGATAAGGGTGAGGTCGGTGGTTCGAGTCCACTGCGGCCCACCATTTAAAAAGAAGTCATCATTGACTTCTTTTTTTATTGTCAAAATGCGGCTTTTGCGCTCTGCACTTGTTCAAACAAGGTAGGCACCAAAAACAATCAATCGTCAAAACTCAATAATAACGAGAGTTTTAGAAGTTCGAACATAATTTTATTATTTTTTATCATCAAAATTGTTGTTATATAAGGCTTTTGAGGCAAAATCAGAAAAATTTTGCTCGTATTCTTTTTGCTCTTTTTTAGTTTTAAATTTTTTAGCCTCTTGTTTTACTGATAATTTCATTAAACATAAAATTAAATCACAAATGGCTTTTGCTCTTTCTTCCTCTGTTGGGTTTGAATTGTCAAATTTAACAATAAAATTCGGTTTCTTTGTTGTCATTAATTTATCCTCCTATGAATAAACAAGCTTCAAAGAAAGAATACTTTAAAAAAAATTATGACACTCTTGCGATTTTGTTCATTTGAGGATTATAAAACTTTAATAATTCAATTTTTAGTATATGAGTCATTTGGGCAATTTTATCGTAACTTAAATTATCTTCTTTTCTATATATGTCAATAATTTCCTTAAATAAAGTCGGTATTTCCTTAGGAATATCAAATGGTTCTTTTGTATTGTAACCCTTCTGCGCCATATAACTGCATAAAGATTTATATCTTGCCTGGTTTATATATTTTAAGGTTAAGGCTCTTCTTATAATAGCAGCAATTGAAACTTTCCAGTAAGGTTTTAAATAACAAGCTTTTTCTAAGTCAATTTTTTTTAAATTATATCCTATTTCAATTTCAGGCATTAAAAATTCTGCAGCAAAACGATTTGCCTCGTTCTCACTTTCTTTAATTGGACTTGACGAATTCTTCATTATAATATGCCCAAGCTCATGCGCCAATGTAAATCTTTGGCGGTCTCCTGGCATATTAGGGTTTATAAATACAAAATAAAGTCCATATTTTGTATATGAACAGCCATCAAAATATTTTGTATTTGGGTCTATATAGTTAATTATTATGCCGTTATCTTCCATGATTTCCGTTAAATTCATTATTGGTCCTTGCGGAATATTCCAATGAATCCTTAATGCTCTTGCAATTTGTTCAGGATTTTTATATTTTTCAATTGGAAAATAAGGAACATCTATATTGAGTTCTTTTGTATCGTTTAATAAAAGATTGCAAATATCAACAAAAATATTGACACTTCCAAGAATAAATGATATGTCGGAACTTTTTAGTTTTTGACGTTTTCTAAACAATGATAGTTTTACATCAATTATATCCCCTTCCATATAAAAGAAAGTTGGCGGAAAGTCTAATATTTCAGAAATTGCAGTTATAAGTTCTTGTGAAATATTAACTTTATATCCTTTTTCGATTCTTGAAAGGTCACTTTGTGTTATTTTTATCGAATATTTTTTATTTAATATTTCTAATAATTTTGATTGCTTAATTTTTCTATATTCTCTAGCAATTATTATTTTATTATGATTTATTTTTTCCATAGTAAATTTATTATTAGTTATCTATACTACTTTTTAACTCTATTACATTGTCGCTTTTAACGCAATTTTTATTTTTGATTCTTCTCTTGGTTCTATTGTAAATATTATTAGTATTTTGTAATTGTTTAAACGGCAATGTTATTGAGTCAAAATTAGACATATTTTCATACCAGTGAACAGTTTTACCTATTTGATGTGTTAAATAAGTTTCTGCAATTTTTGCATCTTTTACAATGTACCCAGCGGTTAAAGGTGCCGATTCTGTTACTTCTATATCATTATTTTCGTTATCATCTGAAAAAATTCTTAATTGTTTTAGATGATTTTCATTTATTATAATTTTATTTTGAATTTCTATATCTTTTGATTTTTGCTTTTTGTTATTAATTTTGTTAAAACTAATTAAAAACCCATCTATTTCCAGTAATGTAATATTGAAATATGGAACTAGCTTGCCAATATTTTTAGTTATAATATAAGATTTAGAAAGCAAATCAATTATATTTTTTTGCATAATCCAAGCATAGGTCACGCCAGTATAATCTGCCCCGGTTATAGCAGCCTGTTTAATAAAATATGAATGGGCTTGCTTAATAATGCGTGTTAGCTCTCCAAAATGAGGTGCTACTTTTTGAATGATTTGCTCTTGGTTAAACTTCATGATTTCTCCCCTTTTGATTTTATATTATAATACGAAACTAAAAAAGTCAACTAAATTATTCATTAAAAATATTCAATTGTACATGCTTTTATTATTGGCTTTTGTTTTTTTTAAATAAAAAATTGCAAAAAAACACAAAATTAAAAAATAAAAATACTAAAAATTTTATATAAAATATTCATAACCTATAATTTATCAAGCAACTTTTTTAGAATTTATACTATCAATCATTCTACCAAGTTCAAACATTTCAAAAGTACGGACTTTTTCAATAAATTTATTGATTATAAGTTCTAACTTTGTAACTTCTGCACCACCATTTAAAAAGAAGTCATCATTGACTTCTTTTTTATTGTCAAAATGCGGCTTTTGGGCTCTGCACTTGTTCAAACAAGGCAGATAATAGGTTTCTGGGACATTGAGTAATAAGTTTCTGGGACATTGAGACGGAGAAAATTTAATAAAAAATCAAACAGGCAGCACGATTGAGGATGTTTTTTAGTATTGAGATGTACCGGTCTTTTCTTGCACTCAAGTACTCTTTTCTTGCACTCTTTTGCACTCCATTTGCAAATTTTTAAGACCACATTAGGCTCAAATTGGCTATGTGTTTGAAGTTAAGCCCAGTGCAATTAATAGGTTTCTGGGACATTGAGACAGAGAAACTTTAATAAAAAATCAAACAGACAGCACGATTGAGGCTGTTTTTTAGTATTGAGATGTACCGGTCTTTTCTTGCACTCATATACTCATTTTTTGCACTCTTTTGCACTCCATTTGCAAAAATTTAAAACCACATTAGGCTCAAATCGCCTTGGTGTTTGAAGTTAAACCCAGTGCAAGAGCGGCTTGTCGGCAGAGGGCTGAAGCGAAGCGTGCCCGTTTAACGCCGACAAACAAGAGAAGTGCAAAAAAGTGCAATTTTATTTTTGCTTACAAATTGGGATACCCTAAATTATCAATGAGATTTATTTTAATAATAAATATACTTCTGTTTCAAAATAATTGGCTAGCATTTCAATTTTATCTAAAGTAATATTTATTTTACCTTTTTCAAGTTTTGAAACATAAGAATTATCAACTCCTAAAACTAAAGATAATTCTTCCCTGCTTAACTTTTTCTCTATTCGCAGATTTTTAATATTATTTGCTAATATTTGTCTAATATCTTGACTCATTTAAAAATTTAAAAACTCAGCCAAAGTCAAATTAAAAGCATTGGCAATATTTAATAGTGTAAGGTATTTAGGCTCAACCAATCCTTTTTCTATTCTGCTTATTGTGGATGGTTCAAGACCATTCTTATAACATAATGCACTAATAGTAAGTTTTCGTTTTTTTCTTAAGGTTTTTATATGGTTACCTAATTTCTTTAATTCAGTATCTTGCATACATGCAATTTTAATGCTATTATGCGTTTAAATTTTGCATACATGCAAATTTAAGAAATTTAAGAGGCTTATTGTAAATGTTCACTAAAAAGATACTTATAGATTTAGACGGCGTACTAAATGAATACGGAAAAGATACGTTTAGTGAAAATCATATTCCTGAAATTAAGGTCGGAGCTTATGAGTTTTTAGAAACATTATCTCAAAGTGCTGAATTGTATCTTTTTACATCAAGAAACTTGATGCTAGCAACTAAACGGCTAATTAATAATAATTTAGATAAATTTTTTAAAGATGTTACTAATGTAAAATTGCCGTCTTATCTTTATATTGATGATAGGACGCTTTGTTTCAAAGGGGATTATCACAAAACTCTTGAAGAAATTGAAAATTTCAAAGTTTACTGGAAATAATATTTTTTATATTTATATTTACCCCCACTTGACTTCTGTCTCAAAACGAGTGATGAATGTGTTGCACAAGGCATTACAAGGATTTTGAGACAATGAAAAACCAAGTTGAGACAATCAAATACACCCCTGAGAAGGCAAAACAAAATGCTCTTGCAAAACTTGATTTAATCCGCAAATGGCAGGAATTCCGCCGTAAAGCAGTAAACAAACTTCAAGCAGACTATGATTTTGTCAAACTGCATAATAGTTCAAATTCCTACCTTTTCAGTGTTTTAGGTAAAATCTCACGAGGAAGCCTGCATCGTTGGAAAGCCAGTTTAGACGGGACAGAGGATTATACAAGGTTAATCCCTAATTACAAATATGTTTCTGTGAATGAATACAGAACATGTCTAACAGATGAAGAAATCAAAATATTTATGGGCTTGCTCCTGCACCCAAATAGAATTTGTATCGGCAAAGCAATCGCACTTACTAAATACAAGCTCAAAGAACAAGGTCAAAGTTTCATACCTGCAGATATTACATTCAGACGCTACGCAAAATGGTTTAAGGACAATAATTACGACAAATGGGTGCTTGCTAGAGATGGTGAAAAAGCACTTTCAGACAAAGTCGAACCATATATTAAAAGGGACGCTAGCCTGCTTGATGTTGGGGATATTTTGGTCGCAGACGGTCACAAACTTGCGTTTCAAGTGATTAATCCGTTTACGGGCAAGCCTTGTCGAGCAACTTTAGTCGGATTTTTGGACTGGAAATCAACAGCACTGGTCGGTTATGAAATTATGCTTGAAGAAAACACCCAATGTATCGCAAGTGCACTAAGAAACGCAATAATAAACCTTGATATGATACCGAAAATTGTCTATCAAGATAACGGCAGAGCATTTAGAGCAAAGTATTTTACAGATGACAAAGGATTTGGAGAATTAGGCTTTTATGGGCTTTATGCAAAACTCGGGATTGAAACGGTATTTGCAAGACCATATAATGCAAGGTCAAAAGTTATTGAGAGGTTCTTCAAAGAATTTCAAGAAGGCTTTGAAAAGCTAATGCCAAGTTATGTCGGCTCATCAATTATCAATAAACCCGCATACTTGAAACGAAACGAAAAATTTCATAAAAACTTACACCAAGATTATATCCCAACTATAGAAGAAACAATGAAAATGATTGATGTGTGGCTTAAGTTCAAGAACTCTCAGCCCTGCACAAATGCACCGAATATGACAATCGCAGAGGTTTTAGAAAATCGAAATAAACAGAATATTGATAAAAGCTTGCTTGACGATTTGATGTTGGCAACTGAAGTCAAAACAATTCAGCGAAACGGCGTAAGGTTCTTGAACTGCGATTATTTTGACGAAAGACTATACGGGCTGAGAGGAAAAGTTTTAGTAAAATACAACCTATTTGATCTAACTAATGTAAAAGTTTTTACCCCGAAAGGTGAATACTTATGCACAGCAGAGCGAGTAACAGAAACCCACCCGATGGCAAAGCTTTTAGGAACGGTTGAGGATTTAGAGGATTACAAACAAAAAATTCAAAAACAACAAAAACTGAAAAGAAAAACTATAAATTCAGTTAAAAAATTATTGACTAACGATGAAATAAAATTTTTAGAATGTCATTCTGAATTTATTTCAGAATCTGCAACACCAGAGACCCTGAAACAAGTTCAGGGTGACAATAAGTTCAAGCCTCGTTCAAATGGTGTTCAAAAAATAAACAACGGAGAAAAATCACTCCCGATTTTCAAAAACAATTCAGAAAAGTACGAATATTTAATAAAACATAACCCAAGCGACACTTGGATTGCAGAATTTAAACAAACAAAGGAGTACAAACTTTTATATGAATAGCGGATTGCGAGCAGAGGGTCTAAGGTGAAACCATACCCGTTTATTGCGAGCAACCAAGAAAGGATAAAATGAAAAAAATCTTTATAAAAACTCGAAATGTAAGGAATTTTATAGGCTTAGTTGAAGCCCTGAAAAGCAAACCTAAAAACATTCCTAAAATGGGACTTATATATGGTGAGCCGGGGCTTGGAAAATCTCAAACGGCACTTTGGCTAGCCTGCAAGTATGACGGGATTTATATTCGAGCCTCAAATCTTATGACAAGCAGGTGGCTTGTTGAAGAAATTGTTAGGGAAATGGACGAACTTCCTCGATATTTGACCTCGGACAACTTTAATGTAGTGATTAGCAAACTTATTCAAAAGCCAAAAATTATTTTTGTAGATGAAATCGACTACTTGATGAACAATTACAAAAGTGTCGAAACCCTAAGAGATATACACGATAAAACCGATTGCCCGATAATCTTTGTTGGAATGGGCTTGGCTCTTAGAAAACTTGAAAGATACAAACACCTGTATGACAGATTTAGTGAGATTGTAAAATTTGAAACCTTTGAAATAGAAGATTTGAGCCAAATTTTTAGCCAACTATCTGAAATACCGTTTACCCCTGATTCGATAGAATATATCCACAAAAAATACAATAGGTTCAGACAAATAGTACAGCTTATAAGCAAACTTGAAAGTTTTGCAAAAGAAAATAATTTAGAAGAAATTACAAAAGAAGTTATGGAGCAAATTATATGAAGCGGATTTTCGGTAGGGTGCCGTGTGAGCGAAAGCGAACCCAGCCCGTAAGGTGTCGGTCAGACGTTACTCTGCCGACACCCCGAATAATCCAAGACGAAAGGACAACATGAATATAGAACGATTAACAAAACATTTAAAAGAATTTACCCTTGATGATATTGAATTGATAGCAGAATGCGATTGTAAAACAAAACTTGAACAACTTTTGAACAGCAATAAAATATTTTTTGAAAACGAAATTTATAAATATAATGATAAACCCAAGGCGGGAGAAAATTATGAAATATTCTGCCCACAAAAGAATAAACACCTGAAAATCAGTATTGAAGACGCCAAAGATTATTTTATGAAAAATTATGTCAAAAAGTATTGCAAATTCGAGACTTACAGAAATTATAATGCAATATTTAACTTTAATATCCTGCCGTTTTTGAATTGCTATTACCTGCACGAAATTGATATTGAATCAATAAAAGAACTTTTTAAGGTGTGCGAATTAAGACGCCTAAAGCCTCGCAGAATTAAAAATACAATGGCACTTCTAAACCAGTTGCTAAAGTATTTTCAACACCTTGGGGTGATTGACAGAACTTGTGTTTATCAGGTAAAAAAAGTGCAGGATAAAAACCATTTTGGGATAGAAAACTTAATTTTTGAGGGTATTTAATGAGTAAAATGAAATTATTTAAACAAGCCGAACAAATGTATCTAAAGGGATTATCCGTTAGTGAAATCTCTTTGCAACTCGATATTGTCAAAAGAACTTTGTTTTACTGGAAAAAGAAATATGATTGGGATAAAAAGCTGCAAGAAGCTATGTATGACAAAACTCAATTTAAAGAGGATTTTCAAAAATTTGCCCAAAAACTTATGGCTAGGATTTCAAACAGCAAACAACAAGAAATCCCAATAAGCCAGGCTGAATATTATTCGCTAGTGAATATTTTAAAATTGTTACCCGAATTGAAAGAACTAGAAACGCCAAACAAAACATCACCAAGCAAAAAAGAACTCTCACCGGACTTCATCCGTCAAATTGAGCGCGAAATTTTAGGTATGGAATAAATTCACCAAAATTTTTGTGCTATCCTTGTAGAAAAGGAGTGAAGTATGGTTAATATAATTAATAAATTTGGCGTTAATTGGAAAATTATTACTGCCAAAACAAATGAACTATATATTATAGAAAACGAAAGTTTTTATAATACTTGTAAGAAATGGTTTATGTTGGTGCAAGATAAAAATAATATCACACAATATTTAGCTTATCATAATACTACAACTGAAAAAAATATAATAACAACTCATATTAAAACTTCCACATATTCATCAAAACAAAAATTATATGAGATTGACAATATTGAATTAAATAAAGATGATAATTTGAGAACAGATTATGATACGATATTCACAAATAAAAATTTATATGCTATTCCTGATACCCATATTGATATAATAGAAAAAATAGACCCAAGTTTAGGCAAATATATTGATCGTTTTAAAAATGATAATATCACTAATTGTACTGTAAATAATGATTTATTAAGAAAAATAATTATTCAATACAATCACTATAGGAAAAGTCAGTTCTGGACAGAGCAATATAAATATGATTACTTTGAACAACATAATCACATTTTTGATAATTTGGACAACCTTGAAGAAAAAATTAAAAACCTAGGTTCTCCAAATTTTGTACCTTTTATGTGGAAAACTAGTGTTTTCAGGTATCTTTGTGAATTTCATCTAAGTGAATTTAAAAATATTTTAGTTGAATTATTTAACGAAAATGAAGACTTAATATCAAGAATTAATCTGTTTTTAAAAACTATTAAAGAAATTTTAATTCATTCCCCAAATTGGAAGAGTAAAGATAGAATTAATGTTGGGGTAGAATCTGCATCATTTTTTTTAGCATTGAAAGATCCTACAAAGTATCTTCTATATACACGAATAAACCCATATAACACTTTTAGTAAAAATTTAAATATAAATATTACAACTAAAAATGAGGACAAATATGTACAATGGATTAAATACTGTAATGATATTTTAAGACCAGAAATGAATAATTTTTTAGGTTTTGAAAATAACTTATTAGATTGTCAAGATTTAATCTGGTGGTATCATAATGTAGCTCAAAAAAATAATAGTGAGGATATAGCAATGGATAATAATTTAAAGGAACAATCATTAAACCAAATCTTATATGGACCTCCAGGAACAGGAAAAACATATAGCATTCAAGAATATATTCAAAATCTTTTGAGAGAAAATCCTGGATTAAATACAAATAGTGAAGAACAAAAACTAAATGACATAGTAAAAGACTTAAGCTGGTATACTACTATTGCAATTTCTATGTATTTAAATGGCAAACAAAACAAATATAAAGTTTCTGATTTAATGAATCAAAAAATTATTAAAGCATTTGCACTTACTAGAGAAAATAAAAACCTAAGAGCTGCATTGTGGGCACAAATGCAAATTCATACATCTGAAAATTGCAAAACTGTAAATTATACAAACAGACAAGCTCCTTTTATTTTTGAAAAAAATGAAAATTCAGAATGGTATTTAACTGAGGATGGTATTAAATATGTAGAAGAAAATCTAACTGACCAAATTACACAATACAAAGCCCCAAGTAATACAAGAAAAATTGAAGATTTTTATAAATTTATTACATTTCATCAATCATATTCATATGAAGAGTTTGTTGAAGGTATAAAACCAAAAATTGATGTAAATGATGACTCTTCAACAATATCATACGAATATAATAGAGGTATTTTTAAAGAAATTTGTCAACAGGCAAACTCTGACCCTGATAACAAATACTTATTAATTATTGACGAAATAAATAGAGGTAATATTTCAAAAATATTTGGAGAGCTAATAACTTTAATAGAAACAAACAAACGAGTTTGTCCAAATAAAGAACGAAATTTTGAAAATACAAAAGTCGACAAAGAACAATTATTGGTAACCTTACCATATACAAAATCAAAATTTGGAGTACCAAGTAATTTATACATTTTAGGCACAATGAACACTTCTGACCGTTCTATTGCAAGTATAGATATTGCTCTTCGTCGTCGTTTCAAATTCGTTGAAATGATGCCAAGACCTGAATTGGTTGCGGATTTTGGATGTAGTTTTCAATCTATTTTTGAAAAACTAAATACAAAAATTAAAATTTTGCTAGACAGAGACCATCAAATAGGTCACAGTTATTTTATAAATACAAAATATGTAAACGCAGACATTAGTATTTTGAAAGAAATCTGGTTTAGTGAAATTATTCCTCTATTGAATGAATATTTTTATTGTGATTGGGAAAAATTAAAATTAGTTATTCCAGGCTTTATAAAAGAAATTAATATTCCAGAAGAATTAAAAAATGAGTGTGAAGATTCTATGTATGAATTCAAAACACCTAACGAAGTTAAAGATTTTGTTGGTGCACTAAAGCAGGATAAATTTAAACAGGAAAATTAATGCGAGAATCTATTACTATTAAAGAATATTCTGAAATTAAAGAAAATAAGCTTGGAAGTTGCAATCTAGATAAACTTCAAGCTTATTTGAAATGCCAGAACTTAGATTCAGCTTTAAACATTACAAGACATGGTATAAAAACTAAATCTTGGGTTGGCATTATCAAATATAAAAACTTGCATTTAGAAATATTGCCTAAACTCCTTTCAGAAGATGCAAATAATGATGGTGAAATTTCAGAAGCTGAACGAAGCATAATTCTAAAAAATCTTATTTTTATGCTTTCTTACACAAAAAATCTTGATATTAAAACAAATAACACTGCAAAATTATCAACCGAAAAAAATCCATTTATTGAAATTTTGATTAGAGAATTTGCGACCTCTTTATTTGAGGCTTTAAAGCGCTTAACGCCTAAAAGATATGTTAGAGAAGAAGAAAATTTGAATTACTTAAAAGGTAAAATAAAATTTAGCGAAAACATCCGTTATAACTGCACAAACCAAGCAAAATTTTATTGTGAGTACGATGAATTTTCAGAAAATAATCTTCTAAATCAACTGTTTTTATTTGTTTCAACCTGCTTGTATAATATTTCTCACAGTAACTACAATAAAAAAACTTTAAAATTTATTATTAATTATTATTCAGATATTTCTTTTGTCAGATTTGATAAATTTAAAGTCAGGAAAATTAAACTGACAAGAAATCAAGAACTTTTCAAAAAATCATTTAACCTAGCAAAAATGTTTGTAGAACAGACAAGTGTTGATTTATCTAAAAACAAATTTGAAAATATTACACTTGTTTGGGATATGAACAAATTATTTGAAGAATTTATTTTTGAATTAATAAAACGAAAAATTCCTGAATGCCAGCCAAAAACACAAAAAACAAAGCGTCTTTTAGTTAGGGATAAAGAAACCAGAAGAGATACAAAAGTTGATATTTTTATCCAAAATCCACAGGTTATTATTGATACTAAGTACAAAAAATTCAAAAAATTTGATGACATTTCAAGTGCTGATATCTATCAAGTTACAACATATTGCCTGTTGCACAAATATAACAGAGCAATTTTATTATATCCTCAATTTGAAGATGTAGAGCCAGATATAAAAGATTATCAATTGAATAATTCTGAAAATAATTACCATATTGATTTTTGTACGATAAATTTAAAACATAATGATTTGCAAGATAACAATATTCAAAATATTATTGTGAAAAAATTAAAAGCTATTATCGGTATTATTTAGTTTCGGCTTTTTCTAATTTAGAATATTGTACTTTGTACAGAGCACAAAAGATGAATTCGAATATTCATTATATAAAAATATTTTGTCAAATTTAGATATAAATTTTTGTTTGTTAATTTCATCTGTAAAAGAACAATAATTACCAATTTTACATGAAGGAACACTCACTAATAAGTAGCACTTGTCGCATTTTGTTTTATATTTTTCAATTTTTCTATTTTTTTTATTTATGCATAATTGTAATTCATCATAAGGATTAAATTTTATCATACCTGTATTATTAACATGACAATCATATTTATTCGAAGAAACAGATGGAAAATCAATAATAGATATTTGATAATAGTCATCCTTGATTTGTATCCATTGTTTGATAAGTTTTCCTTGTTTTATCTCCTCAATATTTTCAGAAATAAGTTTTTTTAGTTCATCTGTAAAAATATTCGTTTGAGGTGGTATTGAAAAACCTGGGTTGTAAGCTGCATCTATATGATCCCTCCAGTTACTACTCCATATTCTTGGGTCAAATTTATCAAGGGTCATAGAAATTGAAATATTATATTTCTTTTTTGTTTCTTGACATATTTTGTTGCCAATTCGAGTTAATGTTCTAGTATAATCTAAATGATCATGTTTAACATAAAATTCTGTGATTTCTAAACCTAGAGTTTTGTTATCAAGTGTTTGAAGTAAAAAATCTGGCGATTCATATTGAAATTTATCTATGATTCTATTCTCTAAATACCAGATATTGCCAATTTTAGTATTTAAAAATTTGTTTAATAATTGATTTTCTTTTTCTTTTTTTACGTCATTTTTATTCATTATATTAAATTATATCAAATAATTTATAAAAGCCTTTTAAGTCACATTTTTTCAATGTACCAATTAGAATTTCCAAAGTGGTTGAAGTTCCATTGCAATTGAAAGTAATGGCTTCGCCATTTTAACGCACTCGCTCAAAAAAGCCCAAACTAGTTTGGTTTTTTATTCGCTCCTTTGTTATAGAAATTGTATTCCATTGAGTTATCATCGTTAAAGTTATAAGAATACTTATTTAATTGTGTCCTGCGATAACTTTCAAAAGCTGTTTGTAGTTCTTTTGCAAACTTTTTTCTAAATTCAGGATAAGTTATTTCTAAGGTTTCTCTTGTTAGTTTATTTTTCACTTTCATTTCGCTATGCTCCATTTAAGATGCAGGCTCACAAGTTTCACATTTGCTTCAACTTTTCGCTTTGCAAAAATCATCTTCAAACTCTCTTATATTATCAAGTTCGATATTGTATTTTTTGCCTTGCTTATCAACACAAGTTGCGTAATCTATTTCAGCATCTGCAAATTTGTTTTTCCAAATACAAATCAGCAAGCCAATTTCTTATGTTTTTAAATTCAAAACCTTTGTTCCATAAAGTGCATAGTCTTTTTCTGTCATTGTTTTTTCCTTTCAAATATCAAATCTGAATAGATTTCATCAGGCTTATCTGGGTCAATTAAAAACTCTTTCATAAATACAAATCTTTCTCCGCAAGCGTTTTCACAAATTACAGTGTCGAAATTGTAGAAGCTAATTACTTTGTAATACTCATTATCAGAGCTCTTAAAACCTTTGATCTTTTTAAGTCTGTATTTTTTGCCTAATTCAATCATTGTTACCTCTTATCAGCAATGACATTCATCACTCTTAATGAGCAAAATATCAAGCAAAATCTTTCAAAACGTATCATTCAGACACAATTTATTTATTGAACACTTTTTGAACGGTATTAAAACCGCTCTTAAATACTATTTAAAAATTATTATTGTCAGGATAATTTATAAAATAAGCATTTACAGTATCAGAATCTCTCCTTAAATTTTCTATGATTGGAGTAAGATTATACAGTTCTTCAATCTCTTGCTGCGTCCTGCAAAAATAATCAATTACAGTAGCTGTGTTATAAATCCGCTCAGCTAATTTTTCTAACTTCCTAAAATCTTTTTGTTTAATCTTGTATTTCTTGCTTTTACTCATACGACCTCCTTTTAGGTGTCGTATTCATCACTTACAAGTGCACGGAAGTCAAGTTAATTATGCGTATATGACTTTTTCATTAACCATTCTGATAGCCTTTTGTTCTAAAACGTATGCCTCATATCTTTTTTTATTAGCTTCTAAAACTAAGTTGTTTATTTTTGCTTGAATTTCTTTATTTTTTAACAATGGTATTGGTATTTTTGCAACATTCTTATCATCAATCATGTTAATTACAGAACCATAAGTTTCTCTTTGTAAGAATAAATTACCATAGCAGGAATTTAAAAATGCATATAAATATCCTGCTATGTTTTCTGAACTACATTCCAATTTAATTACATTTTGGCTTACAGCCCAACCTTCAAAATGTTTCGGTACTATCATTACATTACCAATAGTACCTCTATCTGTAATTAAAATCATGTTTTCTTTTACTTCTAAAGAGTTTTTAATCAATTTGTTATGTACTTTTCTTGATAAGAATTTTTCTACATTTGGAGATAATTGCATAATTTCTTTTCCGCCCAAAAAAGGAACTCCTTCATTTTCTCCAACGTAAGTTCTTTTAAAAACACCTGCCAATATAATTCTGTTAGAAAATAGTTTATTACCAAGTTGCAGTATCTCACCAGCATTATTTTTTAGGTGTGCTAGTAAACAATTTGCTAAAGGAATATGATACGAACCATCAAATCTATTGTTAAGTTTACTTAATGACACTTCAAAATTTCTTATGTCGGTTTGTTTGTCGTAGTATTTAGGTTTAAAATCTTCTATTAGGGGAAGTTGAAGTTCTTGAATCAATAACTTTTCGGCTTCATCTATTAAGTCATTTGATTCATCTCTTAAATCATACGATTTAACTATAAGATTATGTATTTCCTTCTTTAAAATATCTGGAGGATTGGGAATTTCAATGTTTTCAAGATGTTTAGGCTCAATATGGCTAATAACCGAACCATAGTTATTTGTTTTTATAAGTAACTGACCTATATTTGTCCTCAGAAAGGCATAAATATAACCACTGTCATAGTCCTTATAAGGAGTAAGTCTTATTAAATCATGGCTAAATATGTTGTTGTCCAGTGTTTTAGAAACATATGCAACATTCCCGACTGTTCCTGAACAGGTCAATAAAATTTGATTTTTATGCACTCGTAATTTTTCTATATCAACTTGTGTTAATTCTGAAATATAAGAATCGGGTTTCGGATAAATTTCTGTTATTTGAGATGGTTGAAATATTCCTAAATCAGATTTTTCTAGAAAAATCCTTCTAAAACGCGGTCTATGATATGCGTTTGTAAAAGAATTTATCCCATTTATTGGTAATAATTTATATTTAGAGTTTTTAACTTGTTCTCGTGAATGTTTTGCTTCTAGACTAAATGTACTGGCTTCTATACGATTAGAATTTTTAATGACTTCAGACAACGAAACACTACACCAGTTCACTTCATCATCTGGAATGTCTGTCTCTTGAACTTCTATCTTAGTTTCTTCGGTAATATTTACTTTTTTCTTAGTATTTACCATCCAATACCTTCTGATTTCTTCCATTTTGCAAATATAGCAGGCACTTCTCTTGTTTGGTCATCAAGAACTTTAGTTTGAGAAGTTAACTTCACAGTTCTTTGTCCGTTTGATATTTCATCAAGTTCTACAACTTCATTTTCTTCTGGAACTAATATTTCATTGCCGTATTTATCTCTTTTGAATAATGGTGTACCACGTCTATCATGACCAATTCTATCGACCATAGCCATAAAGATTTTGTAATCTTTCATTTGTCCAGATTTTTCTTCTTTGTCGATTTCATCTTTAGTTTTCTTTTGTAAGAATAAAACTGATGTTTGGGTACCATTTCTAGGTTGAAAAGTATCTTCATGCAAATCTATACTTGCAATGATATATGCTTTATGAATTAACCATGTTCTTATATATTCAAGACCTGGGGCTCCTAATATTGCATCCGGTAATACTATTCCCATTCTTCCACCAGGTTTGAGTAATTGAAGACACCTTTCAATAAATAATTGTTCAGGCGGGACTGATGATTGAAGCTTATTGGACTTAACCCAATTACCATTGCTATCTTTATTCCAGATATGTCCTAAGTCATATTGTTGCAATACGGCTGTATCTTTTACAGGAATTTTACTTCCAAAAGGTGGGTTAGTTACAATCACATCAAAGAATGCGATGTTATCACAATTTGTGATTTTATCCTTACTTATACCAAGAGCACTCGCCAATTTACTCTTAAAATCATCACTCCATAAATGCGGAGGGTCTAATGAGTTACAAGGTAGAATATTGCCGCTACCGTCATTATTCATTACCATATTCATTTTTGTTGCTTTAACTAAGTCAGGATTTATATCAAAACCAAAGAAACTACTTGCGGCAACTTCTGAAATTCTATCTCTAAATGCTAATAATTCATCTGAATTCCATTTATCTTTCTTTTTACCAAGTTGTTTTTCCATTGTCTTCTCTAAATTAGAGATAACATACGTTAATGCATTGACAATAAAGCCACCTGTACCGCAACTGCTATCTAAAACCTTTTCTTCTATTTGTGGAGCAAGCATTTCAACTGTCATTTTCATAACATTTCTAGGCGTGAAAAACTCTCCCCTATCACCTCTTAAATTGGCTCCGACTAATTCTTCATAAGCTTTACCTTTGATATCAATATTAGTATTCAAAAGACTATATTTTTGTAACTCTGCTACGAGATAGGCAACTGTTCTCGCTTTTAATTTAATTTCATCGTTCTTCTCAAATATATTTGCGTATTTTGACTTTACTCTTGTGAAGATTTTATTTATACGGTTTTTAACAGTTAATTGACCGTCTTGATTATTTCTTTCAGCTGATGTTGCATAAAATTCTAATGCATTCGGAATATTCTTTTCGTCTTCAATTTTACAAAATATAAGTTTTAATAGCTCAAAGAATGCAGGTTGTTTTTGTAAGCCTTCATTTACATAAATATGATTATGACAAGTTTTAAACACAAATAGAAGATTGTCTTCATAAGCCTTTTTTAGTGTTTCTCTTTTAGGACGATCAACATCTTCTAATGAGCCATCGGCAAATGGAATATCATTGTAATCTAAATATGTAATTTCACCTTTATCATTAATGGTTTTTCTAAAGACTTCTTTATGCTGTCCATTAGTCCACATTCCCCATTCACAATTGGGACATGCTGACATATAAGACTGTAACTGACCAATACCATCTTCCTTACTATTTGGATTAACGGTTTCTTTTTTACACTCTATTATTATATTTATGTTATTCTGAGTCTTTTCGGAACAGTCTTTTGGAAATATAACAATATCTGCTCTGGGTTTCCTTGACCCCAATTTCAAAGTATATTCAATATTGATACGTTCTCTGTCATACTTATGTTCATTGACTAATCGTTTTTCAATTGTCTGACGGACATATTCCTCTGGTGTGTCATTTCTAAACGTACCATCAATATAATCACATATTTTTCCGTCTGGGATGACTATTACTTTTTCATTGCTCATAGCTTACTTCCTTTTATAATAAATTGTATTAAGAAATATCAAGCATGTAATCATTCGTTGTAAGGAGTTGTTGTGATAGAATAATTTTATGAAAACTGCAAATTTAAAAAGCCTAACAGAAATATTTGAACATTATAAAAAAGAGGTTCCTGGTGTAAAATGTCTAAAATTCTGGAATACAGAAATTAAATGTTCGGATCTTGAGTCATTGAATATATTATTGCAAAATATTTATAAAAAAGAGCCTAGAATAAAAATAAGCAATTTTAATGATTTTTATATTGGCTATACAATTCCCCAAATAGGCAAAGAGTTTGATTTGTTAAGATTTACAGATAAAAGCATTCTAAACATAGAACTAAAACGCCAAATCACTCAAAAAATACAACATCAGCTCATTAAAAACAAATATTATTTAAAATTTTTCAATAAAAATTTATTTTTTTACACATATGCTGCAAAAGAGCGTAAACTTTTTAAATTAAATGAAGAAAATGAATTATTAGAAGTTGATTTACAAGAATTGATAGATATAATAAAGAGTCAAACTGACGAAATTATGATTAATCAAAATATAGATGAGCATTTCAAGCCTTCGAATTATTTAATTTCACCATTTTCAAAAACTGAAAAATTTTTAAATAATGAATATTTTCTTACAAAAGAACAAGAAGAAATTGAGCAAGATATTTTAACTCATATCAAAAATAATGAGAAAACTTTTTTAATAACAGGTGGAGCTGGTAGTGGTAAAACATTACTGGCATACCATCTTGCCAAAAATTTTATAGCAAATAATAAAAAAGTTGCCATTATTCATATGGGTAATCTAAATCCTGGCCACGAAAAATTAAAAGAAGATTTCAGCTGGAATATTCAACCCATAAAGTTTTGGTCATCAATTTTTAAAGGAGAATCACCAGAAATAATCATTATTGATGAAGTCCAAAGAGCTAATAACAAAAAACAGTTTGATGATATTATTAATAAAATTAAAGAAAAACAAATAATTTTAATTATGAGTGGAGATAAAAATCAAACGTTTAGAAAAGAAGAAGGTTGGGCTATTGAATGGGCAAATATTAATAAATATAAACTAAATGACAAAATTCGCATTAATAAAGCTTTAGCTTCATTTATAACTGTATTATTAGATCTTAAAAGAAAACATCATATTGAAACTTCTAGCAAAAATATAAATGTAGTGTATTTTGAAAATTTAGAAGATGCAAAACAATACATTTTAAATAAAAAAAATTATACATATATTTCATACACGCCTAATACTGGAAATTATGGAAATCGCTGCGAGATGCATAGATTAAATTTCTTAAAAAGCAATACTGCTCACCAAGTAATTGGTCAAGAATTTGAAAATGTAATAACGGTATTAGATAAAAATTTTTATTATGATGAAAATGAAAGATTATGGGCAAATAAAGTAACTTACAATCCATATTCATTACGAAAAATGTTTTTTCAGCAAATCACTCGAGCAATAAATAAATTAGAAATAGTTGTAATTGAGAATATAGAACTTTATAGAAAAATAGTTTCTATATTTGAATAATATGCTTCTTAAAAATCTATAAATAAAGATTCATATAACTTTCGTTGATGGTATCTTGTTCGATGCCGATGTAGCGAAGTGTTACTGATGGCGAGGAATGGTTAAAGATTTTTTGCAGGAGTACTATATCATTATATTTTTTATAATGATGGTAGCCAAAGGTTTTTCTTAGTGTATGTGTGCCAATCTTTTCGGCTATCCTTGCTGCTTGTGCGGCTTTATTTAAAATCCTATACGCCTGTGCTCTATCCAGTCTGCAATGTTTTTGAGTATAAAAAAGCGGTTGCTCACTCGCCAAACCCTCTACAAATAAATCAATCTCCTCTTTCAAAAACCTATTAAGCGGAAATTTCTTATACTTGTTCGTCTTTTTCTCTCTGATTTCAATATAATCCTTGTCTTTTACATCCCCAACATCAAGAGAAAGAATATCCGATATCCTGAGTCCTGTATTTATCCCAAAGCTGAAAAGCAGTGCATTTCTTGGCTTTTTTGCAAGATATTTTTTAATCTTTTGGATGTCTTCTATCTTTTTTATAGGTTGTACTATGTTCATTTAAAATCCGCTTAATCACAGACAATGTTTGCTTCTTCCCTATAAAAAGTAAAGACGAATGACACAAAATTTAAACACTATTTAAACAATGTTTAAACGGCATTCAAGCGGGGTTTAGAAAATTTGGCCCCCGAATTCAAAAAATACAACACAACTTCATTCTGTTGTGTTTCGGGTTAAAGAGTTTGCGCACAAATTAGATAATATATTGTCTAATTATTGACTTTTTAGCAATAATAGTATAATATATTATCTATGAACAACTTTTTATTTAATCCTAAAACTCCTAATGAAATAGCAAAGGAATTGGTTACAAAAATTAAGCAGCAACGCAAAAAGCTTAAATTTTCGCAAATGCAGCTTGCCTCAAAATCAGGTGTCAGTCTTGGTTCTATCAAAAGGTTTGAATCAAAGTATGAAATTTCTTTGAATTCTCTTATAAAAATTCTGATTGCTCTCAATTTAGAGCAGGATTTGGGAAATTTGTTTACTCAAAAAAACTACACATCAATTGATGAGGTCATAAATGGACAACTATAGATATTTAAAAGTATTTTATAATGATATTTTAGTGGGGACTCTTGCAAAAACTCCCGAAAGAGTTGTTGCTTTTGAATATGATTCGGATTGGCTGAGCAATGGCTTTAGTATTTCGCCTTTTAGTTTGCCGCTCATCAAAAAAGTTTTTATACCAAAATACGAACCCTTTGGCGGACTATTTGGCGTTTTCAATGACAGTTTGCCTGACGGCTGGGGACGATTGCTTGTTGACAGATTGCTTTTGAAAAATAAAATTAATCCTGCCGAAGTCGATAATCTTAATCGCCTTGCTGTTGTTCAACAAAGTGGGATGGGTGCTTTGACTTATAAACCTGAACACAGATTTGAAACTAAAAATAATATTGATGATTATGACATTCTTGCTCAAGAGTGTTCAAAAATACTGGAATCGCAGGATTCGGACAATTTAGATGAACTTTTTCAACTGGGAGGCTCCTCCGGCGGTGCAAGACCAAAGATTTTGACTTCTATAAATGATGAAGACTGGATAATTAAATTTCCGTCATCTATTGACCCTAAAAATATTGGCGAAAAAGAGTATCAATATTCATTATGTGCAAAAGATTGCGGCATAAATATGCCTGAAACAAGGCTTTTCCCTTCAAAAATTTGTTCGGGGTATTTTGGTGTAAAAAGGTTTGACCGTACAAAAGGAAAAACTGACAAAAAAGTCCATATGGTATCGGCAAGTGGGCTATTAGAAACAAGCCACAGGCTTCCTAACCTTGATTATAATATATTGATGAAACTCACGCTTGAACTTACAAGAAATTATCAGGATATTGAACAACTATTCAGGCTGATGTGCTTTAATGTCTTTGCGCACAATAGAGATGACCATTCGAAGAATTTTTCTTATCTTTATGATGACAATAAAAAAGAATGGCACCTGTCTCCTGCGTATGATCTGACTTACAGTTCTTCTTTCAATGGAGAACATGCGACAACGATTAACGGAGAAGGTAAAAATCCGAGTTTGGCTGATATTTTATCGGTTGCAAAAAATATAGGGCTTAAGGAAAAAGCTGTCAAAGAGATAGCATTAGATATTCAAGAACAATGCAAAAATTTGTATTCAAACTAAAATTCTTTTAACAATTTAGTGCAATTTTTTTGTACTACCGATAGGATATCTTTTCCGATTTTGTTGTCAAAGCTGTTTATCACATCCTCAACAATAATTGGAAGATTTTCACATTGATTTTTTATAACCTTTTTTAACTGAGTAAAACTGATATCATTTTCATTTGCCAGTTTTTCAAAATGCCTTAATAAAATCTCATCATGTTTATAATGTCCGCCGATTTTCATTGCCATTTTATTTGACAATTCAGGATAAACTTGAGAACACAGAATATCGTATGCAGGTGCAAATTTTATTTCTCCATTTTCATAATGCAGTATAGAAAAATTCTTACCATGGGCATCATTATTTCCTATCAAGTAATTAAAAATCATCAATTGAATAAATTGGTTAATTGCGACTGCGGGCTGCGATGCGGCTCTTAAGATTTCAAAACATCTTTTATAATCAACACCGCCTTCAGATTGGTATTTGTATGCGCTTGGAATGTTGGAGGCCTGACAAAAATCTTCTTGATGAATTCTTTTTATTTTGTTATTAATTATTTCTCTATCATATCTTTGAATTAAAAAGTATTTTGTCTTATTTGCATAAGCGATTTTGGCTTCGGGAACATTTATGCCCAAAACTTTCGCGGTTTTTATGCATATAAATTCATTTTCAATAGTTTCATTAAATCCGTTTATTGCTGGTTTTAAAATATGGCTTGTCGGCACATTACTTTTGGGAATTCCTATTTGCCCGTCAACAACTATTACAGAGGTTTTATCCTGTGCGCCGGCTAAAGATAACCGCATATCTTCAAGTCCTGTTGCCAATGGTTTTTGTGGAAGTTCATTTATAAATTTTTCAAGTGCATTTTCTTCTAATGCCGTATAATCAATTTCATAAGCTTCTTGCAAGTATTTTGAAGGTGTTTGTTCATCAGAACTGTCAAAAAATGAAACAGCACCCGCACAGTCATAACCTATTGCTTGCAAAATTGAAAAATCGTTTTTTGGATTAATCCCGTATTTTTTCCCGATAGCAATTCTTGTATGTTCGCTTTCAGGTAATAATCCGTTAAAGAATCCTCTGCATTGTTTATTATCAAAAGGGGCTTTTTGAATTGGCAAACTCAAAGATAAGATTCTATCAGCATTGGTCGAATATTGAAAAATTACGCCGCCATTGCCGTCTTTTTCTAATATTCCGATATGTTTATCATTCAAAAATACATTCAAAGAATTACCCAACATTTACCCCAACATTTACCTCTTAAATTTTTTCATAAGGAGATTTTACATCTATTGTAATCCCCAAGGCACGACAAACATTTATGACTTTCCCAATTTGCGCAGTCTCTTTCCCGTTTTCCAGATCAACAAGAAACCTTACACCGACATTAGCCGCAATCGCCAAATCTGCTTGTGTAAGATGTTGTTCCTTACGGGCATTTTTAATATATGTTCCCAGTTTTTTAGTATCTGTTATATTCATTTTTTACCTATCGGTAAAATTTTACAATATTTTCATAGAAAAATCAAGATTTTTTACCGAACGGTAAAAAATACATACTTAGAAACAATTTTTACAGCGGAATTTACCGTACGGTAAATTTTAACTTTTTTAAATCTATCTCAGCTTCTTGTATTTTAAATCTTATAATGATAGCTTATTTATACGCTCTGCACCTGTTCAAACAAGGCAGACACCAAAAACAATCAATCGTCAAAACACAATAATAATGCGAGTTTTAGAAGTTCGAACATAATTTTATTGCTTTTTATCGTCAAAATTATTGTCACATAAGGCTTTTGAGGCGAAATTAGAGAAATTTTGTTCGTATTCTTTTTGCTCATTTTTAGTTTTAAACTTCTTAGCCTCTTGCTTTGCTGATAATTTCATTAAACATAAAATTAAATCACAAATAGCTTTTGCTCTTTCTTCCTCTGTTGGGTTAGAATTGTCAAATTTAACAATAAAATTTGGTTTCTTTGTTGTCATAAGATGTTCTCCTTTCTATTTCAATACTAGAAAGGAGAACATAAAATAGCACTATTTTTATACTTGCTCTTTGTTGAATTCTTCAGTGTCGAAAAGTTCAGGCTGAATTGCCAATTTTTTTTGTCGGTTAATTTTTTCCTTGAATGTCCTAATACTTGTTGAAATTTCCATAACCCCCATTACTCGCCCGATTTGTAATGTTAATTGGCCATTGCCAAATTCAGTTAACCATTGATGAAAACGAGCTTTTCTTTTTCCATCTTCTTTTATATTCATTTTGTCCAATTCTTGTTTTACATATCCATTTTCAATCGGTTCATAAATATATTTATTTATAAATAAGCCATAATATTTAGGTCTTGTTCTTGATGTTGTTTTCTCGTTCTGATATAACTTGTCTAGTTGTGTAAAAAACTCATCAGGAAATTTTTTGACCCATTTTTGCAAACCGTCTGCAATGTATTGTTCTAATAATATACGTAAAGCATCATGCTTTCTATCATATTGAAAACCAGTTGCTTCATCAATAAGGGCAATAATACCAACTTTTGCGAATGATGCAAGTAAAATTTCAGCTTGTTCTGCTAAATGCTTTTGTTGATGATTTAAAACACCTGTTCTTCTTGCCTCTAAATATAAATTACATAGTTCTACCAAAACATTAGCATTGTATCCTTCTTTTTCTTGTTTATTGTCTAAGTATTTAATTGGTTGCATCAAACTAAATAAATCTTGATTTACCAAGGGAATTAACGATAAACTATCAAGAAAAATGGGAGGTTGCATCAAATTATATTCGGGGAAATATTTTTTTAATTCATTTTCAACTTTAATTTTTCGTTCTATTCTATACCAACCTTTACTATATCCACGCTTAAAGGCTTGAAATATAGATGAAGTAGTTAAAATTCTAGTATTATCATTCAGAACGGCACAATCTAATTCAACACCACCAATAGGTAATTTGCCACGATAAAGGGCTTTTAATGTTTCAGTTTGTTTTTCTTGTTTTTTGGTCATTGATTATCCTTTCTTTTTTAGTTCTTTCTTCCAGTATTTGAATAAACTCCTCTTTTGCATCAAAATTTTCAACATTTTTTATTAATCTTAATGCTGTATCTTTTGTTACGCATATTTTATGTGCCAAAAGTCTTGCGGAAATTTTTTTTGTTGATTGTGTAGTTAATAAAATCGTTTCAAACCACTTTGTTAACGGTAATTTAGTATTTTGAAATATTGTATTAACTAAAACTGTATAATCAGTGTTACAGTTGTTACAATGATATATATTAATTTCTCTGTTTTTTATTATTCTTAAACTATGATTCTCAGAATTGCAATATGGACAAATTTTTTTTGTCCCCCAATAAAATGCCTCAAGTATGTCGATACATTCTTTATTAGTAAAATTTATTTTAAATTTATCATCATTAGTCATATCATATAAATACATCGAAATAAAAATTTTTACACTGTTTACTCATATGACACTAGGCAACTTTTCTCAAATTTATACAATCAATCATTCGGCCAAGTTCAAACAGTTCAAAAGTGCGAACATTTTCAATAAATTTATTGATTATAAGTTCTAACTTTGTAACTTCTGCACCACCATTTAAAAAGAAGTCATCATTGACTTCTTTTTTATTGCAAAAATAGTCCTTTCCAATTAGTAGGTTTCTGGGTAATAGGTTTCTGGGACATTGAGACGGGGAAAATTTAATAAAAAATCAAACAGACAGCGCGATTGAGGCTGGTTTTTAGTATTAAGATGTAGGGGTCTTTTCTTCTCTTGGATTATTCGGGGTGTCGGAAAGTTCTCAGCTTCCCGACACCTTATGGGCTTGCTCGTCAAGCCTCGCATCGCCCTACCGAAAATCAGCTATGACTATTTTTCTTGCTCTGTAAAAATTCTTTTGAAAAATCAACTCCTATTTTCTTCAATTCTTGATTAATCCAACTTGTTGCAATATCTTCATCTTGCTCTATTGCAATTTCAACCCCTCTTTTTGCTATTTCTAAAAGTTGTTTAGATTGATAGTTCAACATATGAGCCATAAAATCACTCTCAATAAATAATACAAACATTAATTGAATCTAGAATATTTTTGATTCTAGCACTATTCAAACAGCTCCTTTTCAAATTCTTCTTGGGCAAGTTGGCGATTTTGCTCCGAAATTTCCTTTAAATTGTGAATTCTCTCTTTTTTAAGAGAAATTGTTTCAACTAATTTTTGTTGTATTTGTATTTCAGGTATTATTATTGGACTATTCAAATATTCATTACTATTAATATTTGGCTGAGCATTGGCTCTTTGATTTGAATTTATCCAAGATTTATACGCTGTTGATTTTGTATAATATAGCAAATATTCTGGGATTATTTTTTGCAAATTTAATGTAAATTTAATTAAATAACCCGCATAAATGCATTTCCCAAACTTCTCTTTATACAAAAAAGTTTTTCCAACAGTATTACCAGAACGGGCAATTAAAAAATCATTTGCTTTTAATAGATATTTTTCGTCTACATTTTCAGCTGATATTACATCATTATTAAGACTTCCGTCTTCATTAATATCTGTAATTCTTATATATCTAACATCAGTTTTTCTATTAATTCCTTTTTCTCCAGCTCCATAAAGTGGTTTCCCGATAATAATATCTTTTAATTTACCAAAATTATATTTGGTTGATAATACTTGATTTTTATTGTTATAAACATCCCACCTAGATAATTTCTTTAATGATGTAAAATTAAGATAGCTTATTTTATTTTGTTCTAATTGATTTTGAATCTTAATGCCTAATATTTCACATATATACTGATCGATTTCTTGTTCAAGATTTTGAGCTTCTTTTTCTTGTTCTTCTGCAAGTTTGATTTTTTCATTGTATCTATCTACAATTTCTTTTTGCTTTTCTAATGTAGGTAAGGGTATTTTTAATGTTTTTATAAAATCATATGTTGCTTCATTCTTTATCCCATCTGCACGCAAATAAGACAAATATTGTTGAAATTTATTGCTTCTTATCACAAATACCAAATAATCAGATAAAACAGAAGAATAATCGACCTCATAAGGTTGATAATGCGTTGAACAATTTGTAATAATGCCATCAGCTATTGACAAAGCACCTTGGTGAAAATTTATTTTCGAAACCAATAATTGTTTTGGTTTTAATTCATATAGATTCATTCCAGTCTTAAATTCTTTCCGATAATGGATTTTTCCATCCTTAAAAGATATTTTTTCAATAATTGGAACATCACCTTTATAGTCATTCTTTTTAATTAATTTTTTATAGGGTTTCATCAGCTTCTCAAGAGAAACAAGTTTGTATTTACTCTTTATAATATGAGGATTAATATAACAACTTACATACCATTTATTAAGCTGTGAAAAGTGAATAAAATTCAGATATGAAAAAGCACGACTATTCATCAATAACTTGTTCCTCACCGTTTATTACTCGCACCAAGTTATTGTTTACAAGCTTGTATGAAACATCTAATTTATTAGCTTGCCATAAATTATTTTCTTGACGATATGTTCTAAATTCATTAGCAACATCTACAAGTTCATTTTCACATGGTGCACCAGTTGTTGTTATACCTGCTTTTTCAACTTGAACTATTGGAATTTGGTAGTCGAAAAGTTCTTTAATTTTTTCCCGACCTGTTGTTTCAAATTCCTGTTCTTTACGTTTTTCAATTTCTTTTAAAGCTTTTTGATGAGCTTTTTTATCATTAGAAAGTTGGTTATCAATCTCCAATATTTCAATTTTATATTTATCATCAATTTCTTTTTTTACTTGATTTACAATATCATTGTATTGTTTTTCTTCTTCTTTCGTAAACTTTTTAAAAAAGAGTAAACTTGGTTTTATAGTTGCACCGGAAGCTATAAATACATCTTGTGGGATTGATGTAATTAAAAGAATTTTTGCTCTTGATTCAAAGAAATCTCTAACTTTTTGCAAATTGGAATTATTTAAAACTCCTTCGGGAAGTACAATTCCCATTCTGCCACCAGGTTTTAGAAGATTTAAACATCTTTCCATAAATAGAACTTCTGTTAAGCCACTTACTTTACCTAATTTAAACCTATCGAGAACTTTTTGTTTTTTATCAATATCGTCATTCAATTGATTTAATTTTTGCAAATATTCAATTCCATAACGTTCATAATAATGCAATAATTTTGTTTTTAACTGAACATTGTCTATTGAGTTTATCTGTTCCTTTATCTGTTCATCATTTTTGTTTGATAAATCTAATTTTATAGGTATATCAATATCAGTAGAGGTTAAAGTTTGATTTTTTTCAACTCTTGCTCCAAAAGGTGGATTTGTTAGAATTACATCAAACCTATTTTCAAAAATTCCATTTACGTTGATTAAACCATCGTGGTGATGAACTCCGCCATGACCATCCCCGTGCATTATCATATTCATCTTTGATGTTCTTGCCATTCTTGGATTTGCATCAGTACCATATATGCAGCTTGATGACAGTCTTGAGATTCTTCTATTTTTCTCTGCTTCAGATTGTTTATGATAAGCTTTATTCGGTACACTTATATCGATTGTTAGTTTTTTAATATAATCACTATATTTTTCATTAACTTCAAGTTGTTCTTTTTCTGACAATTTTTCATATTCTGCATTAAAAAGTTTAGCTTTTAAATCTTTTTTATATTGTTCAACATCTTTTTCGATTTTATCTCTAACATATTCAAAAGCCTTAATTAAGAAACCTCCAGAACCACAGGTAGGATCGCAAATAGTTTCACCTTCCTGAGGGTCAAGTACTTCTACCATGAAATCTACTATTGTACGAGGTGTAAAGAACTGTCCTAGCTCACCTCTAAAAGTTGTTCCTAAAAATTGTTCAAATGCTATACCTTTAACATCATCAGATGTTGCTGAAAGGTTGTATTTTTCAAGTTCTTTTACAATTTGCTCAAAGCTATATTGTTTAATTTTAATTGTTTCATAAGGTTCAAATAACTTATCGTCTGCAAACTCATCTTTTGTTGCTTTAAACAAATATTGCATGTAAGGTATTTGAGCTTCTAACGGTAAGTGCTTTTTAATATTTTTTTCAAAATGTCTTTCATCTTTTTGAAATTTTTCTAAAGAGAATAATACATCTTCATCCGGATTACGTTCATATCTTATTTTCATAAATAAGATTTTGCTTATTTCATCAAATGCGGCTTCTGGAGAAAGTTTGTCATTGTTTCGAATAATGCAATGACACTTAAAAAGCAGTTTTGCAAATTCATCTCTGGAAAAAGCCTTAGTTTGAGATAATAATTTATCAATCTTCTTTTGGTCATTGATTATTGAAGCATTTGGAATATCAATAATTTCATCCAAATCTTTGGGCATAGAATCTTTATCAACTCTAAAGAATTTAGTTTCCTTAGTGTTAGTCGTTACAAAGAAACTCGCACCAGACCAAGCAGCGTAGTTTGCACCTTGATAATAATCTTGCTGTTGAATTTTAACGGTTTCGGCTTTGCACTCGATTACAATAAAAGCTGCTTTGTTTTTTTGTTTATCTTCTTTAGATTTCCAAATAACAATATCTGCTCTGGCTTTTCCTTGACCTCTGTGCGAATTATTAACTTTTAATTCTTCGTCCATTTGTTCAAGGCTATATCCGTAAACATTTACCAATCGACAAATATAATTTTGTCGAACTTGTTCTTCCGGTGTTAACACAAGCCATTTATCTCTTAATGGAGAATAAATTTTATTACCATCAATCTGCACTTCCAGTTTTAAAGCCATAATTACTCCTATCTATTATGTCTATATTAGCATAAAATTCTTATTGTGGTGAATTGTAAAGCGTTTCTATCACTCTACTAAAACCTCATATAACTTTCATCAATTGTGTCTTATTAGATATCAATGTAGCGGAGTGTTACTGATGGTGAGGAGTGGTTAAAGATTTTTTGCAGGAGTACTACATCATTATATTTTTTATAATGATGACAGCCAAAAATCTTCCTCTAAGTACGTTTTCCAGTTTTTTCTTTTACCCAAAAGGTCTGCTCTAAATTCTTCGAAATCTTATTCTTCTGTAATCTATCTTTCATTCAAAATTCCAATTAAAATTTTTAGCCTAGAGTATATTGACTAAGTTGAATAATATTGATAGTATTTGTAAAACAATTAAGATCCAAAATATATTGATTATTACTTAAAAAGGAGAAATTTATGAAATCAATTACTACTTTTGATTTGCAGTATGCACACAGATTTTATGGTTTTAAAGGAGAAGCTCAGTATTTACATGGGCATACCGGCGTTTTGACAATTGAAGTAGAAGATAGTATTAATATGGGTGTAAATATGGTCTTCCCTTGTAATGAAATTCAAAAAACAGCTTGGGACGTGTTAAAAAACTTTGACCACGCAACAATTTTAAGAGAAGATGACCCACTTTTGCCTGCAATTCTAGAGGTTTACGAAAAACAAGGAATTAAAAACGGCGCCCCACAAAATACAATGAAAGGTGCCGCTTTCAAAACTAATTTAGCTACTGCTTATCCTGATTGCAGACTTGTCGTTACCAAAGAAACAATGACTGTTGAAGGTATGATAAAAATAGTTTATGATTTGTTAAAAGATAAATTAAATATATCTAAAATTACTTTCACAAGCGGTGTCAATGCTGCCAGTGAAGAATATGAAGTACAAAAAACACTTGCTCGTTGCCCTTTGTGCGGTATTTCATTAAATTCTGATGGCGTTTGCCCTAAATGCGGTTATAGAAAAAATTAATTTTGACAATATTGTGTACCAAAAGTTTTTTTAAAATAAAAAACTTTTGGTACTTTTTCTAAAAAAATCCTGTTCATTTTTATTTAACGACTAACTAAAAATTTAAAAATTCAGCTAATGTTAGATTAAAAGCCTTTACTATTTTGTTTAATTTGGAAAAGGTTACATCATTTTGAGCAGTTTCAATATTCCCTAAAGTAGAGCGTGCAATTTGGGCTAAATCCGCTAAATCATCTTGAGTGTACTTATATAATTTCCTCAACTCTTTTATACGATTTGCTAATTTTTGTAATAAAACCTTGTCCATAATCATTAATCTTTAAAGTCAAACAAATCCTTAACTTCAAGTCCCAAGTTGTCAGCTATAATTTTTAACTTAGTGACGGTAACGTCTGTTTTGGCAAGTTCAAGCAGACTAATCATTGATCTGGAAACTCCATTCACGCCTAAGTCATCTTGTGTTAATTTTCTTTCTTCTCTTAAATTTTTTAATCTTTTTGCTAATTTTTCTAAAAAAGGCTTGTCCATTTTTAAATTGTTAGCTATACTAGCATTATATACAACTAGTACTACTAGCAATAATAGGCTAATATTTATGTATACTAAAAAGATACTTATAGATTTAGACGGCGTACTAAATGAGTATGGGAAAGAGAATTTCAATGAAAATTATATTCCTGAAATTAAGGTCGGAGCTTATGAGTTTTTAGAAACATTATCTCAAAGTGCTGAATTGTATCTTTTTACATCAAGAAACTTGATGCTAGCAACTAAATGGCTAATTAATAATAATTTAGATAAATTTTTTAAAGATGTTACTAATGTAAAATTGCCGTCTTATCTTTATATTGATGATAGGACGCTTTGTTTCAAGGGGGATTATCACAAAACTCTTGAAGAAATTGAAAACTTCAAAGTTTACTGGAAATAAATATGACTAATTTATATCCATACTTCCTTTCCGCAAGCCTTCTAAATCAAGTGTAAAATATTTTAAGCTCGTCTCTTTTTTTAAATCATTGATAATATCAGATCTGTATTTAAGGACTTTTTCCATTTTATTAAGTGTGACTTCAATGCGTGCAATATCTTTGTAAATTCTAAATCTACAGTTTTCTAAACCATAACTTTTTATAATTTCTTCGCCTTTTTTAGCAGTGCTTAAAAGTGTTTCATTTAACTCTGTACCATATGGAAAACGGGTTGCCATACAAGGGGTTGAGGGTTTATCATAAATTTTTATTCCTGATATTTTTGCAAATTCTCTGATTTCTTTTTTTGTAATTTCAAATTCAACAAAAGGAGAGAGAATTTTTAATTCCTTTAACGCTTTTATTCCCGGTCTGTATGATTTTATATCATCTGCATTTGTTCCATCTATTACTATTTTTTCGCCTGCAAAACTTTTAAGTTGAGAAAAGAACAGTTTTTTACAATGATAGCAACTGTCTTTAGGGTTATTTTTTATAATCTGATTTTCTAGTGGGTAATATTCTATAACTTTTTGAGGAACTCCATACAATTTACACAAGTCTTTTGTAATTTACAAAAGTATCAACATTTTCTTTCAGTTGTTGTAAATTGCTCATTCCGCTAAGTATAGTGAAAACTCTTTGACGGCCTGCAACTCACCTTAGCCCGAATGATGCTTGAGTATCATTTGGGCATGCTTGTTTCAATTTATCTTTTGCTTTTTGCGGAAGATTACATAATACTCCACCTCTCAATGGTTCCATAACGATTACCGGAACTTCTGCTTCATCTGCTATTTGGTATAATTCATCAGCATTTACAACTTCCCAGTCTAAGTAATTTATTTGTAATTGGCAAAAATCCCATTTGTGCTCATTGATTACTTCTCTAAGCATTTGTGGATCTCCATGAAATGAGAAACCAATATGTTTTACTAATCCTTCTTTTTTTAGTTTTACAAGTTCATCGTACATATTATTATCGCGGTAATTGCTTAATGTATTTTTGTTAATATTATGTACCATATAATTATCGAAATATTTTACTTGGCATTTTTTAATTGCTCTTCACAAAGTTTTCTTACATCTGATGGTGAATTTACAAGATATGCAGGGCATTTATCAGCTAGAATGAAACTTTCTCTAGGGTATTTTTTCAAAATTTCGCCTATTGCATTTTCTGATTTACCATCTACGTACATGTATGCAGTATCAAAGTAATTTGCACCATGCTCCATTGCATATTCAACCATTTTGTCTAATTCCACCATATCGATTTTTCCATCACGCATTGGAAGTCGCATACAACCTAATGCAATTAAAGGAGTGTCGATATTTTTAAATTTCCTTCTTACGACTTGTACTTCAGCTTTTTAATCTCTTTTTTGCCACAGCCTGATAAAATTGCTGCTCCACCTATTGCTAAAGCTGAATTTATTATGAAATCACGTCTTTTCATATAACTCTCGCTTACAAAAACTCATAAAATCTATCTTATCTAATAAGACTACTTAATTGTAATATTTAGTCAAGAAAATTAATAATGCTATTAAAACTCTCATTTAGCTCTATTTTACCACTTAATAATAGCAGTAAATTGTTAAGAAATAATTAATTTTCTCATGTTTCTTCAAATTATAAATAATAATTAAAGTATATTGTTACAACTGAATATCCTAAATTATCAAATTTGTATTGTTTTCTAATAATATTGTTTAAATAAAATTAATAAATTAAATAAGAAAAGAGATACCCCCGAATCTCAATAGCCGTATCGGACTTGGAATTAGTTTAATTTGCTTAAAAAAGCACCAGTTAGCGTGCCTATAAACAATAGGACTATTTTTGCTTTTTTGAGCAAGAAAGGAATTTTAATGGAATACTTAAACAAACTGTTAGTGTGTGTTGAAAAAGACCCTAAAATATTTAAAAAACCTGATTTGAACTTTATTGTAGGACTTACTAATACTCAAATTAAAGACCTTAAAAAGTATGCAATAACAAATGAGTTAATTAAAGAAGATAAAAAAGAATACTTTTTAACTGAAAAAGGTCAAAATTACTTAAAAGAAAATCCTATCCAATCTTGGTGTTGTAAAGAATATCCTAAACGTCCTGAAATTAATCTTGAATATTTAAAACTTGATAAAATGCCCCCAATATTGACTAAAGCAATTAGATGTTTAGCAAGACATTTACTAGAGGGTGAGGAGTTAAAAGAGAATTCTATTGAATCATATTTAATCAGAGAACTTTTATCTGAGAGTTCAACTTGTAAGAATATTAAAAATGAAATTGAAGAATATATTTTACAAGGTAAAAAAATTAAACTTACTGATTTATTTGAAAGATTTATGTCCTATGGTCTTACAAAATCTATCGTTGGAATTTTATTACTTGATGTATTAGCTAAAAACAAGGATATTCTTGCAATTTATGAGAAATTACAGTTCCAATTAAAACTCAATCAACTTATGTTCGATAGGATGATATTCTGTCCTCAGAACTTTGAAATACAAAAAACAATAATGGAAGATACTCCAATACTTGAAGATATTTCTCTTGTTTTATCTGATAAACCTACTAAAAACATTCTAGACATCACAAAAGCTCTTATCTATTTTATTAGAGACCTAGAAAAATATACCCTAAACACTGAAAGACTATCTAAAAAAACACTAAGATTTAGAAATGCAATTATGAATGCTAAAGACCCAATAAGTCTTTTTAACAGAGACATTCCTAAAGTTCTTGCAGGGAAATTCTTATCAGATTGTGATTCAGAATTCCTAAGCACCTATAAATCATCTATTGATGAATTAAAGAATGCAACTAAAAATATGATATTTGAAATTAATACATTTTTCTTTGAAAGTTTTAATTCTAAAACAAGAGAAGAATTAAGAAACAGATTTGAAGCTATAGAAGAGTATATTGGAGAAAAAGAACTCAAAATCCTATTCAATAATGTTGTAGAAAAAGAAGCTGATGATATTTTATGGATTAATAGAATTGCTACTTTTATTAATAAATCGAGAGTTCCAAAGGACTGGAGTGATGAAGATGTAGCAGATTTTAAGGTTAAAGTTAAAGACCTGGCACTTAAATTATATACTTTAGAGGCTACAGTTGGAACTGCAAATATTGGACAAAGTAATAAATTTGAAAAATTAATTGCTCAAATTTTATCACTTTCAAAACCCGAACAGAATGTGATTTTGAGAAAAGTAGTTAATGGTTAGTTGTTGTTAGAGGAGATTTGTATAAATGGAAAATAAAAAAGAATATCATATATTAAGTTTAAGTGGTGGAAAAGATTCCACCGCACTGGCATTTTTTATGAGGGATAACATGCCTGAAATCTTTGAGAAATTAGAACTTGTCTTTTGTGATACTGAACAAGAAATTCCTGAAACTTATGATTATTTGAATAAAATAGAGGTGTTTTTGGGCAAGGAAATCATTAGAATAAAACCCAAAAGAAGTTTTGACCATATTTATCAGATATATAATCAGATTCCAGCTATAAATTGTCGTTGGTGTACAGTTGAATTAAAAACAAAACCCTTTAGAAATTTCATTAAAAACAAG